>JBBRAX010000055.1:0-52767 GCA_038206395.1 Myxococcales bacterium | reverse complement strand
CTTGCCGTCGTCCGTGTACGCCACCCAGACGGAGCAGCCGCAGCCGCAACCGCAGCCGCCGCCTTCTTCCTTCGGGGTGCCACAGTCCGAGCCGAGGCACTCAGGGTTGGTGCCGTTGTTGAGCTGCGCGAACGCCGGCGTTGCAAACCCGAGCGCCACCACCGCCACCATCCATCCATGCTTCGTCTTGAGGTTCATGCGCTTCTCCTTTGAGGAACTGCCCGACGGACGCTTAAGCAAGCTGCAGACCACTCGGTTTTCGCTTCGAAGCCCCTGTTGATTCGAGGGGTTGTTGATGGAGCCAGCCCGAAAGAGGTGGGGGGTGTGGAGTGAAGTCCCCAGCGGATCTGAGGGGTGGATCCCCCGCCTGTCCTCAGCCCGTCGAAGGGATCAACTTCAGTTGCCGAGAACGAACTGGTCGGGCGTCACTTCGATCGCGCCCTTGAGGAAGTTGGCGCCAATCTTCTTCCGGTTGGGCGGGAGGAACTGAACCCGCTCGACGAACAGCGAGCCGATGCCGGTGCCGCGGGGGTCGTTGTCCCGGCCGACCTGGAAGTAGAGGTAGATGTCGTTGGTGCCCTTGAGAATGGTGCCGTACGGCGGGTTGGGCCGGGCGAGCGTGGGCATCAGGGTGATGTTGTAAGCCTTGAGGTCGTAGCAGGCCCGGCCGTCGATGGTCGGGTCGGCATCTTTCACCGCGTAGCCGTAGCCGCGCTCGACCTGGTAGCCGAGGTCTGCGGATCTCGGATCGCTGTGGGCGATGACTTCAGCGATGTTGGTGAGGCCGTCGCGATCGTCGTCGTTCAGGTCTTCGGGCAGCAGCGGGTTCGAGCCCCCGAGGACTTCGACGAGGTCGGGCAGGCCGTCGCCGTCGGTGTCGGTGATGCAGCCGTCGGTGCCGAGCACGCGCTCTTCGCAGTCGTTGAGGCGATCGCCGTCGATGTCCGAGGTCGGGTTGCAGCTGTTGACGACGTTGATGGTCAGCGGGTCGAGGCCCATCTTCAGTTCGACGCCGTCCATCAGGCCGTCGTTGTCGGTGTCGGGCTGCAGCTTGTCGGTGCCGACGACGAACTCTTCGTCTTCGTCGCTGATGCCGTCGCCGTCGCTGTCGACGTACATCACCCCGTCGCGTGAAATCGCGTTGCGGTTGAAGGCGATCAGCCGCTTGAGCTTCAGCGAGCGCTGCAGCGAGGCGTAGTTGATCGAGTTGAGGGCGCCCTTCACGCCACCTGGATCCGTTTCGATGAGCTCAGTGCCGCCGGCCCGCGCGATGGCAGCGGCCTGGAAGCGGGCGAGGTCGTCGGGGGTGGTGCGCACGTAGACGGGCTGCACCGAGACTTCGCCCGCGCTGTACTTCGTCGCCAGCGCCTTCAGTTCTTCGGTGACGCGGCCGAGCTCGCACGACGTGCAGCGCGGCGCATCCATGTACGCCGCGCACGCGAGGTCGATGCCGGCGTTGTAGACGGGGTTGTTGCAGGAATCGTCGGGGTTCGCGATCAGCAGAATGACGAGGTACCGCGCGCGCGCGACCTGGCCGCGGCAGCCCGTCTGCATGTCTCCGGAAATCAGCGAGCTCGCGAGCTTCAGCGGCGATCGCACCGAGATGGGGCCCGCCTCCTGATAGGCCGCGTACTTCGCGATGCTCGTCGACATCTGCGTCGCGTCGACGAACTTGCCCTGAAAGCCGCTGGCCACCGAGTGGTAGGCGACGAAGCCGAAGGTGATGTACGGCGACGAGAAGCGATCCATCACTGACTGAATCGCGTCGACCACCTGCCCCTTCACCTGCACGTCGATGCCGACGCCCCCCTGCACCGCGAACAGCACTTTCACCGGGAAGTTTTCACCCGTCGCCAGTGGCGCGCACGCGCTGCCGGCGATCTCGACCCGATCGGGACCCGAGGGCCCGTCGCCATTCGTCGCGTAGAGCCCTGCGTCGGTGCAGCTGAGGGCGACTGCGGCGGCGAAGAAGCACGAAGCTGTACGCATTGGCCGCGAACCTTAAGCGCTCTCAGAGCGACATGACATAGGCGAGCAGGTCGTTCTTTTCCTGCTCGGTCAGTTGATCTGCGTGGCCGTGCTTGCCGGGCCACCCTTCGATTGCGCGGCGCAGCGCAAAGCGTTGATCAACCACCACCCGGCCATCGTCGTTCACCTTCAGGCCCGCAAGGCCGGTGGTCAGCATCGGAAAGATGTCCCAGCTGCCAGCGAGCGCGGGCGGCGCGAAGCCCGAGAAGTGGGGGTTCTGCAGCTTCTCGCGCAGCGGCAGCAGGTGGGGCGTGCCGACGTCGAGGAACTTGTTCCGAGTGTCGAGGTTCTGGTCGGTGGTGAAGTGGGGGCCGGGGTGGCAGCCGCTGCAGGTGGCGCGGCCTTCGAAGAGCCTCATCCCCGCGCGCGGGTTGCCAATCTTCCCGTCGGGTAAGTCCAGCGACTCCACTGGCGCGCCATCAGGCCCGACGAAGGGGTTGGGAAAGTTCGCCAGTAGAGAGGAGTAGAGCGTCAGCGCTTCGATCTCGATCGGGCCGGGGTCGGGGTTGTGGAAGCGGTTGCGGCCGCCGACCACCTTCGACGTCTCGGCCATGCTGTGCGTCGACGCCGGCGTGAAGTACGGCGGCGTGATGCGCGTGCTGCGCACAGTCGGAGAACGGTAGACGCGCAGCGGGTTCGTCTTCTCGAACAGCACGCCGCCCGTGTGGCCTTCGAGGTGGCACGCGTCGCAGCTCATCGCGGTGCGGCCGACGTCGGCGAAGAACAGCACCTCGCCGAGCCGCCTTTCTTTCTGGCCGAGGATGTGCGGCACCAGCGGGTGTTGTTCTTTCCACTCGGCTTTGCCTTTCGCGGCGGAGGTGACGTCAAGCGTGGCGACGGTGCCGGTGAAGCGGTTGAGCACCCACAGCGTCTTGCCGTCGGAAGAGAGCGCGAGCGCCTGCGGGCCTGAATGAATGGAAAGGCCGGCGCGGTTCTTCACCGCGAAGTCGGCGTCGGGCCGGAAGTGCGGAAAGCTCTCGGGCGGCGGCAGCGCGACTTCTTGAATCAGTGATTTGGCAGCGTCGGCGCCGACGAGCTTCTTCGCGTCGATGATGCGCAGCAGCCCGACGGCAACATCGGCCGCATAGAGCAGGCCTTTGCCGTCGTCGAGCGCGAGCGCCTGCGTCACGCCAGCGCCGAAGCCCAGGTGCCGCACGAACTTCGTCCCGTCGAAGACCGAGACGCCGCCATTCATGCTCACTTCCATCTTCTCGGGGTTGGGGCCGATGTTGGGACCGATGGAGGCGACGAAGAGGCGGTTTTGCTTCGCGCTGAAGGCGAGCGCGCGCGGAGCCGAGCCGTTCATCACGTACTGAGAGAAGGCCGCGGTGGTGCCGCCGACGATGGAGGCGCCCGGGCCGGGAGCGCCCACCCCTTTCGACGCGCCGGTAGCGGGGTCGAGCCATTCGACGTCGCCCGTTTGCGAGCAGCCGACGGCGAGGCCCTGGGCGGTGAGGGCGAGCTGATCAGGGTTCGCTCCGACAGGGGTGCGCCACTGCTCTTTGCCGTCCTTGAGAGAGACAGACGAGACGGTGTCGCGGGCGTGCTCGGCGAGGAACAGCTGGTCGCCCTTGACGGCGATGCGGGTGGCGCTGGACAGCGCGGGCAGGTCTCTCGGGTCGCCGCCGCCGATGGGTAGAAGACGAAGCGTGCGAGCAAAGCGGTGGGCGACGACGAGCCAGGACTTCTTTTCGCCGTCCGTCCACACCGCGATCGCGCTGGGGCCGTCGGCGGTCTGCAGCTGGGTGACCTGCTTCGTCTTCACTTCGTAGGCGTAGACGCGATCGTCGGGAGTCGAGAGCGCGAAGAGCCAGGCGCCGTCGGGCGAGCTGACCAGCGCGGTGAGGTCGGCGAAGTGGGTGTCGTTGATCAGCGTGAGCTTCGGCACCTCGCCTTCACCGCCGTTCAGCGCCACCGAGATCTGCGACTCGGCGAGGCCGTCGGCACTCTCGAGGCCGGCGGGCAGGCGGGCGAAAGCGTGGGTCTCGTCGAGCACGGTCAGCGGCAGCTCGAGGGTGACTGCGCCGGTGAGCTTCAGCGTCATGCCCGCGGCGAGCTTCGTGCCCCAGATGCTCAGCGGCTGCGAGGTCTGGTTCGAGAGGAGGCGCGGGCCGACGGCCAGAAGCCGGGGCAGATCGTTCTTCTTCTCGACTGCAGCATCGGGCGCTGAAGAAACCGAAGAAGAAGAAGGACACGCAAATAGAAGCAGAGAGGCGGCGACGACGAGGACGTGGCGCACGCGCAGCGAAGTAGCACGCGCGGGGCGGAACCGGCATCGAAGACGCGGTGTCGGCAGCACGATGCGACTTCATTCAAAGCGTCGTGGATCCTGCGCAGATGTGCGTGCGCAGCGCAGGCGTCAAGTGGATTTGTTGACGCGCGGGACGCGGGTTCGTTTTAGTCTTCGGGTCCGAATGCGCACGTCACTCTTGTTAATCGCGGCGCTGCTGATGACGGGCACCGCGATGGCTGCTCCGAAGAAGAAGGCGCCCAAAGCGGCGGCACCTGCAGCGGCAGCGAAGAAGGAAGCGCCGGCGGTGAACTTGAACAGCCGGCCTCCTGCGGGCGCAGTCGAGCCAATGGCCGACTCGGGTGGCGGCTCGGCGCCGACGCGTGGGCCGACGCGAATCGATTTCGATGATCGCTTGATCCAGGGCCAGACGAACAAGTCGGGCGCCGTGTACCTGTACGACCGCAAAGAACTGAAGACCCGCTCGATGGTCAAGAAGCGCGAGAGCTTTCGCGATGAGATCGTGGGCTCGCTGTACGACGGACTTTGAAATCGAAGTCCTCCCTCTGTCTCGGAGTCACTTGAAGTGAGCGCACAACCCACGGTGCTCCAGGTCGTGATCCTGCGAGACGGGCTGCTGGTCGGCACGGAAGTCTTCGTGCCGGGTCAGTACACGCTCGGCTCGGGCGCGTACTCGGACCTCAAGCTCGACGACCCATCGGTAGGTGAAGCGCACGCGACGCTCTACTTCCAGAACGGAAAAGCGGCAGTGCAGGACCAGGGAAGCGTGCTGGGCGTCTTCGTGAACGGGCACCGCGTGACGGCGTGTGAAGTGCGTCCGGTCGACGAAGTCGCGATCGGCCCGTTCTCGCTGAAGATTCGAGTGCTCGCGCAGAAGGCCCCGACCAGGCAGGCGCCGCCGCCCGAGCTCGCCGCGCTCTTCGGTGGCGTAGCTCCTGCGCAAGCCGCGCCGCCCCGCCCGCCCGCGCCTGCCGCGGCGAAGCCTCCGCTGCCTGCTGCGCTCGCACCGAAGGTGCCTGCGACGGTGGTGTCGACGCGGAACCGCAACCCTGCCCCGGCGTCGCCGCTGCTCGAGACCACGGTGCCCGTGCAGAAAGCGATGAACCTGCGGGGCATGTCGTCGGCCCCCTTCGACGTCGAAGACGAGACGATGACCGAGAGCGTGATGCTCGGCGACGCCCTGGATCCAGGCCCGACGACGCGGGCGCCGCAGCTGAACCTGCGGCCACCTCCACCTCCGCCGATGTCGGCGCCCGAGCCGCCGCGCGCAGCACCGGTTGCGCCGCCTGCTCCTCGCCAGGCCGCGCAGTCGAGGCCGTCGCTTCCTCCCGTGGCACCGGCGGGCGCGGCGCTGCGAAAGAACCAGCCCGCTCCGGCGGTCACCGCTCCTGAAGTTCCGGTGGCAGTCGCGAAGTCGCGCAAGCGGTCGCTGCCTTCGATTCCGGCGGCGAAAGATGGCAAGGGCGCTCCGCGGCTGTTCTTCGAGCTGTACTGGGGTGAGCTGCGGCAGCACGCGCGCTCGTTCGCGGCGATTCCAGCGAAGAAGCCCGTCATCGGTGGGCTCGACGATCGCGCGCCGATGCCCCTGTGGGGCTTCCGGCTTTCGCAGCCGCAGATGGTGCTCGCCGACAAAAAGGGCGGCGGCTACCGCGTGTTCGTGCCTCCAGGGGCGGCGGTCGAACGCCGCGGCGACGACGGCAACTTCTACCCGCTCACGTCGGACCAGCTGGAAGCGGTCGGGCAGCGCAAGTTCATCGGGCTTGCGAATGGTCAGGCGGTTCGTTTCTCGGGCGAAGGCGACATCTCTCTCGTCGCGTACGTGCAGCCGCCGCTGCCGCGCCCGTGGTCGAACCCGCTCAAGAACCTGCCTTTCCTCGCGCTGGGCCTCAATGCGCTGTTCTTCGGGCTCTTCGGCGCTTTCGTCAGCTTCGCGCCGTCGGACGAGATGCCCGACTTCGTGAACAAGAACGTGCCGCCGGTGGCGGTGCGGCTGCTGGCTCCCGAGCCGAAGAAGAAGGAAGAAGCGAAGAAGAAGCTCGAGGCGATCAAGAAGAAGGAACCGGAAGCGAAGAAGAAAGCGGTGGAAGTCGCCAAGGTCGAGAAACCTGTCGCCAAGCCGCCGCCGCTCGCCGAGCCGCCGAAGATCAAGGCGCTCGAGAAGCTGTCGGCCGCTGGCCCTGCGATGAAGGACCTGCTCGCCGCGGTCGACAAGCTGGGCAACGGGCCGGGCAGCAAGAACGCGAAGAACAACTACAAGATGTCTGACCTGATCGGCAAAGCGCCGATCGCCAACGCGGGCCTGGGCACTTTCGGCATCGGCGGTGGCGGCGGCGGCGGCATCGGGACGAAGGGCCTCGAGGTGCTGCGCGGCAAGGGTGGCGGCGGCATCGGCGCGCTGGGCGCGGGCAACGTCGGCAAGGGCGCGGTCGGAGGCACGGTGGGGCGCGCGTCGGTTCGCAGCATCGGCGTGCAGGGCACCATCGACAAGGAAGCGGTGGCGAAGGTCATCAACTCGCACCTTTCCGAAGTGTCGGCTTGCTACGAGCGCGCGCTGCTGCGTGAGCCGGGCCTCGCGGGAAAAATTGTTCTGGAGTGGAACATCTCGACGTCGGGCACGGTGACGACGGCGAAGACGAAGTCGTCGACGATGAAGTCGAGCGCCGTCGAAGCCTGCATTCTCACTTCGCTGAAGACGTGGAAGTTCCCACCGGCGAAGGGAGCAGGTGTGGTGATCAGCTACCCGTTCCTCTTCAACTCGGTCGGGTATTGACGGGCGAATCTTCTTCGCGCGCGCTCGAAGATTCCTTGCCTAAGGCGCGCAACATCGCGAGCATCGGCCTCCGCTGTCGCTTAGCGATCTAGCGAAGGGGACACCACTTGAAACGCGTTTTGGCCGTCGTCCTGTTGCTGTCGTCTCTTGTTGCTCGCGCCCAATCTACTGAGCTCGAAAACCCTGGCAGCGTGTCGGCGATTCAGAACCGCGCGTACACGATGGATTTCGAGTTCGACCTCGGCGTGGGGACGCTGCCGCTCGACGCCTTCTACAAGGGCTACTACCCGCTCGCGGGCGCGGTGGTGCACTTCAACGACTTCCTCGGGTGGCAGGTGGCGCGCGGCGCCTACAGCTTCAACGTCAGCACGGGGTTGAGAGATCAGCTCGAGCGCGACTTCGCGGTGGCGCCGACGGCCTTCGAGGAAGTGCAGTGGTTCATCGGCTCTGACCTGCTGCTGAAGCCCTTCTACGGAAAGAGCTCGGTGCTCAACACGTGGGTGCTCCACTACGAAGCGCACTTCATTCTCGGAGCGAGCCTCTTCAAGTTCTCGGTGGCGCAGTTCTCGCCCGCGCTGAACCTGGGCTTCGGCATTCGGCTCTTCCACAACCGGTACGTGAGCTACCGGCTGGATGTGTCGGACGCGATCGTCTTCGGCATCGTCGGCAAGGCGAAGATTTCGCAGGTGATCACCATTCAGCTGATGTTGGCGCTGAACTTCGGCGGCACTGAATAATGAAGAGACTGGTGTGGATGACGGCGGTGCTGGCTGCGGCTGGCGCTTTCGGCCAGGGCGAGAAGAAGGCGCCCGTGGATCCGGTGACGGGTGAAGCGGCAGCCCCCAAGCAGAAGGAAGCGGCCCCGGAAGCGAAGCCTGCGGCGGCTCCAGCTGAAGCAAAGGCAGAGACCCGGGCCGAGGTGGTGACGGCGACGCCGCAGAAGATGGACTTGAAGTTCTTCGACGACGCGCTCAACGACTACTTTGGCGGTAACCCGAAGTCGGCGGCAGCAAAGCTGTTCACCTTCACCGAGAACGTAGCGGCGACGGACGAGAACTATGCGTGGGCGCAGTTCTTCCTCGCGCGCAGCTTGATCGAGCTCGGCCTGCGCCACGCTGGCGCCGTCTACCTGGCGCGCATCGCCCGGGAACGCACGAACCCGCAGGTGTTGCCGAAGGCGCTGGCGACACTGCAGGAGCTGACGGACTTGCCGCATGACGAGGTCCTCATCGACGAGCAGGTGTTCGGCGCGCTCGACCTGGGCTTCCTGCCCGAGGACATCAGCGGCTACGCGCACTACCAGCAGGGCCTGGTCGACCTTCGCGTCGGCAACGAGCGCTGGGCGAACACGCACTTCTCGAAGCTCCCCGAAGCGGGCGCCGAGGCGTCGCGGGCGAAGTTCGCGTTGCTGGTGACGCGGCTCAAGACGCTGAAGCGCGACGTGCCGAAGGAAGTCATCGACGACTTTCTCGAGTTGGCGAAGGACGAGAAGCTGACGCAGGACGCGCGCAATGACGCGATTCTGGCGGTGGCGCGGCTTCGCTACGAGCTCAAGGACTACAACGGCGCGTTCGAGGCCTACAACCTGGTGAAGCTGCCGGCGCTCGACCCGGGCCGCGCGACGCTGTACCTGGAAGAGGCGTGGACCCGCTACAACCTGGGCCAGATTCACGCGGCGATGGGCATTCTCACCACGCTCGACGCTCCGTCTTTTCGCGATGAGTTTCTGCCCGACAAGTACCTGCTTCGGGCTTTCATCTACCGCGATCTGTGCCACTACCTGCCGGCGAAGCGCGCGGCGAAAGAGCTGACCCGCCGATTCGCGGACTCGATCGAAGCGATTCGTGAACGCGAAGACCTGACGCGAGACCCACGCCTGTTGCGTGCGGCGAGCAGCCACGGCTCGACCAAGCGGGCGCGAAAGTTCCTCGAGTCCCTGGAGTTCGAAGGCGAGCAGCTGGGCCGCTACGCCGGCACCTTCGGCGAACGGATGTTCTCGTACATGACCCGCCTGTATGACCTGGCGCGCGCGGAAGGCACCCGCGTCTACGACGAACGGCTCAAGAACTCGGTGCGGGCCGAGGCCGATAAGCTGCTGCGCGCCTCAGAGCAGGTGCGGCTGATGGAATACGAGGTCGGCCTGAAGCTGTACGAGCGCGTGAAGAAGGGGAGCAAGCTGGTCGCGCTGGTGGAAGAGCCGAGGCTCGAAGGCAAGCAGGTCAGCTACCGCTTCGTGAACGAGTATTGGAATGACGAGCTGCGCGACTATCGGTTTTCGCTGAAGTCCCGATGCATCGAGGAGACCGCGCAATGAACGGGCTTCTGTTGTTGGTGGGCCTTTCGTTGTCGGCGTCGCCGAAACTCCCGAACATCCCCGGCATGGGCGGCCCGAACAGCAAGCTCGAGAACCCGATCGTCTCGAAGCAGAAGGAAAAGGGCGAGCTGATCGACAAGCTGCGCCGCGACATCTTCAAGGTCGACCGCAGCATCGGCGAAACGGACAAGCTGATCGCGAAGAGCCGCAACGCGCCCTACCTGCCTGACCTGCAGTTCCGCCAGGCCGAGCTGTACGTCGAGAAGAGCCGCTACGTGTACTACCTGCAGGCCGAGACGCGGCCCGAGGGTCAGAAGGGCGCGATGGTGTCACCCGAGACGAAGCTGCTGAAGCAGAAGGCGATGCAGATCTACAACCGGATCCTTCGCGAGAACCCGGACTTCAAGGACGGCGACAAGGTCACCTTCTACCTGGCGCACGAGCAGCGCGAGATGGGCGAGTTCGACCAGCTGCTGAAGACGCTGGGCGACCTGATCAAGAAGTACCCGAGCTCGCCGCTGCGCCTCGATGCCGAACAGATTCTTGGCGACTACTACTTCGACAAGACCGAGCTGAAGCAGGCCGAAGAGCACTACCGCGCGATTCTGGATGCGCCGGCGTCGCCCGTTCACGACCTGGCCCGCTACAAGATGGGGTGGATCCGCATCAACGAGAGCAAGCACGCGGACGCGGTGACCTTCTTCGAAGCTGCGGCAGCGAGCGCCCCGATTCCGGGCACGGACCAGGCGAAGAGCCTCAACGTGAAGCGCGAGGCGCTGCTGGACCTCGTCTACAGCTACACCGAGTCGCGGCCGGCGAAGGGCGCGCTGCAGTACTTCGAGAAGCTGTCGGAGTCGCGCGCCACCTACTCGCTGGCGCTCGACAAGCTCGGCAACCGCTACTTCATCAAGCAGCAGTTCGAGTACGCGATTCCGGCGCTGCGGAAGCTGATGGAAGTGCAGCCCGACCCCGAGCTCGAGGTCGAGCGGGCCCAGAAAATCTACGACTCGCTGAAGGCGGCGAAGAACAAGGTGAACCCCCGGCCCGAAGACGTGGCGTTTCTGGTGCGAGCGGCCGTCGGAGTGAAGACGGACCCGAGCAAGGACGAGACGTCGCGGAAGAAGACCCTGCTCGAGCTCGAGGAAATGGCGCGCGACCTGTCGACCACGATTCACGTTCAGGCGCAGAAGAAGGACGACAAGCTTCTCTACCTCGAGGCGGCGGCCGCCTACGAAAGGTACCTGTCGTTGTTCCGCCCGAAGCAGTACGCGACGCAGATGATGCAGAACCGGGCCGACGCGCTCTTCGCGGCGCGCCAGTTCCCCCAGGCGGCGCGGCAGTTCGAAGAGCTCGCGCTGTACCTCGATGGCGGCAAGGTGGCGCCGAAGGCAGGCGAGAAGCCGGGCGCGGAAGACCCGACGAAGCTCGACCTCGCGAAAGACAAGAAGGACCCGGCCACGGCAGCAGCCGCGGCACCGAAGCCCGCCACGCCGCTGAAAGACACGAAGCTCGCTGCGGTTTCGGCGGTCTCGAACGCGGTGAGCGAGAAGACGGTGAACAACGTGAAGTCGCACGAGGAGGCGATGTACGGCGCGCTGCTCTCGCACTTCTCGTCGCTGCGGCCTGGTGAAGTCGAGAGGCTGAATGCGTTCGAGGTCGCCGATGCGCGGCAGGCGCTGAAGCTTCAGGGCGCGCAGTACGTGAGCCGCTACCCGACCACCGAGCACGTGCTCGAGGTGAAGTTCAACATCGCGCGCGCCTTCTATGAAGACGGCGACTACAAGAAAGCAGCCGAGCTCTTTCAGAGCTTCGCCATCGCCCACTCGGACCACAAGGACGCGACCGTGGCAGGCAACCTGGCGCTCGACAGCTTGCGGCAGATCAACGACTTCAAGGGCATCGAGGCGACGGGCAAGGCGTTTCTCGCCTCGAAGCTGCCCGCGGCCTTTCTCGCTGACGTGAAGAAGATTCTCACCGAGAGCAAGAGCGAGGCGTTGGGCGAGCTCGCCCTGAAGTCGACTGAAGAGACGGGCGACGTCATCGAAGGCCTGCTGAAGGTGGCCGACGAGAACAAGGGTCAGGAAATCGGCGAGAAGGCGCTGTACGCGGCCTTCACGGCGGCGCGAGAGAAGCGTGACAGCCGGAAGGAAACCCAAATCGGCCAGCGCTTCATCACCGATTACCCGAAGTCGTCGTACCTGTCGGACGTCATCCTGACGCTCGGCCGACACGCGGCAGAAGGTGGCCGTTACGCGGAAGCGGCGGGCTACTACGAGCAGGTGGGCCAGAAGTTCCAGGGCGACTCGACGGGCCTCGACAGCTTCATCGCGTCGGCGCGCCTGAAGATGGCGCTGGGCGACTACCCGGGCGCGGTGAAGGCGTTCGAGCAGGCGGCGGAACAGGCCGGCTCGCGCAAGGCCGAGGTGCTGGTGTTGATTGCGCAGGCGCAGATGAAGATGAAGCAGCCAGCAAAGGCGCGCTCGACGGCCGAGCAGGTGTTGAAGCTCGACAAGGTGAACCCGCAGGCGGCGGCGATCGTGGCCGAGGTGATGGCGTCGACGAACGAGAAGCCCGAGCCGCTGATTGCGTTGCTGACGCACGTGACGAACGCGCCGAACTCGGCGGGCGAGGACACGGCAAAGGCGCTCTGGTACCTCGGCGAGATTCTCTACAAGCAGTACAAGGCGATTCCCGCGGACAAGGTCGACGAGAAGGTGGCGGCGCTGCAGCAACTGCAGGGCATCTACAACCAGTCGGCGTCGATGGGCTCGGCCGAGTGGGCGGTGGCGTCGTTGTGGCGCATCGGCAACGGCCTGCAGCACATCGCCGACGTGGTCGAGGCGACTGCGGTTCCGGCGGGGTTGAAGCCCGCCGAGGTCGAGCAGTTCCGCGCGGCCGTGAAGGAACAGTCGCAGCCGCTGAAGGACCAGGCCAATGGCGCCTTCGACGCTTGTCTCGCGCGGGCCGAGCAGCTGGAAGTCTTCAGCTTCGCGGTGGTGGGTTGCCGGAAGAAGGTCGACGACGCGGCGTCGCCGCTGCGTGGGCCGGGTGCTGAACGTCCGATCAACGTCGACGAGCTCGCGAAGAAGGCCGAGACGACGCAGAACGCGGCGGACTTCGAGCAGCTGGGCCTGCAGTACCTGGGCGCGTTGAAGGTCAACGACGCGCAGCTGGCCTTGAACCGGGCGATCGAGCTGGAAGACAACCGGGCGACGGCGCACTCGGCGCTGGGCTACTCGTACCTGCTGCAGGGCGATGCGATGAGCGCGCGGGCGGAGTACGGCCGGGCGCTGGAATCGGACCCGACGTACGAAAAGGCGCGCGCGAACCTCGGGGCGTTGAAGTGCCGCTTCGGAGATCTGGAAGGCGCCAAGCGCGAGCTCTCGGTCATCAAGGACTCGGGCTCGATCGCCGGCCCCGACGTGGATCCGGAGTGGAAGACCTGCCGGTGAAAGGGGCCTTCTTCATCGCGCTCTGCGGGGCGCTGTCGATGGGTTGCGGGCCGGGCACGGGCGCGAAGCACGCGCTCGAGGGCTC
Source organism: Myxococcales bacterium (assembly GCA_038206395.1). GTDB lineage: Bacteria > Myxococcota > Myxococcia > Myxococcales > Myxococcaceae > JAGSPQ01. Next base: position 39,867 of record JBBRAX010000055.1, on the reverse strand, counting down.
GTTGTCGGTGGTGATGGACCTTGGCTGGGACGACTGCGTTCTCGACACGACGTCGCCTGACGAGATTGCGCTGCGCTTCACACGCAACAACAAGGGCGCGATGGACACGCCGCTGAAGATTGTCTGGGCGCAAGCGGGGCAGGAGCTCATCACCCCGGCGACCATCGACCTCGCCGAGATGCGGCCCGACGACATGAACCGACAGCGCTCGATCGTGAGCCGCAACGTGCTCGACGACAGCCGCAGGGTCTTCCCGCTGCTCATTCGCGGAAAGATGACCTTCTTCGACAAGATTGCTTCGGACTCGACCGTGAAGGGGCAGCTGAACATCACCTTCGAGAACGGCATCGATTTCGCCAATGGCCGAACCGTGTTCGGCCCGTTCACCGCGAAGGTTCCGCCATGAAAAGCCTCTTTGGGGTCGTCCTCTGCGCTGCGCTGGCGACCGGCTGTGGCGTGCGCCGGGTGCCCGACAGCATCATCGACAAGCTTCCGTACGAGGCGCGCATCGAGCTGCTCGAGGCCGAGAACGACCTCGCGCTGGCGGTCGACCGCCTGGACGAGTCGCACAACGAGGTGGTGCGCACGCGCGAGCTGATTCACCGCGCGAAAGACCGGCTGAAGGCCGCGAACGCCGAGGTCTCGAACGCAGCCGATGCGCTGTCGAAGGAAGTCGCCGAGCTCGCGGTGGTCGAAGGAGAAGCGCGGGTCGACTACCTGAAGGCGAGGCAGAAGGTGAACGTGAAGGAAGAGGACCTGGCGTCTCTCTTCCTCAGGTGCTCGTACACCCGGTTCGAGCAGTCGCGGCTGGCGGCGGCGAGAAAGGCGAAGCTCGAGGGCAGCGAGTCGCTGGACCCGGCCGACTTCGAGAACGACGTCAAGGCGTGCGACGAGAAGCACACCGCTGAGAAAGAGGCGATGAAGGAACAGGAAGGCGAAGCGAGCACGCTCCGCGCCAACTGGGACGCTTCGAAAGAGAAGCTGGCGAAGAAGACCTTCGACGCGCGCGCAAGTCCGTACGTGGAGTGACCATGGCCCGCCCTCTCTCGTTGCTCGGTGCGCTGGTGATGTTGATGGGCGCGGCTCCGCCGCCGACTACGCCGCCAGCGCCTGAACAGAAGGCCGCGCTCGATCGTCAGGTGCAGGTCGAGTCGGCGAACCTGCAGCAGTCTCCGGATGACACCGAGGCCCTGTACCGGCTGGGCCTTTCGTACCTTTCGCTGGGTGAGCCGAAGAAGGCGGTGAAGCCGCTGGAGAACCTGGTGGCGAAGGACGCTGACTCTCTCGACGGGAAGCTGCTGTTGGCGCGCGCGTACCGGCTGTCGAACGACACGACGAAAGCCAAAGAGCTGCTGGACGGCGCGATCGTCTCACTGCCCGACGAAGTGTCGCTGCGGGCCGAGCGTGGGTTGCTGGCGCGGCAACTGGGCGACCTGGTTGCAGCGGTCGAGCACTACCAGAAGGCAGTCGCGCTGGCGCCGCAGGACGCGGGGCTGCTGTTCAACCTCGGCGAAGCGCTGCAGCAGAAGCGCAACGGCGACGAGGCGATCGTGGCGTACCGGCAGGTGCTGAAGCTGAAGCCCGAGCTGACCGCGGCGAAGGTGAACCTCGCGAAGGCCCTGGCCGACAAGGGCCAATACACCGAAGCCAAAGAGCTGCTGACGTCGGTGAGCAAGGACACGCTGGAAGACGCCGAGGCCCACTACAACCTGGGCGTGTTGTTGATGCGCGAGAACAACGTGACGGGCGCGGTGGCCGAGTACGAAAGGGCGCTGGCGATCAACCCGAAGCACGCCCCGGCGCTGAACAACCTGGGGGTGGCGCTGGATGCGCGGGCCGACCACAAGAAGGCGCTGGAGGCTTTCAAGCGGGCGACGGCGGCAGACCCGACGTTCTCGGAAGCGTTCTTCAACCTGGGGCTCAGCTACTTCAACGTGAACGAGGGCGGAAAGGCGACCAAGGCCTTCGAGCAGGCGCTGAAGCTCGAGCCGACAGCCAGCGGCCCGTATGTGCAGCTGGGCACGCTGTATTTGCAGCAGGGCAAGCGCGATCGCGCGGTGGAAGCCTTCAAGAAGGCGATTGCGTCGGCGGAAGAGGCCGAGAAGAAGGGCTCGCGGTTCGCGCTGGTCCGCAAGAGCAACGACTCGCGCCGCACCACCGATGCGTACCGGGGCCTGGCGCTCGCGTACCTGTCGCAGGGAAAAGCGGAAGAGGCGATCAACACGCTGAAGACCGCGGTCGATCGGATGCCGGACGATGCGTCGGCGCACGAGGCGCTGGCCGAGGCGTACCTGGCGTCGGGCAACGGGGAAGGTGCGGTCGAGCAGTTCAAAATTCGGCTGAAGCTCGAGCCGACCAACGAAGCGAAGATGGACCTGGCGCGGGCCTACGTGAAGAAGCGGGTCGCGAAGGAAGCCGAGCCGCTGTACCGCGACGTGCTGAAGGCCGAGCCTGCGAACGCGGAAGCGCAGCGCGGGCTGGTCGACCTCTACCTGTCGATGGGGCGGCTGGGCGAAGCCGAGAAGATGCTGGAAGAACGGATTCGCGCGAACCCCGACGACTCGGCGATGCAGGCGCGGTACGGCGTGTTGAACTCGCGCATCGGGCGACCGGACAAGGCGCTGCCGGCCCTCGAAGCGGCGGTGGAGAAGGACCCGACGAACTTCGAAGCGCGGGCGGAGTACGGCTTTCTGCTGTACCGCGGCGGCGACGCGGACAAGGCGATGCGGGTGTTGAACGACGTGCTGTCGGCCGAGCCGCGGCAGGCGCTGGCGATTTACTACCGGGGCGTCGTGCTGTTCTTCAAGGGCGAGGCGAAGGGCGCGGAAGAGAGCTTCAAGAACGCGACGATTCTCGACCCGACGCTGTCGACGGCGTTCTTCTCGCTGGGCGAGCTGTACGAGAAGCAGGGCAAGAAGGACGAGGCCCGCAAGGCGTACGACGCAGCGGCGAAGCTGGACCATCGCGAAGCGGCGGCGGCGCTGGCGAAGCTGAAGTAGTTTCAGTCAAGCAGGCGAAGGAGCCCGTTGGGGTCGAGCTGCTGTTTGAGCGCGCGGAGCTTTGGCAGGTTCGCGCCATACGCGGCCACGGCGTCGCTTTCAGACAGGTAGTTCGCGTACGTGCCCAGCGCGTGGGGCCGCAGCGCCTGGTGAAGCGCGTCTTGCCGGGCGAGGTCAGAAGCTTTGGCCTCGCCCGACCACTTCAGCGCGCTGACGATTCCGTACTTCGCGCCGCGGTGTGGAAATGCGGTGGCGTCGGAAGGAATGCGGCCAATCGCGCCGCCGAGGTGCTCGAGGACGAGCCAGCCGGGGTGAGAGCCGGACGCGAGGAGGTCGAGCACTGCGGGAGTGAGCGCAGGCAGCAGGTGAGATCTCCACCGGTGGTGGTGGTTGGGCGGAAAGGTCTCGAAGTTCTCGACGTGCGCCGCGGCGTAGGTGGACGTCGCGCGCACCTGCACGGTTGCGCCAGCAGGAAACGCGGGCAGCGCCTGGCGCCCGAAGCTGAAGGCCTGCAGCTCGACCTGCTCTCCGATGCCGAGGTAGACGGTGGACGCGTCTTCGAGCGAAGCGGTGTGCGAGGCGTAGAAGTCGAGCGCGTCGCGCAGGCGGCTCAGCGGCCAGGCGACGCGCGCGACCGAAAGCTTTTGCAGGGGGTGAAGCTGGAAGCGAAGCGAGGTGGCGATCGCGAGGTGCGAGCCCGCGCCGCGAAGGCCCCACAGCAGCGATTCGTCGGCCTCGCCGGTGGTGCCGTCGGCGAAGACGACCTCGGCGCCGAGGAGGTTGTCGCACGCGAGGCCGTGCAGCCGGCTGAGCATCCCGTAGCCGCCGCCCAGGGTGAGGCCCGACATGCCGACGCGCGGGTCGAAGGGTCCGGGTAGGCCGAGCGCCATGACGAGCCGCCCAAGAACTTCGGCCCAGAGGCAGCCGGCGCCGACGGTGAGGGTGCGCGCGGTGACGTCGACAGACAGCTGGTTCAACGCACGAAGGTCGAGCACCACGCCCCCATCGACGAGGCAGTGGCCGCCGATGGAGTGGCCCCCTGCCCTCGCGGCGACCCGAACCCCTTCACTGGCTGCAGCGTGCATCGCGATCGCGACGTCCTTCGCGTCGGCGCACATCGCGATGGCTGCGGGCTGGGCGGTGGCGCTGCGGTTGAAGACTTCGCGGTGGTCGTCGTAGCCCGGCCCCATCGGCAGAAAGACGCCGCCGCGAATCAGCCGCGGCAGGTCACGCACAGCAGCCCTTGAACTTCTTGCCGCTGCCGCAGGGGCACGGGGAGTTCCTTTCGACCTTCGCCTCGGAAAGTTCAGGCTCGCCGGTGGTGTAGAGCCAGCGGCCGTCGACCTTCTCGAAGGCGGACACTTCGTGAAGTGAGCAGAGGCTTCCTGCGGCGAGGTAGCGCGCGGTGAACTCGACCTCGGCTTCGCTGAAACGGTGCACCGTGAGGCTGACCCACTTCAGCGGCAGCGATTCGCGTTCGAGGTCGAAGGGTGAGCGCTGGGTGGCGGCGAGGTACGGGCCGAGGCCGAGCGCGAAGGCGGAATAACGCGAGCGCATCAGCTGCTCGGCCGTCTGGGCCGGAGCGGCGAGGGAATGGCGAGGGCCGCAGCAGGCGTCGTAAAGGCCGGCTCCGCAGGGGCACTTCATGGCTTCTTCGAGCGCGGCAGCGCGCTCTGCCCCAGAATGAGGCGGGCGCCGCGCTGAAAGGTGAACCAGGCCCACGCCCACTCGAGCAGCACCTGCAGGCGGTTGCGGAACCCGATGAGGAAGACGAGGTGGACGAGGAGCCAGCCGAGCCAGCCGAGAAAGCCCGACAGCTGGATGCGGCCGATGTGCGCGAGGCCCGACGCCCGGCCGATGGTCGCCATGTTGCCCTTGTCGTTGTAGACGAACCCGGCCCGCGGCTGCTTGTCGAGGGTGGCAAGAATCTGCCGCGCGGCGAAGCGTCCGCCTTGAATCGCCACCTGGGCGACGCCGGGCAGCCCGCGGCCGTCAGCAGTGGGAAAAGCGGCGAGGTCACCGACGACGAAGGCCTCGGGGTGGCCGGGAATCGAGAGGTCCTTCTCGACCTTCACCCTGCCCGCGCGATCGAGCTCGACGCCCAGCGTCTTCGTCAGCGGAGCCGCCGCCACCCCCGCGCCCCACAGCACCGTGCGCGACGCGATGAAGCCGTTGGCGGTGTGCACGCCGTCGGCGGTGATGTCGGAAACAGCGGTGCCGACGCGCACGTCGACGCCGAGCTCGCGCAGAGAAAACTGGGCAGCGGTCGAGAGCTTCTCGGGGAAGCCCGAGAGGATGCGGGGGCCGGCCTCGACGAGGATGATTTTCGCGCGCGTGGGGTCGATGGCGCGGAAGTCGCGGGCGACGGTGAAGCGTGAGAGCTCACCCAGCGCTCCGGCGAGCTCGACGCCCGTGGGTCCTCCGCCAACGACGACAAAGGTGAGAAGCGCGTCGCGGTGCGCAGGGTCTTCGCAGGTCTCGGCGGCCTCGAAGGCCAGCAGCACGCGGCGGCGAATCTCGAGCGCGTCGTCCAGCGACTTGAGGCCGGGGGCGAACTCTTCCCAGTCGTCGTGGCCGAAGTACGAGTGGCGCACGCCGGCGGCGAGCAAGAGGAAGTCGTAAGACAGCTGCTGGTCGTCGCCGCTGGCCTCGCGAAGCGACACCTTCTTGTTCGCGAGGTCGACGCGGGTCACCTCGGCCAGGCGCACCTCGATGTTGGGCGCCTTCGCGGTGAGGTGGCGAATCGGAGAGGCGATGTCAGGGGCCGAGAGTCCGGCGGTGGCGACCTGGTACAGCAGGGGCTGGAACAGGTGGTAGTTCGCACGGTCGACGACGGTCACCTTCACCGGCTGGTCGGCGAAGACACGCGAGGCATAGAGGCCAGCGAAACCGCCTCCGACGACGATGACGTGCGGGTAGGCCATGGGTTCTCAGGCTTATGGCAGCAGCGTGAGCGTTCCGTGTTGCGCGTTTCTAACCAGCGTCAAGTCCGTCCACATCGGGATCATCTCTCCGCGCTGCCAGCGTTCGTACTGGTCTCCATAGTGCGGGGCCTTGGGCCAACCGCTGCTGCCGGTTTCGACGACCCACCACGCGTCGCGACGAAGGTCGGCAAGGTCGGCCACCATCCGAAACACCGGGCCGGCGACGACCTTGTACGGGGCCTTGTCGTTGCCGAGATCGAAGTGCGACTTCCAGACGGTGTCGAGCTCGCCACTGGCTTCGAGGGGCTTGAGGTTGAGGAGGTTGTCGAGCAACCAGCTGCCGCCGAACGCGTGGCGCGGCTTCATCACGTGCAGCCGGCCCCACTGCCAGTTCACCGGGTTCTTGTCGCCCATGAGCTCGGAGAGCTGCGCGACGGCGGACTCGAGCGCGAACCGGACAACGGTGAAGCGCGTCTCGGTGCCAGGCGTGGTGGTGTCGTCCCAGACGGGGTGCTGCAGCTCTTCGAACCAGAGGTCGGCGACGTTGGTCGAGTAGCGCTGGGCGAGGAAGAACCGCACGCCGTCTTCCGAGAGCTCGTCACGAAGCGCCGTCTGCACGCAGGCGCGGTACGTGGCGAAGAAGATGGCGGTCTCGGGTGAGCCCGCGGACGTCTGCCAGTTCCACTTCTTCAAGAGCCGCAGCGCAACGAGTGCGGGCTCGGACAAGCCGGCGCCGTCACCCAAATCTTCGAGCATGCGGACGAGCACGTTCTTGGCGCGCAGAGAGAAGACGTCGGTCTGGATCGCGCGAAAGGTCTGCAGGTCGTGCTTCGGCGTTTCTTTGAGCAGGAAGGCGATCCGTTCGGCCCGGTAGCCAGGCGCAGCGTCGACGTTCGGCGTCGCGAAAGGCTCGGCGCCCGGGTCGGCCATGAGGTTGTTGGCGTGCGCGTAGAAACCGTCGTCGCCGTCCATCGCCCACGGCAGCTGCTCGCCCTTCGCCCAGTGCGTCCACTCGTACTTCGAGAGCCAGCCGGGCGTGGGAAACGTGCCGCTGAGCGCTTCGTGAATGGGCACTTCGCCCGAGAGGAAGGTGCCGATGTGGCCGTCGACGTCGGCGACTGTCCAGGTGTTGAAGGTGGCGGGGAGCTCGGCGATGACGGCGCCCATTTCCTTCGTCGTCTGGGCGCGGTTCATGGCGAGGAGCACGTCCATCGAGCGCTCCATGCCTTCGGTCTTCCAGCGAATGCTGAGCAGCGGCGAGCCGGGAGGAAAGAGCTTCGGGTGCAGGTCGTTGAAGACGGGGCCGTGGCAGGTGCGGCGCATCACGACGACGTGCTCTTTCATCGCGCTGCCGTCGCGCACGGCGATGTGCTCTTCGCGGGTGCTGATCAGGCAGGGCTCTTCGCTGTCGGTGACGACGCGGCCGGGCTGGGCGGGGTCGACCTTTTCAATCAGCAGATCGATGACGTCGGCGACGGTGCTGGTGATGCCCCACGCGACGTGGCCGTTGTGGCCGGCGAGGACGTAGGGAAGGCCGGGCACGGTGACGCCGATGACGTCGAGGTCGGGAGCGATGAGGTGAACCTGCACCATGATCGACGGCAGCAAATGGGTGAGGTGTGGATCGTTGGCGACCATCGGCTTGCCGCTGACCGAACGATCTCCACTGACGACCCACGCGTTCGACGCACCCATCATCGCCATCGGGTCGACGCCGAGGCCCTGGTTGGGTCGGGCGGCGGCTTGCTTCTGGGCGGCAGGCATCTTCCAGGGAAACATGCCCTCGAGCTCGGGCGCGATGGCCGGAGGCAGCGGCTTCACATTCATCGGGCCGTGAAGGGTGCGGCCCCCGGACGCGGGGGTGTTCGGGTAGATTTTTTCGGCGCGCTCGAGGCCCACCGACATCGCGAGCAGCAGGCGCGTGCTCTCTTGCGTCCAGTTGTGCGAGACGGACCAGACGTTGAGAAGGCCAACGGCCAGCGAGTCGACGGGTTCCCACGCCGTTGGCTCGACCTGGAGCAGGCGGTACTCGAGCGGCTTGTATTGCCCCATCGCCGCGTTCACGCCGTCGGCGAAGGCCTTGAGCAGCTCGAGCTGTTCGGCGTTCATCTTGCTCAGCGCGATGCGAGCCCGTTCTTCGATCAGCCAGCCGCGCATCGTCGTGTCGTAGTCGACGGTGGTTTCCGACAGCAGGGGCTGATCGCCGACGAGCTCGCTGACCTTCCCCTTCGCGAGCCTTCGCATCATGTCCATCTGGAAGAAGCGCGCGCGGCCTTGAACGAAGCCGTTGGCGCGCGCGAGGTCGACGAGGTCCGTGGCCTCGACGTGCGGAATTCCCCACGCGTCGAAGGTGACGGTGACGGGGCCCTTCAAGCCCGGCAGGCGCAGCTGTTCGGTGGCGGCGTCGTCGGGGTGGTCGGGCGAGATGCTGTAGACGAGCAGCGGGCCGGCCGCGCAGCCCTGGAGCAGTAAAAAGGAGGCGATCGCGGCGCGCATCGGGCTCACCAGAATTTGGCGATGACGCGAACGCCGCCGGTGAGCACGTTGGACGATCGGGTCCACCGGCCGGGGATGATGTCCTGGACGCGGTACTGGGCGTAGAGCTGAACGGGGACGCCGAGCCGGAGGAAGCTGAGGGTCGCTCCGAAGCGGACGATGTTCTTGTCGCCGGGCTGCCACAGCTTCTCTTTGTCGTAGTTCCAGATCGCCGAGTCTGAGTACCAGCGGCTCTGGCCGACCATCACGTACGAGTAGCTGACGAGCACGGTGAGCAGCGGAGGAAAGCTTCGCGCCCGCTCGAGGCTCCGGCCGCTGACGAAAGTGGCGAAGGTGGGCCCGAGAAAGGGGGAAGCCTCGACGCTCAGCGTGGAACCGAACCAGTCACCCGGGTCTTGAACGTAGGAAGCGCCGACGTAGGGCGCGTAGGTGAGCAGCAGGGGATTCTTGCGGCCCGTGGGCGTCGGCAGCGTCTTCGGGCGGAACCACGAGAAGTAGAAGTCACCGCCGAGGTTGAGTCGGGCGACGCCGTAGCTGTCGACGAGAAACGGCCTGTCCCACGACGCGTGAAGCTCGACGTCGCCGTAGCTGTGGAGGTCGAAGGCGGTGGTGCCGGCGGCGACCACTTCCTCTGGGTCGGGCGGGCGGCCCGTCGGAAGCGCGACCTGCAAGGTGCCGGCGACCTTGAGGCCCAGCTTCTTCGTCAGCCAGAGCTCGGGCACGAGCGCGCGCAGGCCCAGAATGATGTCGGCGAAGGTGCTGCGGTTGCCGACCCAGCGCGACGGCGGTCTTGGTTGGCCCAGCGAGCCCGCCCACGCCCAGAAGTCGTCCTCGGAGTACGGGCGGCCGAGCTGGCTCTGAAAGTCGCCGGGCTGCCACGCGAAGTTCGTCTCGACCGTCGCTTGCTGAATCAGCGGCGCGTAGATGGCGAAGGTGAGCCAGTCGGTGATGCCGTAGAGGACCTGGAAGAGAATGCCCTGGTAGAGCGCGGTGGGGTTCGCCGAGAGGATTCCCTGCAGGCCGCCGCCGGGCTCGTAGCGTGGAATGTCGTCGATGAGGCTCCGCGCGTTGCGCCTGCCGTCCCACCGCTTGTTGATGGTCGAGTGCAGGTAGCTGACGTCGAGCGCGAAAGTGCCCGCGGGAAGCACGGTGGTTTCGGCGGCGTAGGCAGTCGACGACGCGGCGAGCAGCAGGACGAAGACGCGCTTCACCTGGGCTCCGGCGCGGCGAAGTCGAAGGTCTCGAACGGTTGGCTGGTCGCGGGGACCTGGCCAATGGCGTAGTGCAGCTTCTTGCCGGCCAGCTCGAGGACGGCGGCGGTCATGCTGTCGGACTTGTCGACCAGCTCGTCGTCCCCCAGCAGCGCCTCGGCGGCCGAGACATCCATCGGGCCTTCGGCGATGCGGCGGGCGACGGAATCGACGACGCGGCGCGAGCGGTAGAAGAAGGTGCTCCAGATTTTCTGCGGCACGACGCGCTGGCCGGCGAGGTTCAGCGTGATGACGTCGTTGGTGTTGAGGCGGTACGCGGAGCCAGCGATGAGGTCGTCGTCAGTGACGCTGGCGAGCCGCGTGCCCGTCGCGTCGACGTCTGCAGGAGCGACCGTGAACACCGCGTCGCCTGACTTGAAGACGTCAGAGTCGACTTCGATCGAACGCATCACGCCCTTCGAATCGGACACCACGCAGTTCCACCCGTAGACGTGGGTGAGCCCCTTCATCAACTGCACCGCGGCGAGCGTGTCGGGCGAAGTCTCGAGGACGCGGCGGCCGGCGAACCCGATGGGAACTCCTTTCGCGGTGAGCTTCGCCTTCGAGAGGTCGGCGACCTGGTCGAGCACGCTGCCGACGACAGAGTTGTCGAGCGTGTCTGACGGGTTACACGCGTAGCCGACTCCGCGCTCGGACATGCCGACGAGCCCATACGCGACACCGGCCCAACCGACCGTGGCGTACGCAGGCGAGCCGTCATCGGGGTGGTGAACGGTGACCAGGGTGTGCTTGTGCGCGGTGTTCGCGTCGAGAAGCGCGAAGTGGTGAGCGAGCAGCGGGCCGGAAGAAGAGGACGCGCCGGTGAGGGCGAAAGCGATGGGCGGCGGGCGGGTGCGGCCATCGAGCAGCGCGGGGCGCCGAACGCGAGACGGAATCAAGCCGGCGCCGCGGGTGGTGAAGAGCAGCTCTTCATCACGCATGAAGCTCAAGTGCGCGGGCGGGGGCTGGGTGACCTCGAGCTTGTCGCCGGCGGTGACGACGAGGGTGAAGGTGGCGCCGGCCTCCAGCGGTGAAACGGGCGTCAGCGTCGCGACCAACGTGTCGGGCGTGGGCGACTCGAGGGTGAGGCCCGGCGTCTTCTCGGTGTAGAGGACGCCGTTCAGCGTGAGGCGCAGCGACGGCCCGTCGATGCCTTCGGGGTCTTTGAGGGTCACCTTGATGCGGGTGTTCAGCGGGACTTCGACGGCGTTGGCGGCTCCGTCGGCGAGGAAGGGGTCGAGGATTCCTTCGCCGGGTTCGTCGATCATCGAGTCGCCGTCGTTGTCGACGCCGTCGGTGGCGGCGCCGGCGAACTCGAGGCGGGTGAGCTGCGGGGCGCGAGAAAGGCGAATCGCGAGCGCGATGCCGCGAACCGCGAGCACCGAGTCGACGAAGGTGTTGAGCACCAGCACCTCGTCGTAGGAAAGGCCCGAGCCGTCAGAGATGCCGCGCAGCTCATCGCGCTGGTTCTTGTTCAGCGACTTCTCGATGTTCTTCGCCGACTCGAGCAGCAACTGGTAGGCGAAGCGACCGTTCTGGTACTGCTCGCCCTGGTACTCGTTGAGCAAGCTGGCGATGACGGGCTGTTCGCGGCCCAGGTAGGGGAAGAGCGAGGCAGTCAGCAACGTGGTGTAGAAGCTGTGAATCTTCGACTTCATCTTCTCGCCGTGCTGCTTGCCGCGCTCGTAGGCGTTGCCGTGCAGGTGAATGATCTCGCGGCGCGGCGGCGGCTGGGTGGGAAGGCAGGCGCTGACGCAGACGCAAAGAAGGGCGGCGAGGGTCGACAGGCGGCGCAAGAGGCCGCCGACCATACACTTGCAGGCTTGCAGCGCACACCCTTGCAGTTGTTGTAGGAAGCGGGGGCCTTGGACGACGCCGACATCGATGCAACGGCCCAGCTTTTCGAAGCGTGGGCGGCGGGCAGGTGGAATGCAGAGGCCGAGGTGCCCGAGGCGCTCCAGCGGTTGATTGTGGCGGCGAAGAAGGCAGTGACGCGCGCGAGAGATGAAGAGCTGACGCGGGCGCACGAGACGGAAAAGGCGATCGACGTCGCTGCCGATTCGTTGGGCCGGTTGGTCATTCAGGGCGACCTGACGCAGGCGGCGATCTCGACCGACAGCCCGTCGCTTGGATTGGCGGCGCTGTACGAGGCGGTCAACCAGTCGGCGCGGTTGCTGCGCGAGTTCGTGCAGGCGATCAAGGTCGCGGCGACGGAGCTCGGCACGGGAAGCCGGTCAACCCACCAACTGCTGGACGAAAGCGCGCAGGTCTTGAACATGCAGGCCACGACGTCGCAGGGGCTGGCGGCGACGCTGCTGCAGCTGGACGCGGCGTCCGGGGAAATCGCGCGCAGCGCGACGACGGTGGCGGCGCTGTCGAAACAGTCGCAGCTGGCGTCGATGGCGGGCAGCACCGCGGTGCAGGACTTCTCGGTGTTGATGAGCGAGGTCGAAGAGAACGCGGCTTCGGTGGCGACGGCGGTCGATTCGCTGAGCAGGTCGGTGCAACAGATCGACGCGGTGATTCAGCTGATTACGGAAGTCGCCGATCGATCGGACATGCTGGCGCTGAACGCGGCGCTCGAAGCGGCACGCGCGGGCTCGGCGGGAAAGGGGTTCGCGATTGTCGCCGACGAGATGCGGCGGCTCTCGGCGCGGGTAATTGGAAACGCGAGCGACGTGTCGACGCTGATCACGGCGGTGCGGCAGGCGACCGAGAAGGTGCGTGAGCGGGCTGGAGCGAACATCGAGGTCGCGGCCAATGGCCACGCGCGCGCGATTGCGGCGTTGCAGAACCTGGGCGGTATCATTGCGGCGGTGGAAGAAACTGCCTCGGCGGCGCAGCTGATTTCTCACGCCACCGGGCAGCAACGCTCGGCGACCACGTCGGCGGCGCGGGCAATCAGCGAGTTGTCGGACGACGTTCAGCAGGTAGCCGCGGGCACCGCGAAGACGCTCAGCTCGGCCGAGCGCGTGGCTTCCGTCTCAAGCTGGATGGAGAAGCTGGTGCAGCGCTTCTTCGTCGGTGGCTGAGGTTCAGTCTACTTCGGTACCCCACGTCGGGCGCGGCGCCCCAGGCGCCGGCCGAGGAGGCGGGCGGCTCGGGCGCGGCATGTTGGGCGGAAGCTGAATCTCGGGGCGCGGCTCGGTGGGCTGGGTCGGTTCCATGGTCGTTGTCTCCGGTTCGGGTTGAACCGGTGACAGAGCATCAGGGGGGCCAACACCAATTTAGAGGGACTTGCGTGGGTTTCCCCCGGGGCAAGGCGCCCCGCAATGCAAAACATGGGGCACTGTCCCTCGACTGCTCTCGGGATGAACGGGAGCTGCTCTCGGGATTAACGGGAGCTGCTCTCGGGATTAACGGGAGCTGCTCTCGGGATTAACGGGAGCTGCTCTCGGGATGAACGGGAGCTGCTCTCGGGATGAACGGGAGCGGCTCTGGTCCTGACCCGGTTACGGCTCCACGCTGACCCGGATTTCGCCGGACGCGACACCGTTCGCGATCGCCTCGAACAATGAGCCGCGCAACGCGTACCCGTCGCCGGTGGAGATCCACCCGGCCTCCTCGAGCAGGGCGACCGCGTCTGCGGTCGCCTCCCCTTCCCCGCCGATGGCGAGCAGGTCGATGACGGCGCGTTCGCCGGGGCCCATCGCGGTGGCGAGGACGCGAAGGTAGTTCTCGACGACCGCCTGCCCTTCTTCCTGCGCAGTGAGCACGTCGAGGTTCAGCAAGGCTTCGATCTGCTCGACGCCGATCTCGCCCTTGAAGTCATCGGCCAGCGTGCGCGTCGCGAGCAGCGCGAGGCTGAGCAGTTCCCACGGGCGATGACCGCAGACCTGCACCAGCGCGGCGACGGCCTCGTCCGAGAACTTCGCCGGAAGCCCTTCTGCCGGAGCATTCACCAGCGCCGCCGCTTCCGCGTCGTCGAGCACGGGCACCGCGAAGGTGGCCACGTCGGGCCGCGAGAGCAGCAGGTCGTTGAACACTGCGTCGACTGCCTGATGCCGGTGCGCGACGAGAATCAACTTCACGTTCTTCGGTGCGGAGAACAGCGTCTCGAACATCGACGTGAGGTCCGCGGGCGCCAGCGACTTGAGCGCGATGAGCTCATCGATGCCGACGAAGATGGCAGCCTCGAGCTCACCCAACGCTGCCCACGGCTTGTTCGCATCGACGGTGACGCCTTCCGCGCCGACGCGCTTCAAGAACTTCTCGACCGTGGTCTTCAGCTGCGCGCGGACGGCGTCGGACGTGGCGCCGACGGCATCACGGAGGTCGAGAAAGAAGGCAGCGCCACCGGTGCGCGCGCAGGCGGCCTTGAGCGCGCCCTTCATCAGCTCGGTCTTCCCGATGCGCCAGAAGCCGCGGATGGCGGCGTGCTTGCCCGACGTCAGGGCTTTGGCGACTTCGTCCTCGAGGGGGCGCCGCTTCCGCCACGCCTCCGGCAGCTCGTAGATGGCGCTCTCGTACTTTTCGACCAGGGGATGGGGCATAGAATTTTAGTGAAGCGCTCCACTCTTTTCGTGGGTGGGTAGAGACCGCACGGCTTTGGCGCGGCGCGTCTTCATCCGTACCACTCCGTTGAACAAATGCGCCTCGGTATAAATCTGGCGCGAGCTCGCCTTCTCACCCGGCAGCCAGGCGGACGGCCTTTCGAGCCAATGGCGCACCATCACTTCGCCGTCGTGCGCGAAGGGCGCGAGCACCTCGGGCGGAATCTGTTTCCACAGCTGCTTCTCGAGCGGGCGGAACTTCATCTCGAAGCGGGTGCCCATCGTCGAGTGGCGGCGGGTCGAGTCGAGCGTGCCGTCGAACTGGGTCGAGATGTGGAAGAGCTCGTGAAGCACCGTGGCGACCCGTTGGTGCGCCGTGCTGCTGCGGAAGAAGAGCGGCCGCAGCGTGACGCAGTACAAGACCTTCTTGCCGTTCACTTTGACGAGCGGCTTGCGGCGGCCCAGCGAATCGGTGCGGAGGCCCTTCGCGAAGGCAAGCGGCTTCACTGTCGCGTGCGACGCGCGGCGGGCTTCGCCGGCAACGAAGAGAATGCGCGAAGGCTCGAGGTGCGAGAACTCGGGCATCGTTCTGGCGACGTGCCTGAGCAGTTGGCGAATGGCGCGGTTGAAATCGGGTCTGGCGGCCACTGAAAGCTCCGGGCCGACAGTAGAGCGAACTGCCCTCTTTGTCTGCTAAGCGGCTGCTCGACATGAGAGCTCTTTGTGCGGCTGCGGCCCTGACCTTTTTCGCCTGTGGAAAGCCGTCGACCCCGGTCGACTCGGGCACCCCCGTCGACACCAGCTGCGGCCTCGATTGCGATGCGCAGAAGCGGTACGGCCTGCTGCTGAACACGTGCTTCGAGTACGCCAGCGGGCCGTCGGCAACCAACCCTCCGGCGCTGGGGGTGTTCGTGCGCGAAGTGTTCACGCTGGAAGGTGGGGTGAAGGTGCTGGTGGTCGAGTACAGCGTGGGCGGGCAGAAGAAGATGACGGACTCGTTCGGGATTACGAACGGCCGGCTGCTGCTGATGCGCCGCGAGTTCTCGGGCGGCCAGTCGGTGACCTACAAGGCAGAGCCGAGTGAGATCGTCGGCGTCGCGTGGCTCGAGCCCGGGTCGGGCGACAACAGCAACGTCTCGACCACCGCCAACGCCGACGTGCTCATCAGCGGCACGCGCAAGACGGAGAGCACGACCTACCGCGCCACGCTGGCCTCGGCGTCGGGCAGCCAGCTGACGACGCCCGCGCGCGTCTTCGACGCCGGCTTCCAGATGCTGTTCAGCGAAGACCCGGACCACGGCAGCGATGGCCTGCGCATCTGGGTTCCGGACGTGGGCTTCGTGAACTTCTCGTCGACCTTTCTCATCACCGGCGGCAACTCGACGCAGTACCGCCTGCAGCGCATCCGCACCATCGACCCGCTGTCGGACGCGGGTGAGAAGCCGTGCAGCACGGGGACGCCATGAACTCTAAATCGACGCTGATGGTGGCAGTGCTGGCGCTGGTCGTGGGCTGCAAGGCGGCCGAGGTCAAACCAGATGTTCCTCCCCCCGCGATTCCGACCCAGGACCTCGCGGTGGTCAGCCAGTCGTTGACCGAGTTCAAGCTGAAGCTGACGGGCAAGGTCGAGTTCACCGAGGCGTTCACCATCGAGAAGGCGAAGTACGAGCTGGTCGTCGACGAGAAGGTCGTGAAGTCCGACGAGGCCGTCATCAAGGTGCAGGGCGCGGCGAACACGCCCACCGACTTCACCATCGAGCAGGCGAGTGCCTACGTCGGCAGCGCGGACGAGCTGAAGGCGATGGACACCCGCGGCGGCTCGCTGCTCTGCGCGATTCGCGGCACGCTCTACGTGAAGGGCGAGACGAAGTCGTACGAGGTGCCCTTCGCGCGCAGCCGTGAAGTGCGCGTGCCCCGCCTGCCGCACGCGAAGTTCCAGGAGCTCGAGGCCGGCCGCTACAGCGAGGACGAGGCGGGCGTCACCTTCCACATCGGCGTGAACAACCCGAACCCGTTCGAAGTGAAGGTGACGAGCATCAAGTACACGGTCGTCATGGCCGACAAGCAGGTTGCAGACGGGGAAATCGGCAAGGGTGAGAAGGTCAGCCCGTCGTCGACTGGCGTGTTCGACATCGAAGCGAAGATCAGCGGCGAGACGCATGGCCCGGCTGAAATCAAGAAGCTGATCAAGGGCCGCAACCTGCCCTACGTCATCAAGGGCGAGCTGGCCGCCGAGCTCTTCTCGGAGTCCTTCGAGTTCAAAGGCGTCATCAATCTGCCCGCGTCGAAGTGAAGTGGCCGCCGTACGCCTTGCTCGGGCCCGACCCCACGGTCTGGCCTGACATTTCGCAGACGGCCTCAGACGGAATCCTGGCGATGGGCGGCGACCTCGCCCCGCGGCGGCTGGTCGAGGCGTACAGGCGCGGCATCTTTCCCTGGTACAGCGAAGGGCTGCCGATTCTGTGGCACAGCCCCGACCCGCGCTTCGTGCTGGTGCCGTCGAAGCTGCACGTGCCGAAGAGCCTCGAGAAGCAGCTGAAGCGGAAGCCCTACGAAGTGCGGCTCGACACGGCTTTCGAGCAGGTGATCGACGCGTGCGGCAAGACGAAGCGGCCGGGGCAACGCGGCACCTGGATTACCCGCGACATGCGCGCGGCGTACGTGAAGCTCCATGCCCTGGGCCTCGCGCACAGCGCCGAAGCGTGGCTCGACGGTCAGCTGGTCGGTGGCCTCTACGGCATCAGCCTGGGCAGCATGTTCTACGGCGAGAGCATGTTCGCGCGGGCGCCAGACGCGTCGAAGGTGGCGTTCGTGACGATGGTGCGGCACCTGGTGTCCATCGGCATCGGGCTGATCGACTGCCAGCAGGAAACCGAGCACCTGGCGCGGTTCGGCGCCGAAGGGTGGAACCGCGCGGACTTCGTGACCGAGGTGTCGCGCAGGGTGAAGGACCCGACGGTCGAAGGAAAGTGGGCGCTTCAGCCCTGAGCAATCAGCCGATCGATCTTCTCGCGCAGCTCAGACATCACCAACGGCTTCTCGAACAGCCGGTCGGAAATGCGGCCGGCGAACTCCAGCGTCTCGAGTGACAACACGCCCGCGGTCATGAAGATGACCTTCGAGGCCTGCTGCGGGATCTCGACCTCCAGCGACTGGAAGAGCTGGCTTCCGGTGACGTCGGGCATCGAGAGGTCGCTCAAGATGGCGTCGAAGCGCTCGCCAGCGCGCAGGCGTTGCAGCGCGCCGCGGCCGTCGAGCTCGGTGGCGACGTCATGGTCCGTCTCGAGGCAGCGGCGCAGCGAGGCGACGAGCGATGGGTCATCGTCGATGACGAGCACCCTGCCGCGTTGGCCCGAGGCCACGCGCTCGGAGCCCTTGCTGGCAGCCTCTGCTTTTCCCGGAGCCAGGCCCGGCAGCGTCACCCGGAAGCTCGAGCCGCGGCCCGGCTGGCTCTCGACCTCGATGCGGCCACCGTGCGCGTTGACGATGCTGCGGCAGATGGTGAGGCCGATGCCGGTACCGACGCCCGCGGACTTGGTGGTGAAGAAGGGCTCGAAGAGGTGGCTCAGCACTTCGGGCGTCATTCCCGCGCCGGTGTCGGTGATTTCGACGACTGCTTCGCCGTTGCTGCCGGTGCCGAGCCACACGCGCACTTCGTTGTCGTGTGCCGCGCCTTCGTTGATCGCCTGGGCCGCGTTGACCAGAAGGTTGATGAACACCTGCGCGAGCTGGAAGTCGAAGCCGTCGACGTCAGGCGCAGAACCGAAGTCGCGAACGAGGCGGGCCCGCTGGCGAATGAGCACGGTGCTCATCCGAATCGAGCCTTCGAGCAGCGAGCGCAGGCTCACCCGACCGCGCTTCGACTGTTCGTGCCGGGCAAAGGTCTTGATGTGGTTCACCACCGCCGCCATCTGGCCTGCCCCGTCTTGCGTCTCGGCCACCACCTGCTCGAAGTCCTGCAGCTCGAGCTTGAGCTCACCCGCGCGCGGCGCCATCGCAGCCAACCTCTCGCGCAGGTAGCTGAGGTTCGAGACCAGGTAGGTCAGCGGGTTGTTGATTTCGTGCACCACCCCCGCGGCCAGCGTGCCCAGCGCGGCGAGGCGATCGGTCTGCATCACCTGCGTCTGCATCAGCTCACGCTCTTTGATCATCCGCCGGCGCTCGCACAGCAGGTTCAGCCGATGCGAGATGACGTCGAGCGAGAAGGGCTTCAGCAGGTAGTCGGCAGCGCCCAGCCGCAGCGCCTCGATCGCGCTCTCGATGTTGGCAAAGCCGGTGACGATGACCGGCGCACACTCTGGCTGCTTGACGCGAATCCACTCGAGGAAATCGAGCCCGTTCTGGTCCTTGCCTAAGTTCTTGTCGATCAGCGCACAAGAGAATGTCTGCTTTGCGACCAGCGCCTCGGCCTCTTTCACCGTCGCCGCCACCGAGGGGACGCCGTTGAGCATCTTCACGATGCGGCTGATCAGGTTTCGCACCTGCTCGTCATCGTCCACGATGAGAATGGCGTCGCCCTGCAGATTTGGACTGTTGGAACCCGTCGCCATAGAAAAGGTCTGGCCTTCAGTCGAGCTGAAGAGAACGCGCAAACCCCACGCGCCACGCCTTGGATAGCTCGGCCACAGGAAGTCGCAACATTTCCCGAATCTCGACTTGGTCTCCGCCCACGGAGCCGATGACCGCGAAGGGAACGCCGGCCACAGCGCACAGCGCCTCGATTTCCTTGAGCTTGCCGGGCGCGAACGAGACCACGGCGCGGGTGGCATCTTCGCCAAACAGCCACGCATGGGGCGCAATGCCTTTCGCCGGCGGGTCGATGACGACGCCCATCAACTTCTGCCCATCGGCCACGCAGCACTCGGCCAGCGCGACGCCAAGGCCACCCTCTGAACAATCGTGGGCGCTGTGCACGAGGCCACTGCGCGCGAGGGTGCGAAGCGTCTGCTGCAGTGCGACCTCTGCTTTCGCATCGAGCGGGGGCGGGCGGCCAGCTGTCGTGCCCTGGGAATGCAGCCACTCGCTGCCGCCAAGGTGGCCCTTCGTCACTCCGAGCAGCGCGACGAGGTCTCCGTTCTCGACGAAGCCCATGCCCAGCCGCTTCGACGCATCGGGCACGAGGCCGACGACCGCGACCGTCGGCGTGGGGAAGATGCTCTTCCCTTCCGTCTCATTGTAGAGGCTGACGTTTCCGCTCACGACCGGCACGTCGAGCTGGCGGCACGCATCGGCGAGCCCGCGCACCGCTTCGGCGAACTGCCACATGTTCTCGGGGCGTTCGGGATTCCCGAAGTTGAGGCAGTCGGTGAGGCCCAGCGGCTCACCACCGACGCAGCTCACGTTGCGGGTGCACTCGGCGACAGCGAGGCGCGCGCCTTCGTACGGGTCGAGGTAGACGAAGCGCGAGTTGCAGTCGGCCTTCATCGCGATGCCCTTCTTCGAGCGCTCGATGCGGACGACGGCGGCATCGGCGGCGCCGGGCAGCACGACTCCGCCCAGGCGAACCTGGTGGTCGTACTGGCGGTAGACCCATTCCTTGCTGGCGATGGTCGGGCGCGCGAGCAGCTCGGTCAGTGCGACGCCGAGGTGCGTGGGCGCAGGCACGGTCAGCGGGTCGAACGCCTGCGACGCGTCGAGCCAGTCGGGGCGTTTGGTGGGGCGGTCGTAGACGGGCGCTCCGTCGGTCAGCGGCGTGACGGGGAGGTCTGCCACCGTCTTGCCGTCGTCGAGGATGACGACGTGACCGGTGTCAGTGACGCGGCCGATGACGGCGGCGTCGAGGTCCCACTTGTGGAAGATGTCGAGCACCTGTTGCTCGCGGCCGACCTTCGCCACCAGCACCATGCGTTCCTGCGACTCGCTGAGCATGACTTCGTACGGCGTCATGTTCGTCTCGCGCCGCGGCACCTTCGCGACGTCGATCTCGATTCCGCTGCCCGCGCGGCTGGCCATCTCGATCGACGAGCTGGTGAGCCCCGCCGCGCCCATGTCTTGAATGCCGACGACGGCGTCGGTTTCGAAGAGCTCGAGACAAGCCTCGAGCAGCAGCTTCTCGGTGAAGGGGTCGCCCACCTGCACCGTCGGGCGCTTCTCGTCGGACTTGTCGTCGAACTCGGCCGACGCCATCGTCGCGCCGTGAATGCCGTCGCGGCCCGTCTTGCTGCCGACGTAGAGAATCGGGTTGCCCACGCCGGCGGCGGTGCCCTTGAAGATCTTGTCAGCGCGCAGCACGCCGACGGTGAACGCGTTGACGAGGCAGTTGCCGTCGTAGCTCTCGTCGAAGGCGACTTCGCCACCGACGGTCGCGACGCCCATGCAGTTGCCGTAGCCCGCGATGCCGGCGACGACGCCTTCGACGAGCCACTTCGTCTTCGGGTGTGAGGGCTTACCGAACCGCAGCGAGTTCATCAGCGCGATGGGACGCGCGCCCATGGTGAAGACGTCGCGAAGAATGCCCCCGACGCCGGTCGCCGCGCCCTGGTACGGCTCGATGTAGCTGGGGTGGTTGTGCGACTCCATCTTGAAGGCGACCGCATCGCCGTCGCCGATGTCGACGACGCCTGCGTTCTCACCGGGGCCGACGAGCACACGCGGGCCCGTGGTGGGGAACTGCTTCAGGTGTTTGCGCGACGACTTGTACGAGCAGTGCTCGGACCAGAGCACCGAGAAGATGCCGAGCTCGAGCAGGTTCGGGTGCCGGCTCAGGTGCTGCACGATCTTCTGGTACTCGTCGGGCTTGAGGCCGTGCTTCGCGATGACGTCGGGGCCGTGACTCATGGGCGCGCGGTTTACACCTTTTGGGGGTCGTCTGCAGGTGACACCGGCCTCCCGAGGCTTGCGCCTAATCGCCCGCGCCTTCGACGCCCTTCTCGTCGACCCACGCGCGCGCCATGCGTTCGGTGATGAACGCGAAGCCGAGCCGACCGGTCGGATCGATGAGAATCAGCCCGCCGTCGCCGCCGAAGCGCGCGAGCTGTTTCACGGCCTCCGCCGCCGCGACATTGGGCGTCACCATCAAGCAGAGCTCTGCGGCTTTGCGCGCGAGCGTCGCCTTGAGAATCGCCTCACCGAGCCCGGTGCTCGAGCAGGCCCCCAGCGCGTCGTCTGCGAAGGTTCCTGCGCCGATGATGGGCGTGTCACCGAGACGCCCGGGCAGCTTCCCCGGCGTGCCGCCCGTCGACGTCGCCGCGGCGAGGTGACCACGCGAGTCGCGAGCCACCGCTCCGACGGTGCCGTGACCCTTCGCGGCCTTCTCGAACCGCGCCGTCGCGCGCGGAGTGACGAGTGAGCCCAGCGGCACGCCCTGCTCCACCGCAAACGCTCGCGCGCCAGCGCCGACGAGCAGCACGTGGGGCGTCTTGTCCATCACGAGCCGCGCAAGGCGAATCGGGTTGAGCACATCCTTCAGGGCACCGACGGCTCCGGCGCCGCCGTCTTCGCCGCGCATCACCGACGCGTCCGTCTCGACTTCGCCCACCGCGTTCAGCGCCGAGCCCGTGCCCGCGTTGAACCTCGGGTTGTCTTCGAGCGCCGCGACTGCAGCGACCACCGCATCGACTGCACTGCCGCCCGCGTCGAGGATCTTCCTCCCGATGCGCGCCGCGGCAAGACACCCTTCTTTCGCCGCCTCAGGGTCGTCGTCGTCCGCCCGCGCGCCCGCGCCCCCATGAACCAGGATGCTCGACATCACTTCCCCGCGTCGAGAACGTTGGCCACTTCGACTTGATCGTCCATCGCGACGCGCCCCGCCGAACGACGGAACACTTCCCACAGCGCCTTTCGCTGACCCGCCGCGTCCGTGCTGCCGGTGAGCACCAGCGACGCGCCCTCGTAGCGCGCAGCGATTCTCGTCTTCGCCAGCGAGGCGTTGATGGTCTTGAGCTGCGACTGCAGCACCTCGATGGGAAAGGTGAGGTCGAGCTCCTTGCCGACGAAGGTGTCGGTGGCGAGCAGCGACAGCAACGCGAGCCGGCACTTCTCGTCGCTGACCTGACCTGAGATCTTGTCGTACCCCTCGGGGTGGTGCGCGAGCTTCGGGCACGCCTTCAGCGTCGCCGCGAGCGTGACGTCGTCGTTCTGGGTCTTCGGCCCGACGCGCAGGCGCCACACCGCGAACTTCTTCTCTGCGTACATCAACACCAACGTCGAGCCCGGCTTCAGCGGCGTGAAGAGAATCTCGTCCGAGTCAGCGAGGAACTCGACCGAGACGACCTTCGGGTCTTCGACCTCGAACCAGTCGAGCGACGACAGCCGCACGAACTTCTCTTTCTTCGGCTCGAGCTCCTGCGTGACGTCGACGGGCCACGCCCACCCGGGCGACGACACCAACAGCAGGAGGACGACCCAGCGCATCAGTTGAGAAGAGACATGAACAGCTTGAGCCCGTCGGCGCTTCCCAGCAGCGACTCCGCGGCGCGTTCGGGGTGCGGCATCATGCCCATCACGTTGCGGCGTTCGTTGACGATGCCTGCGATGTCGTTTCGCGCGCCGTTGGGGTTGTTGCGGTAGCGGAACACGACCTGCCCGTTTCCCTCGAGCCGGTTCAGCCCTTCGTCTTCGATGAAGTAGTTCCCCTCGGCGTGGGCGATCGGCATCTTCAAGAGGTCGCCCTTCTTCATCCCGTCGGTGAAGGGGGTGTCGGCGTTGATGACCTCGAGCTCGACTTCCTGGCAGATGAACTTCAGCGACGCGTTGCGCATCAGCATGCCGGGCAACAACCCGGCCTCGGTCAGAATCTGAAAGCCGTTGCAGATGCCGAGCACCTTGCCTCCCGACGCGGCGTGGCGGCTGACCTCTTCCATGATGGGAGAGAAGCGAGCGATGGCGCCGCAGCGCAGGTAGTCGCCGTACGAGAAGCCGCCGGGGATGATGATTGTCTCGCAGCCCTGAAGGTCGCGGTCTTTGTGCCACAGCGAAACCGTCGGCTGGCCGAGCACGTCCCGCACCACGTGCACCGCATCGGTGTCGCAGTTGCTGCCGGGAAAGAGCACGACGCCGAACTTCACGAGAGGACCTCGACCTTGAAGTTCTCGACGACGGTGTTCGCGAGCAACTTCTGGCACATCTGCTCGACGCGGGCCTTCGCGGTCGCCGCGTCTTTCGCATCGACCTCGAGCTCGACGTACTTGCCGAGGCGAACGCCCGACACTTCGGGGAAGCCCAGCGTGTGAAGGCTCTTCTCGACGGCTTTGCCTGCCGGGTCGAGAACGCCGGCCTTCAAGGTGACGAACACTCGAGCGCGCATAGTGAAAGCGCATAACAAATTTGTGGGTGGTAAGACTTCAAGAATGCCGACCTGGGCGATGTGGGCCATTTGTTTCGGCCTGCTGCTGATGCGCGGGCTCCTCGGAGCTGCCGAATCTGCCCTGACGGGAGTGTCCGACCTGCGCGCGCGGGAGCTCAAAGAAGCAAACCCCCGGCGTGGCGCACGGCTGCTCTGGCAGAAGACGGAACGCGAGCGCACCGCGGCGGCGCTTCGATTTGGGATGGTGCTGTGCGGCTTTACGGCGGCGGCGATCGCGACGCTGGTGCCTCCGCGGCTGCTGGGCCAGACGTTCGCGGCGCTGGGCGACTACGCGTGGATCAACATCGTCACCCCGCTCGCCTCGGCGCTGCTGGTCGCGATGTTCGCCACGGTGCTCGACGTCATCTTCCGCAGCTTCGCAGCGAGCAGCCCCGAGTCGTGGGCGTTGCTGTTGTCGGGCCTCGTGCAGGTGTCGGTGAAGGGCCTGTACCCGTTGATCAAGGTGATGGTAGTGCCGCTGAACCTGGTGCTCGGCCCGCTGGGAGCGAAGGTCTCTTTCCAGGCCCCGCCGCTGCCGCTGGACGAGCTCGAGAAGTTGCTGGCGGTGCAGGCGACGCAGAAGTCGGTCGACAAGAGCGCTCCGCAGCTCATCCGTTCGATCTTCGAGATGTCGCACAAGACCTGCCGCGACGTGATGGTGCCGCGCATCGACGTGGTGCTGGTCGATATGCAGACGCCGCCGTCGGAAATCCTGGGGATGATCAGCGAGAAGAACCACTCGCGCATCCCGGTGTACGAGGGAGAGATCGACAAGGTCGTCGGCATCCTCCACGTGCGCGATCTCGTGCCGCTGATGCAGAACCCGACGTTGATCGTGCTGCACGACCTGATTCGCCCGGCGGTGTTCGTGCCGTGGGTGAAGCCGATTGGCGACCTGCTGCGCGAGATGCAGGGCCAGAAGATTCACATGGCGGTGGTGGTGGACGAGTACGGCGGCTTCATGGGCATCGTCACGCTCGAGGACATCCTTCGTGAGATTGTCGGCGACATCGGCGACGAGTTCGAGGAAGTCAGCAAGCCGTACGAGAAGCAGGCCGACGGTACTTTCCTGGTCGACGCGATGCTGCCGCCGCAGGAATTCACGCGGGCCTTCGACCTGCAGCTTCCGGAAGGCGAGTACGAGACGCTGGGCGGTTTCCTCGCCCACCTCGCCGGCGCGTTGCCCGAGGTCGGCGAGAAGTACGTCGTCGATGGGTGGACCTTCGTCGTTCACTCGAAGGAAGGGCCCCGGCTCGACCGCATCAAGGTCATCCGCGCGAAGCCCGCCCAGGCAGAGAAGAAGGAAGCGGTGACGGGTGAGACGCTGCTGCCCCGCCCGTCGCCCGCGCGCCAGTAGCTCCTCAGTCCGTTCACCCCGAGAGCAGTCGAGGCAGGCGCATCGTCCACCGCCCGATTGCGGCCAGGGACGTCGACGTGCTGAGACTTCGAGCGTGAGAGCGCTTCGGGTCTGGCTGGGTATCGTGCTGGTGGGCTGCGGTGGTGGCGTTCCCGACGGCGGCGCCGTCGAGACACATCCGAAGATTGTCGTCTCGCCGCTGAAGCTCGACTTCGGGCTCATCACCACGGCGTCTGCGACGAAGACGGTGACGATCGAGAACACGGGCGACGGGCCGCTGAAGCTCGGCAAGCTCGAGCTGTCGAGCCCGGTGCAGTTCGGCCTCACGCTGCGAGACGACAGCAAAGAGATCGCTGCTGGAGCCAAGGCAGAGGTCGACGTGCGGTTCACGCCCAGCGGCTACGGCCCGCGCGCGGCAACGCTGAAGTTTCCCAGCAATGACGTCGAGGTGACGGTCGCCCTTTCCGGCGAGACGACGGCGCCGGACGCGTGCGAGTTTGCGGTCGCCCCGAAGACTCTGGCGTTTGGAAGCATCGCCGCCGCAATGACGAAGGAGCTGTCGTTCACCATCACCGCGACGAAGGGCACCTGTGCCTTGACCAGCGCGGGCCTCACCGCCAGCTCGAACCCAGCCTTCACGCTTCCCGAGGGTGCGATCGCTGCGCGCATGCTCGCCGCCGGAGAAAGCATCACCATCGCCGTGCGTGCGAAGGCGCCGTTGGTCTCGGGCAGCTTCATGGGCTCGGTGCTCGTGCTCTTCGAAGGACAGTCGCAGACGTCGGTCGCGCTCACGGCCACCACGGTCACGGGCGATTGCCTGAAGCTTGCGCCGAACAACTGGGGCTTTGGTTCGATTCTCGTGAGCTGCACGAGCCAGGCGAAGTCGATTTCAATCTCGAACGTCTGCGCTGACGCGGTGACCATCGACTCCGTGGCGATCACCTGCCCGACGGCGGCCTGCACCGACGTCACCATCGCTGCGGCGACCCCGCTGCCCGCCGGCACGGTGATTGGTCCCGCCGGCTCGCCGCCGCGGGTACTTCAGCTTCGCTATGCGCCCGCGCAGAGTGGGCCGCTGTCCGCGCGGCTGACCCTGAGGTCGACGCAGTACGCCGCCGCGATCGACACGTTGCTGACGATCAACGGCGAAGGTGAACCCCTCACGCGCCTCGTCGAAGACTTCATCGAGAACCCGCCGCTGAAGCGCGACCTTCTCTTCGTCATCAACAACAGCGCGGCGATGGGCGCCCTCCAGGCCAACACGTTGACGAACCTCGGGCTCGCCTTCGACGCGATGGCCGCCTCGGACGCGCAGTTTGCCGTCACGACCATCGATGCGACGAACGGCGGAAGAATCATCGGCGATGCCACCAACCCGAAGCTGATCACCCCGTCCGTGACGAACGCGAAGGCGAAGTTCCTGCAGAAGTTCTCGCAGATGCCGGTGACGATCGAGGTTCCGCAGCCGCTCGCGGTCATCGTCTCGGCGATCTCGCCTGCCGCTCTCGCTGGAGACAACGCAGGGCTGTTGCGTGCGGGAGCGTCGCATACGGTCGTCCTCGTGACGAACGAGGATGATCAGTCGCCGCTGCCGGTCGCCAACTACATCCCGGATCTTCAGCCGGTGTTCCTCGACGTCGTGTCGCGCTTCGGGGGTTCGACGTGCGGCAGCGTGTCCCCCCTGCTGCGGCGGCTCGGCGACGTCGTGGCGGCGACGCCATCGAGGACGGCAGATCTTTGCGACTCGACCTGGTCGGGCCTCTTCGGCCTTATCATCAACCCGTTTCCGCCCCGCACCCGCTTCTTCCTTTCGGACCCGCCGAACCCGGCGAGCATCACGGTCACGCTCAACGGCGCGGCGCTGCCTGCGACGTCGTCGACGTGGAAGTTCGACCCGATCGAGCAAGCCGTCATCTTTGATCCCGCGTTTCCGATCACGCCGGGGCCCGGGGCTTCCACGATCGTGATCAGCTACGACCCGGCCTGCCCATGAGATCGGTGACCTGGCGCGTCGACGATCACCATCCGCTTCATGGGCGTCTGCCCGTCGTCAGAACCGCGGCGCGCCGCGCATGAGCACCTGCTTCCGCGTGGCGAACTGCAGCCTTTCGCTCAAGCCGCGCTTCACGGTCAGCTCTCCGGTGAGCTCGAGCGTCACCGTGCGCCACCCTTCGTCGCGCGCCGAGTGCGTGTTGAGCAGCGGCGCAGAGATCGAGACCACGCTCGGCGCTTGATCCGCCAGCGTCTGCGCGAGCACGTGAACGCCACTGCCCAGGGGCTGGCCATCGAGCACCAGCTGCCACTCAGCGCGGGTCGCGACGCCACCGCCACGAACTTTGAAAGCGAGCTCCAGCTGGCCGCGCGTCGGCGACGTGAAGGAAACCTCGAGCGTCTCGACGGTCACCTCTGCCTCGGGCGCTGCGCTGAACGTCCGGCAGCCCGTCAACATCAACGCGAGCCCCAGCCCGAACGCCCTCGACACGTCAGCCGCCCAGCAGGGGCTTGAGCGCGTCGACCGTCATCGGCCAGCCAGCGCGGCGGGCCCCGACTTCGAGCGCCTTCTGAAACTCCGCTGCCGACTGGAACCGCATCGATCGATCGGCAAACAGTGCCTTCCGCACCACCGCCGCCACGTAGTCTGGCACCTCGGGGTTGAACCTGGTGACGTTGGGCACGCGCGCATCGCGCACCTTCTGCATCATCTCGAGCTCCGAATTTCCCGAGAAGAGCCGCTGGTTGGTGAACATCTCCCAGAGGATGACGCCCGCGGCGAAAAGGTCTGCGCGGTGGTCGACCGCCTGGCCCAGCACCGCCTCGGGCGACATGTACGCGATGGTTCCGCGCAGCGCTCCTTCGGTGCCACGCATCACGCCTTCGACCTCGGCGACCCCGAAGTCCGTCAGCTTCACGTCGCCGCCGATGCTCAGCAGCAGGTTCGCCGGGTTCACGTCGCGGTGGACGATGGGCGCGCCGTTGTCGCCGACCTTCGCGCGGTGGATGTAGTCGAGCGCCTTCAGCAGACAGCTGGTGATGTACGCCGAGGCTGACAGCGGCATCGCGGCGCCCGCCTTCACGAACGCTTCCTGCATGAAGGCGAGCGTGCGGCCGGCGACGAGCTCTTGCACCATCAGGTAGTCGATGCCCGCCTTGAAGCAGCGGTAGGTGCGAACGATGTGCGAGTGGCGCAGCCGCACGGTGAGCTTCGCCTCGTCGACGAACGCCTTCACGTAGCCGCCGTCGTTTCGATACGCGGGCAGCAGCCGCTTCAGCACGACGTCATCAGGTTCGCCGGGGCTCTTCTGCGTCGTGGGGCGCGCCCTCGCCTGGTAGACCTCGGCCATGCCTCCCACGGCAAGCCTGCCCACCAGTTGATAGCCACCCAGCTCGGTTTCCTGCGCCACGCGTGGGGACCTGTCTACCCCAAAGCTCAGCGGAGTCGACGGGGGATCGCGTACAGCGCCTCGACCTGTTCGGCCGAACGGTGCCACGAGAAATCCAGCGCCATCCCCCGGCGGCGCACCTGGAACAGCTGCGGAGCGTCGTTCCACAGCGTCCAGGCGCGATCGCACGCCTCAGCGAGCGCGGCCGACGTGTAGGGGCCAAACACAATGCCATTGGAGTTCGGCTCCTTCAAATCGACCACCGTGTCGCGAAGCCCGCCCACCGCGCGGACGATGGGCACCGTGCCGTAGCGCAGGGAGTACAGCTGGTTCAGCCCACACGGCTCGAACTTCGACGGCATCACGAAGAAGTCGCTGCCGGCTTCGATGCGGTGTGCGGTCGGCTCGTCGAACCCGACCTTCACCCCGAGGCGCTTCGGGTACGCCTTTGCGAGCGCGCGCCAGCTGTCCTCGAACGCCTTCTCGCCGCTGCCGAGCACGACCGCGAAGGCGCCGCGCTTCAGCTGCTGCTGCACCACCTCCTGCCAGAGCTCGACGCCCTTCTGGTCGGCCATGCGTCCGACCGAGCCGAACACCGGAGCGCGGGGCCCTTCGAGCCCGAAGTCCTTCAGCAGCGCGCGGGTGCACTGCTCTTTGCCGCTGATGTCGTCGCGCGAGTACGTAGCGGCGAGGTGAACGTCCTTGTCGGGGTTCCACTCGGCCGCGTCGATGCCGTTCAAGATGCCGTGGAAGTCGGCGCGGCGGTGGCGCAGCAGGCCGTCGAGCCCGTTGCCTCCTTCGGGTGTCTGGATTTCTTCGGCGTACGACGGCGACACCGTGGTGAGCACGTCGCTGTAGACGAGCGCGGTCTTGAGGAAGCTCAAGTTTCCGAAGAACTCGACGCCCTGCTGGTGGAACAACGACCACGGAATGCCGAGCTCGGGCAGCAGGCTCGAGGGGAAGTTGCCCTGGTAGGCGACGTTGTGAATCGTGGTCACGCACCGCGCTTTGCTGTGAAACGACGTGCGCAGCGCGAGCGCCGCGAGGCCGGGCTGCCAGTCGTTGAGGTGCACGACGTCGGGCGCGTTTGCTTGAGCCAATGCGGCCATCGCGAAGAAGGCGAACCGGCGTGCGTCGTCCTTCTCGCCGTAAAGGCCCTGGCGGCTGCCGAAGTACCCTTCTTGCTCGACGAAGGTGATGCGCAGGTTCTTCCGCGGCTCGACGTCGCGGAACCGGGCGACGACGGCGCCGAAAGGAAATTGCAGCGTGAGCGCCGAGCCCGCGGGGCCCAGATTTCCGGTCGAGACGCTGCCGTAGCGCGGCGTCACCACCTGCACCTCGTGCCCGCGCGCCGCGAGGGCTGCCGGCAGCGCGCCCGACACATCCCCGAGGCCCCCCGTCTTCGAGTAAGGAGCGACCTCCGACGCGATGAACAGAATTTTCAAAGCGCGGTTCCAATACCATGCCCATTGATTGGTCAGAGCCGTTCGCCCGCTTCGCCGAGTGGTTTGCCGAAGCGAAGCTGAAGCAGCCGAAAGATCCCAACGCGGTCACGTTGGCCACCGTCGACGCGGAAGGCCGGCCGTCTGCGCGCGTCGTGCTGATGAAGGAGGTCGATGCGCGCGGCTTCGTCCTCTTCACCAACTACGACAGCCGCAAGGGCCGCGAGCTGTCGGCGCAGGCAGTGGCGGCGCTCTGCTTCTACTGGCCGTCGATGGATCGTCAGGTGCGGGTGGAAGGGAAGATCGAGAAGGTGACCGCGGAAGAATCAGACGCGTACTTCGCGACGCGCGCGCGGCTGTCGCAGCTGGGCGCGTGGGCGTCGCTGCAGAGCCAGCGACTGGACTCGCGCGCGACGCTCGAGGCGCGGCTCGCCGACACCACCGCGAAGTACGAAGGCAAGCCCGTGCCGCGGCCTGGGCACTGGGGCGGCTTCCGGCTTCTGCCTGAGCGCATCGAGTTCTGGCGCGCGCACGAGAATCGCCTCCACGACCGCACGGTCTACGAGCGCGATGGCGCCGGCTGGGCTGCGGGTGCGCTGTTCCCGTAGGCGACCGCTCGGGCCCAGCTTCCGACCGTTCACCCCGAGACGCCTGAACCAACGCCAGCGCCGCGCGTTGAATCAGGACCATGATCCTGCTCGCCGCTGTGCTGCTGTCTCCGCTGGTCCTCCTCGCCGCCGCCGTCGTGCCGATGGAGAAGAAATGAGACCCCTGCGCGCGCTCGACCTCGCGCTGCTCATCCCCACCCTTCCCTTCTTCGCCACCGCGACTGCCGTCTTCGCCGCGCTCGTGTGGCTGCTCGACGGCCGTCCGATCTTCTTCCGCCAGAGGCGCGTCGGCCTGCGCGGAAAGCCTTTCGAGATTCTGAAGCTCCGCACGATGACCACCGACGCCGACGTCAAAGCCCGCAAGGTGACCCGTATCGGCAAGTTCCTTCGCCAGCGTGGCCTCGACGAGCTCCCGCAGCTCTTCAACGTCCTCATCGGCGACATGCGCCTCGTCGGCCCGCGACCGCTGGAACCGCAAGACGTCGCGCGCCTGACCCAGAAGTACGCCGGCTTCGCCGACCGCCTGCAGGTGCCCCCCGGCATCACCGGCCTCTCGCAGGTC
This sequence comes from Myxococcales bacterium, assembly GCA_038206395.1. GTDB lineage: Bacteria > Myxococcota > Myxococcia > Myxococcales > Myxococcaceae > JAGSPQ01. The sequence continues at coordinate 9,073 of JBBRAX010000055.1, read as the reverse complement.
TGCCAGGCGCAAGGCGCAGAAGTCACCGCCCGCCTCGACGCCGAATATGCTGCCGGCGCGAACCCCTTCTGGGACGCGGAGCTGCTCTTGCGCACCGTCTACATCAACCTCGTCGGCAAGCGCCGCGGCGCGATGCGGCAGAAGCCTTGCCCCTGACCCGCAGCCTCCAGGACTCGGTCGTCCGCGCGACGCTGCTCGCGCTGCTCACCCCGCGCCGGTTGATTCCCATCATCGTGGTCAGTGTTCCGCTGGTCGCCGCGCAGGCGAAGTTCTCGCGAGATCCGCTCGGCATGCCGCTGGCGATTCTGATGTGCTTCACCTTCGTCGCCATCGCTCCGGTCAGCTACCGCATCCTCTTCCCCGAAGGCCTCGACCTCAGCCACGGCGCGATTCGCCTCGTCCTCTACGGCGCCATCGGCGCAGGCGTCGTCCTCTCTCTCGGCGTCGCCGTGCCTCGCCTCGTCGGCATGGGCCACACGTTCCTCACCGACCGCAACTCACTCGCCGTCTCGATCGCCCTCTTCCTCGTCGGCGGCTGGGGCCTCGGCCGCGACATCGGCTTCGAAGCGCGCCTGCACCACCTGGCCCGCGAAGCCGAACGCGCCCAGCTGCTCGCTCTGCGCGCGCACCTCGACCCGCACTTTCTATTCAACACCCTCAACGCGATCGCCGAGTGGTGCCGCCAGGACGGCGAAGTCGCCGAGGCTGCGGTGCTGAAGCTTTCCCAGATGCTGCGCGCCGTGCTCGCCGGGGTGAAAGAGCCCGCCTGGCCGCTGGCCCGTGAGCTCGAGCTCGTCACCACGCTCTTCGCCCTTCACCAGCTTCGCGACGGCGAGCTCTTCACGCTCGAGACGGTTGCTCCCTCGCCGCTGCCCGACGTCAAAGTGCCGCCGATGTCGCTGCTCGCCCTCGCCGAGAACGCGATGAAGCACGGCCCTTCGGCTGGCCACCGCGGCACCGTGCAGCTCACCATCGCCGACGAACCCAACGGAGTCCGCATGACCCTCGAGAACCCCGGCTTCTTCAAAGGCCCGCGCGCCGGCAGCGACGGCTTGCCCACGCTCGAACGCCGCCTGCTGCTTCACTACCAAGGCCGCGCTTCCCTGAGCGTCGGCCCCGCTTCAGACGCCTCACGCACGCGCGCCGAGCTGTGGGTGCCAAGGTGATGAAGGTGCTCATCGCCGACGACGAAGCGATCGCCCGGCAGCGCCTCTCGCGCCTGCTCACCGCGATGCCTGGCATCGAGATCGCCGGCGAAGCCAAAGACGGTGACGAGGTGCTGACCCGCGTGGCCGCTTCGGACATCGACGTCGTCCTGCTCGACATCCAGATGCCGAAGCTCACCGGCGTCGAGGCGCTCGCGCTGTGGCCGACCGATGGGCCGCTGGTCATCTTCTGCACCGCCCACGCAGAGCACGCGGTGTCGGCGTTCGACGGCGGAGCGATCGACTACCTGCTCAAGCCCATCGAGCCCGCGCGCTTGAAGAAGGCGCTCGACCGCGCGACCGAGAAGACCGCGCTGAAGGCATTTCGCGCCGAGACGAAGAAGCAGCGCGAGGCCGTGAAGGTGAGCCGGCTGCCCATCACCACCCGACAGGGCGTCGTGCTGCTCGACCCCGAGACGATTTCTCACGCCGAGCTGAAGGGCGAGCTCGTCACCGTCTTCGCGGGCGACCAGCACTACCTCACCGACTTCTCGCTGCAGGAGCTGGCCGATCGGCTGCCGGCGGAAAAGTTCGAGCGCGTTCACCGCCGCGCGCTGCTCAACCTCGAGCACGTCGTTCGCCTCGAGCCAGTCGAAACCGGCGGCTACTTCGCCCGCACCCGCCACGGCGCGCAGGTCGAAGTGTCCCGCCAGGCCGCCCGCGACCTTCGAAAACGCCTCGGGCTGCGCAAGTCGGCCGACGAAGAAGACTGAGGCACCGCGTCCCGTTGGGGCACAAGCGCGCAGCCGGTTGAAGGCGACCACCCGGCAGCTGGCCGGTGCGCGATTTGCACCACTGAGCCGTCGTGAACGCGCGCACGCCGCTGGCGGCCTACCAGGCCAAACGTCACTTCGACGTCACCCGCGAGCCATCGGGCGAAGACGCGCGCCTCGTCGCTTCCGACGCGCCGCGCTTCATGGTTCACAAGCACGACGCCACCCGCCTTCACTACGACCTGCGCCTCGAGATCGAAGGCGTGCTCGTCAGCTGGGCCTGCCCGAAGGGCTTCAGCTACGACCCGAAGCAGAAGCGGCTCGCGGTTCAGACCGAAGACCATCCGCTCGAGTACGGCGACTTCGAAGGCCGCATTCCCGATGGCCAGTACGGCGCGGGCGATTCCATCATCTGGGATCGCGGCAACTGGGAAACCGTGCCCGCAGGCCATCAGGCCGCGCAGCTGCGCAAAGGCCACCTCGAGCTGGTGTTCAAGGGCCAGAAGCTCGAAGGCCGCTGGCACCTCATCCGCACCCGCCCGCAGGGCGGCAAGTCGCAGTGGCTCGTCTTCAAGGCCAAAGATGGTCTCGAGCGTGCCGGCTACGACGTCGTCGCCGAGCGACCGGAGTCCGTCGTCAGCGGCCGTCGGGTCACCCGCGGGCCGACGCGAAAGGCGAACCTCGCCGCGATTCATGTCGAGCCCGAGGCGCTGCTGAAGAAGCTCGGCGCTCCGATGCTGGCGGTGTTGTCCGAGCCTGAGCAGGCGCCGTCGAGTGACTACCTTTACGAGGTCAAGTACGACGGCTACCGCGCGCTGTCGGCGATCTCGGGTGGAAACATCGCAGTGCAGTCGCGCAACGGGCTGGATCTCGTCGCGCGTTTTCCTTTCTTGCTCGAGGCGCTGTCGCCGCTGATCGTGGGCGAGGCCGTCATCGACGGAGAAGTCATCGCGGGTTCCGGCTTTCAGAATCTGGGCGACGCAGCTGCCGAGCACCAGCTGGTGGTTTTCGATCTGCTCTGGCTCGAGGGCGAGGACCTGCGCCAAAGGCCGCTTGAAGAAAGGCGCGAGCTGCTCGAGTCGCTGGTCGCGAATGTCGGTCAGCCGCTGGTGCTCGCCGAACGCGTGGGTGGCACCGCGGAAGAAGCGCTGGCCGGTGCGCGCGACGAGAAGCTCGAGGGCGTCATCGCCAAGAAGAAGGGCTCGCTGTACGTGAGCGCGCGCAGCAATGACTGGCGCAAGCTCAAGGTCCTCGGCACCGCCGAGCTCGTCATCGCCGGCTACACACCGAGCACCAACAGCGACGAGACCATCGGAGCACTGCTCCTCGCCAACAACGACCACGGCCACTGGAAGTTCGCGGGAAAGGTGGGCACCGGCTTCGACCTGAAGACGCGCAAGCGGCTCTTGAAGCTGCTGAAGCCCGACGAGGTCGACCAGTCGCAGGTGGAAGGCGCGCCGCGCATGAAGGCTGCGCACTGGGTGACGCCGAAGCACCTCGCGCAGCTGAACTTCGCCGAGTGGACCCGCGACGGGAAGCTGCGGCACCCATCGTTCCAGGGGCTGCGCGAGGACAAGGCGGCCGAACAGACGCAAGTCGAGCCTCCGCTGAAGCACCCACCGAAGGCCCACCGGGCTGCCGCTGCGCCGCCGCGGGCCGGGTTCTTTACCAAGCGTCCCTCGAACGGCTTCGGCGTCTGGCACTCGAATCATGCGGAGCACTCCGAGACTGAAATTGAAGTGCCGACGACCAACCCCGAGCGGATCCTCTTCCCGAAGACGAAGCGGACCAAGACGGACGTGCGCGCGTACTACGACTGCGTCGCGCCGTTGCTCGTGAAGGCGATGAACGGGCGCCCGCTTTCGATGCAGCAGTGGCCGCGCGGCATCAACAAGCCCGGCTTCTTCCGCCACGCCGCCGCCGCGGCGCCCGAGTGGGTGACCCGCGTCACCGTGGAGCACCAGGCGCACCCGACCGAGCACATCGTCATCGACCGCCCCGAGACGGTTTCATGGCTCGCAAACCAGTCGGCCCTCACCCTTCACATGACGTCATCGCGGCTCGACTCGCTCGACAGCCCCGATTGGGTGGCCTTCGACTTCGACCCCGCCGACGGCGAGTTCAATAAGCTCGTGCCGCTCGCGCTCGCGTTGAAGGCGCTGCTCGACCAGCTCGACCTCGTCAGCTACCCCAAGACCTCGGGCAAGCGTGGGCTTCATGTCTTCGTCCCCATCGCGCCCGGTCACACGTTCGAGCAGGTGCACACGTTCGCCCGGAAGGTCAGCGACGCGTTGACCGAACGCTTCTCGGACGAGGCGACGACGATTCGCACCAAGGCACAACGCAACGGGCGCCTGTACCTGGACGCCGAACAGAACGCGCGGCTCAAGACGATGGTCGCCCCCTACTCCATTCGCGCGGTCGAAGGCGGCCAGGTGTCGGCGCCGCTGGAGTGGGACGAGGTCGACCCGAAGCTCGACCCCGCCCGGTTCACGATCATGACGCTCGAGAAGCGGCTGGCAAAGGTGGGCGACCTGTTCGAGCCGGTGCTTCACGGTGGGCAACGGTTGCCAAAGTTCAACGACTGACGACGAGGACACCATGGCGCGCGCAATGTGGAAGGGATCCATCAGCTTCGGCCTGGTCAACATTCCGGTAAGCCTCAACCTCGCGGTGCGGAAGAAGAGCATCGGGTTCCACCAGTTCCATGACGCCGACGGCGGTCGCATTCGCGAAAAGCGTGTCTGCGAGAAGGACGGCAAAGAGGTTCCGTACGAGCACGTGGTGAAGGGCTACGAGCTCAGCAAGGGCAAGTTCGTGACGGTCACGCGCGACGAGTTGAAGGCGGCAGATCCCGTCGCCGATCGCACGGTCTCGATCGAGGCCTTCGTCGAGCTCTCGGAAATCGACCCGATGTTCTACGAGCGCAGCTACTACGTCAGCCCCGAGAGCAAGAGCTCGGGCAAGGCGTATTCGTTGCTCTCGCACGCGCTCGAGAAGTCGGGCCGCGCGGCACTCGCCCGCATCGTCCTCAGCACCAGCCAGCACATGTGCGTCATCCGCGCGGAAGACGGCCAGCTGCTGCTGACCACGATGGTGTTCGGTGACGAAATCGAAGCCGCTCCGAAGGTGGCGGCGGCCATGACGTCGCCCGCCGAGCTGAAGATGGCCCAGACGTTGATCGACCAGATGACGAAGAAGTTCGAGCCCGACGAGTACAAGGACGAGCACCGCAAGCGGGTCATCGCGCTGCTGAACCAGAAGGCGAAGGGCAAGGAGATCGTCGCGCCCGAAGAGACGCACGAGGAGCGCGTCACCGACCTGATGGCCGCGCTCGAGCAGAGCCTCGGCAAGCACAGGCCCGCCAACGAAGCGGCCAAGGGCCAGGCCCACCGCGCGCGCCGCGCCCACGCGCCCGGGAAGCACAAGGCGGCCAGGTCGAGCTGATGAAAAAGGCGAAAGACGGAAAGCCGAAGCCTCCGTTTCCGAAGCAGCACCAGCGGCGGCCGGGAAAGGAATCTGCGCTCAGCCCACGTCCGCAGTACCAGGCGGCGGCCTATCGGTCGGCCGGCAAACTCGAAGGCAAGGTGGCGCTGATCACCGGAGGCGACTCGGGCATCGGTCGCTCCGTCGCCTGGCTCTTCGCCAGGGAAGGCGCGGACGTCGCCATCGCTCACCTTCCCAATGAGCAGGACGACGCCGACGAAATCATCGCCGAAATTTTCGCGCTCGGCCGGCGCGCGGTCTCGCTGCCTGGCGACGTGACTTCACCGGAGTACTGCAAAAAGGCCGTCGAGCAGACGGTGAAGCAGCTGGGAAAGCTCGACATCCTCGTCAACAACGCCGCGTACCAGCGGCACGTTGACGCCATCGAGGACCTCAGCGACGAACAGTTCGAGCTCACCTTCCGCACGAACATCTTTGGCTATTTCTACATGGCGAGAGCCGCGATGGCTGAGCTGCCGCGTGGAGGCGCCATCATCAACACCGGCTCCATCACCGGCCTCGAGGGCAGCAAGGGCCTGCTCGACTACGCCTCGACCAAGGGAGCGATTCACGCCTTCACCAAGTCCCTCGCCCAGCAGCTGGTGCCGCGCGGAATTCGCGTGAATGCAGTCGCGCCCGGCCCGGTATGGACGCCGCTAAACGTGGCAGATCGCCCGGCGAAAGACGTCGCCGTCTTCGGAGCCGACACCGCGATGGGACGACCCGCGCAGCCGGAAGAAATCGCTCCGGCCTACGTGTTCTTCGCGTCGGCGGGCGACTCGAGCTTCATCACCGGTGAAGTCTTGAGCGCGTTGGGCGGCGACACGACCGCGGCCTGACGGTACGCCTCGACCGTCTGGCGAATGCCTTCCGCGTACGTCGTCTTCTTCAAGCCGGGCAGCACCGCGCGAAGCTTCCGGTCGTCGAGCAGCACCGGGTTCGTCTGCAGGTAGCTCATCTCAGAAAGCTCGCGCATCAGCGTCGAGAAGAGGCCCATCACCTTGAGCATCGTGGGGCCCGCGACGCGGAGCTTCGGCTTCGTGCCGGCGGCAGAGAAAATCTGGGTCGCGAACTCACGCCACGTCAGCGTTCCTGCGCCGGCGAAGTTGTAGGCCTGACCGAACGCCGCGTCGCGCGCGAGCAGGTCGGCCACCACCGGCCCCACGTCCGGCGTGAAGCAGAGCTCTTGCGGCAAGTCGACAGGGCCCAGCAGGTCGGCCGTCTTGCCTGCGATCGCCGCCCTCACGAAGCCATCGGCGACCGACAGCTCGGCGCCCGGCCCGTAGAAGTTCGGCAGGCGCAACGAGAGCGTGCGCAGCCCCTTCGCCTCGTGCGCAGCGAGCACCAGGTCTTCCTGCTGCTTGCGGAACTCGCCCTTCACCGACGACGGCACGCGCGCGTGGTCTTCGGTGATGCGCTCGGGCCCGACGCGGCCGTACGGGTAGACGTTGGTGATGAGGACGAGCTGCTTCGTGCCCGCGGCCTTCGCGGCGGCGAGACACGCGCGCATCATCCCCGGGTACTGCACGAAGTCCTTCTTCGTGTACGGCAACCCCAGCGTGTAGACCGCCGCGTCCATGCCCTCGAGCGCCGTGCGGCAGCCGGCTTCCGTCGACATGTCCGCCGACACGGGCTCGACGTTCGCGAAGCCCATGCGCTTCAGCTTCTCGACGCTTCGGCCCACCAGCCGAACCTGGTGCCCCGCGGCGAGCAGCGCCCGGGTGACGGGGGTACCAATGGCGCCTGCGGCTCCGATGACGGTGACTTTCATGGGCGCAAACTGACCGTTGCATCACCGGGTCGCAAGCTCCACAATTGCATCGCATGGATTCAATTTCGCAACACCCTCTTGCCTGGGACGACCTGCAGGTGCTGCTCGCCCTGCACCGAACCGGCACCTACAAGGCAGCGGCCGCCCGACTCGGCGTCGCGGGCTCCACCGTGGGGCGGCGGCTCGACGCGCTCGAGGCGGCCCTGGGCACGCGGCTCTTCGATCGAACGCCCGACGGCGTGCAGCCCACTGCCGCGGCCGAAAGGTTGCTGCCGCTGGCCGAGCAGGTCGAGCAGGCGACCACTGCCTTGGTTCGAGCGGTCGAGAGCTTCGAGGCCGAGCCCGAAGGCGTGGTGCGCATCACAGCGCCGCCGGGATTGATGGATGCGTTCGTCGCTCCGAACCTGCCGCGGTTGCTCGCGCGCTACCCGGCGCTGCGGCTCGAGCTCGAAGCGAGCACGACGTACGCGGACCTCACGCGCGGAGAAGCCGACCTCGCCTTGAGGGTGATGCGGCCGCAAACAGGAGACCTCGTCAGCGTTCGCGTCGCCGAAGAACGCGACACGCTCTTCGCCTCGAGCCGCCGCGTGAGGCAGTGGGGGGCGCTTTCGTCGTTCGACGAAGTTCCGTTCATCACCTACGGCGAGGCGCTCGGCCACATCCCGAGCTCGCGGTGGATGCAGCAAGCGACGAAGCCGTCGCAGTGGGTGCTGAGGACGAACAGCGCGGGCGCGCAGCTCGCCGCCGCGGAAGCCGGGCTCGGAGCGGTGCTCTTTCCGGGCGCCTACCGCACGGTGACGAAGCTCGCCGAGGTGAAGTTGACGCCTGCGTTCCGGAAGTCACTGCCGCCGCTGCCACTCCAGCAACTGCACCTGGTCGGGCACCGCGCGATGCGAGCCGTGCCGCGCATCGCGGTGGTCTGGGATTTTCTGCTCGAATGCTTTGGGGTCAGTTCGGCAGGGTGACGGTCAGCGTCGCGGTGACGGAGTCGCCCGGCGGCGAAATCGTGACGCGCTCGGTGAGGCCACGCAAGCAGGTGCCGACGTCGGCGCGGAAGGCGTCGCGGAACTCGCTGATGCCGCGGCCCACTTCTTTGCCGTCACGGTCGACGACCAGGTTGAAGGTGTAAGAGGCGCGCGCAGGCTCTGCAGCGAGCGCGACGCTGGGCTCCCAACACTTCTGGATGAAGGCTGGGCGCTGCGACTCGAGCCACGCCACGAGCTCGCGGTGCGCCTTCGCGGTGTCCGTTGCCGCAACAGCCGGAGCGGGGGTGGGCCCTACTGTTGGCGGTCTGCCGAGGTAGAGCCCGAGCCCGATGCAGGCGCCGGCGACGGCTATCGCCAGCGCGTTCCAGGGGAACTTCTTTTCCAACGTTACGGCCTCGCGACGATGGCGACCACGCGCGACCACTCGTTGCTGTTCCACATCGCCGCCTGCCCGGTGGTGGCGATGCCGCAGAGCCCGACGTCATAGACGCCCGCCGCCAGACCCGTGAAGCGCGTCGTCAGCGTCATCGGCAGGCGGGTGTTCTGAGGCACGCGAACGTCGATGATGTAATCGACTCCGTTGTCGGTCAGCACCGTGGACCCCGAGATGCGATGACAGACGGTGAGCCGGTTGAGCGTGGCGCCGCCAGCGACCGTGGTCCCGAGCGCCTTGGTTGCTTCGACCAGCACCTCCTGACCGGCAACGACGGTGACCGAGGCCGTGACACCGAGGAATTGGTAGACGGTGCCGTCGACCGGATTCGCGCCCGAGCCCTGCGCGTAGACCGTCGAGACGACGCCCGAGATTCCCTGGATGCCCTGCGGGCCCGTCGCGCCAGCTGGTCCAGTCGTGCCGGCGGGTCCAGTCGCGCCCGCCGCGCCTGTGGCGCCCGTGGTGCCCGTGGCGCCTGT
>JBBRAX010000054.1:0-53946 GCA_038206395.1 Myxococcales bacterium | reverse complement strand
CCCACGCAAGACTCGCTACCGGCCCGCTGGTTTCGCTTTGGCCGGACGGGTTTGTCCCGCTGGGTTGGTACCGCAAGTTTCAGAGCTTTGTCATTCGCTCCTCCTCTCGCGCCAAGCTTCCTGGCGCACTGTTCCTCCTCTCCGTATCGATCCCTCTGGCGCCCATGAGACCGGGCCAGCGGTGAGCTGGTCGAACCGGCTCACGCTCCGGCACCAATGTACGGAGGGAGCCAAGGGCAAGCGGCAGGTCGAGCTGGCCGTGATTCCCTCCGGCGCCATTCGGTACACCCTCAACGGCGCCAACCCGAAGGAAGGCACGGTCTACGAGAAGCCGTTCTCCATCGGGCCCGAGGACACCACCGTCTACTGCTACGCCGAGGCAGACGGGATCTCGTCCTCGCGCAACTTCGCGGGGGTGATGGTCTCGATGGTCTGCTTCGGGCTCGCGGTGCTGCCGATGGGCCGCTACGTTTTGCTCGCCGACCGGCTGGTGTGGCTCCCCTACCGTGGCGTGCCCGTCGAGCTGCCGCTGAGCACGCTCGAGGCCGACGGCGTGACCCTCACCCGGCGCAACGCGGGGATCTCGATTCGCGCGCGCACGACGCTGTCGCTGCCGGTGGTGACGTCGCCCGTGCAGCTGGCGACGCTGTTGCTGCTCTACCGGGAAGGCCCGCTCAAAGGCGTCGACGGCCCGCCGTCGGGCACGGTGGTGATCCTCCCGGGCTGGTGCACGCGAGCAGGCCCGGACGTGGAAGGGGTGACGCTGCTGTACAGCGCGGGCGTCTGCTTCCTGCCGAAGGGCGCGGCGCCAGCGGTCCTGCAGCGGCTTGCCTCGACGCGCCTCGAGGTGCCGATCTCCGAGGCGTTCCTGCTCGAGCAGCTGACCCGGCTGCCCACCGAGGCGCTCGGCCCGGTGCTGAGCCAGGCCTCCCAGGTGCCGGGCGGCCTCTACGCACGGGCCGAAGACGTCACCGCGGACCCGGGGGCGCGCAGCGCGCAGAAGCTTCGGCTGCGGCTGATGGGCGCGCTGCTCGAGATCCCGATCGGCTCGGTCGACTACGAGGCCCTGCGCACCCTGTTCCCGTGGACGCAGGACACGTCGCGCCACGTGCCGTAGTCGCTCAAGCCGCGTCGACGGTGGGGCGCTCGGCGACTGGGGCGTTACGCCTCACCGCCGGGTCACGGCCGCGCATGCATTTGGCGCCCAAAGGGCGCATGAATGATCCATGCGGCTCTCAAAGTTCATCCGGGACAACCGGGAGCAGATCCTCTCCGAGTGGCAGTCCTTCGCCCGAACCCTGATCCCCGCCGCGCACGCGCTGAACATCGACGTCTCACCCCATCGCGGGCGCGCCATGGCACACGGGCACGCCGCGCCAGATGGGCCTCTCAGTTGCTGCTGAGGGGCCCTTCGTCTTCCTGGGCGAGCCTTTCGACCCTCATGCGCAATTCTCCACACGGAAGCCAACAGGTTTTGAGTCTCCTCCCCGGACCCCACCTCAAACCAGGTCGGTCTCCGTGCTCGACTCGAACTCGACGCCGTTCCATCGATGACTACGACGACGATGGAGATCTGCGCCGCCATCAACTCGATGTCGATCCACGACAAGCGCTGCGCCCCCACGTGCTCGCCGCGAAGCAACGCGCTGGCTACACCGCCGAGGCCGGCCTGCTCGGGCTCTCACTGCTCACCGCGTCGGGCAAGCCGCTGAGCATCGAGGACCAGGAACGCTTCCTGTCGCTGACGCCGGGGACGATGGATTTTCTTACCGCTCCGCTGCTCGACGACGGCGTGTGGACGGTGAGCCGAATCGTGTCGCTGTGGGATTTGCCGACAGAGGCCGAGCGACGCGCCGCAGGAATGCCGGACGAGATGCTGTCGTGGAACGGCGGCGTACACGCGTTGATGCAGTTCATCCACGGCTTCGCAGCGATAGGAACGGGCGACGCGTGGACGGACGATCGGCTCTTTCCCCTGCGGGACTACGTCTACACGCTGCGCTCGCCTGCCCCGGCTGCGGTCGACGCGGGCGAGGGTGCGCGGCTGTTCGTCGAGCGCGGCTGCGCGACTTGTCACAACGGGCCGGGTGGGGCTGGGACCCGCGTCTTCACTTTCGCCGAGATGGAAACCGACCCCGTCTAGGGCGGCATCTATGGACCTGGGGCTGATGGGTATGCGTGCTGCGGGCTGCGTGCCGGGCCCGATACGATTACCCGCGGAGTGAAGGCGCCCCGGCTGACGGGGCTGGCGACGGTGAAGCGGCTGCTGCACAACGGCAGCGTGAACGGGCTCGAGGAGCTGTTCTGTCTCACCCCGCGCGCGGTGGATGCGGGCTACGGGCAGGGCGCCGGAGGGCACTGGATGACGTGCACCGGGTTGGCCGAGGCAGAGAAGCGCGAGCTGATTGGATACCTGCGGAGCCGTTGAAGGCTTCGTCGACAGCCACTGCTCTACCGCCTGTTGCCTCACCGTGACACCAACGTCGAAGCACCTCCGCTGAGGGTCTCGACGTAATGCGAGCCGAGCCACGCACGCCCCGCCTGGCTCTGACGCAACTGCGCGTCGAGGAACGCCAGCGCAGCCGCCCTCAACGTGGCCCGCAGCGTCTGACACTGGGCGACCGACACCCCGGGTGCGTTGATGCAGGGGTCGAGGTTGCCACCCAGCAGGCCGTGCTGCGCCCCATCGTGGTCGAGGAACACCTTCCACCGCTCGCCGCCTGGCACGAGGTCCCACAGCAGCACCCGATTCTGTGGCTCACCCACGTCGCCGTCGTAGCGACCGCTTGCCATCAGCATCGGCACGGCGAGCGAAGCATACGACTCGGTCATGAACCCATCTGAGCCCGGGCCCTGTGGAGAGAAGGCGACGATGGCGCGGATCTGCGGAATGCGCCGGCTCACGAGGTTGGTCGTGGAGCACGGCACGAGGCTGCCCTGGTTAGCGCCGAAGGGCTGCGCGCAGAGGAAGTTGCGCGTCACGCCGCCTGCCATCAGGGCGGCCCCCGCGCCGGCGGAATGACCGAAGTGCGCGACGCGCTTGAGGTCGATGGCTTCAGCCCACGCGTCGTTGGTCGCCTGGCGGTCCCCGAGCCAGGACAGCACCGCCTGCAGGTCATACGGGCGCGCCCAGTTCACCTTGAGGTCGCACATAAAGCCGGAAGCGCGCGGCACACCGACGGCGTCGCACAGCAACTCGTAGTCGCTCACGCCGCCGTCGTTGGAGCTCAAAGGATAGTCGTCGTGGGCGAGCGAGATGACCACGTAGCCAGCGCCAGAGATGATCGACGCCCATTCCTGCATCGCCTTGGTTGCGTGGCGAACTCCCTGGGCCCCGCCGTGTGACATCAGCACCACCGGCGCGTGACGCGGCAGGTTGGGCGCGCGGTACACCGCGATCGAGACAAAACGCCGCCGGCCCAGCACGTCGAGGTAGGAGACGTCGTCGTCGAAGACGACTTCTTCCACCGTGGCCACAAGCGGCGGGCGGTAAAGGCACGGGCCGGCTGGAGGCATGGTGCACGCCGCGGGGGCAGCATTGTCCTGCGGCACGTCGACCATCGCTCGGTCGTCAGCGCCGCTGTAGAAGTCGTGCGCCATCGTCCCGGCGTCTTTCGGGCCGGCGTCGCTCGTGCCCCCCGCGTCGCTCGTGCCCCCCGCGTCAGCGCTGGGCAGGCCCGCGTCGACGGCTCCAGCGTCTGCCGAAGAGCCCGCATCGGCCCCCCCGTCGGGCAACTGAGGCTGACAGGCCACCAAACAAAAGCCACAAAGGGAAAGGAGAGCGCGCACGGGAGGTAAACACGCGAACGTCAGGTCCGTTGCGGGCCGTCGAGATCGGCGCGTACTGAACCTGGAGGTCATCGCGCTCTGTCGGTTCATGCCGCGCGCAATAGCAGTGCGCGTGCCACGGCGTCGCCTTCCGCAAACGGGCATAACGACGCGAGCGAGGCCTCGCGTCGCTGACACGCGTGTCGCCGCTACGGGCTTGTCCAACCCGCGGACAATTTCGGAAGGAGGTAGGTCGCGATGTCTGCGGCGGTGCCGGGAACAGCCTGCCCATTCGCCATCGCACCCGCATTGTCGTAGTGGGTTCCGTTGACCTCGATTCGAGTCATCGGAAAACCGGCTGCGGTCATGCTGTTCGTCTCGGATTGAACAACGCCAATTGGATACGTGGTGTCTTGAAGGTGCGCCAGATGCACGACATTGAACTTCCACGACGCGGCAGCCAAGGAGGCGGTCTTGCTGGAGCCTGTGTCGCGAAACGGCGAGGTGTTCGTGACCAGGAGCCCCGCAAACAACCCCGAATTGTAGAACGCCGTTCGATACGCGAGATCGCCGCCTGACGAGTAGCCGCCGAGGATGACGCTTCTGGGGTTGATGTTGAATTGGGTCTTCAGCGCGGCGATCGCTCCCAGAACGTGCGGTGGGTCGGCCACCATGCTCCAGCATTTTCCTTCCTGTCCTCCGACGGTCAGGCTGATCCACGCTTGGGTAGTGGCGCCCGGCGACACCGTGTAGATGTCTCCGGAGCTGAACCCTCCGCAACCGTGCAGCCAGACGAAGAGCGTCGTCGGCGTCTGGTGCGTGGAGTCATACGCGGTCGGCACGTACACGTAGTTCGTCGTTCCACTGTTGACTGTGAAAGGCGTGTTCTTGGTGAACGTGATCGGATTCGTTGGCACGGACGACGGACCTGCGTCGGGCAGACCTGCGTCGGGCAGACCTGCGTCGGGCAGACCCGCATCGACCGGGCCTGCATCGGAAGCGACCTGTCCGGGCTGACCGCAGCGCACGGTGGCGAGCGCCACCAGCAGAACCACGAAGTTCGTCGCGCGCTGTCCGTTCATCCCGCGCGCCTTAGCAGCGCACGTGCCACAGAGACAGACGGGCAGAACGACTCAGCGCCGACCTCCTGCACCGCCAGGCAGATTCGGATCGAGAAGCGGGCCCCCGGGCAGGCGGTCTACGACCCCCAGCGCGAGCTGGAGATGATCGGAGAGCTGATCGATCGCAACCCCGGCCCGCTGCCGGGGTCGATCGTCGCCCACCTGTCTACGCGGCCGAGCATCTCGAACCCAACCATCCCGGAAGTCGCCGCGTGACGACCACCGCGGTGGTGGCCGGGGAACTTCGCCTAGGCACGGGTGCGCCTCGGTGTGCAGAAGGCTGCACACCGTCGGGTGAGGCGCGTGACGCGCGAGTGAGACCTGGAGCGCTTTCGGACCCTTGGCCACTCGCGGACGCTGGCCTGCGCGTCGCATTGGGTCCCGGTCATGAAATCACTCGGCACCTTCTTCCTCCTTGCGTTCGCCCTCGCCGGGTGCGGCGTCCCCTTGCACCACTACGCGAACCTCAACAACGGTGACAGCAAGCAGCTCAACTTCGATGGGGTGCCGGCCGAGGCCGCGATCGGCGTCCCGGTCTCTCTCAAGGTGAGCCACGCGCTCGAGGGCACCTTCGAGTGCTCCGAGTCCTTCCAGTTCGAGCTCCTCAGCGACGACTGGTTCCACAACAACTGCCGGTTCATCGACACGCCGCAGCCGATGAGGGTGGTCCTCTCCGCGGACTGCGCCGACGCCTGCGATCTCCGGCTCAACGGTGATCAGGTCATTCTCACCCCGCGGGCGGCGGGACCCACCGTGCTCACCGTGGTCGGGTTGATGGACGATGGGACCACGCGCACCGACACCGTGGCGCTGAAGTTCTCGAGCTACGAGCCGCTGAGGTTCGAGTGCGCTCAGGCGTTCAACTGCCCCGGCACCCACGCGGTCTTCGCCGGCGCGTCGTTCGCCTGGCGGGTGCTCTCGATGGCGTCGGCGACCAAGCCGAGCAGGTACCACAAGGTGGAGGTCACCGAGGACAGCCCGACCGGAGTGGTCGCGCTCGAGAGCGGCGGAATCAACTTCAAGCTGGTCACGATCCGGGCGCTCAAGCCGGGGATCGCGACGCTTCGCTTCCACGAGAAGAGCCTCGGTAGGGACTACGAGATGACCCGCCAGGTGCGCGTGGTCGGACTCGATGAGGCGGTCCGGGGTGAAGCTCGCCTCCGCGCGGGAGCAGTCCAGAGCGACGGGTACGTTCTCGCCGACGCCGAAGTGGTCGGAGACGCGGTGCTCGCGGTGGTCGCGACCGAGTCCCCGCAGTTCATCCTCACCTGGCACCTGGCCGACGGCTCGCTGGCGGTCGGCGGCGCGGGCCGGGTCACTGCCTCCCGCGGCGAGGTGATCGCACTCACCCGCACCCCGCTCGACCACTGGGTGGAGCCGGAGACCGCGCCGCTACCAGACGATCTCGATCACATGATCTTCTATTTCAACGGAACGCCGGGTCCCGCCACCCTCACCGCGCACCTCGGCAGCGCGACCTTCGAGCTCTCGTTCGATTACCGATACGAGCCGCTACTGCTTCCGCTGTGCAGCGAGCCGGCGAAGAATCCGAGCGACGTCACCGCGCGGGGTGACGACGTGGACCGGTGGTGTTGGCCGACCGTGGGGACGATCAAGGTGCTCGGCTCTCAGGTGGTGGCCTTCAACCTCGAGTACTTTCCGACCGACGTGGTCCTGCACCAGGTGTGCGGCCCGGCGTGGGCCATCACCGGACCGCAGACCAACGACTTCAGCGTCCGCTTCCCCACGCCCGGGCAGTACCAGTTCGAGAAGCGTACCTGGGCCGGCACTGTGGTGGGGGAGCGCATCGAGGTGCAGTCCGTGCCGTGAAGCCGGCTAACGAAGTACAACGAGACCGTGTCTTGCCACGCCGGGTAGCAGCCCCTGTCGAAGTTCATGCGGGGCGCGCTCGACGACAAAGTGCAGGCTTCGGAGGGGAAGGGAGCGTGGAGGACTTCCTGAAGGCGCTGCCGCTTTAGCCGTCGTCGATTCTCGCGCTCACGCGCCGTCGCCTGACCCGCGCCGAGCTGAAAACGGCGCCCCGCATTGAGCTCGAGATCGCCACCGAAATCATCGAGCAGAGCATCGACGAGACCCGCCGCAAGGCGGTACCGTGCCGCAGGCGCGGGCGCCCCATAACGCGCGGCGCAAGATGGAGCACCAATCGATGAGCCCCGCGTCCTTTCATGCCCTCGATGTTGCAGCGACGCTGACGACGGTCGCCTCCTCCGAGGATGGGCTCACGACGACCGAGGCTTCGCTTCGGCTCGATCTTCCTCTCCTTTCCGGTCAGTCGCGGCGTTCGCGTACGCGCAGTTGGTAGACGTCGGTGTCGAACAACCCCTGCGCCCACGCCAGCCGCCGGCCATCGACCGACAGCACCGGCTGACTCACCCACCCGGTGGACGCCGCGAGCACGCGATGCACCCCGCGCGCGTCGAACCGCAGCAGCACGTTGGTCCCGTCGCAGAACCCACTGCCCCACCACTGCCCCTCGAGCCCGGCCGAGAGAAACTGCAGCCCGCATCCGTCGAGCGGAATCGTCGACTGCGCTTCCCCTGCGCGCGTGCGCAGCTGCAGCACTCCGGCCGCGAGGTCCACCGAGGCCAGCTGATCTCCAGCTCGAGACAGCGTCAGCAGCCGTGCCTTCATCAGCGGCGCCTCCGGCGTGACGGAGCCGCTCAGCACATCGACGTTCCACCGCTGCACCTCCGGGGCGCCGCGCCAGAAGAGCTGACATCGGCGCGGATCGTCGGGGCACTGCACGACCCACTCGTGCGGCGCGGGCGTGTTGAAGTGAAATGCCTTCACCGGCGTCGGGGTCGCGAACAACGCGGTGGCCGGCGTCGACGCGCGGATCAGCTGCGCAGGCTTCTCGCCCGCAGGATCCACCCGCCAATACAAGACGTCCTTCCCCGCGCGAACGGGCCACGTCGTCCACTCGCGGCTCGCGGGCGTGAGCGGCTCGATTCCATTCGGCGTGAAGCGCGCCACCCGAAACCCCGCACGATCCTCGGCGTGACCCAGGAAGGAGCCAGCCTCATCAGCCGAGCTCGCCCGCTCCGTCCAGTCCGAGAGCGTGAGCCGGGTCCCGGGCCCCAGGCCCCCATCCTCCTGCACCGGAGCCGTCATCACGTCGGTCTGCGGCTGGGCGATCAGCACCAGCGTCGTGCCGGCCCGGCTGGTCAGCGAGAACGCGACGCCCGGCACCGAGCCCAGCTCGATCGGATCACCCGCGGGCCGGCCGCTCGAATCGAGCGCGAGCCGATGCACCCGCGAACCCTGGGAAGGAAGGCTCGCTCCAGTCGCGTAGAGCAGATTGCCAGCTTCATCGAAGGTCGCCGCGACGAGGCCACCTTCCTGCACCAGCCCACGTGCTTCGACGGCGACGGTCGACGCGGCGCCCGACAGCGGGACCAGCTCGAGCCGCACGATCGGCCCCGCCGAGCCGCGATGCAGCACGGCCGCCAGCACGACCGGCGCTGTCGGAGAAACCTCGAGCCCCACCACGTTCTCCGTCGGCGACAACGGGCGAATGACGCGCGGCTCGGCGCCTTCGGTCACCAGGGTCAGCGCGCTCGCAGAGACCTCCACCGATCGAAGCGCGTCGATCGCGACGGGACAGTACGCAGCGGGCCGCGGCTCCGTCGACCACGTCCGGGTGCGCAGATCGAAGCGGTGCAGCAGGACGCCCGCGGCGGCTCCGTGCGTCTCGCCGAGCACCAGGGTGTCTTCATCCCAGAAACGCAGACAGACCACCTCTGCCAGCTTCGAGTCGGCGAGCTTCGTCAGCTGGCGCGAGTCGAGCGACAGCAGCGAGAGGCCGCCCTTGCTCATCAGCGCAGCCGTGGTGCCGTCCTTCGAGAGCGTCAACGCATCGAACTCGACGCCCGCAGGTTGCGCCGTCAGCCGCTCGACCTCGAGCTTCGGAGCCGTCGCGCCGCCCCTGCCCGCAACGCCCACCCCCACGCAGGCCGCGAGAGCCGTCACGCCGACGGCAGCGAGCACGCGCTTGCGATGTCGCGCCTCGTGAACCCGCTGCAGCACCACGCCTGCATCCGCACAGCGTTGCTCGCGGGCGGCGAGGCACGACGACAACCAGCGCGGACGGACCCGAGGCCGCTGCAGCACTTCGTCGAGCGTGCACCCCAGCGAGTAGACGTCGGCGGCGAAGTCCGGCCGGCCGCCCGCGAGCACCTCGGGCGCCGCGTAGCGAGGCGTGAGCCCAATCGGAAGCCCGGCGAGCGCGCTGCCGAAGTCGACCAGCCGCGGCACTCCCTGAGCGTCGAGCACGACGTTCTCGGGCTTCAGATCTCCATGCACGACGCCGGCGCGGTGGGCCGCCGCGAGCCCTGCGAGCAACCCTTCGACCACCCTCTTCCGCGCGGCGCCGTCCAGCGAACCGGCCGAGAGGCACTGGCGCAGCGACGAGCCGCGCAGCAATTCCATCGCGACCCAGCTGAAGCCCTCGCTCTGCCCGACGTCGAGGACCTGCGCGATGTTCGGGTGCTGCAGCGACGCGAGCGTGCGCGCTTCACCCAGGGCGCGCGCAGCCGACTCGACGTCTTCCTCGAACGCGTAGACCTTGATCGCCACCTGCCGCTGCAGCCGTTCGTCGCGCGCCTCGTAGACCACGGCGCTGCCACCGCGGCCGATCGCTGACTCCAATCGAAAGGGGCCCAGCAGCTTTCCCGTCAGGTCGGGAGGCGGTGTCCCCGGCGCGCGCGCGACCTCGAGCAGCAGCGCCATCAACGCCGGGTCGTCGGGGCTCTCGTCTTCTTCCGTCACTTCAACAATCCCTGTTCCTTCGCGAGGGCGGCGATCGACGCCTTCACCCGCTCGAAGCGCTTGCGCGCCGCGGCGGTCGCCTTCTTCAGCTCGGCCGGCTCGAGCGGCTCCGGGCCAGCGAGAATCTGCGCCACTTCGTCCCACGCCAGCTTGCGATCCAGCCGGAGCGTCAGCAGCGCCTGGTCTTCCTCCGCCAGCGACGCCCGCAGCCGCACGACTTCCTGTCGCACCGTCGTACGCAGCCAGGTCTGGGTGAGCGTGCGAAGCGGAGCCTCGAGCTGCGACCAGAACGCCTCGCTCTCGGCGGTCGTCTCGCGCCGGCTCTGCTCCGCCTGGCGCACCCGGAAGCAGGCGTGGCGGGTGACCGCGTACGCCCACGTTCGCACCGACGCCGCGAAGCGAAACTGCGGCAGCCCGCGCCAGATGTCGAAGAGGGCTTCGGAGAACGCCTCCTCGGCCCTGGCGTGATCCTTCAGCTGCACCGCACAGAAGCCGGCAAGCTCGGGGCCGTAGGCACGCACCAGCACGTCCATCGCGGTGGGGAAATTCCCGCGCGCCACGTCCTCCTGCACCCGCTTCGTCACCAGCTCGGGCGAAAAGCCTTGTCGATTCATGACGTCGCGCAAACGTCTCACGAAAATGACGCCGGGCCGTCACACTTCCGCGCGGGCGTCTCTACCGGGAGACCGACGAACGAACCTGGAGCCTTGCCCGTGATGCGATTCCTCGCTGCCGTCTTCATTGCGCTGTTGCTGACTGCCTGCCCCGGCACGCCGCCGCCCATCACCTGCGGAGCAGGCACCCACCTCGAAGGCACCCTCTGTGTGGTCGACGAGATCGACACCGGCGCTATCGACGCGGCGACGCCACTGTCCGACGCAGGGTCCGTCGACGCCGGGCACGCCGATGCCGGAGCCCCCGATGCCGGGCCGCTGCTTCCTCTCGAGAACGAGCCGAGCTGCGCTCGAATGTTGGCAGGCCCCTCGAACAGCAAGCCCACCGCGGTCGCCTTCTCCGAGGCCCACGCGGCGGTGCGCCACTTCGGCCCCTTCGAAAACTACCCGGCGGTCGACACGGTGCTCTCGACCGCGCTGAACGGAGAGGAGTTGCTGTCGAAGCAGGGAGTGGTCATCTACGCCGCGTCGCTGATCGACGTGTGCGCCCTGCGCGCCGACGATCGCCCGCTGCCACAGGCGTCGGTGCAGCTGTCGGGTGACGTGGCGATCATCCGGCCCGGCGCCGGCAGCGTGACGATTCCGAGCGAAGCCAAAGCGATCGCGATCGATCTGCGCGGGCTGCCGAACGCCGTGGGCCTCGACCTCGCGCTGAAGGAAGCCGGCGAGGCGGCGCTGAGCTCGCACCTGCTGCTGTCGCGCCAGGGCGTTCGCTCGTTCTACGGCTACCCGGACGAGACCAGCGCGACGAGCATCTACGAGAACCTGATGGTTAACCTCGAAGGGGGCAGCCTCTACGGCCGGTTGATGGCCGCGCTGCCGCTGGCGGTCATCACCGAAGAGGCGATGGCGCCCGAGGCCACGCGCTTCGCGGGCGAGCTGCGGCTTCGCAGCCGGGCGTGGCTGTGGGGCACCAGCGTGCTCGCGGCGACGAGCGAGTCGCGGTGGCAGGCGATCGGTCAGGTGGGCGTCGGCTACCGGGCGATGAACCTGACCGATTCGCTCGGCCGTTGGCCCGACGTGATTGCGGCCGACGTCGACGCAGCAGGGATCCCCGGCGCTCTCGCGGCGCTGTCGAACCTGTCGACGCCTCCGCCGCATGCGCGCCCACTCGCCGTGCGCAGCGAGCTGAAGGCAATCGACCCACGCGGTGGAACCGTGGTGACAGAGCTGACGCTCGGCTCGGCGCGCGCCGCGCAGCTGATCGCCCACGGCATCCTGCGCAAGTTCTTCCCCTACTTTCACGTCGTCGGCGATCACATCGATGAGCGGCTGGCCGAGACGACTGCCGCGCTCGACGCGCCCGGCGTGACGCTCAACCGCACCCTTCAGTTCAACCTGATCAGCCGGCTGGGCGAAGCGGTGCACGACGGTCACAACTTCATCCGCGACCTCAGCGGCCAGCACCTGATCGCCGGCTTCCTGCCGGTGCTCCTCACCGACGTCGCCGCCGAGCCCGTGGTCACCACCTCGCTGACGCCGCTGATCAACAAGGGCGACACGCTGGTCTCAATCGGGGGCAAGCCGATGGCCGACTGGCTCGCCGAAGAGCTGCCGCGCACCGCCGGTGCCTCCCCCGGCTACACCTTCGATCTCGCCACCTACAAGATGGTGCAGCTGCTCGGCCCAACGGCGATCGGCCTTCGCGCGCCCGACGGAGTGCTGCGCACGGTGACGGTGAGCCCCGCGAGCGCGGCGCAGTACTTCTCGCTCTTCGACCTCAACAAGCGGCGGGCCAGCTTTCTGACCGACCGCGGCGCGCCGACCGTCTACTACTTCAGCCTCGACGTTGAGGCCGATGTCGCCGACGGCTGCGTCAAGGTGCTGAACGAGGCGAGCACCGCGGCAGGGCTGGTGGTCGACATGCGCGGCTACCCGGTGGGCGGTGCGTTCGACTGCCTCGGGCGGCTGGTGCAGGCGCGGATGCTGTCGCCCATTTTCAGGGTGCCGGTGCTCACCGGCCCGAACCGCTCGAGGGTCGAAGACATGTCGGGTTGGTACATCGACCCGGTGGCCAACCCGAACTTCGCGGGCCCGATGGTGCTGCTGGTGGGCACGGGCTCGGTCTCGGCCGCGGAGACCATCTCGGCGATGCTCGTCGATGCGAAGCGAACCAGGAAGGTGGTGGGCAGGCCGAGCGCCGCGACCAACGGCAACATCACCCAGGCGCGACTGCCCGGAGCGCTGTCCTTCACCTTTACCGGCATGGAGGTGCTGCGGCTCGACCGCGGAGTCCTCCACGGCAAGGGCATCGTCCCCGACATCGAGGTGCTGCCCACGGTCGCGGACATCGTCAGCGGCACCGACCGCACGCTCGACACGGCGATCACCGCGGTGCTCGCGCCCTGACCCTCAGTTCTGACACACCCCATCGAACACTCGAAACTGAAGCCCCACCGTGATCGAAGGACATGGCCTACTTCAGGCCGAAGCGCGCCAGCTTGTTGACCAGCCCCTGGCGCGACAGGCCCAGCACCTCGGCCGCGCGGCTCTTGTTGCCGTCGGTCTCTGTGAGTGCGCGCCGGATCTCGGCCTGCTCGAGCGCCGCAATTTTTTCGTCGAGCGTCGAGAGTGCGCCGGCCGTGAGCGCAGAACGATCGCGCAGTGCGGGCGAGAGGTCTTCCTCGAGGATCTCGTCGCGGCCGGCGGCCATCACCAGGCCAGCCGTGATTTTCCAGCCGGCGCAGCGCCCCCGCCGACAGCTTCGGCTCGCGGTGACCGGGCACGAGCGCCTTGCCGCTGGTGAGGAAGTGTTGGGCGAGCAGGCCGATGTCGCTCGCCCTGTCGACCAGCCGCGGCAGCTCGAGCTCGACGCCGCGAATGCGCCAGTAGAGATCGTCGCGGAACTTCCCTTCGGCGACGAGCTTCGACAGCGGCTGGCCATCGCCAGCCCCAGCCCGGTGCCCGGATGTTTGTGATCGCGGCCGCGCCCGGTGACGAACATCTGGAACAGGCGGCCCTCGAGCTCGGCTGGGACGCCCGGGCCGTGGTCCTCGACGCGAACCCAGACCTCGTCGGGGTGTGCCTCGATCGCTATCGTCTCCTGAGGAACGGCCTGCTCGGCCGCGGCGATCGCGGCGTTCGACAGCAGCACGATCGCGGTATCCGTCACCGCCTGCGCATCGGCCTCGATCGTCACGGCCTCGCCCGGCAGCAGCGAGAGGAACGCCACGCTCTGTGCCTGCTGCACGTGATCGATCGCCTGCTGGTGGGCCGCGCGCAGCTCGACGTTGGTCAGCGCGAGGGTGCGCGGCTTCGAGTAGCGCAGCAGCTCGTCGACGAAGCGCGAGGCCCGCTGCACCTGGTCGCGCACGTCCTTCAGGCGATCGGCGCTCGCGCCCTCGCGCTCGAGCAGCCGCGCCTGGGCGAGGATCACGCTCAGCGGGTTGCGGATCTCGTGGGCCACGACGCTCGCCACCTTGCCCAGCGCCGCCAGCTGCTCGGCGTGCAGCGCGCGCGACTCGGACTGCTCGATTTCGGCGGCGAGCGCGGCGGTGCCGATGGGCTTCTTGAAGAGGGTCGCGCCGAGGCGCTCGACGAAGATCTGCCGCAGCGGGTCGAGCGGCAGCGCGGCGATGAAGATCACCCACGCGATCCACGGCCAGCGCGGCTCGGCGGTGGGGACGAGGAAGTTCATCAAGGCGAAGAACACGGTGAGGCCGACCGCCGAGAACGCGGCGGTGGCGAGCGCGAACGCCAGGCCCTGCACCAGCACCTCGCGGTGGCGGCCCTTCTCTCCGGTGAGCACCGCGTAGCTGGCGAGCAGCACGGAGCCGAGCAGCAGCGGCGAGGCGAGTTCCATCGGCGCCAGTTCGAGGATGCGGAGCATGATGATGCCTCCGCCGCCGACGGCTCCGAGCACGTTGGCGCCGAACAGCGCGAGCCGCCGCTTGCGATCGACGCCCGACGCCGCGAGCGTGTGCTTCGCCATCCACAGGTTGCAGACGATGGTCGCGCCGAGCGACAGCACGAAGACCGGGAGGAACAGTGGGCCGGTGTGGTTGGCGACCGGATCGTAGAGCGCACCGGGAACCAGCAGCCCCAACGCGGCGACCGCGATTCCCCACGCCCACGTCGCGAACAAGGTCTGTTCCCAGAGCGTGAGCAGCTCGAGCAGGCTCACCGCCACCGCGCCGATCGCCATCAGCGTGGTCGGCCAGAAGTGGGTGGGCGCCAGCTGCACCTGGGTGGGTCGCGCCCAGTCGCCCCAGGTCGCGGAGACGACCGAGCAGAGCAGCGCTCCGACGAGCACGCTGAGGACGATATGAATCAGGTAGTCGGCCGGCGGAAGACCGCCCTGCCCTTTGCGAGAGCGCGGCTCGAGCAGGACGTCGGTCACGGCGTGGGCACTTCAGGCGCTCAGCACCGAATTTCCGAGGGAGAACGGCGCGGCACGGCGCTGGCTCTACCCGAGGGCATGAAACGCCTCGACACGCTGCTGCACCTGCTGCGAACGGGAACCGCGGTCGCCGTGCTGGTGATGTTCCGCGAGCACGCGCTGCTCGCCGCGGTGCTCGCGATGGGCCTCTACTTCGCGTCGTTCTCGTTCACCCACGACCTCGCGCACGGCGCGCTGCGGCTGCCGCGTCGGCTCAACGAGTGGATGCTGACGATCGCATCGCTGCTGAGCCTGGTCAGCGGTCACTCGATGCGGCTGATGCACCAGCGGCATCACGCACGGCCGCTGGCGAAGGACGACTTCGAAGGTGTGGGAGCAGCGGTGTCCCTCTGGCGCGCGGTGCTGGTCGGCCCGCAGAACGCCGTCGCGGTTCGGACGCATGCCTGGGGCGCGGCGAATCGACGCGAGCGAAGGTGGGTCGTTCTCGAGTACGTGCTGATCGGGATCGCGGCGGCGCTCGCGCTGAGCAGCGGGATCGTCGGGCTGCAGGTCTGGGTCGCCGCCTGTCTGGTGCTGCACCTGACTGCGTCCGCGTGGGCGTCGCACCTGCCGCACCACCCTCCTTCGCTGCTGCGGAGGATCGCGCTGAAGCTGGCGTGGACGGGGTCGGCCAGCGTGCTGGGGTTCGCCTTCCACGACGAGCACCATGCGCAGCCCAGGCTGCCGTGCCGGGCGCTCGCTGGCCGATGACGGCCCGGCCTCCGTCGTTGGGAGGACCTCCCGTTGCCCGATTCAAGGCAGGCGCGACGGGCGCCTACCGTCTGCTGCATGAACGCTCGAGCCCTGTGGTGCGTGGTGCTGCTGTTCCTTGCTGGTTGCCGGCTGGAGGAGCCTCCGACCGTGCTGATCTCCGGAGCCGTCGTCGACGCCGAGGGCCGTCCCGTCGCCGGCGCGCTGCTGGTCGCCACGCGGCTGCACGAAGCAGGGAAGGCGAACGTGCAGACGTTTGCGGCGCGCTCCCGGCCGGATGGAAAGTTCGCGATCAGGCACAGAGCCGAGGGGGGACCGATGCCCACCGGACATCTCGTGGTGTCGGTGAGCCGCGAGGGCCTTGCGCCCATCGAGATGGTGGTCGCGGCCCCGGCGATCATGTTCACCGTGGTGCTCCAGGAGGGCGCGCAGGCTGGCCGGTGACGAGTTCACAGGGATGTCACAGGGCCGGCACCTGCGTGGAACAGGGGCCCATGTTCCCCTACATCGCGGTCGGAGCTGTCGTGCTGGCGATCCGCACCCTGCCGAGAGCACCCACGGGTCATGCTTGACGAAGTGGAGGCGGTCGGTGAGCGCGGTGGCGGTGCGGGCGATCGTGTCGAGCAACAGCAGCGTTCGGCCGCCCGTAGCCTTATCGAAAACGATGAAGGCAAAGCCACGCCGCGGCTGCTCGAGCAACATTCGGGCGTACGAGTCGTTGACGAAGACGCCTGCCACCGAGCTGGCGATCGGGGTCACGCCCCGGCACCGGGTAGAGCTTCGAGACAGTGATCGGGAGTTCCTGTGCAGCTGCGGCCTTGAGATCGGCGATTCCCAACCGGTTGCCCCCGAGAGCTCGCGCTGCTGCGCCGTCTGCTTCTGGCAGTGGTTTGGAAGCTGGCTTCAGTTGACGCCGCACCTGCACCTGCTGAAGTTCGACGATCACCGCTTCGAAGCGTTCTGTCATTGGTTGATGAAGCGTGGCGACTTTCCAAACAACGGCAGGCCGAGAAGCTGCTGGCTGACTGTCAGGGCGATTCGAAGGCAGCCGCAGACATCTTCTTGGAGAACTTTCTTCAGGGCCACGAAGGCGATGGTGGCGAAGTGGTCAGCCCGCGCGGCGCGCCCTGATCATCTGACGCACAAGAAGCGCGAACACCCCCGACGTTGAAGCTTGCGTGGCTCGGGGTCGACCAGCGACGCAGCCCATTTCGTCATAGGATGGGGCCCCATGCGCATTCGATCTTCGGCTGTCCTGCTCTCGCTGTTCGCGGTGGGCTGCCTTCCGACCACTACCGGCGCTCCCTGCACCACCGATGAAAACTGCCCGACGGGCCAGGTCTGTACGGCTGGGTTCTGCGTGGTCGGCTCGGGTGCTGGCGGTGGAGTCGGTGCCGGCGGCGGAGTCGGCGCGGGCGGCGGAGTCGGCGCGGGCGGCGGAGTCGGTGCTGGCGGCGGAGTCGGCACGGGCGGCGGAGTCGGCGCGGGTGGCGGAGTCGGCGCGGGCGGAGGAGTCGGCGCGGGCGGTGGCGCGGGGAGCGCCAGCCTCGGAATCACGCCGGGGATGCAGGACTTCGGAATCGTACCCAAAGGCGGCAACAGC
Organism: Myxococcales bacterium; assembly: GCA_038206395.1. GTDB lineage: Bacteria > Myxococcota > Myxococcia > Myxococcales > Myxococcaceae > JAGSPQ01. The sequence goes on along the minus strand of JBBRAX010000054.1, from coordinate 36,903 downwards.
GGCACGGTCACCTTCGACGTCGCGAACACCGGCACGGTGGCCTCGGGGACGCTGGTGACGATGGTGCTGGGCGCGGACGCCGCTGAGTTTCAGGTCACCAGCAACAGCTGCGTGGGCCAGGTGCTCGCCGCGAACGCGAGCTGCCAGATCAGCGTGCGCTTCAGCCCCACTGTCGCCGGCCTGAAAGCGGCGACCCTCGACGTGACGGGAGCTCCGGGCGGCACGGCGATCGCCCAGCTGTCGGGCACCGGGCTGAGCCCGGGCAGCATCTCGGTCTCGCCCCTCTCGCGCGACTTCGGGTCGATCGAGCAGGGCAAAACAGGGGTGACCCAGCTCTTCACCGTCCAGAACAACGGCGGCTCGGCGACTGGCGCGCTGGCCACCCTCGTCAATGGCGCCCACGCCGCCGAGTTCGTGGTGGGCGCCGACGCCTGCGCGGGCCAAACACTCGCACCCAGCGCGTCCTGCACGGTCAGCGTTCAATTCCAACCGGCCACCGCCGGCGCCAAGCTCGCGACGCTCACGGTGACTGGAACGCCCGGAGGCGCGGCAGCAGCACCGCTGTCCGGAACCTCACTCGCGAGCCCGCAGCTGGGGATCCTCCCCCTCAGCCAGGACTTCAACTCGGTGGTCATCGGCTCGTCTTCGAGCATCTCGTTCACCATCAGCAACAGCGGCGGCGTGCCCAGCGGCGTCCCGGCGGCGATGATCAGCGGCGCTGACGCGTCCCAGTACTCGATCGCCACCGACAACTGCACTGCGGCCATCCCCGGCAGCGGCATGTGCACCCTCGTGGTCAAGTTCGCCCCGACCACCGCCGGCGCCAAGGCGGCGTCGCTGACCATCGGCGCTTCGCCCGGTGGCGCGGCGGTCTCGACCCTGTCGGGCACCGGCATCGCGTCTGGCGCACTGTCAATCTCCCCCGCAAGCCAGGACTTTGGCGGCGTGCTTCAGGGCACCAGCGGCGCCGCGCCGTTCACCTTCACGGTCACCAACACCGGCGGCGCGCCGAGCGGGACACTCACCACCCGCATTCTTCCTCTGGCAGGCACCGAGTTCACGGTGGTCAGCGACACCTGCCTCAACATGGTGCTGGCCGCGGGCGGAACCTGCGCCGTCATCGTTCGCTTCTCACCGGGCTCGGCCGGGCCGAAGACCGCCACGCTCGAAGTGTCGGGCAATCCGGGCGGCACGGCCCCCGCGAGCCTCACCGGCACCAGCCTCGCGCCTGCGCAGCTCTCGATGGGCTCCCCGTCGTTCACCTTCGCCAACACCGTCGTCGGCGGCTCCAGCGCGACGCAGACCTTTACCGTCACCAACACCAGCGGCGTCCCGGCCGGCACCACGGCGGCGCTGGCCTCGACGTTGGGCGGCTCCAACCCGTCCGACTTCGTCATCGCCAGCGACACCTGTACCGGCACGCTTGGCGCCGGTGCGAGCTGCACGGTGCAGCTGACCTTCAAGCCTGCCGCGGCCGGAGCGAAAGCGGCCAGCCTCAACGTCAGCGCGACGCCCGGCGGCTCCGCGGCAGCCTCACTCAGCGGCACGGCCGAGACACCTGCGGCGCTCACCCTCGCTGCGGTTGGCTCGAACTCGGTGAACTTCGGAAACGTCACCGTCGGGTCCAGCTCGACGATGTCCTATCTGGTCACCAACACCGGTCAGCAGACCTCGAGCGCACTCTCGGGCACGCTCACCGGCGTCGACTTTGCGGTGCAAACCGGCTCGCCGGGAGACTGCAACAACGGGACAACGACCCTCGCGGGCGGAGCGACCTGCAACGTCCGCGTCCGCTTCACTCCGACTTCGAACGTCGCTCGGACTGCCTCACTCGCCGTCTCTGCGACGACCGGCGGCGCTCCGCCCGCCCTGATGCTCACTGGCACGGGGCTCAACCCGGGCGTGCTCACCGGCACTCCCGGCTCGAAGGACTTCGGCGGTGGCGAAGTCAACGTGGTCGGCTCGGGCACGGCGACCTGGACGATCAGCAACAGCGGAAACCTCGCCGCGACCGCCCTCGTCTTCTCGAACAACAACGCCGCCGAGTTCCCGACCACCAGCACCTGCGGAACCACCGTGCCCGCGATGGGCAGCTGCGTCGTGACCACCCAGTTCAAGCCTGCTGGCGGAGGCACGCGCAACGGCACGCTCCAGATGTCCTACGCCGAAGGCCCGGCGATCTCGATGACCGTGACCGGCGTCGGGCTGTTCCGGCTGACGGTGACCCCCACTGGCACTGGCACTGTCACCTCCACCGTCGGCGCGATTGCCTGTGGAGCCACCTGCACCGACCTCTACCCAGCTGGCGCGGTGGTGACGCTGCAGGCGCGGACCACCAACGGCTCCAACTCTTTCTTCACCGGCTGGGCGGGGGCCTGCACCAACTCGAACCGCGACTGCTTGGTGACGATGAACTTGAGCCGGAGCGCGGCGGCGAACTTTGCCCCGATGACCAACAATCTGATCTTCGCGTCGTCCCGGACCTACGTCGGCGCGGGGTCGATCATCAGCGTCGCCAACGCCGACAGCCAGTGCAACCTGCTGGCGAGCGCGGCGGGAATCAACAACGCAACGAGCAACGGCTACCAGGCGTGGATCTCGAGCTCGACTTCCAACGTGCTCACCCGCCTCGGCGGTGCTCCGCGGGGCTGGGTGCGGATGGACGGCAAGCCCGTGTTCGACTCGCAGGCCCAGATCGCCGCCCGTCAGCTCTGGCACCCGATCAACCGCGACGAGAACGGCGCTCGAATCATCAGCGACGAGTACGTCGCCACCGGCACGCAGGGCAACGGCACCACCACCGGCCAGACCTGCATGGATTGGACGGTGAGCGGCAGCATGTCCGGCACCTACGGGAACGTGAACAACGGCCCCACCGCATGGACTGCCGAGAACAACTTCGTCTGCAACTTCACCCTGCGCCTGTACTGCATGGGGAAGACGAAGACGGTGGCCTTGAGCCCGGCGCCGTTCGGTGGCACGGCGAAGTTCGCCTTCGTCAGCGACGCGACGCTTACTCCGAACCTCGTCGCGGGGCCGGGCGAGTTCGACGCGCTTTGCAACAGCGAGAAGCCGCCGGGGAGCGGCACGTTCAAGGCGTGGATCGCCTCGACGGGAATGGCGGCCTCGAGCCTGGTGGTCGCCCCCACGAACTACCAGACGATCGAAAAGCAGCTGATCGGCACCGGCGCCGAGCTGATCGCGGCCAGCTTCTTGGCGAACGGAGCCGGCATGTGGGAGCACTCGAACGGCACCTTCCCCGCCACCGCGTTCGAGCACGTCTTCACCGGCTCGATCGCACCGGGCGTGTTCGGCTCGGATACCTTCAACTGCACCAACTGGGGCAGCACCGCGGGCACTGGCATCTTCGGGTTCTATGTATTGCCAGGCAGCCGCTGGTGGAGCTTCGGGCCGCAGAGCTGCAACCTCCCCGCGCACGTGCACTGCATCGAGCAGTAGCTGCCCACCCGAAGAGGTGTACGCCGCCGCTTTGCTGCACGACGTGGGCCGCTTCGTGCTCGCATCGACGAAGGCGACTGGGAGTGCGCCATCTCGAGCCCAGCCGCCGCACCACCCGCTGCTCGAGCACCCGCAGCAGCTTCGGCTGCAGTCAATCACCACCAGCGGCGACTCCCGGCGCGACGACGCGTTGTGAATCGCCGCTGCCGCTCCTTCCTTCCCCGTGCCGGTCTCGCCTTCGATCAACACCGTGATGTCGGACTTCGAGGCGCGTTGCAGCTGCGCGAACGTGGTGCGCATCGCGACCGACTTCCCGCCAGCGTGCCGAAGCGCTCGTCAGTCGAGGCCTCGATGCGGTTCTGGGCGCGATCGAGCTCGAAGCGCAGCGCCGAGTCACCGACGCGAATCACACTGCCCTCGCGCAGAAACGCCTCGACCACCGACACCCCACCCACCGACGTGCCGTTCTTGCTCCCGAGGTCCTTCACCCGCGCGCCCCGCGCGTCCACCTTCACCTCGCAGTGGAAGCGAGACACCGTCGAGTCCTGAAGAATCACCTCGTTCGACGGATGAGAGCCAACCGAGCACGCCTCGCGCGTCGACTGCCAGGTGAACGGCGCGCTCGGACCTTCGACCCCCACCAGCCGGAAGCGCTGGACGTCGATGCCCGGTCGCTGGTGATGAACGCTGATCTCGGTGCTGCCGTCGTCGAAGGAGCCCATTGTTGATGTTCTGCTTCGAGGTTACGGCGCGACCGTCACCCGGGTGACGATCGGATACTGGCTTCGCGAGTCGACCACCGTCAGCCGGTACTCCCCCGGCGGCACCGACGGCATGAAGAACTCAATCGGCGCCACCAGCGCCCCCTGTGCATTGGTCGCGCCGCGCCCGAGCACCCAGTCGTCCCCCGACAGCGTCACCACCACCCCCGCGTCCGCCGCGAAGTTGTCGCCAGTGACCGTGCCGCTTGTCCCCGCCCGAAACTGCAGCGGGCTCACGGTCACCGCCGGGCCGTAGAGCTCGATGTTCTGCGGCTGGATTCCCGACGAGAGCCCGCCCATCACCAGCAGCCGCCCATCGGGCAACCGGTGCGCCGAGCCCAGCTGACGATCTTCATTCAGCGGCGGCAGGCTCACCCACTTGTCGATCGGCGCTGGGTAGTAGGCCTCGACCGTGTCCAGGGAACCTCCCCGGTTCCCACCCATCACCCACAGCCGGCCGTCGGCCGCCTCGACCGCGACCGGACCATCGCGGGGCGTCGGAAGCGGCGCCGCCTTCACCCACACGTCTTGATCCGGCAGGTAGCGCTCGACCGTCGCCAGCGCGCCGCTGCCCACCGTGCCGCCCACCGAGTACAGCGTCCCGTCGGACATCGCCGCGAGCGCGAGCGACACCCGCGCCATCGGCAGTTGCTTCGCCGACGTCCACCCGCCATCGAGGCTCAACACCTCGACCCGATCTGACGGGTTGCCCGCCTCGAAGCCCCCCGCGACGTAGAGCCGATCGCCGCTCACCGCGAGCCCCGCCTCGGAGTGCCCCGCGGGAAGCGCCGGCCCCGGCGTCCACGTCGCCTGCCCGGGAACCAGGGTGTCGACCCGCGTCGGCGTCGGCGAGCCGCCCACCGCCCACAGCCGCCCCCCCAGAAGACCGAGCCCCAACCCCGTGCGCGCCACCGGCAACGCCGGGCCGGTTCGAAACGTGTCGAGTGAGACATCGTAGAGGTCCACCGTCGAGAGCGCTGCGGCGGACTCGCCGCCGACGACGTAGACCCCGGCGTCGGGAACCAGCGCGGCGCCAAAGCTCCACCGGTTGGGCTTCAGCGTCGTCCCCACCCGCCAGAACGGAGGGCCGCTGGCCAACGTGCAGATGTTCTGCACCGCACACGCGGTGCTCTGACAGTCGGAGTCGACCAGGCACCGCGAGCCCGGGCCACACGCGGGACACAGGGTGCCGCCGCAGTCGATGCTGGTCTCGTCACCGTCCAGGCGCGCGTTGAGGCACAGCGTGGGCAGCGAGAGCTCGAGCGTCACGCCGACCCGCTGATGCGCCACGCTGGTCACGCCACCGGTGGCGCTGCGCCGTCGGCCGTCGACGTCGATGGCCTCGACCTGAAGCTGCAGCTCGGCGGCGCGATCAGCGATCGGGATGATCAAGCGATCCGGCAGCTGAACCCGGCCACCGTCAGAGACCAGCTGCCGCGAGGTGTCGATCGCCAGCGACGTCGACTGCACGCGCACCGTCAGTGACCGGAACTGCGTCGCCGGTTGGCAGTCGAGCGTGAGCTCGATCGTGGTCGGCGTGGGTTGGCAGGCGGTGGCGGCGATCAACAGCAACAGCATCGCCGCGCAGGGTCGTGGGTCGACCATGCGGCCACCGTAGCCGCAGCGGATCAACGCGACCAGATGATAGTGTGCGCGCCAATGTTCGCCCGGCTGGCGTTGCTCTGCGTGTTCATCGGTGGGGCCGCTGCTGCTGCCGACGATCCGCTCGCGAAGGCCCAGACCCACTTCCGCGCCAGCAAGACGCTGTACGACCTGGGCAACTTCCAGGACGAGATCCGCGAGTCTCCACCCGATGCCTGTGCCGGAGCAGGCGGCCTGGGCTGCCTCGACCTGCGTCCCCGGTGAGCACACCCGGCGCACCCCTGTCTTTCGGGCGCTTCGTGCTGCTCGAGCTGCTGGGCCGCGGGGGCATGGCCGAGGTGTGGAAGGCGAAGCTCGAGGGCGCCGGCGGCTTCTCGCGCACGGTGGTGGTGAAGAGAATCCTTCCGCAGTTCGCCGCGGATCCCCAGTTCGCGACGATGTTTCAGCGCGAGGCCCGCCTCTCGTCGCAGCTGTCCCACGCCAACATCGTGCAGGTCTTCGAGTTCGGCGAGCACGCGGGTGAAGCGTTTCTCGCGATGGAGTACCTCGAGGGCCGCGACCTGACCCGCACCCTGTCGGCGGCGATCGAGGCGAAGGTCGCTCCACCGATCGGGCTGGCGGTCTTCGTGGTGCGAGAGATCGCCCGCGCGCTCGCCTACGCCCACGCCCTGAAGAACGAGCTGGGCGAGCCGCTGGGCCTCATTCACCGCGACATCAGCCCGTCCAACGTGCTGCTCGGCTTCGACGGTTCGGTGAAGCTGCTCGACTTCGGAATCGCCAAGGCGCTCACCGAGACCGCCGAGCGCACCGCGACCGGAACCTTCAAGGGCAAGGTCGGCTACGCCGCGCCCGAGCTCGCCGACGGACATGAGATCGACTCTCGGGCCGACCTCTTCGCGCTGGGCGTCGTCCTGCACGAGACCCTGGTCGCCAAACGGCTGTTCAAAGGCTCGTCGGACATTCAGACTCTCGGGCTGGTGCGGCAAGCGAAGGTCGCGCCCCCCTCGCACGGCAACCCGGCGGTGCCGGCGGAGCTCGATCGCATCTGCCTCAAGGCGCTCGCGCGGCTCCCCGACGACCGCTACGCCGACGCCGCCGCGCTCGCCGATGACCTGGATCCGCTGGTTCATCAGTTCCAGTTCGGCCCGACCCAGCTCTCGCGGCTGATGCACTCACTCTTCCCGGCCGGGACGACGTCGAGCAGCGACGCCGTCCTCGAGCTCTCCACCCGCACCACGACCCCGGCCCAGCACCCGAAGTGGCGGCCGACGCTGCTGCTCGCAGCGCTCGCTGCCGTGGCCATTGTCGGCACCGCGCTGCTGTGGCCCGACGCGCCGCCGCCACCCGTTGCGCAAGTGCCACCCCCACCCTCTGAACCGTTGCCGCCGGTGGTGCCAGTCGTCGCGTTGCCCCCGCCCCCGCCCACAGAGGCCGCGATCGCCGAGCCAGCGGCGAAGAAGGCGCAGGTCAAGAAGGTCCGCCCTTCGGCGGTGAGACAAAAACGGAAGGCCGCCGACCTCAAGAGCGGCGAAGTGGTGGACCCCTTCTCAAGGTAGGAGGCCCGGCCAGGCGCCGGTGGTGCGCGGCCAGCGCCTCGGCATTGGTCTCGCCCTCGGTGCCGACGCCGAGGTTCAAGGTCGGAAACCGGGTTGCGTTGCCCAGGCCCTTCGTCCGCGCGAGGTACTGGTCGATCGACTCACACTGCGCGTTGTGGTCACCACCGGTCGTGGCCGAGCCGGTGAAGAGGCACGTCGCTGCGCCGTGGCCCGAGGTGCCGCTGCGCTCGGCCACCGCCAGGTCGACTCCCTCGAAGGTGATCAGCCGGCTCTTGAAGCTCTTGCCGTAGATCGCCGGCGCGTCGAACGGCGACAGCGCGCTGTTGGCGAAGTCCCATTGACTCAAGCGGCGAATCCCGGCGCGCGGAAACACCTTCGGGCCCGGGGGGGGCGGCTGGGCGTCCATGGCCGGCACCGTTGGACCCACGGGGACGGGGGTGGTCGGGACGTCAGGCCCTGGTTGCAGCCGCTCACCACAGCCAGGACGAGGATGAAGGAAAGTGCGCGTTCCATACGGGCCGGAACAGCAACGGCCATGCCCGCATTTCGACCCGCCCAAACGCAGAGAGCCTCGGGGGGAACTGCGCGTCAGTGGCATGGCAGGCCAATTGGGCCGACTTCAGTGGTCTTGCAGGCCACTGGCACGTCCCCGCGACCCATCTTCTCGAGCCCGACGCAAACGGCGTAGCCCAGGTCGATCTCGGTCGGGCGAAAAGCGCGAGTTGTCATCGGTCTCGAAGTTGCGCCCGCCGACCGCGTGACCCAGCGTGTCGCCTCGCGGTGCTCAGCTCGGCTCCCGCGCCTGCAGGCGAATCGGAATCAGCAAGTCCGCTTCCGAGGTGAGCGGCGGCAGCTTCATCGTGCGGAGCTGACCGACGATGCACGCGCCGACGACCGCGTCGCGCCGATTGCCTTCCTGGACGTGCGCGTCGGTGACGCGACCGGTCTCCGAGAGGCTGAGCGCGACGACGATGAAGCCGCTGAACGACGCCTGCTTCTTCAGTTCCTGCTCGTAGCAGTGCTCGAACGACGCGCGCTTCGAGCGGAGCGCCATGCGGATCGCGTCCTCGGGCTTGACCTGGCCGCCGACGACCATCGCAGGCGCGACGACAGGCTCGGGGATGACTCGAGCGCGGGGCTTCTTCGGGCCAAGCACGCGCGGGATCGCCGCATGGTCGGTGCGATCCTTCACCGCTGCTATTTCCTCTTCGAGCTGCGCCGGCTCGAGGAAGACGAGCTGCTCGGCGAGGCGCGGGACCGGCAGCGGGGAAGGCATCGGGTCCTGCCAGAGGTAGGCGCGGGCCGTCGCGTTCGACCGTTGGTGCAGCTCAGCGGCGGATCTGCCGGCGGCGATGAAGCAGGCCGCGGCGGCGACGGCGAGGACGCTGAGCAGGATGGGTTTCATAGGGCCAGGTATTCCACCGGCCATGCCAGTGGATCGAGGCCGGATCGCGGGCGGTTGCAGCGCAGCCGGGAGGGTGGAGGAGCAAGCGCCGGGTGGCGCCAGACCCGGCCTGTCACTTCCCGCCCTTCGAACGTCCCTGGTCGACTACTACGACTTCACCTCGGCGCTGGTCTCGCCTCTTCCCCTTGCGACCCGCGCGTACCAGTGGGTTGCGAACCACCTGTTCCTCTAATCAAGCCGCCAGACAAAATGCCGCTGTGGTTCGGCCTCGCGCGCACCGACGTGACGGCGGTCGTGCCGGGCCTTTCGATGTTCGGCTGGGGCTCGACCACGAACGTCCCGAAGGCGGCCGCCGTCGACCTACCTTTTGTATGGGCTGGCAGGGCCAGGGTTCTCGCCGGCGCTGGTGCGGCGCCTCGCGCGCGGCATCGCCGACGCGGTCTGCCTGGCGGTGAAGGGCCGCATGGCCGGCCGCGTGTTCCTCTCCTCGGGCGAAATCCCGCGGGTCGAGCCCGTGCGCTTTCAGCGTTCGCCCGATGCCTGGGCGCGCAACCCCGAGGCGATCGCGTCTGGTGGGAGGCAGGCCGGCGAAGCCGTCGACCGCACCACGACGGTGCTGCGCTTCGAGGACACCGGCGGGCGCGCGCTTGGGCTGCTCGCGTTCGTGGCAGTGCATGGGACGGCGATTCACGCAGAGCACGACGTGCTGCACTCGGATGTGTTGGGAATCGCGGCCCGCGAGTGCGAGCAGCGGGCGACGGCAGAAGACGCCGCAGGGCTGGTGGCGATCTTCGCCCAGGAAGCGGCGGGCGACGTGTCGCCGAACTACCGCCACGACCCGGCGCGCCGGTTCCTGGTCGGGCGCTTTGCCGATGACTTCGAGAGCGCGGACTGGAATGGGTCCGTGCACGCGCGGCACGCGATGTCGCTCTTTCGTCAGGCGCGGCGCGATGGCGTCGAGCTCCACGGACCTGTCGCGTCGTCGCTGCGCTACCGGGCGTTCGATGACGTCGTGCCGGACGCCGACCTGGTCGCTGGAGATTCCGAGGCCCGCACCGCCCCTGCGCGGCTTGGGCTCAGCTCCGCATGCGGAACGGCGGAAGGGCCGGGGCCGCTGCGGGCGTGGCCGCGCTCGGTTGGCGGACCCGGCGGCGCGGGCTTCGCGCTAAGAGCGCGGCTGTGTTGCTCGGCGTCACGGTGCTTCTGGCTGCACTGTCGGTCGAGACCGACGGTCGATGCCCCACGGTGGAAGACGTTCGCGCCGAAGTTGAAAGGCTTCGACCGATGCAGGCAGATCGCCGGTTGGTCGTACGCGAGCAGGAAGGGTCGCTGTGGGTCGAGCTCGAGGGGACGCCGGGCAGGCTGGTGCCGGCGCCCGATGAGTGTCAGGCGCGCGCGCGGGTCGTGGCGGTGCTGGTTGCGAGCTGGCTCAGCGAGCTGTCGGCGCCTGGGCTGCGGTTGCCGACGTTGCCGGCGCCCGGGTGGGGAATCGCCTTCGAGGGGCTCGGGCCTGCTGCGTCGCTGGAACAGAAGCAGGGCCACGCGCAGCTGTATCGCGCGCTCGAGCAGGTGAAAGAGAAGCACCGTTCGGTGTTGATTTTTTTCGAGCTCGAAGGGCTCTCGGGAGCTGAAATCAGCGCGCTCACCGGCACGCCCATCGCGACCGTCTGGGTCCGATTGCACCGCGGGCGCAGCGAGCTCGAAGCGCGATTCTCGGAGCTGTCGAAGGGAGAACACCGATGACGACCGAGCCCACCCGACTGTCGAAAGCCGAAGGGCCGCTGGGCCAGGCGATTCGAACGCTGCCGGCCGCTCCGCAGCTTACGCCCGAGCAGCTCGAGCGGATTCGGGCTGCAACAATGGCCGCCGCGTCGGGCTCGCTGCTCGGCTGGTTGCTAGCGAAGGGCGCGCCTTTCAAGTTCTTCGTGTTGGGCGCGGTGTTCGCGGCCGGACTGCTGATCGCCCGGGTCGGGGGGCGGGAGCCTGTTGAAGCACCGCACGAAGAGAGCGCCCTGCCGGTGACGGCGCCTTCGGTCAACACGCCCTCGGTGAACGCTCCGTCGATGAACACTGCGTCAGTGGACGCTCCGCCGGCCCCGGTGACAGTCGACCCGTTGCCTCCCCCGGGGGTTGCCGAGTCCGAAGAGGTCGAGCTGCTGGGGCGGGCGCATCTGGCGAACCGCGCGCACGATCGCGCGAGGGCACTGCGTGAGCTCGAGGCCTACTGGGCCAGGTTCCCTGCGGGAATGCTCGACGAAGAAGCGACGCTGCACGAGGTCGAGCTGCGATTGGCGAACCACGACGAGAGCAGAGCGCTCGCGCTGCTCGACCGAGCAATCCCTGCCTCCACGCGCCGGCGAGCGGAGTTCGAGCTCGTTCGCAGCGAGCTGCTCGCCAGCCTCAATCGCTGCGAAGAGGCGCTGGCCGGCTTCAAGCCGCTGCTGGCCTCCGCTGAACGGCCACTGCAGGAGCGCGCGTGGATTGGCGTCGCCACCTGCCAGCTGCATGAGGGCCGCCGCGATCCCGCCCGGGCCGCACTCGAGGAATACCTGCGGCGCTTTCCATCAGGCGCTCAGCGCACCCTGGCGATCGAACTATGGAAGGACAACTGAAAGGTCCGGGCCGCTGCCGGCATCAGATCAGAGAAGCTCACGGGAGATGCCCATGGTGCGACTGTTGATCCTCAGTGCAGTGGTGACCTTCAGCGGCTGTCAGTGCAGCCACCTGATTGGCGAGAGCGACATCGACGCGGGCCCCCTGCCCGGCTGCGACGCAGGTCCGGTCGCGACCAACTGCACCGCGCGGCCGTGGGACGCGGGCGCGATCGTCTGCCCGTACGGCGATGCCGTCGCGCTCGATAATCAGCCCTGCGACCGCGCCGGTCAGACCTGCCGCAGCTCGACCTGCACCGCGAACACCTGCAGCTCTGGGTGCGTCGAAGGCACGTGTGAGCCGACCACCTGCGCCTGGAAGGCCGCCACGCCCGTCGGGCCGAACTGCGTTCAAGACGGAGGCTCGTGCAAGTACGCGGTCGACTGCCCCGCAACCATCGGCACGACCTGCTTCTTCAGCACGGCCAGCGCCTTCCCGAGCTGCGTGCAGAACCGCTGCATCGAAGAGTGCCCCGCTCCTCGCACCTGCAGCCTCGTGCCCGTCGACGGCGGCTCTTGTCTTAAGTGCATCGGCCAGCTGGCCGACTGCCCCGCCCAGTGTGACCAGGTCAGCCCTCCGATGAACGTGACCATCCGCGACGTGCAATGCACACCCGGCTTCGACGCAGGCGTGTTGACCCAGGCGTTGAGCTGGCAGTCGACCAGCCCTGCCAGCTGCCGCTACGACCTCGCGCCCCTGGGGTCGATGACGCACCTCGCGTCGGGAAACTCGGTGGCCGATTTCCCTGCACTGGGCGGAATCTGTGTCGGCCGAAACCTGGTCACCGGCCTCCTCCGGACCCAGTGGTCGTGTCCCGCATGCAGCTTCGTGATGGAAGGCTGGGACTAAAAGGGACGGCGGCTGAGCCTCGAGAGAACCACTCCTTCGGTGGTCGTTCGGTTCATCGGCGCGGGAATGTGAAACGAGAATGCGTCCTTCGCCGGCATGAACACCGACGGGGCGCGCGCGGTGAAGAGCTGGCCGCCTCCCTTTCTGCACGGTGGGGTCGCTGAAGAACTGGCCGATCGCTTCGGGGGTCTGCCAATGGCTTGCCGTCTGACCGCGTTTCGGCTCCGGCCGCCGGCACGAACACCTTGTGGCTCAAGTCACCCAGGCCCTGCGCCGCTGCGACCCCTCGCGGATTTCCTGCCGTTTCATTTTGCATTTGCCGCGCGCCGTCGGCGTCTTTCACCGCCAGAGTCCAGCGGATCATCAACAACACCGGCTCTTTGGATTGCGTCGTCATGTCGTCCCCGTCGGATGAGTTGCGCTTCCTGCGGGTAGACGGAAAGACGGCGTGGAACTCATCGGTTGTTGTTCCGACAACGCGTCATTCGACGGGTTAAGGGGTGAGCCATGGGTACCGAGACCGAAGTCATCACCGCAGCAAAGGGCGGAGATCGCGTGGCCTTCGAGCGCCTCGTCGAGCCTTACCGCCGCGAGCTCAAGGCCCACTGCTACCGGATGTCGGGATCCATTCACGACGCCGAAGACCTGCTGCAAGAGAGCCTGCTCAAGGCCTGGCGTGGGCTGTCGGGCTTCGAGGGTCGCGCCAGCGTTCGCACCTGGCTCTACAAGGTCACCACCTCTGCTTGCCTCGACGCCGTCGACTCGCGGAAGTCGCGCGCGTTGCCGGTCGGGTTCGGGCCACCCACCGAGCCGGGCACCGAGATGATTCCGCGCGCCGAGGCGCTGTGGATCGAGCCCGGCCCCGAAGACCTGATCGTCGACTCTGCGCGTTCACCTGAGGCCCGCTACAGCGCCCGCGAATCGGTGGCGCTCGCGTTTCTCGCGGCGCTTCAGCTGCTGCCCGCGAAGCAACGCGCCGTGCTGGTGCTTCGCGACGTGCTCGGCTGGCAGGTGAACGATTGCGCCGAGCTGCTGCAGCTGACCGTGCCTGCGGTGAACAGCGCCCTGCAGCGTGCCAGAGAGACGCTCGCCCGCGGTGACCGCAGCCGCAAAGAGCGCGCCGCTGCCGTCGAAGACGAGTCGACGCGCAGCCTGCTCAATCGCTATCTGAGGGTCTGGGAAGACGCCGACGTTCCCGGCCTCGTCGCGCTGCTTCACGAAGACGCGGTGCTCTCGATGCCGCCGTTCGAGGCCTGGTTCAAGGGCGCGCAGGCGATCGGCGCCGCCATCGGCGGCATGGTGCTCCCCGCCAGCGCGAAGGGCGCCTACCGGTTGCTGCCCATTCGCGCCAACGGCCATGCGGCGTTCGCGATGTACAAGAAGGACGAGCACGGTGAGTTCCGCCCCAACTCGCTCCACGTCGTCGAAGTCGTCGCTGGCCGCATCGCTGAGATCACCGCGTTCCTCGAGCCAAAGCTGTTTCCGAACTTCGGCCTCGCGGCGGTATTGAAGAGCTGACGCTTCGCTCCTCGACGGGTAGCCCCCACGCGAGGCTGAGCCCCCCGAAGAGCTGAAAGCCCACCCGGTGCGCGTGGTGGGTGTACGCGCCGAGGCGAACGAAAGGCTCGAGGTCACGCAGGCGACCTTGGCGGCGAATCGGCACTGACAGAAAGGCGCCCACGATGTTGGCGACGTACTGCGAAGCGGGAACCCAGGTGAGGTCGTCCTGGACGCCGAACTGAAGGCTCACCGTCGAGCTCGCCCGCACCTTGAAGAGCAGGGTGGCGTTGTTCTTCACCAGCCAATCTGACCGGGCGAGCACCACGTCGCGGCGCGCGTTGTAATAGTGAGACGCGTCGCCGACGTGCCAGTAGTCGAGCTGGAAGGTGTTGGTGAGGACGAGCTTGTCGTCGAAGACCGGCACCTCGCCCTGAAGCCGCGCCGAGAGCGTGACGTTCGCGCCGTACGCAGACCTCGCCCGCGAGGCCGGCATCTCCTTCTCGGTGAAGTGGGTCGTGTAGCCGGGGAACGCGAAATAGCCGGCGCCTTCCAGCGGCAGCGTCCAGATCGCCAGCGCCGAGGCGTCGACCCGCAGCTCGAGGAAGGAGAGCGGCACGACCCCGACCGTCACCCCCTGCTGGTCGTAGATCGGGCTGAGGTAGTTGAAGGCGCCGATGTCCCACGAGCTGTAGTCGAAGAGGAGCCCCGGCCGTTGGATGAGCGGCTTGCACAGCGTCGCCTTGAGCTGGTTCTCAGCGCCATCGGGAGCGAGCGACACGACGAACGTCTCGTCGAAGATCAGCAGCGAGCCGCCGGTGCCCAGGCACTGCGACGCAGCAGCGTCGGCCTCGGCCGACAGTCCGACCAACGCCAGCAGCACGACTCGTCGGAGCATCGTCGCGGTGCACGATGGGCGGCCCGCTTTGCGATTGCTAGGATTTGGACGATGGATTTTTTCGACCCGAACTCACACGCCAGCACTCGCTTCGAGATGGGCAGCGTGGGTCACGGGGCGCTGGTGCTGGTGCTGTTCGCGATCCTCGGGTTGATGATCGCCTTCCGCCAGAAGCTGCCGATGCTCCGCGACAACCGGCTGTTCATGGAAGGCACGGCCGCGCTGGTGCTGGGGCTCGAGCTCGCTGCCGCCGTCTCGAAGTTCGTCTACCCCTGCGAGCCTTCGTACGAGCGCTACCCACTGCACCTGTGCGCGTCGCTGAAGTTAGCGATCTCGATTCTGATTCTTTGGAGGCGCTACGACCTGGTCAAGTACCTCTCAATCTGGTCGATCGGTGCGGGCTTCATCTCGTTCGCGAACTTGAATCTCGGCGGAGGCAGCTTTGGGAACTTCGCGTTCTGGCACTACCTCATCGGCCACTACTACCTGTTCGCGATTCCAATCTTCCTCTTCCTGACCGGGGATTTTCGTTACGACTTCAAGTACCACGCGCGCTCGATGGGCGGCCTCGCGGCATGGTCGCTGCTGATTTTCTTCATCAACTGGGCGTTCGACGCCAACTACATGTACTCGGGGCCGCACAACGAAGTGCAGGTGGCGTTCATCCCCTCGGGCTGGATGATCTGGCCGTTCAACTACTTCTCGTACCTCGTCGTCGGGGTGGTGCTCCTCAGCACCATCTTCACCATCCTGGTGATTGCCCAGGGGCGACTGGAGGCGGCGCCGGCCGGGATGCGCTAAGCGTGCGCGCATGCGCGTTCCTCTCTTTCTCGTACTGGCACTGCTCGGCGCCGCCTGCGGCACGCCGACGCCCCCGAAGGTCGATGCGGGCCTGACCGAAGATGCCGGCGTCGATGCGGGTCCGCTGCAGGTCTGCCTGGCCGACACGGTCGATGCGGGCGCGGCGTCGGACGCGGGGTGGGACGGGGGCTACGACTTTTCGTGCCGCGGGCGCGCCGCGATGCGCGGGGGCCAGGCCGAGCTCGTGATCGCTGGCTTCGTGACGCGGGCCGGCTTCGCGCGCACGCCGATGGCCGACATCCGGGTCGACTTGCTCACCGCGAGCGGCAGCGTGCTCGCGACGCAGCTCTCAGACGACGCGGGCAACTACCGCCTCACCTTCGACGCGGGCTGCGAGCCGTTGAATGGCGAAGTGCGCGCGACGCATCCGTCGCCCGACGCCGGCTTCTACGTCTCGTATTCGATTCCTGCCGCGCCGTGGATCCGCGATCGCTCGAGCCTCGAGATTTTCATGTTCGACCCGCCGACCAGCGGGCTGGTCGCAGCCCTCGCGGGAGTCACCATCACCGACGGTGGAGTCCTCGCGCTTCACGTCGCCGACTGCGACGGAACCGCGGTCTCGGGCGCGGTGATTTCGACGGCGGGCGACGCCGGGGTCGTGCGCTACGTCGGCGCCAACGGGCTGCCTTCGAGCACCGCGACCGCCACCAACAGCTCGGGCGACGCGCTGATCTTCAACCTGCCGGGAACCAGCGTCGAGGTGACCGCGACGCTCGACGGCGGCGTGATTGGGGCCCGGATCGTCGTCGTCCACCCCAACGCCGTGTCGGGCTCGACCATCACCCCCTGATACTCCGCTACGGAGATTCTGATCGGATGAGTGAACTCGGGCTGCGCGCGTCATGTCCGTCTTCGCGCGAGGCTCGCTTCACTCGCAGCGACCCATGTCCGTTTCAAGACGGTCTATCTGGGGTCGAAGGATTCGAAGTTCGATCGCCAAAGGCCTACTTCTCGAACAACTTCAGCATCGCCGTGGTCGGCGCCGAGGGCTTCGAAGCCGCTTCAGGATCAAGTCGCCGCTCTTTTTGCTCACCACAATCCGGGTCGGCACGAGGATATCGGGAGGAAGCTCGCGAAGTGCCCGAAGGTGGTGAAGCAACGCCTCTTCGATCAGCCGCCCCTGTTTCAGTCCGTGCGCCTCGGCGTACCGCTCGAGTTGCTCTTTCGTCGAGACGGACACGTGGGCGGAAACCTGAGTCTGCTCGGACATTTCTACCCAAAGAGATAATCGGCTCGGTCGAGAATCAACGACCGCTCGGGTAGCGCACTGACGATTGAGATCATCTCGACCACGTCGAAGTCTGTCGGTAGATCCATTTCGAATCCTGCGGAGCGGATCTCTGCAGCCCAATCATGCGGCGTGGGAAGCGCCGAGCGTTGCGCTCGCACCCGTCTTCTGAAGGTGCCAGCGTCCCGGTCGTAAGCGGAATGAAGGTCGTTGAAACTCCGAGGGCAAGGGTCATGAAGATCGTCATCGCAGGCGGTAGCGGCCAGCTCGGGGCTCTCCTCGCGCGGGACTTCGCAAGGACGGGGGACGAGGTCGTGGTGCTCAGCCGAGGCAGCACAAGCGAGGCCCGCGTCGTCGCCTGGGACGCCACCACGCTCGGCCCCTGGTCAGGCGAGCTCGACGGCGCCGACGTGGTCCTCAACCTCGCAGGGCGCACCGTCGACTGCCGCTACACGGAAGCGAACCTCGCCGAGATGATGCGGTCGAGAGTCGACTCGACGCGCGTCGTGGGCGAGGCCATCGCGCTCGCAGAAGCACCGCCGCGCCTGTGGCTGCAGATGAGCACCGCGACGATCTACGCACATCGCCACGACGCGCCCAACGACGAGCAGAATGGCGTCATCGGAGGCGCCGAGCCGGATGCGCCCGCATACTGGAAGCGCAGCATCGAGATCGCGCAGGCCTGGGAGCGCACACTCGACGAGGCGCGCACGCCACACACGCGCAAGGTCGCGCTGCGCACGGCGATGGTGATGAGCGCGGACGCGGGCGGAATCTTCGCCGTGCTCCGCCGCATGACGCGCCTCGGCCTCGGCGGCGCGATCGGCGGCGGCCGGCAGTACGTCTCGTGGATTCACGGCGACGACTTCGTGCGCGCGATCCGCTTTCTCATCGAGCACGACGAGCTCTCAGGGCCCGTGAACCTCGCCGCACCGAGCCCGCTGCCGCAGCGCGACTTCATGGCGGCGCTCCGCAGCGCGGGAGGCACACCCTTCGGGCTGCCCGCCGCAAAGTGGATGGCCGAGATCGGCGCCTTCTTCCTGCGCACCGACACCGAGCTGCTTCTGAAGAGTCGGCGTGTCGTGCCGACGCGCCTCGTCGAGGCCGGCTTCCAGTTCCAGCACCCGACCTGGCCCGAGGCTGCCCAGGCCCTCGTCGCCGCAAGCTGACGACGGAAGTTCTACCTTTCGACCCGCTCAGCTCACCGACCAGAGGACCAAACCGTAGTCGCCAACCCGCTTGAAGCCGATCGCCTCGTACGCCCGCTGTGCGCTCACGTTGTCGTGGTTGGTGAAGAGCACGGCGCGCGTCACGCCCTTCCCTCGCGCCTCGCGCAGCATCCCCGCGACCAGCCTGCGCGCATGTCCGCGGCTTCGTTCTGCGGGCGGTGTGTAGATTCCTCCCAGCTGCACGCAGTCTGGCAGCTGTGCGTTGAAGCAGCCGCAGCCCACGATGCGGCCTTCGATTCTCAAGACGAAGTAGTTGCCCGCTGCGACCGCTTCTCGTGAGTCCGTCGGCCTTCCCCCCAGCGCTTCGACGATGAACGCCGAGCGGTGTTGCGCCGCGACCTCGACGTCTTCCGGCGTGACCCGCCGACATTCTCATTCGAGGGCGATTCCCTTCTCCATCCGGGCCACGAGGTCCGGGTTCGAGACGTAGTACTCGACGTGCGAGGTGGGCGCGTTCACTAACGCGGGTGCCCCCCACCCGCAATCAGCCTTCGAGCTCAGCGGCCCTTGACGCGCTCGAAGGTACCGAACTTCTCCCACAGCTTGTCGCCCTTGCCCGCGTTGATGAACGCGATGACCTTCTCGGGAGTGTCGGTGATCACGATGCCGCCCAGACCGCCGCCAGAAGACCTCGCCTTCAACGCGCCAGACTCCATCGCCGTTCGCACCACACCGCTGCCCATCGTCCACACGCTGAGCTTGCCGCCCGCCCGGAGCTCGTAGCGAACGATGACGTAGCCGCCCACGTCGTCGCCGTCGATCAACCGCACGTTGAGGTACTTCCTGGCTCCAAGTGCCGTCGCGTGGGCCTCGAACTTCAACGGCTCGCCCTTGCGCGGGTCGACGATCGACATCACCCCGCCTTCCTTCACTGCGATGTGCAGCTCGAGCTTCGTGCCCTGGCCATCGTCGCCCGCCCAGACGCCGAGCAGCGCCTGATCGATGACGGCTCCCTTGGGAGAAGAGAGCGGGTTCTCAGACTCGGGCGGACACGCGGCGAGCAGTGCGAGCAACCCCAGCAGCGGTGCGACCGGCTTTCGTCCCATGCCGACAAGTCTAGCCCTGGCCTGGCTACGGAGCCGTCACTGTCAGCGTGATTGGCGGCCGCGACAACGCGCACTGATCTCCGTTGATGTGCGCAGGGATTGCCGTGAACGTGACCGGGGCTCCGCTTGGGGCAGCACCCTTGAACTGCATCGACAGCTCGGTCACCCCGCAGCCAATCATCCCGTACAGCGAGTCGCGCGGGTGGCTCGGCTGCAGCGATGGCGCCGACGCGGCGACCTGCAGGCTCGGGTAGTTGATGAACGTCCCGAGCGTGTTCCGCATCACCGCCGTCACCCGCGGCTGCCCCGTGGTCCACGGGCTCGAGCCGTTGGCGTTGGTCACCTTGATGCTCACGATCTCGAGCGCGCTCACCGTCTCGCACTCCCAGACGAGGTGGCCGAAGTTCTCGTCGACGATGCACTTGGGGGCGGCCGGAGGAAGCGTCACGGGAGTCGCCGGTGGCGGCGGCGTCGTCGTCGGTTGAATCGGGAGCGCTTCAGGCTCATCGCTCACCGGCTCGAAGCCCCTGCCGCAACCACCGAAGACCAGCGCCGCAATCACGATGAGCTTGTTCATCCTCACAACATCGTCGATCTACGACGTACCAGGCGTCAGCATGATCAGAACGGGTGCGTTCGGAGAAACAGAACAATGCTGGGCTTGGTCGTGTTCATCAGGCCGTCGACGGATCAACCCTGGCGATCACCGCCGACGTCGATCCCGTCGCGCGCGAGATCCGTGGCCCTGGCGAGCGTCGCGAGACTTCCCGGCGGATTCTCGTACCAGCCCGGGTCGTCATAGCTGGCCAGCCGGTCGCGGACCTTGAGGATCGTGAACATGCCTCCCATGGTGATGTAGTCGTGCTTCCCCCGGCCGCCGACCATCGGGAGGCTGTTGGCGGGAACCCGCATGCCCATCTCGGCCATGTCGCCCATGCCGTTCTGGCCCATGGTCATGTAGCCGGGCAGCAGCTTGCGAACCCTCTCGTCGAGCGCCCCTGGGTCGACGCCGATCATGTTGGGGATCCCATGCCCCATCTGGTTCATCACGTGGTGGGTCATGTGACAGTGGAAAGCCCAGTCGCCCGAAGCATCGGCGACGAACTCGATGGTGCGGGTGGCTCCGACCGACACCAACACCGTCGTCTCTGGCCACTGGGCTTGCGCCGGAATCTCGCCCCCGTCGGTCTCGGTCACCTTGAACTGGTAGCCATGCAGGTGAATCGGGTGGTGGTCCATCGCGCTCAGGTTTCCGATTCGCACCCGGACCCGCTCGCCCTTCTTGACCACCAGCGGAGCAGTGGCGGGGAAAGCCTTCGCGTTCATCGTCAGCAGGTTGAAGTCGACCATCTCGTTCGGGTCGGGCCGCCGCGTATCGGGGTCGATGCGCCACTCGTGAAGCATCAGCACGAAGTCGCGATCTACTTTCGGGCCGCGTGGCTTGCGCGGGTGAATGACAAACAGCCCGGTCATCCCCAACGCCATCTGCGTCATCTCGTCGTGGTGCGAGTGGTACATGCAGGTGCCGGTCTGCCGCAGGGTGAACTCGTACTGAAACGTCTCGCCCGGAAGAATTGCCTTCTGGGTCAGCCCACCGACGCCGTCCATCCCGTTGGGCAGCAGCAGCCCGTGCCAGTGGACGGTGGTTGGCGCGGGCAGCTTGTTGGTCACGTAGATCCGGACCTGGTCTCCCTCGACCGCCTCGATCACCGGCCCATGAACCCGGCCGTTGTAGCCCCAGCAGCTGGCCCGCAAGCCCGGCGCGAACTCGTGTTCGACCTCTTCGGCGATGAGGTGGAACACCTTCACCCCGCCCACCAGCTTCCAGGGCAGCTTGACCCCGTTGGGGACGATCACCGGCGAGTAGTCCCGCCCGGGCAGCGCAGCCGGCAGCTGGCTCGAGACCACCGACGCCACCGTCTGCGCCGACGCGGTCGAGCCCGAGACCAACGCCGCGCCGACCAGCAGCTGGCCAGAGGACGCCAGCACTTCGCGTCGCGTCACCGTGCTCGCAGTGGGAGCCGTCTCTTCAATGGGGGTGCGAGTCATGTTCCGTCTCCTTCGACCTGGGGGTTTGGACAAGAGAGCCACCCGTCGCGCGCTCGAGCTCCGTGCGGGCCAGCCAGTATTCGCTCACCGCTTCCAGAAACCCGCCGTACGCCTCGACCTGCTCGCGCTTGAGGCTCAGCAGCTCGTACGGGCTCAGGAACATTCCGTTGTAGTGAAGCTGCGCCAGCTCGACGATCCGTTCGCGCAAAGGAAGCAGGGACGTCTTGTAGTGCTCGACCCGCTGGCGCTTCTGGATCAGCTGGCCGCGCGCGACGCGGACCTCTGAGCGCGCCGCCACCGAAGCAGCGGCGAGGCGACGTTCGCTCTGACGCTGCTGCGCTTCGAGCTTCGAGATCATCGCGCCGCGCTGATCGAAGATCGGCAGCTCGATGACCAGCGAGGGTCCAACGAGACGCGCACCGTCGGTTTCCTGCTTACCGTGGACCCCGACCTCGATGGTGCCGAGGAACCAGGAGCTGCGGGCCAGCCCGACGGCGTGGCTCATCAGCTGGTCCTGTTTCCTCAACGCCTCCAGGTCGATGCGGCGACCAACCGCGAGCGCTTCGAGGTGGTCGAGGGGCGGATCCACCGCAGGCAGCTCGGGCAGCTCTTCGGCCAGCGCCCAGCCAGTGCGAGGTCCCCACAGCCCGAGCAGCCGGTTGAGCGCTTCGCGCTGCTCGAGCAGCGAGAGCTCGGCATCGGACAACGCCAGCCGCGCCTGCTCGAGTGAGGCGCGCTCGGTCAGATAGCCAAGCTCCGAGAGGTTGCCTGCGGCGCGCTGGAGGCCCGCGAGGTCAGCGGCGGCACGTGCTCCTTCAACAAAGGTCTGGCGCAGCGCCACCATTCGCTGCGCGGCCTGCGTGTGGATGAGCGCCGCTGAGACCTCGGCGGTGACGCCCATTGCTTCGTGCGCCACCCGCAGGGTGTCGGCGGTGAACTGGTCAGCCGCCCGCGCGCGGCGAATCGGCAACATGAACAGGTCCAGAAGGTTCTGAACGAGCGACAGCTCGAGCTCGACCATCGCGCCCATGCTCGGGTACGGAAACCCCACCGAGGCGCCGATCGAGGGGTTCGACAGCATCCCCGCCTGCGCCATCTCGGCCTGCGCGATGCCGAGCTCTTCGTAGGTCGCCTGAAGCGCCGGGTTGTTGATGAGCGCAATCTGAATCGCGCCCGCGTGGGTGAGCCCCCCGTCGAGCAGCGCGTCGACGCGGGCCGAGATTTGCGCGCCCTCTGGCGTGCCCTCGCCCCAACCCGTCGCGAAGCCGGCGTGCTGCTCTACCAACGCCGACACCTGGTCATGCCCACGTTCCTTCGAGATTCCGGCGCAGCCCGCGAGCCCGAGGGCCAGCACCACACCCAAGGCCCGCTTCACGGCTCACCTTTTCGCAAGACCAGGTTCATGCCGCACTTCGGGCAACGGCCCGGGCCCGCCTGAACCACCTCGGGATGCATGGGACAGCTGTAGATGACGGCCTGCCCCGCATCAGCGCCCTGGGCCGCCGGGTGGTGGTGCACGTGTGCCGGGGTCGGCGCGCCGGCGTCAGACGTGGAAGTGAAGAGCGGGGCCGGCGGGTGGTCCTCCGGGCTCAGGGTCGTCGAGGGTGGCGGCAGGGGTGCTTCAGTGGCCTGCGGATTTGAAGGGTCGAGCTCGACAGGCATTGCGGCGCGGGGAGTCGCGCAGGCAGCGATCGCCAACACGCCGACGAGCGCGCACGAAGAGAAGCGCATGGGACAGCTCCGAGAAAAAGTTTGTTGTGGAGAAGAAGACGGGCGGGCTTCAGCAGCCGCGTGAAACCGGTTCTCTCAGAGCAACAACTGTCGAAGCGTCACGTACAGCCGTGGCGGCGCAGCAGTGCCAACGAGCACTTCGGGGGGCAGCGTGGCGAGCAGCAGCGGCTCGGGCCGCGGGACTTCCACGGCCGGCAGCTGGGGAAGGAGGAGCTCCCGGGCGGCCTCGAGGCGGGCGTCGGGCAACCCCGGCAATCGGCCCTGCTGCACGAGGCAGCACGACGCAGACCCGACTGAGTCCACTGGCTTCGAGCCGTGATGGGTTTCCGGACACGGGCACGGCGCAATCGTCCGGCCGGTGAAGCGGCAGACCGCCCGTGTCTCGGCGAACGCGGCGGCCTGGGTGGCCACCACGAGTGCGAGCACGGCTGTGACGGTGCGGAGCATGCGAGGCGGGGTCTTAACGGAGTGCCGTCGACCGGGAAACAGTTTCACTGGCCATTGAAGCCTTCGAGACGCGCCAGCAGCGGGTGGCGCCACGTTCGCCGATGCCTCTATGGCGTCGCAAGCCACGCTTCGGCCTCGCGAAGCATGCGCTCTTGTCCCTTCGACCCGACGAGCGCAGCGACCGCGGACCTCGCCAGCGTGCGCGCCCTTTCCTTCTCTTCGGGCAATGGGGCAAGCGCCCTGGCCAGCGCCCATTGGCTGGCCGCCAACAGCCGCTTGTCGAGGCCGGACGCCTCGCTTATCGCCACCGCCCGCTCGAGCGGAGGCCGCGCGAGCTCGGGCTTCCCCAGCGCGAGCTGCGCCTGCCCGAGCACCTGAAGGGATCTCGCCAGCTCAGGATGCGTCGGCGCGTGGCGGCCCTCGCGGAGCGCCAGGCTGGACTGCGCGAGGATCAACGCGTCCGCCGCCCTTCCCTGCAGGGTCCTCAACTCGGCCAGCTGCGCATTGGCCCAGGACACCTCGGCGCTCTGTGGGCCGTACATCTTCTCGTTCAGCGCCAGCGCGCGCAGCAGGTGGGGCTCGGCTTCGGCGGGCTTTCCCTGCGCGAGCAGCGTCATCCCGATACCGTCTTCGGCCGAGACGACCACCACGTTCTCGTCGCCGTGCTTCACCCGCGCTCCGAGCGCCAGCTGGTAGCTCGCCAGCGCCTCGTCGAGCAGCCCCAGACCGCGCTGGGCCTCGCCCAGGTTGCACAGCGAGCCGGCGTAGAGCAGGTGGTCCTTGCCCAGCGACTTCTCGCGCAGCTCGACGCTGCGGCGGGCCTGAACGATGGCTTCATCGAAGCGCCCGAACAGGCAGAGCACCGCCGAGAGGTTGTTGGCGCAGGTCGCGAGCCGGGGGTGGTCTCGCCCGTGAACGCGCTCGTCAATCTCGCACGCGCGAACGAACGCCGCATGCGCCGCCCGGTAGTCCCCGAGCGCGATCTCGACGTTGCCCAGCTGCAGAAGCACCGTCGACATCTTTGGATCATCCAGAGCGCCGTGCTGTTGCTGCAGGGCGACCGCCTCGCGAATGAGCTTCAGTGCTTCGTCTTCCTTCCCTTCGATCAGCGCGAGGTTGGCGCGGGCGCCGGCGAGCTGCGCGCCGAGGACTCCGCCTCCACCGATGCGCCGCAGCGTCGCCTCCGCCATCTGGGCCGCCTTCTTGCCTTCGACCACCCGCGCCGGGTTTCCCTCGAGGAACACCAGCCGCACCCACGCCCGCGCCTTGAGCAGGTCATTGCCCACCGACTCGGAGACCCGAATTGCTTCGTTCAGGTCGGCCCGCGCTGCCTCGACCTGGCCGGCGCTCTCGCGCGCGTCTCCGAGGGCATGGTGCACCTCGGCGAGCAGCGCGGCGTGCCCCAGCGCCGTCGCCTCGACCCGCAGCGGCTCGAGCAAAGCGATCGCGTCCTTGTACTTGCCGGCCACCCGCAGCGCCGCGCCCTGCGCCAGCCGCGCCTCGAGCGGAACGAGCGACGCGCGCAGCTTCGGATCCGCCGGCCGCCGAGCCCCCGCACGCAGCGCAGTGCCGTCGTCACAGACGGCGAGCTCCGGAAGCGCGTGCACCGCTTGCCCCACCCGCTCGACCAGCTTCGCGTCGGCGCCCTCGAAGACCTCGAGCAGCGCCTGCGCCTGTCCCAGAGCTCTGCGCAGACACTCGTTGCGCAGATCCATCAGCTCTGCCGACTGCTCGTGCCGGATCTGCGTCGCCTCGCAGGCGTCGACGCTCGAGGTGCTCCAGCGCGCGACCCAGGCGGTGAGCACGCGATCCACCTCGGCAAACGCAGCGCCCGCATACGGCTTGCCGCTGGCCTCGAAGGTCTTGCGCAGCCCCGCAGCTCGCTCAGGTGGGTACAGCTTCGCCACGCGGTCGCGCACGTTGGCGCATGGCGGCGGCCTCAGGCTGATCAGCGTGAGGATGGCGGCGGCGGCCACCAGTCCTCCCAGGGCCAGCCCGATGCGCCGCCTGAGCACCGGAGCGCGCTCGAGGGCCTTCAGCAACTCGCCCATCGACTCGAACCGCGACGAAGGATCTTCGCTGAGCCCTCGCGAGAGCACGCGAGAGATGAAGCCGGGCACTGGCGCGGCGCGAGCGCCGAGCGCCTCACGCATCAGCACGCAGAAGCTGTACTGGTCCGATCGCGCGTCGACCACACCCCGCGTGCGCTGCTCTGGCGCCATGTACGCGGGCGTCCCCGCAATCGCCCCCTCGGCCGCGCCTCCCGCCATCAGCGCGAGCCCGAAGTCGGTCACCCGCACCCAGCCGTCGTCTCCAATCAAGACATTGTCCGGCTTGAGATCGCGGTGCACCAGCCCGGCACCGTGCGCAGCCGCGATGCCCCGCCCGACCTGCAGGCACGCCGTGAACACCTCGCGCCACGTCCGCTTCGCCGACGCCAGCCACTCGCGCAGCGTCCACCCATCGACGAACTCCATCGCGACGAAGACCCGGTCTTGAAATGTGCCGACTTCGAACACGGTGATGACGTTTTGGTGTGAGACCCGGGCCAGCGCCTGCGCCTCGCGAAGCAAGAGGCCACGGGGATCCGCAGCGCCCGCGTGGAGCAGCTTGAGCGCGACCTTGCGATCCAGCTCCGTGTCGTCGGCAGAGTAGACGACGCCCATTCCGCCCGCGCCTCTCACCTCGAGGATGCGATAGCGGCCGAGCATGCTGCCTGCGGTGAGCAGCGGCTCGGCCAGCGCCGCCAGCGTGCCATCGCCGGTCACTGGCGACGCGGCCGCGAACCCGGCCCGCGCCAGCGTCAGCACCAGCGACCGGCACCCCGCGCAGCCATCGACGTGAGACGCGAACTCACCCGTCACCTCGGGCGTGAGCCGGTCCTGGACGTAGTCGAGAACGTCTTCGTCAGAGAGGCACCCCACGGCCGCGATGTACTCCCACCCCGAGCGCGAGCGGTAGTATCCGCGCCGATGAAAGAGGCACTGAAGGCGGCGTGGCCAGAGCTCCGCGTCGATGCGGCGGCCTTTGCCGCGCAGCTGGGTTCCCGCCCCGTGCCCGATGGCCGGCTCGCCGACCTCTACCTCGCGTTCGCCTGTTCGCGCGGTGAGCCCGCCGCGCTGCGCCTGCTCGAAGACCGTTGTTTCGCGCGACTGGATGCCGTGCTCAGCCGGGTGCTACCGGACGCGTCGGATCGCGACGAGGTGAAGCAGCGGCTGCGCGACAAGCTGCTGGTGTCGGACGGGTCGGCGCCCCCGAAGATTTCGGGCTACCTCGGCAAGGGTGAGCTCTTCGCCTGGCTCGCGGTAGCGGCGACCCGTGAGGCGCTCTCACTGGTACGAGCGCGCGAGCCTGCGTTGCTTGAGAACACGGACGAGCTGCAGGCGCTGCTGCGAGGCGCCGGCGTCGAGCTGGACCCGCAGCTGGCCTACACGAAGAAGCTCTACCGGGCACAGTTCGAGGAGGCGTTTCGCGAGGCCCTCGGCTCGCTCGAGTCGAAAGACCGCGCGGTGCTGCGGCACCAGCTGGTCGAACGGCTGACGCTGGAAGAGATCGCCGCCGTCCAGCGCATCCACCCGGTGTCCGCGGCGCGGCGGCTGACGCGGGCGAGATCCGAGCTGCTGTCGGCGACCCGTCGGGTCCTCACCCGC
Source organism: Myxococcales bacterium (assembly GCA_038206395.1). GTDB lineage: Bacteria > Myxococcota > Myxococcia > Myxococcales > Myxococcaceae > JAGSPQ01. Next base: position 9,983 of record JBBRAX010000054.1, on the reverse strand, counting down.
AAGCTGCAGCTGGTCGGCTCGGAGCTCGACAGCCTGATGCGGCTGGTGCGCAGCCAGGTCGACCTCAGCCTGGGCCGGCTGATTCAACCTTCAAACGAGCCCCCGAAGAAAGATCGCTAGAGGGGCTGCCGGCCCGCGTCCTCGGGCATGCACACCCGAATCGCATTGCTCAGCCCGTTGTTGTTCATCGCCTGCGGACCCATCGAGCCCAGAGGTGTGGGCGGAGGGGCCGGAGGAGGAGCCTCCAGCGAGCCCACCTGCACCGAAGTCTGTGACCGCATCGAGACCCTCTGCGGCTCCCAGCCACCAGACTGCACCGGCGGCTGCGGGAGGATGACGCAAGCCCAGCGCGCCTGCGTGGCGTCGAGCGCGAGCTGCACCATCGCCGATGGGTGTCTGCAGACGGGCAGCGGGGGAGGTTCCGGCGCTGGCGGCGGCACGGCCAGCGGAGGCGGAGGCGGAGGCGGAGGCGGAGGCTCGACCAAGACGACGAACGTGATGGTCTCTGGCTCTTTCGCCGGCAAGGTCAGCGGCCCGACCTCGGTGCTGAGCATGGATATGAAAACGCTCTACACAAACATCAACGCCGAGGCGAAGAGCGTCACCTTCAGCCCGACGCTCAGCGACTCCTTGGACCTGATGAAGGCCGCCACGATGAACATCACCAGGCCACTGCTTGGCGCGTGCAAGAACCGGCCGACGGTCACCAGCAGCACGTTCTCTCGAAACGTCATCGTCGGTTTCACGGGCACCGACCCGCTGCCCTCGACCGCCTGTAAGGACTGGGCCGACGCCGTGAAGCAGAGCGGCTTCAGCGCCGACTTCACCGAGGTGCCGTACGCGAACGGCGGCAAAGCAGTGACCGTGAAGGTCGACCTCGGCCCCTGATCCTCAGACTGCTCTTCGGTGCGCCTGCGGTGATGATCAGCCCCGCTCCGGCTGGCGGCAATCAATGACCATGGCCGGAGTGCTCGAGCGGGCCCGATCCGCCTCATGAGAATCATCGTCCTTACCGTCGCTGCGCTGGTCGTCGTGTCGTGCTCCTCGGGAACGACGTCGTCAGGGGGCGGTGGCTGTCTGACCAACGCGGAATGCGAATCGACCCTCGCGCTGGCCAGCCCCACACCCAGCGGCTGCGCCGAAGCGACGTGCGACCTCACGACGGGCCGCTGCAAGTTCACTGCACGAGATCAAGACGGCGACGGCGACGGCGACGGCGAGCGCGCGCTCATCTGTACTGGCACTGAGGCCATCGCGACCGGAACAGACTGCGACGACCTGACTCCGGCGATCAACACCACGGCGATCGAGCGATGCGAGAGCAGCAACATCGACGAGAACTGCAACGGGATGATCAACGAAGGCTGCGCGTGCCCGGGCCCGCGCACGTCGGGCTCGCCGCTGGCCGGCAGGCGTGCACGTCAGTCGCCCGTGGCGTCCTTCGTCCAGAACGACTTGCCCTGAGACAGCATTGAGCCCATGAAAACTCGACGCGCGAGATCGAATTTTCATGGTAACTGTTTCTCATGAAGATCTCGCGTGAGGGCCTGACCGGCGAGGTATTGCGGCTCTTGCGCCGCGCCCCGGTGGTCACCCTGCTGGGCCCGCGCCAGATCGGGAAGACGACGCTGGCGCGCGACGTCGCCGCCGCCTTCGGAGGGCCCGTCTCGACCTTCGACCTGGAGCAACCCAGCGCGCTGGCCCGACTGGCCGAGCCTGAGCTCGCGCTCGCGCCACTTCGAGGTCTCGTCGTTCTCGACGAGATTCAGCGGCGCCCCGAGCTCTTCCCCGTGCTGCGGGTGCTGGCCGATCGGCCGCGGCGGCCGGCGCGGTTCCTGGTCCTGGGGACCGCGAGCCCGGAGTTGCTCAGGCAGGAGTCCGAGACGCTGGCGGGGCGCGTGGCCTTCCTCCAGCTGGGAGGCCTGTCGTTGTCAGAGGTCACGCCCAGGCGGCTCGACCGGCTCTGGCTGCGCGGCGGTTTCCCGGCCTCGTTCACCGCAAGCTCGGATGCGGACAGCTTCGCCTGGCGTTCGGACTTCATTCAGACGTTCCTGGAGCGCGATCTCGCGATGCTGGGCGTCTCGGTCCCTGCTCCGACGCTGCGGCGGTTCTGGTCGATGCTCGCCCACGTTCACGGGCAGGTCCTGAACTGGTCGGAGCTGGGCAGGTCGATGGGCGTTTCCGACGCGACGGCGCGTCGATACGCGGATCAGCTCGAAGGGGCGCTCGTCATTCACCAGCTCCAGCCCTGGCACGAGAACATCAGCAAGCGGCAGGTGAAGTCGCCGAAGCTCTACCTGCGCGACTCGGGGCTGCTGCACGCGCTGCTCGACATCAAGACGCGCGCTCAGCTCGATGAGACGCCTCGTTCTGGAGCGTCCTGGGAAGGTTTCCTGCTGCAACAGGTCATGCAGCAGCTCCGGGTGACTCCCCGGCAGTGCTACTTCTGGGGCACGCACCAGGGCGCTGAGCTCGACCTCCTGGTCAGCGACGGAGCGCGCCGCATCGGTTTTGAGTTCAAGCGCACGGCGAGTCCCTCCGTGACGCCAAGCATGAGGAGCGCGCTCGAGTCGATCGATCTCGAGACCCTCTTCGTCGTCCACGCCGGCCGCGAGTCCTTCTCGCTGGGGCCGAAGATCCGGGCCATCGCCGCGGCGAAGCTCACGGTCGAGCTCGAGCCCCTCGCTTGACCTGGCTCAGCTTTGGTGACGCTTGCCTCAACTCGAGGCCGAGCTCGCTGCTGCGGGCGCGTAAGGAGGACCCACCTTGCCCGTCATCGGCAAGCCCCGCAGCTTTCACAAAACGTTCAAGTTCGTGGTCGAGATCGACGACGTTGGTCACGCGGGCTTCCAGAAGTGCAGCGAGCTCTCGGTCGAGGTCGCGAACAGCCAGAGAAGCTGGGCTCGGCGGTCACCGTGGCGAAGGTCGGCTTTTTCCTCGAGCAGCACCGAGAGGAGCTGATGCTCGAGGAGAGCCATCTAAAGCGCCTCCAAGAGCACGTCCCCGTCCCAGCCGATGTACTTGGAACGCGGCAAGCGTGAGTCGGGCAAGCTTCTCACCCGCTGGAACCTTGTGGTACCCGAACGCGTGATGCACCGGACCTGGGCCGAGGTGTCATGAACCTGACCACTGCGCTCCGAACCCGGACGATGCTTCAGCAACTCGGCCAGCTTCACCGTTCCAGTAAAGCCAGATACTTTAGTGAAGTACAGGCGCGGGACGACGGAGTGGGTCGCGGCGGCAGCCACGGCAATTTAACTTCACTAAACTAGCCGGTTTTACAGATTCGTGAACCTGGTGTATTTAGTGAAGTATGGGCACCCGATCCAAGGACGCGCGCCTCGTCTCGCAGGTTTCGGCGGCACTCGCACGCCTGCTCGACATCGAGCCGAAGGCGGTCTCTGCTCGCTCGAACGGCGTCTCCAGCGCCGACGTCGTGGTCGCTGCCGACGGCAAGACCTTCGTCGTGGAGTGGACCAAGACCGCCAGTGCCGCGCCCGTCGCGGCTGCCACGAAGAAGGCTGCGCAGTACGCCAAGGAACTCCGCAAGCGTGCGATCCCTCTCGTGGCGGTTCCCTTCATGGGCGAGGCGGGACGGCGGGTATGCGAGGAAGCGCGCGTGGCGTGGCTCGACCTCAGTGGCAACGCCCACATCGTCGCGCCTGGGCTCCGCATCATCGTTGACGGGCGCCCGAACCGCTTTCGAGAACCTGGGCGGCCGCCGAACCTCTTCGCTCCCAAGAGCGCCCGCGTCGCGCGCTGGTTCCTCATGCACCCGGGCGAGGCGTTCACCCAGCGGCAGATCGCGCGCTCCACGCACATGACCGAGGGGTTCGTGAGCCGCATCGTCTCCCGCCTCGACCAGGACGACTACATCATCCGCGAATCGAGCGGCGCTATCCGAGCCAAGGATCCGCAGCTCTTGCTCGACGCCTGGCGAGAAGCCTACCAGTTCTCGAAGCACACGCTCATCCAGGGCCACGTCGCCGCGCGCTCGGGCGACGCCCTGGCGCGCTTCGTGGGCGACACGCTTGCCGCCGAGAAGATCGAGCACGCGGCCACCGGACTGGCCGCTGCTTGGCAGATGAATCACTTCGCCTCGTTTCGCATCGCCACGTTCTTCCTGCGCAGCGAACCGACCGCGACGCTGAAGGAGAAGCTCGGCTACCGCGAGGACACGCGCGGCGCGAACCTCTGGTTCGTCGTGCCGAACGACGAAGGGGTCTTCTACGGTGCATCCGAGCGCGATGGCCTGCTGTGCGTCCATCCGGTTCAAGCGTACCTCGATCTGAAGGAACACCCGGAGCGCGCCGGCGAGGCGGCCGATCGCCTCCGCACTGAGCTGCTCAACTGGAGGCGCGATGCCTGAGAAACCGAAGCGTGCCTCCGAGAACAAGAGCGAGCAGGTCGAGCTGGTGCGCGCCACGTGCCTCTACGTCGCGACGAAGCTCGGCGACTTGATGGACGACCTGGTCGTCGTGGGCGGGCTCGTCCCTTCGCTCCTCATCGCCCACGAGACGCTGCCCGAAGATACCGCGGCCCACGTCGGCACGATGGACCTCGACGTCGGGCTCACGCTCGCCCTGCTTGATGAGGGCCGCTACCGCAAGCTCACCGAGCGGTTGCGTGATGCTGGCTTCACGATGGACACGAACGACGATGGCAACCCGACACGGCAGCGGTGGAAGATCACCAACTCCGGAACGGTCGCCGTCGACTTCCTCATCCAGCCATCCCTCGCCGGCGACAAGGGCGGCAAGCTCCGCGACATCGAGCCTGACTTTGCCGCCATCATCGCACCGGGGTTGAAGCTCGCGTTTCAGGAGCGCATCCTCGCCGACCGCAAGCTCGCTCGGAGCGGCGCCCAGCTCGAACAGATCCTCGCCGCGTGCTGGGAGGAGACGGTCGACGCGGGCCCCTACGACTTCGGCGAGCAGCCGCTCGACTGGGGCAACGAGCAGGCGCTGATGCCACAGCGAGGGAAGTCGGCCGGCGGGACGCTGAGGTCGTGCACTTCGAGCACGCCCCCGAGGGCGCGCTACTGCACGAGCGTCATCGGCACCGGGGCGCCGTCGACGGTGACCGTGCAGTTTCCATCGAGCGCGGCGACTCCGCCCCAGGTGATGGCGACCCGCACCTCGGCCGTTCGGCCCGCGAACTCGGCAGAGGCGTGGAGCTCCCCGAGCCCGATCCACGACCAGGTGCGGCTGGCGATCTCGGCGCCATCCCACTCGAGCTTGAAGCCCTTCGTCAGCTCGTTACGGGCGACGGCGACCGCGTGTCCATCGTCCTTGCCTTCCCATCGGGTCGAGAGAATTCCCATCGGTGCACCTTAGTCGACTGGCCCGATGCGTCGGGTTGAAGCAACGATGACGCCGCCCGCGTGCCGTTCAGGTCCCGCTGCGAACGCCGAGAATCTCACCGCTGCCGCCGGGGATGGTGATGCCTGTCACGCCCATCACCGCCAGCGCGGTGTTCACGATGTCCGAGCTGCGCGGCCGGCGCGTCACCGTGCCGCTGGCCTCTTTGATCGCCACCGGCACTCCGTCGAAGCCCTGCGCTGTTGGATCTGCCGTGTTCACCGCGTAGCCGCCGACCATCTTGTCGGGGCTCAGCCCGCCGCCGGCGAAGATGACGGTGCTGGCGGGCCAGTGGTCGCTGGTCGCTCCGCTCTTGGGCCAGGTGCGGCCGAAGTCGGAAAGCAGCACCACCAGCGTGTCGTCGAGCAGCGTCTTCCCGATCGCCGAGCCAGGCGTCGCCTTCATCTCGCCCAACAGCCGGCCGACCACCTCGAAGGTGCCTCGCACCTGCGCGAACTGCACCCGGTGCCCCTGGCTGTGGCCGTTGTCGAAGCCGTACGACGTGGGGCCGCGGCACTCAATCGCAATCGAGGTCGCCAGGTCGCTCTTGAGCAGGCGCAGCGCGAGATCGAACTGCGAGCTCCACGTCGTGCCGGAGTCGCTGCCGAAGCCGCCGAGGTCGACCCCGAAGTGGCCGCCGCCCGCTGGCGCCCAGAAGGGCTTCGTCGTGTATTGGACGCCCATCGTCCCCTGGACGATTGCCGTCACGTTTCGGGCGAGCACCTTGCTCACGCCGCCCAGGTCGTCGTGCAGCTTCTGGAGCACCGCGTCCGTCGCGCCGTTGGTGGTGCCCTTGAGCGCGCGCAGCCGCCGCATCGAACGGTCGGCGATGGGGTTGAGCACGAAGCCGCCGGCCGCGGGCATTCCGTCGAAGCCGCGCAGCGGAGCCGTCGCTCCGATGTCCGAGGCCCGGAGCCCGTTCCACGCGTTCGCGGCGCGGTCAGAGAACATGAAGTCGATGTCGGCGATGCGGGGGATTCGCAGCGGGGACGCCTCGCCGCGCAGGCCCAGCGACGCCGGCTGCGGCCCGTCAATCCACACCGAGGGCAGCGGGCGATCTGGAAACCGGGTGAAGAGGTTGTGCGCCGCCCACGCGTGCAGCGAAGGCGACTTGAACTCGCTGGACGCCACCCCGCACATCGCGCTCACCGAGCCGGCGACGTGCGCCGCGGTCATCTGGTCCACGCCGTGGATCGCGACCGTGTTTTCCCACAGCTTGTGCTGCACCCACGACCAACCATGGGGCGACGTGCCCAGCCGGCGATCGACCCGGCCCGCCTTCAGCTCGACGTCGTCCCACAGCCTGGGCAACCGAAGCCCGGTGCCTCCGCCCGAGGGGTTCAAGCCCGCCAGCTGCGCGGGGCTGAAGAACATCGGCTCGCCGTTCTCGACGAACGGAGCGGGGATGGTCGCCGTCACCTCGGCCGCGCTCATCCCGCAGAAGGTGAACATCGAGCCCCAACCGCCGGGCAGGTACAGCGTCAGCAGCTTGGTCGGGCCGCCCATCGCCTGGGCGTGCGCGCGCGAGGGCGTCGCCAGCTTCCCGAGCAGGCCCAGCTGGGTGACCCCGAGGCTGGCCTTGAGCAACGCGCGTCGTCCGAGCTTCATCGTCCGTGCTCCCGGTTCAATAGAGCATCCAGAGTGGATCTCTCACCAGCGCCGCGCAGACCGCCGTCCACGCCACGACCGCGCCCTTCGACTCGTATGGCTTGAAGACGTTGTCGAACAAGTCGTCGACCTCGGAGGGAACCGCGTCCTCGCCGAGCATCCGCAGGTACAGCTCGCCGATGTTCGCGCGAATGTTCGCGGTGCCCGCCGCGGTGGCGCTGCTGTCGGAAAGCGTCGCCTTGCTGAGCACCGCGGCGTTGCTGGGCTTCGAGAAGGCGGTGCGGCACCAGGCCTGCGAGACGTGGGTCAGCGCCTGCACGAAACCCTGGCTGGGGGCGTCGTTGCGCAGCTTGCCTTCCAGCCGCCACGGACCACCCATCGCCATGAACAGCGTGCCGCCCTGGTCGAAGGGATCCGCGTAGGGCACCGCGTCAGGAGACCGCACCGCGTAGGTGTCGTTCGCCTTCGGCAAATAGCCGGCGGTGTAGAGGTCGGCGTCGACCAGGCCCAGCTGGTCGTAGAGCGAAGCAACCACCTGCTCGGCGGTCTTGCGACGAACCACCGCGACGTTCAGCGCTGGCGGCGGGGGGCGCGGCGGCAGGTTTTTAATCCACTCCTCGAGCTGCGCCATCGACACCTGCGTCTGGCCCTGGCTCGTCAGCACCGAGAACGTCGCTTGCGGCGCCGGCGGCATTCGCACCGCCCGCGTCCCGTCGAGCAGGTTCAGCAGCGCGCTGGTGCCCGGGCTGCCTGCCACCACCCAGCGCAGGTCGTAGGCGATCGAGCCCTCGAACGCCTCGAGGCTCGCGAAGTACGGGCGCTCGGTGAGGACGTGACAGCCGCCACAGGTGACCTTCAGCCGGGTGTAGACCTCGAGCGTCGTCAGCGGCCCCGCCCCTCCGTCCGGCTCGCCACCACCGCCACCACCACCTCCTCCTCCTCCGTCGAAGCCCGACCCAACGGGAGCGCCTCCGCCTGCGCCACCGCCGATGCGACCCTCGCAGGCGGTGAACGCGAGGGCGAAGAGCAGCAGCCGGGCGCGGCTCACAGGCCCCTCCGGAACTCGTCGCTCTGCAGCAGCAGCTTGATCAGCGGCTTCACCTTGCGGCCGCTCTGGGTGAACGCCTTCACCAGCTGGGTCTCGAGCGCCGCCTCTGCGGCCGGGTCGAACTTCCGGCCGACGAAGCGCTGGTGCAGCGTCTGTACGGCGCAGCGGTCGAAGTCCCCCGACGCGACAATCAGCTTCCCGAAGCCGAGCGGGCCGATGGTGCCGTCGCTCTGCTGGCCAAACAGCGTCTCGCCCGCCGGCAGGAAGTCCAAGAAGCGCACGTCGGGGTTGGTCATGATCTGCGACGGCGGCACGGGGGTGAGGAACGTGCTGGCGACGAAGTTCGCGTTCCAGCGCCCGTACGGCTGGAACCAGAAGATGCCACCGGGCGAGTTGGGGTCGGCGAACGAGGTCTGAAAGGTCTTGCGCCACTGCCAATCGCCGATGCCGCCCAGGTTGATGTGGCCCAGGCCATGGCGCGGGGTGTCTTCCTCGACCTCGAGCCGCTTGAAGTGGATCGCCGCCGGGTCGATGGTGGTGTGGCAGTGCTGGCAGGTGCCGCCGCGCGCGGGGTCATTGGTGTACGCCGGCATGAAGACGAGGCTCGGATCCGGAGCGGTGAAGTTGCGGCACGCGAAAGTCTCGAGCCACCGCGCCGCCCGCACCCGCTCGCGGGGGTACCAGACGTTGGGGCCCAGCTGGGTGAGGATGCCGGCCGACGGCACGCCAATCGGCGCGCCCATGTCGACGCGCGGGTCGAAGGTGTACGTGCGCACGTCGAGCAGGTTCGGGTTGATCGACTGGAAGGTGACCTTGTCCCAGCCGTCGGTTGCGCTCTTCCACCAACCGGCGGAGTCGAAGGCCGCGTTGTCCGAGTTCATCCGCCCCCAGCGCGCGTACAGGTGCTGCAGCCGCCGGGGCGCCACGGTGTAGTTGCCGATCACCAGGTCGCTGAACGGCGCGTCGGTGGTGATGACGTGCGCCACCAGACGGGCGGGCTCTTCGAAGAGCAGCCGGCGCTGGGCGTCGGCCAGGTACGGGTTCGACTCGACGTCGCGCGGATACATCGGCGGGCCGTAGGCGCGAGGCAGTGCGCAGTAGAGGAGGTTGGGGCCGCAGCCGCAGCCGGCGTGGGGGAAGTTGTTCGATGACTCGCCCATGTAGATGCGACCGCAGTCGGTGCCGGCGTTCGTCTGCTTCCCGTTGCCCGACCGGCCGATGACCGAGACTTGCGTCCCCGGCGCCCACCACGGCTCGACGATGGTCAGCGGCGCGGCGGCGTCGTCGCACAGACTGGGAGGATCTCCTTGGTTCACGTCGGTTCGGAAGTGCGCCAGCGCTCCCGCGTGCAGTGTGCCGGCCGCGCACGGGGTCAGGTCCACCGTCTGGTTGCCTTTGAAGGTCCCTCCGACGATGCCTTCGACGCTGCCGCGCTTGTAGTCGCCGATCTTCAGGTAGTCGTGGCCGAAGGCGAGCATCTGGTCGGCGAACTCGGGCGAGGCGAGCGCGGCGTCGATCTGCTGATCAAGGAACACCGGCAGGGTGCCGCCCGCCGCGGCGGCGCTGGCGAGCGCATACTGCGAAGGGCTCGGCTCTCTGCCGCGCAGCGTGAGGTGGATCCGCCGAAGCAGCCGCGTCGCCGACAGCGTCGGGGCGTTGATCAACGGCGCCTGGCTGCTCGCGGTCGGCTCGGGCGCCGGGCGGGCGCAGGCGCCGAGCACCAGAATCAAGGCGCCAAATCTTTGCAAAGCGGGTCGCACGTGGCGCGCAGCCTGCCTTGTCTTCTCGGCGATTGCACTTGGGGCCACGTCGACACGTCAGCCGGACACCCCATCGCCGGGCCGGCGATGACGCTCAGCGAGGCGACGATGGGCACCTTGTAGACATCCATCAGCAGCATCTTCGCCCCGACGAAGATCAGCACCAGCGACAGCCCAACCTTCAAGTAGACGAACTTCGTAATCACC
>JBBRAX010000053.1:0-54422 GCA_038206395.1 Myxococcales bacterium | reverse complement strand
CTTGCCGTCGTCCGTGTACGCCACCCAGACGGAGCAGCCGCAGCCGCAACCGCAGCCGCCGCCTTCTTCCTTCGGGGTGCCACAGTCCGAGCCGAGGCACTCAGGGTTGGTGCCGTTGTTGAGCTGCGCGAACGCCGGCGTGGCGAATCCGAGCGCCAGGCTTGCGATTAGCCATCCGTGTTTGGTTTTGAGGGTCATGCCTTCAACATAAGCAAGCGCCGATCCACTCCCGGAACGCCCTTGAAGACGTGTGAATTCATTTAGTTGCGGTGGGCCTCGGCTGGGAAAAGGTGAGGGGTGTAGAGAGGATCCCCCAACCAAAATGGGGGATCGATCCCCCGATCTTCAGAACCCTGCCCGGCGTGGCCACCGAGGTCACAGTCGGGACCAAAGGAATTACAAGTGCGGGAGCTGTTGTTCCGGTTCTCGCGCAGTTGGGTTTCGGGCCGTGGATTGCACAACCAGCTGTCATTCTTCGAGGTGATCGCGAGATGAGAACACTGGCTCTGATGTTGGCGGTGGCGGTGATGGGGTGCAGCAGCGGCTCCACGGGCGGTGGCGGGTCGGGCGGAGGCGTTGGGGGTGGCGGGGGCGGGGGCGGGGGCGGCAACGTGAACAACGGGAAGTTGAATGGCGCGGGCAACGCGATCATCCCCCAGGGTTCGAAGTTCCTGGTCGGCGGGCAGCGACTCCTGCCGATGAACGAAGCCGACTTCCTCCTCGCGCGGTACGAGGTCGACGGCGGCCTCGACCCAACGTTCGGCACGATGGGCTCGGTGACGACCAGCTTCGCGACCTTCGAGAACCCGCTTCTGACCGACGCGGGCTTCCGCACCGTGCAGAAGGGCGACGGCGTCTATGCGGTGGCGCTGCAGGGCACGAAGATCCTCGCCGCTGGAACTGGGGCATCGCTGGGCGATCTCTACGGCAGCTTCGCGATGGCCCGCTACTCGGCCGACGGCGTCCCCGACACCACCTTTGGCAGCATGGGCATGGTCCAGGTGCGCCCGAGCCAGGGGCTTGGCGGCCCCGCGCACGCGCTGGCGATTCGCACCGACGGGAAGATCTACCTGGGCGGCTTCCTCTCGACGGCGTTCCAGGGAACCAATGGCGCGAACCTCGGCCTCGTTCGCTTCACTGCGGAAGGCCAGGTCGACGCGACGTTCGGCAGCGCGACAGGAATCGAGGCGGACTTCGGCAAGAACGAAGACGTGCGCGGCCTCGCGTTCCAGGGGCTCAAGGTGCTGGCGGGCGGCGGCGATGACTTCCTGGTCGCGCGCTACAACGACGACGGCACGCTCGACACCACGTTTGGCACCGCCGGCATCGCGACCCACCCAGATGGTTTCGCGAACAGCTTCCGCGTCCAGAGCGACGGCAAGCTGCTGCTCTCGGGCTCGCGCCGCACGCCGAACAGCGGGCCCTGGGTCATCAAGCTCGTGCGCTACACCGCAGAAGGCCAGCTCGACACGGCCTTCGGTACGGGTGGGGCGTTGGAAGTCGCGCTGGACAGCAAGCAGATGTCGACGACGGGCCTTGACGTGCTCGCCGATGGGCGAATCATCGTCCACATGGTCGCGGGCTTCGGCTCGCTCAGCGGCGTCTACCCGGCGATCTCGCGCTTCTCGTCCACCGGCGCGCTCGACACCGCCTTCGGCACCAACGGTGTGCTCGACGTCAACGAGTCGTTGGCGCTGCTGCTCGGGCCCTACCCGCCTTCTCCCAACCGCACGGTGCTGGTCGGCTCGAGGCTCTGGTACACCGACAGCCTGCTCGCCGGGTCGCAGACGAAGGTGATGTTCGGCTCCGTCGTCATCGGCCCCTGAGCGTTGCCCCGCAGTGACCCGCGTCCGCGCCTGCCGAATGAAACCAAAGCGCCCTTTTTCGCGTATAGGCACCCACCATGATCACCTCGCCCACCAGCTTCCGCCCCACCCAGAAGCTTCGCCTCGGCGAGCTGATGGTTCAGCTCGGCTTTCTTACCCAGGCCCAGCTGGATGGCACCCTGTCGCAGCAGAAGTCGTCGGGCGCTTTCCTCGGGCGGGTGATGGTGGCCAAGGGGCTGTGCAGCGAGCCACAGGTGATGGCGGCGCTGTCGAACCAGCTCGGGCTGCCGTTCGTGGATCTCGATTCGCGTGAGCTGCGCTGCAGCGGGTTGCTGCCGCACGCCTTTGCAAAGAAGCACCGCGCGATCGCCTTCGAACGGCCGGGCATCGGCAGCGACGAGGTGCTGGTGGCGCTCACGGCCCCGGCGAAGCTCGACACCCAGGACGCCGTTCGCGCGGTGATCGGCAAGTCCAAGCTGCGGTTCGCCCTGGCCAGTGATGCGGCGCTCGATCGCGCGTTGATTCGCGTCTATTCGCCCGAAGCCGAAGCGCCCGTTTTGCAGGCGCCAATCATCCCCGAAGTTGCCGCCGAGCCCGCTGAGATCGTGGCCCGGCTCGATCTGTCGCCGCGCACCCAGGACGTGATTCGCCGCGCCGCCGCCGAGCTCAGCATCACGCCGCGGGAAGTCGTGCGCCGCGCGATGGAAAGCTGGGCCTCGACCCGCCGCGCCCGTTAGCCGCTAAGGCGGTCGGTCACAGCAGCCGGAAGGCGACGCCCACCGACAGCCCGAACCACGTGGTGTCCATGATCGTCGGGTTCGGGTTGCCGTCTCGAAAGCCGAGCTTCTGACCTTCGAGCAGCAGCGAGCCCGCGTCGAGCCGCAGGAACCCATCGATCGAGTCGCTGAGCGTCACCGCGCCGCCGACGTGGCCGCGCACCGCCGGCACCAGCTGAAACGCCCACACGGGCATGAAGGGCGCGGCGAGGAACGCATCCATCGAGTCGTAGCCAGACGCCGTCGCGAACCCGAGCCCCGCGCCGAGGTCGATGCGCACGCGCCCCACTGGAATGACGAACGCCGCCGTCGGCATCAACCACCAGCGATCGTGAACCACCGTCGAAGTGGCCACCACGCCCCAGCCGAGATCGAACCCGAGCGCGAAGAGGCGGCCCATCGCGAGCCGGACGCCGGCGGTGGCTGCGGCGCCATTCGCTCCGGGAGCGGCGAGGTACGTGCCTCCCACTGACACGCCCAGCTTCTGCGGTTCAGGGTGGCGGTGAGCGTGGCGAGGACAACGAGCGTGACGAGAGACATGTGGGTGACTCCGGGGTTCTAAACGTCGTCGACGATGAAGCGCTCGCCCGCGAGCGGCTGGTTCGGATGCTCGAACGCATCGCCGGCACGGAAGTCGTGGGCGAGGCAGAGAACGGCAGCGACGCGCTGAAGCAAATCGAGGCGCTGAAGCCCGACGTGGTGATGCTGGACGTCGAGATGCCGGGCTTCGATGGGCTCGCCCTCGCCGAGACCCCACGGGTTCCGCCGATCATCTTCACCACCGCCCACGTGCAGTTCGCCGCCGAGGCCTTCGATCTCGACGCGGTCGACCACCTCATCAAGCCGGTGCGGCAGGAACGCCTGGAACGTGCGCTCGATCGCCTCGCCCGGCGAACCGCCGCCGCGAAGAAGCCCTCGACCGCGGAACACCAGCTGACGGTGCACTCGGCTGGGGCAGCGCGCTTCATCGATGCCCGCCGCGTCTGCGCCTTCCGCGCGATCGACAAGTACACCGAGTTCACGCTCGACGGCGAAGAGCTGCTGGTGCGTGAGAGTCTCGACTCGCTCGAGAAACGGCTCGTCGATTCCGGCTTCGTGCGCGTCCACCGTTCTGGGCTGGTGAGGCTCGACGCAGTGACGGCGCTCGACGGCCGGGGCGAAGGGCTGGTGGTGCGGCTCGTCGATGGCGCCGAGGTCGAGGTGAGCCGCCAGCAGGCCGTCGAGCTGAGGCGGCTGCTGGGGCTGCTGGGGCTGCGCAGGTAGACGATTTTCTCACCCCGCCCTCGAAACTCAGGCGTGGCGGTGACGAACGCCTTGGTAGCATCGCGGCCGTGAAAGTCGCTTCGGCTCTGACGCTCTTCTCTCTCGTCGTCCTCCCTTCCATCGTCGCTGCTGCCCCGCCCGAGAACCCGGTGGCCAGCGCGCAGCAAAAGCTCGAAACGGCCCGCGCGAACCTGACGGCCGCGGTGCAACGCATCGAAAAAGACCCGCCCGAGATGAAGGAGCTCGACGCGGCGCTCGCCGCGGTGAACGCGCTGAAGGATGCGATCGACGCCGGCGCCGAGTTCGAAGGCAAAGACTTAGACTTCGCCAAGTCGTCCCTGGCCGCTCGCAAAGAGCTTCGCACCCAGCGCGACTACGTCGAGCAGCGCCGCGCCAACGTCGACGTTCACAACGCGCGCCGCGGCATCGACTCGGCCTTGTCGTCGCTGAGCGATCGCGCGCGAAAGGTGACCGAAGGAAAAGAATCGCCGCCGAAGGACTTCGACGACGCGCGCGCGGCGGCCGAAGCGCTGAAGAAGGTGGCCGACGAGGCGCGCCCGCTGGGCAAGAAGGACCCGAAGTTTGGCGCGTTCCTCACCGAGGTCGACGCGACGTACGCGCGGCAGACGAAGGCCATCGACGACAAGTGGACGCTGCAGTCGGTGGACAAGCACCGCGCGCTTCTGGATGCGGCGAGAAAAGAGCTGACGGCGGCGCTCGCTCCGTTGAGCAGGGAATCGCCCGACCCGCAGTTCAAGGCCGCCGACACGGCAGCCTCGGCGCTGTCGAAGGTCCTCGACGACGGCCGCGTGCTCGAGCGCGACAAGACGTACAAGGCCGAGTCGGACGCCGCGCGGAAGGAGCTCGCCGCGGGCAAGAAGAAGATGGACACCACGTGGAGCGAAACCGGCCTCGCCCGCCTCAAGGCCGAGATCGAGCCCGCCCACAAAGATCTCATCGCCGCCGGCAAAGGCGTGCGCGCGAAGAAGCCGCCGCCCGAGGCGCTCAGCGAAGCGAAGACCGCGGCGATCATCGTCCGGAAGCTCGTCGAGAAGTTCCAGGCCGACGCCAACCGCAGCGAGGCGCTGGCGACCTACCTGACGAAGGTGAAGGCGACGCTTCTCGAGGTCGAAGGTAATCTCGAGAAGCGCAGCCTGGATTCGGCGCGGGCAGATCTCACGGTGGCGATGAAGCCCATCGGCGGCAAGGAGCCGACGGACGAAGAGTTCCAGGAAGCGACCGCGGCGGTGACCGTGCTCGAGAAGACGCTGGAGGCCGTGCACGGCGAAGACCCGGCGATGGCGCCGCTGGTGACCGAGTCGAAGGCAGTGGCGCGTGACACGCGCGCGACGCTGACGGCCCGCCGCAACGAAGTCGACGTGCAGCGGCAGAAGGGAAAGGTCGAAGAGGCGCGCAAGGTCGCGGCCCAGCTGAACAAGGCGCCGATTCCGGGAGATCGGCTCGACGAGGCCCAGGCGTCGTTGAATCAGATTCGCGCGGCGCTCGAAGGTGGTGTCGAGCTGACGAAGCGCGACAAGGACTACGCCTACTACGCGGGCGAGGTGCAGCTGCGCGTGACCGAGGCGGAAGCGAAGCTCGCGGCGCGGCGCATCCAGGTCGACGTCCAGCAGCAGAAGGCCAAGGTCGAGGAAGCGCGCAAGGTCGCGGCCCAGCTGAACAAGGCGCCGATTCCCGGCGACCAGCTGGATGAAGCGGAGTCGTCGATCAAAGCGATTCGCGCGGCGCTCGAGGCGGGCACCGAGCTGACGAAGCGCGACAAGGACTACGCGTTCTACGACGGCGAAGTGAAGCTGCGGGCCGACGAGCTGAGCACGAAGCTCGCGGCGCGCCGCATCGAGGTCGCCGTGCAGCAGCAGAAGGCAAAGGTCGAGGAAGCGCGGAAGATCGCGGCCGAGCTCAACAAGCCCGACATCGCCGCTGATCGCATCGCCGAGGCGGAAGCGTCGATCAACGCGATCAAGGCCGCGCTGGCGTCGGGCACCGAGCTGACGAAGGTCGACAAGGACTACGCGTACTACGACCGCGAAGTGACCAGCCGCATCACCGAGCTCAACACCAAGCTCGCGGCGCGGAAGCTGGCGATCTCGGGCACTGACGGGCGCACGGCGCTGACGGAAGCGGTGAACGCAGCGAAGGCGAAGCTCGAAGCGGCGCGCTCGCCCGAGGTGTCAGACGCGGACCTCACGGCGACGGCGCAGAGCATCGCGGCGATCAACAAAGAGCTCGACGCTCGAAAGGAGCTCGAGCCGAAGAACTACGGCTACGGCCTTCAGGCGGGGAAGACGCGCGAGCAGCTGGTGCGCATGAACGAGCAGCTCGAGTTCGCCAAGCTCGCGCGCGAGCTGCGGCGGCAGACGGTCGAGTCGCTGGCGGCCGGCATCGCGAACGTCGACGCGGCGCCACAGGCGAAGAACTTGCGCGCGCAGAAAGACCTCTTCGACAAGGCAGTCACCCAGTTCCGCGCCTGCGACAACATGGGCACGGGCATGCCGAGCGAGTACCCGGGCCTCGAGAAGGTGGCGCTGTTCGTCGACGGCCGGAAGACGCCGGTGAAGGACGTGGTCGCCCAGTGTCTGCAGCGGCTCGACGCGGCCGACAAAGCGCTGGTGCTGCTGAAGCCGTTGATCGCCTTCGACGAAGGGCCAAAGAAGTCTTTCGAAGCTGGCAAGGGGCTGCTCGCCCAGAAGAAGACGGGCGAGGCAGCGAAGCAGTTCGACGAGTGCATCTCGTCGGGCTCGATTCTCAAGCAGCGCAACCCCGAGCTGAAAGAGCGCACCTTCCAGGTGGCCGGGGCTGACATCACCCTGCCCGACCTGATTGCCCAGTGCGCCGCACAGAGCAAAGCGCTGAAGGGCAAGAAGTAGCCGTCTACTTCGCGCGAACCAGCGCCGGGCCGTGGGCCGCTTGTCGGCGCTGCCCATGTTTCCGTCGGCCGGCCGCGCGCCGAAGAAGAGCTGGTCGCCGTCACGCTTCAGCAGGTCGAACTCCTTCCCGTACGCCGCGACCGGCGCGACGAAGCTGCAGCCCGCCTTCGACACGTCCTTCGCCTTCAGTCGGCGGTGAGCCACTCGCTGGCGGCGCTGCGGCAGACCTTCGGCGACCCGCTGTTCATCCGGGTCGGAGCGCGCTTCGAGCCCACGCCCCGCGCCAAAGCCCTGGCCGAGCCGGTGCGGCGATGATGCAGACGGCGACGCGCGCGCTGGCCGGCCCCGAGGTGTTTGACCCGAAGACCCTGCGGCGCACCTTCCGGCTCTTCCTCTCGGACTACGCGCAGGTGGTGGTGCTGCCAGGGCTGCTGAAGCGGCTCGCGGCGCAGGCGCCGCAGGTGACGCTCGACGTGCACTTCCGCAGCGACGCCTTCGTCACGAACCTGGCCGATGTCGCTGCCGGCCGGCTCGAGCTGGCGGTGGGGCCAGCCGGCGACGCTCCGTCGGGGACGCTGCGGCAGCGCCTCTACGACGACGAGAACGTCTGCGTGCTGCGTGAGAAGCACCCGGCGCTGAAGCGCTTCACCGCCGCGCGCTTCGCGGCCCTGCCCCACGTGCAGGTGTCGGCGCGCGGCCTGGGCCCGGACTTCATCGACGAGGCGCTGCGGAAGGTGAAGCTGACCCGGCAGATTGTGCTGGGCGTGCCGCACTTCGCGACGGCGCCGCACCTGGTGGTGACGACCGACGCCGTCGCGGTGATTCCGCAGCGCATCGCCCAGGCGTGGCGCAAGGGCAGCGGGGTGACGATGGCGCTCTACTCGCCCGAGCTGCTGCGCCGCGACCCGGCGCACACCTGGCTGCGGCGCCAGGTGCACGAGACCGCTGCCGCGCGATGACGACAGCCCCGCGCGTTGGGCGAGAAGAGGTCGTTGCCAGAAACTTTGAGCTCAAACGATTCGGCAGCAGGGTGCGGGGCATGGAGCCCACCCAACGTTCGGCCCTGATGCTCGGCCCTTTCCTGATTCTGGCGATCGCGTCCGTCGCGCTGGCGGCTGACGCGTTGAGCAATGAGGACGCGCTGGAGTCCACCCTCTCGCAGGTGTTGCCGGCGAACGCAGCGATCACCCGGCTGAAGTCGACGTCGAACGAGATCCGCGTGGTCGGCCGGGCCGAAGCACACGAGCAGGTGTCCGCGTTCATGCGCGGGCTGGCGACCCTCGCGCGCACGCGACACGGTCTGGGCAAGGTGGTTGATCGGATGAAGGACGGCGCGGTGCGCGTGTCACTGTTCGGCGCCGGCCGCGACGTGTTGCTCGAGCTCTCAGCTGCCGAGGCACGCACTTTCGATGTCGAGTTGATGCGCTCGGTCTCGACCCGCGGCGGAATTGAGTTCGAGCTGAGGCTGCGGTGATTCTGATGGGGGCTGACCGTTGGCGGGCGCTTGGAGCCCAAGCTCGTTCGACGCGACGCCGCCTCGAGGCAACCTGCGGCAGGCCCGAATGAAAGGTAGATCCGAGTGGCTTCGTTTTCGTTAAACGTCTCCAGAATGAAGAGTTGCTGGCTCACCCTGGTGCCCTGAAAAGCCCGACGAGCCCGATCCGGAAGCCGTTCGGTGGACCGGCGGAAGGCGGTCTTGAACACAGCGGTGGCGATCAACCCGGTCGACTGGCTCGGGCAGAGCGCCGGCAACCTCATCGACCCGTGGACGCGCTACCGCTTCGGTGCCTCGACCATCGACGCCCTTTCCTTCGCCGCAGGTGGTGGGCACCGGGCTCGAGTGCGTTCAGCCGGGCTTCGACACCCAGCGCAGAAAGGTGGTCGTCTGTCTGTGATTGCGGCGCGTCAATGCCGAGACAGCGGGATGGTGAAGAAGAACGTCGCGCCTTGCCCCAGCGTGCTCTCGACCCAGATGCGGCCGCCGTGCGCCTTGACGATGCCCTGGGCGATGCCCAGCCCCAGGCCCTGCCCCTTGTACTGGGCTTCACCGCCGCGCCAGTAGCGCTCGAAGAGGTGCAGGACGTCTTCCGCGCCGATGCCCGGGCCGTCGTCGGTGACCGAGAAGAGCAGATCGGGGCCCTGGACCTTCGCGCGAAGCATGATGTGGCCGCCTGACGCGGCGAGCTTCACTGCGTTGCCCGCGAGATTCGATAGCACCTGCAGCAGGCGGCCGCGATCGCAGCTGAGCTCAGGCAGGTCGGGCCCAAGCCCGGCGGTGATGACGATGCCGCGCTGCTCGGCGGCCTTGTCGAAGCTCGTCGCGGTCTCGCGTACGACGCCGGCCGGATCTTCGAGGTGGAACTTCATCGCCAGCTTCCCCGTCGCGAGGCCCGCGTGGTCGAGCAGGTCATCGGTGAGCCGCTGCATCCGGTCGGCTGCCCGTGCGATGCGGGCCACGGCCTCGCTCAACCTTTCCGACAGCGCCTTGTCGCGCGACAGCAGCGCCGTCGAGAACGCAATCGTCGCCAGCGGGTTGCGCAGGTCGTGCGAGACGATCTCGAGAATATGCTCGCGCACCCGCACCGCCTCGGTCGCCTGCGCGTAGAGCGCGGCGTTTTCGGTGGCCAGCTTCTGAAACCGCGCCCCGGCGTCTTCCGCTTCCACGCGGCCTGCTTCCGCCAGCATCCTTCGGCGAACGTCCAGCTTCCGCGCCGAGTCGCGATCGAGCGCCACGGCGAGCTGGTTGGTGATCGCGTTGACGAAGAGCAGGTCGCCCTTGTCGAGGGCACGCGCTGCCTCCAGCTGCAGCACGCCGAAGATCTTGCGGTGAAAGACGACCAGCGGAATCGCGATGAACCGGTTTTCCAGCGGCTGCAGCTCCTGCAACGGAAGCCGCGTGCCGCCGAGCTGTTCGGGGTGGGGTCCGGCCGGGTCGACCAGGTAGTCGTACGCCGTCTCGGCGCGGGCCCGAACCTCGGCCATCTCGCTCGCGCCCTGGCCTTCCGACGGCCAGAAGATCATTCGCGAGATCGTCTCGTCCGTCTCGACCAGAATCGCGCTGCGCAGCGGCAAGGTGCGGCTGATGATCGCCAACACCGCGTCCAGCGGTTGATCGGCGTTGTCGAAGCTTGCGAACAGCTTGCTGATCTCGAAGAGCTGCTCGAGCCGCCTCGCCACGGCGCCATTGCGACGGGCCGTCAATCGCGCTTCCGGGGCTTTGTGACCGTCGCGGCCACGACAGGCCCGATGGCTGGGCCGACGCGAAGCCCGCCTTCGCCGACTTCCAGGAGGTGGGTCTGGCGAACGTGCTCGCTGCCGCGTGACTTCACCACGGTCAGGGTTGGGACCAGGCTGCCGACTTCCTGCCGGTACCGCAGCATCAAAAGGTTGTCGGACACAGGTGACAACCCGAGGCTGGTGACTTCGTCGCTCGAGACCAGAGACGGGGCCTCCAGGGTGAGCACGCTGGTGATCCCCAGGGTCTTGAAGCGAACGACAAGCTTGTAGAGGACGTGGCCGAGCCCGTTGTCGGGGCGTTTGTCGGCGAACATCTGCGTCGCCGCGTCGAGCACCACCCGGGAGGCCTTCAATGCGGTCAGCCGATCGCCCAGCACCGACAGGAACTGGCCCGCCCTCAGATGCTCGCGCGAGACGTAGAGGACTTCGATCAACCCCTTCTTCACCATCGCCCGCAGCGGCAGCTTCAGGGCATCGGAGCTTGCGTAGAGCTGCTTCGGCCCTTCTTCCAGCGTGACGTAGAGCCCGCGCTCGCGGTGGCGCGCGCCTTCGATCAAGAACTGCATCCCGAAGATGGTCTTGCCGATGCCGGGGCTGCCCGAGACGAGGGTAACGCTGCGCTTCAGCAACCCGCCGCCGAGCAGCGGGTCGAGGGCGAGGATGCCGGACTTCAAGCGAATGCCGCTGTCGGTCGCGGGCGGTTCGACGTCGCCAGCAAATCCGTCGCCGTAGCGGGGAAACACAGCCACGCCACCGGCGCCGATCACCATGTTGTGCCGGCCCTTGAGGTGGGCGGTGTTCCGCAGCTTGTAGATCTCGATGTACCGCTCGCGTTCCTGCCCTTCCTCGGTCGAGCTCAGGATGATCACCCCGTCGACGACGGTCTCTTCGACCCCGAACCGGCTGACCTGGGCCGAGCCGTAGGGGATGTCGGTGGGGAAGAAGCCCACCGCTCCGGCATTCTGGACCAGGCTGCACAGGTGGAAGATCTTCTCGCGGTTCAGCTGAGGGCTCGTGACCTTGTGAAGGAACACCGACACCGAGTCGATCACCACGCGCTTCGCCTTCAACGCGGCGATGCGCGTCTGCATCATCAGCAGGTGCGCTTCGACCATGATGTCGGGCTGGGGGATGAAGACGATCTCGACCATGCCTTCGTCGATCAACTTGCCCAGGTTCCACCCGAGCCCCTTCGCCGCCGCGCGCAGCCTCTCTTCCGTTTCTTCGAAAGAGAAGAGGATGCCTTTCTCGCCCGCCAGCGCGCCGCGATAGATGAACTCCAGCGACAGCACGGTCTTGCCGGTGCCAGCGACGCCGCCGATCAACAGGCTGGAACCCCAGGGGATGCCGGGGCCCAGGATTTCGTCGAGCTTGGGGATGTTCGTCTTGCAGCGCAGCGGGGGCACCCGGGCCGATACTTCCCGGCGGATCCCCGCCTGCGGAGCGAATACCTTCAGCCCCGCTTGATCGATGACGAAGGGGTGTTCGTCGCGGCTGTGGTTGCTGCCGCGCATCTTCACCACCTGCAGGAAGCGCTGGCTCTCGCCCAGGGACTCCCGCTGCGAGAGCACCACCAGGCCGTCGGCGATCGCGAAGAGCGGTTTGTTCTCGTTGTCGGTCGGCCCGTACTCGCCCAGCAGCAGCGCGGTGACTTCCCACGCCATCAGCTTCACCACGATCTCGTAGCCGAACTTTCGCAGCTGCTCGGGCGAGGTGGCCAGATCGTCGAACACCTTGAAGCTGTCGATCACCACGATCGCCGGGTTGACGCGCTTTACGTGCTGCATGATCAGCTCGACGGCTCCCTCGAGGCCGGTGGTGCGAAGCAGGGTGCCGAGGTCGACGAACTCGACCTGCCCGTCGAGCTTCTTGGCGTCGAAGAAGGTGAACTGGCGCACGTGCCGCAACGTCTTCGCGGTCGGCTCGGACAATGTGCTGAACAACAACGCGCGGCGCCCTGCACGGGCGTGGTGGAAGCAGATCTGCTGCGTGAGAATGGTCTTCCCCGAGCCCGGAGACCCGCTGACGACGGTCACCGACCCGCCGGGCAGCCCGCCATCAAGCACGGAGTCGAGGTTGTCGACGCCCGTCTTCACCCTGGTCAGCTCGTGGCCTTTCTTCATGACTCGCGCTCCTCACCTGATGTCATCGGCGCTCCCTGGGCGCGCGGGTGCGCGACAGCTTGCTGTGGAGCTCTTCGGTCAGAATTTCCGCGGTGAGGTGGCCCAACACGGTGAGCATCGCGATCATCACGTGCTGAATCGCTTCTCGAAGCTCAGCGACGGAAATCTTTGCATCCGACGAACAGCGATTGCGCAACGCCGCGCAGTCGAGCCCACCCGAGGGGTCGAGGGCGAGGCCGGAAAGCACTGGGTACCGCAGCGACGAGCTTTGAACCACGCGATCGGCGATCGCGGTCAGCGTCAGCTCGCCCAGCGTCGTGAGCGTGACCTTCCAGATCGTCTTGAACCCGGCCTCGAAGAGCTCGAGCAGCGCGAGCGACGTCGCCCCGCGGGGGGCGCGCGCCAGCCACGCGTCGACGACGGCGCCGTGCCTCTTCTCGTCAATCACAGCCGGGCCGGGTCAAGAGCTGGCAACCCTCGCCTCATGCACCCTACGGAAAAGCCGGTCAAGCCCGAGGCAAAGCCAACGTTGGCGCTGCAATTCCAGACGGGGCACTAATGCTGTTTGGGGCGATCTTGCGTCGATGTTTGCCCTTCCGGGGCATGTGCAACTTCTGCACGTCGGGCCGAAGCGCGCAGGTTACGCCCGCCCCACTCGCCAACGTCAGGTTTATAAAACCATCGGCACCGCAGCACGACTGCCGTGGGGCAATGCGGCACAGCGATTGCTTTTCGATGGGCATCCCATGAACTCCTCCAGGTTGACGCTGCTGACGGCCGTCGTGTGTCTTGGTCTGCCTGCGTGCACTGGTCCAGCGGGTGAGAAAGGCAGCGCCTGCACCTCACGCGACAACGGCGACGGCACCGCGACCATCTCGTGCGGCGACGGCACCAAGGTCACCCTCTTCAACGGGAAGACCGGCGACGCGGGCACTTCCTGCTCGATCACCACCCGCTCAGACGGCGGCCGCATCGTCAGCTGCTCCGACGGCACCATCGCCGACCTGCCCAGCGGGCTCACCTGCAGCTTGAGCAACGGAGACGGCGGCCGGGTCCTCACCTGCAGCGACGGCTCGGTGATCCCGCTTCCCAACGGCACGAACGGCACCAACGGGATGAACGCGCTCGACGCCTTCCGGGTCGACCAGTTCCACGGCACGGGCTTCCTGAACAAGAAGGCCCTGGAGGCGACCGGCAAGTACCTCGCGAACATGACCATCACCGCCGCGACCGCGAGCCCGGCGGGCGTGGTGACCGTCTCTTTCAAGGTCTCGGACGCCGCGCTGAAGCCCCTGGTCGGCATCAAGACGGTGAACGCGAACATCGTGAAGCTGCTGCCCGCCGACGTCGACGCCGGCGAGGCCTTCAACAAGTGGGTCGCCTACCTCTACCGGATCCAGACCGTCAGCGGCTCGGACGGCGGCACCTGGCCCAACCCCGACGGCACCCGCGCCGCGCAGCCGAACCGCGAGAGCAACGGCACCCTCGTCGACCGCGGCGACGGCACCTACCTCTACACGTTCGCCACCAACCTCTCGAACGTGGTGGTGAACGGGCAGCCCGTCGCCTTCGAGCGCGGCCGCACCCACCGCGTTGCCGTGATGATGGGCGGCGGCAGCGGCCCGACCTGCGACGCCTTCTTCGACTTCGTGCCCGATGGCTCGCCGATCACCGAGAGCCGGCGCGTGATCGACACCGACACCTGCCGCAGCTGCCACGGCCAGGAGTTCAACGGCCACGGTGGCGATCGCCTCACGGTCGAAGTCTGCGCCACCTGCCACCTGCCCGGCGCCGTCGACCCGCACGGCGGAGCGTCCATCGACCTCGAGCAGATGATTCACAAGATTCACGCCGGCGGTGAGCTCGCCAGCATCCCCGGCCCCAACGGCATCGTCTGGGACAACCCCGCGACGGCGGTGAACGAAGCGGCCGACAACGGGACCTACGCCATCTGGGGCTACAACAACAGGAAGGTCGACTGGTGGAAAGCCGGCTTCCCTGCGGTGCTGTCGAACTGCACCAAGTGCCACAACGACGTGCCGAACCCGGGCCAGACGCCGCAGGTCGCGAACTGGAAGACGGTGCCCTCGCGCAAAGCGTGTGGCTCGTGCCACGACCTCACCAACTTCGCCACCGGCGCCAACCACGGCGGCGGAGCGATGGCGACCGACAACGCCTGCGCCGTCTGTCACCCGGCCTCGGGCATGGTGGTGCCAAACGTCATCTCGCCGGTCACCCAGGCCCACGACTTCAGCCGCGCGGATCCGCGCAACATCCCCGAGTTCGACGTCTCGCTGTCCGTCGACGTGCCCGCCCGCGGCTACTACGTCGCTGGCGAAACACCGATCGTCTCGGTGGTGATGAAAGAGAACGGGGTCGCGCTGGACCACACGACGGTGCTGCAGGATCTCGACGGCGCCGAAGGCTGCCTGCCGACGACTCCGCTGTCGTACGACGGCGGCGATCTGTGCGCCCCGCGCGACGGGAAGTTCACCGGCGCCGCCTTCTTTGTTCACGGACCCCGCGCAGTTCGGAACCCGGTGCTGACCACCGCCGCCCGCGCGAAGCTGCTGGCGCTCGACCAGGCCACTTTCGATCTCGGGCCCATCGGCAACCCGCTGACGGTCGTGATCGACAACGGCGAAGACTTGAAGCGGCCGCTGGACACGGCGTCGACGATTCTTCGCGCCAATGTCACGTTGACCGTGCCACCCACCGGGTTCGTCAGTCGCGCGGCGGCGACGAAGCCCGAGATTGTCGCCTGGCTCAACGCGGTGCCCGCCTTCAGGGGACGCGCGATTGCCTACGTCGACGAAGCGACCGGGCGCCTGGCGATTCGCAGCCGGAACCTCGGCAAGTTCTTCTCGATTCAGGTGCTGCCCGGCGCGCTGGCGACGGTGCTCTTCAACGACTTCACGGTGAAGAACCTGGGCGGGTACTACGCCTCGAACAACATCGCTCGCCAGTGGAACCCCGATGGCGGCAGCCCCACGACCGCCGACGACCCGAAGGTCACGTGGACCCCGGCGTCGATTCAGTATCGGCTGGATCCCGTCGATGACCTCGCCTCGGGAACCTATGTGGTCAGCGTCGAGCTCAAAGACCGCGGCGGCGTGACCACCAGCAACTACCGCACACCCTCGGTGGCCAAGCGCACCTTCCAGGTGAAGCAAGCGATGGAAGAGAAGCCGCCGGCGGCGGGCTGCGATACCTGCCATCAGAGCCCCGAGACGAAGAAGGGACTCGTCTTCGACTTCTATCGCCACTACAAGGTGCTCGACGCGAATGCTCCGGATCAATGCGGCGCTTGCCATGACAACCAGAACTCGAGCGTCACCGGCTCGTGGGGCGGCGCCGGAGCGATCGCCCGCCGCGTTCACGCCGTACACGCCGGGGCCACCCTTTCCTTCCCGCTGCTTACCGTCGGGTACTCCAACGGAGACCCGGTGCCGGGCCGCAACTGGGACATCACGTTTACCGAAGACCTTCGCAACTGCCAGGTGTGCCACGCCGATGGGCAGACCAGCGGAAGCTGGAAGACGAAGCCTTCGCGACTGCCGTGCGGCGGCTGCCACGACAGCGAAGCCGCGACCGCGCACATGACCGTGATGACCGTCGACCCGACTCCGGCAAGTCCGTTCAGCGGCGACGAAGTCGAGTCGTGCCGCACCTGCCACTGACCCTCTCGCTTTCCCCGGAGCCACCCCATGAAGCGCCTCGTTCTGCTGCTCGTCGTCTGTGCCATGCCCGCGTTTGCCGCCGACAAGAAGGTCGAACGGATGTACGGCGCCAAGTGCGGCAGCTGCCACGGCAAAGACGGCAAGGCCCAGACAGACCAGGGCAAGAAGATGGCGATGCGCGACGCCGCATCGCCCGAGTTCCAGAAGCTCACCGATGACGAGATGCGCAAGGCGATCAACGACGGCATCAAGACCGAGAAGGGCGGCGTGAAGCAGGAAATGGACGGTTACAAGGCCGAGCTCAAGCCGGCCGATATCGACGCGCTGATCGCCCTCATGCGCGAATTCAAGAAGTAGCCCGTGGGTTCCGCCCGCTCATGCCGACGGCTTGCTGCCACGGTGCTCGTGCTGGGCATGGGCGGCGCCTGGGCTGCCGAAGTGTCTGTCTATTCGACTGCGGTCATCGGCGGCCGGCCCGATGTCGTGGACGGCGAAGTGAAGACGGTGGCGACGCTGTACGCGCTGGTCGGCGTACGCGCGACCCGGCTCGAGCTCAAGGGCTTCGACGACTTGAGCATCGCGGTCGATGCGTGGGGCGGCGCGGTGTCGGCAGGCGCCGGCAGCGACGTCAACCTGGCGTACGTCGAAGGCCGCACGCTTCAGAAGCGGCTGCGCCTCCGGCTCGGCCGGCAGTTCGTCACCGGCGGCGTCGCGCGCGCGATGTTCTTCGACGGGCTCTTCGCCGATTTCCGCACCGGCGTGGGCCTGGGCCTCAGTGCCTTCGCGGGCATTCCGGTCGAACGGCGGTTCGCGAACTTTCTGCGAGGCGACTTCGTGGTGGGGACGCGGGCGTACTTCGCCCCCGTGTACGGCACCGAGGTCGGCCTCTCTTTCATTCACATGCTGCAGCGGGGCGCACTGTCGCGGCAGGACGCGGGGTTCGATGCTCGCTGGCGCCCGCTGCGGTCGTTGACGCTGGCCGGCGCCCTGGTCTGGTCGGTGTCCGAGGCGCGGCTGGCCGAGGTCGACGTCGGCCCGCTGTGGACCCCGGTCGATTCCGTCGAGGTGCGGCTGGGGTACCGGCGCACGGCGCCCGAGCTCTTTCTGTCGCGGACGTCGATCTTCACGGTCTTTGCCGACACCGAGCGCGACGACGCGGGGGTTGCGGTGACCTGGCAGTTGGCGCGCGCGGTCTCGCTCTTCGGCGACGTGCGCGCCCTCTGGCTCGCAGGTCAAACGGGCTTCGAGACGAGCGCTCGAATTGCGGTGAAGGCCTTCACGGCGACGACGCTCACCGCGCAGTTCCACCGGCTCGAGATTCCCAGCAATGGCTACCACCAGGCGCGCGTCGGCGCCCGTCACGTGCTGCCTTCGGGCGTCGCGCTGGCGGTGGATCTCGAGACGTACGTGCTCGATCGCCCGGTGCGCGGGCAGACGGTGTCCTTCTCGGCCTCGACCACGGCGACCTGGGCGATCAACCGGTCATGGCTCGTGGGCGCGACGCTGTTCGCTGCCACCACTCCGACCTTCGAGAGCCGGTACGAAGCGATCGCGAAGCTGAGCTGGCTGCTGTGAAGCTTCCTCGGCCCATTCTTCTGGTCTGCGGAACCCTGACGCTGTCGGCGTGCGCGGGCCTGGCCGGCTTCTTCGCTTCGCAGCAAGACAGCATCAAGATTCCCCACGCGCGCCACACGAAGGCCGGCGTCGAATGCATCACCTGCCACGAGACCATCTTCGATTCGACGACGCTCGACACCCACGACTTCCCGAAAGAGAAGGTGTGCCTGCAGTGCCACGCGGAAGAGAAGAACAAGGGCAACTGCGGCTTCTGCCACACCAACCCCGAGAAGCCGGCGACGGTGGCGACCCGGGTGCGCGAGCTGAAGCTGAACCACGCGACGCACCTCGAACGAAACGAAGACTGCAGCGGCTGCCACCAGGTGTTGCCCGAGCCGCTGCACACGGCGGCGATGGTGCCCACGATGGCCAGCTGCCTGGGGTGCCACGTGCACGCGGCGCAGTTCACGGCCGGCAAGTGCGAGGTGTGCCACAACGATCTGACGAAGTACCCGCTGAAGCCGATTTCCGACTTCACCCACCGTGGCGACTACCTGCGCGACCACCGGCTCGATGCGCGTGCCGCGGGCGCCGCCTGCGAGACCTGCCACGACCAGAAGTTCTGCTCTGAATGCCACGCCAAGACGGAAGGCCTGCGCCTCGACGTGGTGCTGGCCGAGCGCGTCGACCGCAGCTTCATTCACCGCAACGACTTCTTCAGCCGGCACCCCACCGAGGCGCGCGCGGACGAGGCGTCGTGCCTTCGCTGTCACGGCGTCGAGTCGTGTACCAGCTGTCACGCGCGCAGCGGGCTGACCCCGGGAAGCAAGAACACGCTCGAGCCGCACCCCGCGGGCTTCGGCGAAGGCGCGATGCACGGGCCGGCAGCGCGCCGCGACATCGTTCAGTGCGCGGCTTGTCACGACCAGGGCGCCGCCTCGACCTGCGTCGGCTGTCACCGCGTCGGCGGCGTCGGTGGAAGTCCGCACCCTGCGAGCTTTCTCGTGCGTCACCGCAAAGAGGAGATCAGCCGCAATGCGATGTGCCAGATCTGCCATCTGTAGCGTGCTGCTCGCCGCCGGCTGCGGGGTGGTGCGCGCGCCCAGCGCTCCGGCCGTCTGCCCGTCGTACGAAGAAAAGATTCGCCCGGTGCTCGACCTGCGGTGCGGGCAGTGTCACTCCGCGGCAACGGGCTATCGCCTCGGCGACTACGCAGACACGACCGCGCGGCGCGACGACGGCTCGGCGCGGGTGGTGCCGGGGCAGGCGTCCTCTTCCTTTCTTCAAGCAGCGCGCGGCGAGCTGTCGGGCCACGCGGCGGTGGCCGAGGCGGCAACGCTTCAAGACTGGGTGGTGCGTTGCCGGGCCGCGCCGGGGCGGCTCGAGCTGCATCCGCGCGGCTGGTCGACTCCGACGGATGGCGAACAGTTTCATGGCCAGGCGGTGCGGGCCTCGGGCTACGACTTCGCCGCGTGCGGCAAGTGCCACGGCGCAGACCTGCGCGGCGGCGCAGCAGAGGTCGACTGCAGCAGCTGTCACCGCGAAGGTCCCCAGGCGTGCAACACGTGCCATGGCGACGCGCTGTCTCCCGCGCCTCCGCGAGACCTGAGCGGGGCTCGGGCACCCACCGCGCTGGGCGTCGGAGCGCACCGCGCCCACGCCGCCATCGACTGTTCCGTCTGCCATGGCGACGTGAAGGACGAGGCCCACTACCGGAAGCGCTTCGGGGTCCTTGCGCCGCTGCAGCTCGACGCCGGCGTGTGGAATCGAAACGAAGCGTCGTGCGCCAACGTGGCGTGTCACGCGCCTGCGGTGCCGGTGTGGACGAAGCCCGGGAAGCTCGGCTGCGACGGCTGCCATGGGAACCCGCCCCCGAGCCACCAGACGACATTGGCGTGCGAGAGTTGCCATGGGCCGCTGAACCCGGCGACGCACGTGGACGGGAAGGTGACGCTGCGTGGGGCGACCTGCGAGTCGTGCCACGCGGGCCCGGCGAGCGCGCCGTTCTTCGATTTGAAGGGAGCGAACGTGGGTGCGCACGATGCGCACCGGGCGAAGGGCGTCGGCTGCAGCGAGTGTCACCTGATGCCGGCGACGTTGCTGGCGAAGGGACACCTGGACTCCGCGCCTCCGGCAGAAGTATTTCCGCTCGATCTCGGCGGGCTGGCGTGGCGGCAGGCAGCGGCGCCGGTGTTCAACGCAGGCAACGGCACCTGCACGGGGGTCTACTGCCACGGCGGGGGCCAGTTCGGGCACGTGGATCTTTCGCCGGGCCTGAAGCGCGCGCCGGCGTGGACGGGGGGAGCTGCCGAGGCGGGGTGCGGCACGTGCCACGGGGTGCCTCCGCAGGACGGGACGATTGGGCACAACCCCGCGCTGGGGCTGGGCTGCAGCGCCTGTCACGGCGGCAGCTTCACCGCCGACGGCGGGTTCACCACGAAGCACCTCGACGGAAAGATCACCGGCCAATGAAGCCACTGACGATGATTCGAGACCTGATCTGGCGGGCGACGCGCCATTGGATCTCAGGCATCGGGGTGTTGCTCGCGACGCTGGCGTCAATCGGGCTGCTGACCCTCTTCGCGGTCGAGCTGAGTGGCAGACCGCTGGGCAACTACTCGGGGATCCTGAGCTACTTGATCCTGCCGGGAATCTTCGTGTTGGGGTTGCTGCTGATTCCGCTGGGGCTCTACCGGCTGCGCAAGCAGGGGCCGGTGCGGTTTCCGGTGTTCGACTTCAACGATGCGCGGCTGCGGGGGCTGGCGCTGATCGTGGTCGCGGTGACGGTGGTGAACCTGATGCTGGTCTCGACGGCGACGTTCAAGGGCCTCGAGGTGCTGCACAGCGATCAGTTCTGCGGCGGCACGTGCCACAGCGTGATGCAGCCCGAGGCGGTGGCGCACCTGGTGACGACGCACGCGAAGGTGATGTGCGCCGACTGTCACATCGGCGAAGGGGCAGGCCACTTCGTCAACGCCAAGCTGCGCGGAGCGACGCAGCTGCTGCAGTTCATCGTCGGCGACGTCGACCGCCCGATTCCGCAGCCGACGACGCACGTCGCGACCGAGATCTGCACCCGCTGCCACGCCACCGAGCGCTTCACGGAAGATCGCCTGCACGTGAAGAAGACGTACTCGGAAGACGAAGCCGCGGTGGAGAAGACGACGGTGTTCCGCGCGCGCATCGGGGGCTTTCGCGATGGGCGATGGCAGGGCATTCACGCGCACAACGGCATGCAGATTCGCTTCCGGGCGGATGCGACCCGGGTCGCCATTGGTGACGTCGAGCTCACGCGCGCCGATGGAGGCGTCGAGCTCTTCCAGTCGAAGGAAGCAAAGGCGCCGGCCGACGGGGCGTGGCAGACGATGGGGTGCACCGACTGCCACAACCGGCCCGCGCACAAGTACGCGATGCCGAAAGCGATCGTCGACAAGGCGCTGGGCCGCGGAGCGATCGACCACACCCTGCCCTTCATCGGCCGCGAAGCGGTGAAGGCACTGACGGCCACCTACCCGTCCCACGACGCGGCGAAGAAGGGGATTCCGGCGGCGGTGGCGGCCTTCTACGGCAACAACGCGAATGCGCAGACCGCGGGCGCGCTGCTCGCCACCGAATGGACGCACAACAACTTCCCCGACATGAAGGTCGGCTGGGGCACGTACCGCGACTTTCTGCAGCACGAGCCCGGCTGCTTCCGCTGCCATGACAAGCTTCACGAGAACGCGGCGGGGGTGGTGATCGGCCAGAAGTGCGCCGGTGTCTGCCACGACGTGATCGCCACCGAGGAAGAACAGCCCGAAGCGATGGACGTGCTGTTTCCGTAGGCCGTTCTGCCGTGGCGCGCCGGCTCGGGCGTGACCCGATTCGGCTGCGGCTTACGGGTACGCGGGCACCTGCAGCTGCTGGTCGACGCTGATCAGGTCGGGGTTCTCGATCGCGTTGAGCGTCACCAGGTCGGCCATCACGGTCTGCCAGTCGGGCGTGCCGCCGTGCTCGTCGCTGATTCGCATCGCGATCGCGCTGAGCGAGTCGCCTTCGACCACCGTGTAAAGCGCCGGCTCGAGACCCCGGCGAGAAGCCTCGCGGTCGAGAACGTTGAGCTTGCGGGCGAGCGCCTCGAGGGTGCCGGTCAGCTTGCGCGCGTCTTCCGGATGCTCGGCGAGGGCCTTGAGCGTGACGTCATACGCGCTGTGGACCTCGGTCTGCTCGGCAGTGAGCGCTGCGTCCGAGAGACGCGGAACCGCCATCAGGTAACTGAAGACATTCGCCTCAGGATCGTCGACGACGCGCTGGGCCTGCTCACTGCGCGCCGCCGCCAACTGCCCCTCGAGCTTTTTTGCATCTTCCGCGTTGGTGTGAGGCCCGGTGGTCGCGTCAGCGGCCGCCGCCTCGAGCCGCTTCACCTCGGCCTTGAGCTGCGGAGCCGACAGGCCGGCCAGCAGCTCACCGTACTGTTCCATGGGAAGGGTCGGATCTTCGAGCGTGCGGCGCGAGAGCTCGGCCTCGATCAGCGCGCCCTTCCACCTGGCTTCGGCGGCTGCCTCGGGATCCTGCGAATGGCCAGTGCTCGCCTCGGTGAGCTGCTCTTCGACCCTCAGCGCCTCTTCCTTCAGCTCGGCGGGCGTCATCGCTTCGAGGCCCTTCTTGTACGCGACGCGCTCGAAGAGCTGCGTGAGGTCTGGGCCGTGGGGATGCAACTCGACGGGCGGCCTGCGCATCGTCTCGAGGCGATCGACCGGGCGATGGTGAACAGCCTCGAGCTTCTTCCTCACCTGCTCGAGGACGGGGGCAGCGAGGACAGCGGCAGTGCGGGAGGGAATGCGAGCCATGGGGACGTCTCCTTTTGAAAGAGACGACGTGGGCATGGGCCGCAGGTCTAATTCGCGGATCGCAAAGCGCGTTTACGGTTCGGTTCGCCAGCCGACTGCTGGCTCACAAGCCTTTCGAAGTGCGCTTCGTCGGCGACAACACCCTGAAGGAACTCCGCCATACCTCGCAGGTGCAGTGGGACTTCAGGGTTGTCTTCGAGCCGGTGCTGTAACGCAGCTGAAGCGCTTCGGCGCGCTCAGGGGGCGTGCAGCGTGCCGTCGCCGAAGCTGACTCCGACCGCGACGCACCACACCGAGAGCGCCGAGACGTCGTCGAGTGTCTTCCCCGCAGGGAGTTCGAGCACGAGGCTGGCGTTCGTCCACGGGTTGCCGGGCCGGTAGAGCTGGGGCCCCAACACGATGCCGGTGCCCAGCTGCGCGATGCTCGGCGCTCCGTACATCCGCACGTCGATGCCATTGCCGTCGTACGAGAAGTTGGTGAGCTGCAGCGTGCAGTTGCTCGTGGCCGTGATGCGCCCCTGAACGCCATGCGCGCGCTGCTGCAGGTCGAGCACCCAGCCGACGCGTGGATGATCGGAGCCACACTGCGGCGTCGTCCCCGCGTCGGTTGTGCCTGCGTCCTGCGCCACCCCCGCGTCGAGCGCTCCCGAGTCGGGCACGCCCGCGTCGGGGCGCTCTGGTGGGAGCCTCAACCACGCGATCAGATCGATCAGCTCGCCGTCGCTGAGACGATCTTCAGCCCAGAACGGCATGCGCCCCACCAGCGGGAAGCCGCGCACCCGGCTCGCCACGTAGTCCGCCGCCGGCTGTGTACCGGCGAGGTTGGGTCCGCGGGGTGAGCCGATGCCATCGACGCCGTGACACGTCGCACACGCCGCATTGAAGACTGCCCGGCCCCGGGACACGTCGCCGCCGGTGAGCACGGCGGGTGGCGGCACCTGTTTGAAGGTGAGCTTCTTTTCAGACGCGGCGTCACCCTGCTGATCGAGATACGCAGAGAGCGCGAGGAAGCGCGGCTCGCTCGCAGACCATGCCGGCGCGCCCTGCCACCCCTTCACGCACACGTTCACCGCGTCGAGGAAGGTGAGCGCGCCACCATTCTTCCACCCGCCGCGCTTCGAGGCGCCGCCAATCGGGTGCGCCGCCCGCCGCAACGGAGCGTCTGAGCCCGTCAACCCATGGCAGGTCGCGCAGGTGTACGTGTTCCCGTCGCTCAGCGGCTGCCGGTACACTGCCTCGCCCCTGCTCACGTCACCCGTCGGCGCAGCAGGGCCGCAGGCTGCAATCAGTGAAGAGATGACGAGACAAGGCATCAGAGCGCGCATCACAGAGCTACGCGCGTTGCCGGGCCCGGTTACATCTAGATTTCTCAACCCCCAATGCAGTTTTCAGCAAAAGCCTTAAGACGCGTCGAGTTCAGTTCAAGTCGTTCGGCTTGCGGCCGGCGGCGCGGTCGGCCAGCAGCTGCTCCTTCAATGACTGAAGCCACCACTGGTGAACGCCGTGGAGCATCGGATTGACGGCCTTGTTGCTCAGCCTGGGCACAAGGCCGTGCTGCGTCTCCTCGGTGATCAGCCGCGTGCCGCCCGGAACCGCCTCGAGGATCCACCGGTGAAAGCCCATTGAGCCCGTCCCGTCGGCGACCCAGCCAATCGCGCGATCCTTCTGAAAAAGCGTCACCTCATTCTTCAGCTTCTCGCCAAAGCTCCAGTGGTACTTCGTGCCCAGCTGCAGCGAACCCGAAGGGCCGGCGCCGC
Source organism: Myxococcales bacterium (assembly GCA_038206395.1). Taxonomy (GTDB): domain Bacteria; phylum Myxococcota; class Myxococcia; order Myxococcales; family Myxococcaceae; genus JAGSPQ01. The sequence goes on along the minus strand of JBBRAX010000053.1, from coordinate 30,489 downwards.
TGCGCACGTCAATCTTCCCTGCGTTGCCCAGGTGCTTGGGCCAGCGCGCCGCATCAACGAGCCCGGCGAAGACCGCGGAGGGCGGCAGCGGAATGAACACCTCGTTGTGTGCGAACACCGGGCTCTTCGACGGCTCGAAGCCCGCCGGCCACGGCATCGGGTGCGCCTGCGAACGATGCGAGGCCTTGAGCCAGCTCCTGTGCTCGAGCGCGATGTGCGCCAGCAGCGTCGCCGGGTTCTTGCCGACCGACGGGTCGGGCCTGGAGCTGGGTGCGGGAGCGCTCGCTCGAGCAGCTGGGCTGCGGAAGGAGGCCGTCGGGGTCGAGTGAGCGATTCGCATTCAGCCAAACTAGAAGTCCCTCAGGCACTCTGGGCGCCGTTCGAGGGTCTCTGGGCGCCATCAGCGCCAGACGGCGATCTGCTCGAGCGGTTTGCGGTCGAGCTCTGGCACCATCGCGTCGGGCGCCGGGTACCCGACGGGCATCAGCAGCAGCGCGCGCTCGTTCGACGGTCGCTCGAGCAGTTGCTGGAGGAAGGCCATCGGGTTGGGCGTGTGCGTCAAGGTGACGAGCCCCATGTGGTGCACGGCGGCGATGAAGAGGCCGGCCGCGATGCCGCACGACTCCTGCGAGTAATAGTGCGTGCGCTTCGACCCATCGGGTTGCACGCCCGACGCCTGTCGAAACAGGACCACCACCCACGGCGCGTCGGTGAGGTGTGTCTTGTGTTCATCGGTACCCAGCGGCGCGACCGCGTCGAGCCACTCCTTCGGCGCGCGGTGCTCATAGAAGTCGCGCTCCTCGAGCTCGGCGGCTTCGCGCAGCTTTTGCTTCAGCGAAGGGTCGCTGACGGCGACGAAGGTCCACGGCTGCTGGTGCGCGCCGCTGGGCGCCGTGCCGGCCGAGCGGATCGCAAGCTCGATCAGCTCCCGCGGAACCGGATCCGACGAGAAGTGTCGCGTGGTGCGACGCGCGTCGAGCTCGGCGTAGAAGGCGCGCCCCCGCATCATCGAGTCCTCGAGCGGACGGCGCACGAAGCGCAGCGGTCGAAAAGATGGCATCGGGCGAGTCTGACGCATCGCTTCGATGAACGCGTGGTCAAGCGTGTCGACCCGCTCGAACTTGTGCGTGGTACTCCAAGCGAATGCGTGTTCGCACGGCCAGGCCGACGAATTCCCTCGCCCCGCTCAGACGCTTCTACGTCGACGGAGCGGGCCTCACCGAGCGCAGCACGTTCAGTGGGCACAGCGGCTTCGATGGACTCATCCTCGCCGCGGGTGACTCGGAGCTGGAGTTCGTCGTCGAGGCCGGCTTCTTCGCCCCTCGCGCACCGACGGTAGAGCACCTGTTCGTGCTCTACCTTTCAGCGGATGAGGTGGAACATCGCGCGGCGCGGCTCGAGTCGCTCGGGTTCGCTCGCGTCAGGCCGAACAACCCGTGGTGGGCCCAGCACGGCATCACCTTCGAGGATCCAGATGGGTACCACTTCGTGCTCGCGCGCGACGGCTGACGCGATGTCCTTCGACAAGTGTCTATCGAGGCGCTGGCCCGGGCAGGCGACCGTTCTGCGCCATGTCCTCTGGAACCTGCGGTTCGGATGACGAAGGGCGGTCAGGCGGGCACGTGCTTCATCGCGACGGAGTTCATGCAGTAGCGCTGCTTCGCCGGAGGAGGCCCGTCGGCGAAGACATGGCCCAGGTGGCCCTCGCAGCGCACGCAGAGCACCTCGGCGCGGAACATCCCGTGCGAGTCGTCGCCGCGGGTGGTGACGGCGTCCGGGCCGATGGGCGCGATGAAGGACGGCCAGCCGGTGCCCGACTCGAACTTCTGGCCTGAGGTGAAGAGAGGGTTGGCGCAGCCAGCGCAGACATAGGTGCCCCGCGTCGAGGTGCCGACGAAGCAGCCAGTGTTGGCGCGCTCGGTGCCGCGCTTGCGCAGCACCCTGAACTCCTCGGCGGTCAGGCGCAGCTTCCATTCATCTTCCGTGAGCACCAGCCGGGTCGTCATCGGTTCGCCCTCACCGCGGCGCTGAGCCGCTCATTGGTGTTGCTCGACAGGCCGAAGGTGCCCAGCTCTGCGGCGAGCTGCGTGGGGTCGCCGTGGCCGCCAAGGTAGCCGTTGAGCCTCGCCGCCACGGTGGAGTCGGTAAAAGCAGTAGGCGAATAGGCGCTGAACTCAACGAGGAAGTCGTCGCGGCGCCGCAGCAGGTATTTCTGATGGTAGTCCTCGGCCCGGTAGAAGCGGGTCAGCGGGGCAATGCGCGTCTGCACGTCACGACCCAGGCGCCCGGCGATCTGGTCGCGGCTGTCGAGCGCGAGCTGCCGTTGCTCGTCGTCCGCGGTGAAGACGGCAGCCATGTACTGAATGCTGTGCGAGCTGCGCGCCGGGTTGTGCGACGCCCAGAAGAGCTCGAGCAGCTCCGCGTACGAGATGCGCGCGGGGTCGAAGTCGAGCTCGAACGCCTCGGTGTGATCTCCGAGCCGGTGGTACGTCGGATCCACGAGCTTGCCGCCGGCGTACCCGACGCGGGTGCGGATGATCGCGGGGTGACACCCGAACCGGGCGTCAGGAGTCCAGAATCAGCCGGTCGCGAACGTGGCGGTCTGCAGGCGAAGAGGCGGCGTGGCGTCAAGCGGGAGCAGGGACATGTGGAACCTTGCCGGCCAGGGCAGAGAGAAGGTCTTCCAGGAGAACTGCCCCGTAACCGGTGAAGGCTACGGGGCAGTTGATGTGGAGGCGGTGGGAATCGAACCCACGTCCGAAAGCCTTTGGAAATACGACACTACGTGCGTGTTCCGCGTATTGATTTAGGTCACGTCGTCTTCCACGGACGAAATACGAAATGACCGGTCCTGACTATTTCTCGCCACCCTCGCTCAGGCACTTGGGCAGCCAGTCCGCATTATGACGGTCTTGACCCCAACCCACGGACAGAGGCCGGGAAGACCGTGCTCAGAACCGCTTTTTAGGCGGCGAGAGCAAGCTCAACGTTGTCGTTGGCTTTTATTGGTTTTGCCCCAGATTTTTACGAGCCCCGGAACCAGCTCGGCACGCGTCGTATGACCTCTATGCCCTCGTCGAAACCGGTCGCCCCCGGTTGTTGGGTGATGCCTCCCTACCCTACAGCCCGACACGCCCCATTGCACTGAAACCTGACGGGCCCCGCTGTTCCGTTCCGTCCCGCGACACGAGCCGGCTTCCGCCCTGCCCCCGCACCCACGGCGTCCCCTCGCCCCAGTTCGCGTTCACGATCTCTACGTCGAACCGCCGCGCCACTTCCGGCAACAGCACCGACCGCCCATCGCCTGGCTCGTCGTCCACCCACGCGCTCGGAAATAACAGCACGTCCGACGCGAGCAGTTGCAGCGGCGCGTCCTCCGCCAGGAAGTGCACGTCGAAGCAGATCGCGACCGTCAGCGTCGTCGACCCCAGCTTGAACACCGGGTTCGGCAGATCTCCCGGCGTCGCCCACGTCTCGGGCAGCCACGGGTTTCTCTTCCGGTAGTGCGCCAGCAGCGCGCCCGATGCGTCGAAGATCACGAAGCTGTTGAACAGCGCGTCGCCTGCCTGCTCGATCACCGGGCCTGCCAACGCGACGCCGTGCTTCCTCGAAAGCTTCGACAGCGCCGCGGCGGTCGGGCCGTCCAGCGGCTCGGCGAAGCGCGAGAGATCGAAGTCCTTCGATTCCGAGACGTAGCCCGTCAGCGCGCACTCCGGCAGCAGCGCGAGGTCGAGATCCGCAGCGTTCGCGAGCAGACGGTCGGTCAGCTCCAGCTGCGCGATGGGGTCGCCGAAGCGATGCGGGACGTCCAGCGCGGCGACCTTCAGCGACATGGCCGGAGTTTACGGGAAGCCGGTGGCGGGCTCATCTCGTGTGGTAACTGCCGCCCGATGCGCGTCCAACCCCGTGGCTACCAGGGAGAGAACCACGAGACGATTGGCTCCGACATCCTCGCGGCGCTGGCGACGATCCATTCGCCCAACGAGGTGCTCGGCAAGGCCTGGCTCGATCGCCTCGCGGGCGTCACTGCCGACGGCTGGTACCCCATCGCCCTGCTGCTCGACCTGCTCGAGTACCTCGACCAGCGCACCGGCGTCGCCTCGGTGCTGAAGATGGGCCGCCAGCTCTTCAAAGACAGCCACCAGGCGCGCGTCGGCAAATCCATCAGCTGCGCCGGTGACATCGTCTACGGCATCGACGGGCTCTACCACCACGCCAACCGCGGCGGCCGCATCGGCGGGTGGCAGGTGGTGAAGTTTCGCCCAGGCGTCGCCGTGCTCGACAAGACGACCCCGCACCACTGCGCGCTCGAAGAGGGCATTCTTCACGAGGCACTGCACACCGTCGGCGCCGACGCGATGATCGTCCAGTCGCAGTGCATGCGCCGCGGCGCCGACAGCTGTGTCTTCGAGCTGCACTCGGCCGTACGAGATTCCCGCTGGATGGGATCCCACCCGCAGCTCGGCTGAAATTTGAAGTAAGTCGCGGGCCATGACCCTCGCGCTCGTGGCCCTCTGTAGCGTGCTCTCGGCGGCTCCCGCTTCCGGCAAGCTGTTTCCCTACCCGATGAAGACCACCGTCTTGAAGAACGGGCTCTCGGTCACCCGCGTCCCCTTCAACTCGCCCGGGCTCGTCGCCTACTTCTCGGTGGTCCGCGTCGGCAGCCGCAACGAGATCGAAGCCGGCCACACCGGCTTCGCCCACTTCTTCGAGCACGTGATGTTCAAGGGCACCAAGGGCTGGCCCGAAGGCACCCGCGACGCGCTGCTCGGCAAGCTCGGCTTCTCCGAGAACGCCTTCACCAGCGACGACGTCACCGTCTATTACGTGAACGGCCCCAGCGCCCAGCTGCCGAAGCTTGTCGAGCTCGAGGCCGACCGCTTCATGAACCTCGAATACAACGAGGGCACCTTCCAGACAGAAGCGAAGGCCGTGCTCGGCGAGTACCACAAGAACGCCGCCAACCCGGGCTTGAAGATCGAAGAGGCCGTGCTCGCTGCCGCCTTCACCAAGCACCCCTACCAGCACACCACGCTCGGCTTTTACGAAGACGTGCAGGCGATGCCGACGCGCTACGCGTACAGCAAAGAGTTCTTCAAGCGCTGGTACACGCCCGACAACACCATGCTCTTCATCGTCGGCGACTTCGACGACAAGGCGACGATGGCCCTGATCGAGAAGAGCTACGGCACCTGGGCTGGCAAGGCCGCGACCATCGTCGTCCCGGCTGAGCCCGCGCAAGAAGCCGCTCGCACCGCGACCGTCACGTGGACCAACCCCACGCTTCCCCGTCACGGCGTCTTCTGGCACACGCCCGCGTCGTCGGTGAAGACCACGGACGCCGCGATTCAGCACGTGCTCGGCGCGTACCTCGCTGGGCCGACCTCGCCCCTGTACAAGTCACTCGTGCTCGAGAAGCAGCTGGTCGAGTCGCTGAACGGCGACTTCAACGACCACCGCGACCCCAACCTCTTTGGCCTCACCGCGAAGCTCAAAGACGAAGCGCAGCGCGCCGAAGTCAGCGCTGCGTTCGATGCCGCCATCGCCGAGCTCGTCGCCGGCAAGGTCGATGCGAAGCGCGTCGACGCGATCAAGGACCACCTGAAGTACGGGCTGGCGATGGGGCTCGAGGCGTACGACGACGTCGCGCAGACGCTGGCGTACATCGGCGGCGTCCTCGGCACGCCCGACGCGCTCGAGCTTCGGCAGCGCGCGCTGACGCAAGTGAAGCCGGCCGACCTCGTCACTTTCGCGAAGAAGCACCTCGTCGAGAAGAACCGCACCACGCTCGTCTTCAATGTCGACCTGTCGAAAGGAGGTGCGAAATGAGGACGCTGCTCGCCGCCGTGCTCCTCTTCTTCGTCGCGTGCGCAACGACGCCAGCGCCGCCACCTCCGGCCGATGACGTGCTCGAGAACGCCAAGCTTCCGAAGCGGAAGGTGAAGGTTGCTCCGCCTGCTGCGCCGGTTCCGGTGGCGGTGAAGCCGTTTGCGACGGTCGCTCCGTTGACGGTGGTGTTGCAGCCGGTGAAGGACAAGCCGGTGGTGGCGATTCGCGTCGTTTTCCACAGCGGCGCCATCGACGACCCTGCGGGAAAGGAGGGCCTCACTGCGTTGACGACCGCGCTCATGTCGGAAGGCGGCACGCAGGAGCTCACCAGCGCGCAGTTGCTCGAGGCGCTGTACCCAATGGCGGCCGAGCTCGATGCCCACGCCGACAAAGAGCTGACGGTCTTCGAGGGCCGCGTTCACATCGACAAGCTCGAGAGGTTTCTGAAGATCTTCACCGACGTGCTGCTCGCGCCGCGCTTCGACCCGAGAGAGCTCGAGCGCCTGCGGACCCAGGCCCTGAACACCGTGAGGACGCGGCTTCGGCAGGAAAGCGACGAAGAGCTCGGCAAGATCGGCCTCGACGCGCTGCTGTATGCGGGCCACCCGTACCGCCACTTCAACGGCGGCACTGTCGCGGGCCTCACGGCGATCACGATCGAAGACGTGAAGGCGCAGTGGCAGCGCGTGTTCAGCCAGGATCGCGCGGTGCTCGGCCTCGCGGGCGCGGTCGACGAGAAGCTGGCCGAAAAGGTGAAGGCGTTGCTCGAGAAGCTGCCGGCGAAGGGCGCCGCTGCGGTGGTCCTCCCTCCGTCGCCGGGCTTCGCGGGCAAGACCGTGATCATCCAGCGCGACACGCTGAGCACCGCGGGTTCGTTCGGCTACAGCTGGGAGCTGCGCCGCGATCACCCCGACTACACCGCCGTCGCTTTCGGAATGAGCTACCTGGGCGAGCACCGCCAGTTCCACGGCCGGCTGTTCAGCGAGCTGCGCGAGAAGCGCGGCCTCAACTACGGCACCTACGCGTACGCCGAGCACCACAAGCAGGAAGGCTGGGGCAGCATCCCAGCGGTCAACGTCGCCCGCTCTGCGCAGGACACCACCCTCTGGGTCCGGCCCGTCGAGGCGAAGAACGGCGTGTTCGCCACCCGCGGTGTTCTGTATTTCATTGGCGAGGTGACTGGATTGCCCGTGCCCGAGGAGCGCTTCGAGACGGCGCGCGGGTTCTTGATTGGCTACACGCGCACCTGGGAGCAGTCGGATCAGCGTCGCCTCGGCAACGCGATCGACGACCTCTTCTACGGGACGCCGAACTTCCTCGAGAACTACCGCAAGGCGCTGACCGAGATGACTGCGGCGAAGATGCAGGAAGCGCTCAAGCGGCACCTGGACCCGACGAAGCTCAACTTCGTCTACGTCACCAAGGACGCGGCGGGCCTGAAGGAGAAGCTGGCGAAGAAGGAGCCGTCGCCGATCGAGTACGCCACTTTGAAGGGAGAGGACGTGATGGCGCTGGACAAGACGATCGCGACCTTCCCGCTGCCGATGCACCCGGCGCTGATCGAGATCCTCGACGCCAACGCGGTGATGGAGAAGTAGTCAACACACCCCTGTAGCAGCGGAACCTTTCTGGGAGCCCCCTGAAGAGGGGGGTATAAGCGACGGTGTGCGACTGAGATTCACGCGCGCCACGCTGCTGCTGCTGGTGCTGCTCACGCTTCCCGCATTCGCGGCTGAACCCTTCTCACGCGGGTTCGACGTCGTGCCCACGAAGTTCAGCCCGACGATGGACTCGCTGTGGGCGGTGGAAGGCGCCGAGATGCGCGCGCCGAAGAGCTGGATGCTGCAGGCGATGCTCGACTTCAACTTCGGGATCCTCGGCCTCAAGCTCGGCAACGTGCCCCGGCTGGATCTGATCGGCGCCCGCGCCGACCTGCACCTGATGGGCGCGTACCAGTTCACGAACCGGCTCGAAGTCTCGGCCGACATTCCTTTCATCGTCGGCCAGGTCGACCACTTCCGGCAGCTGCGCGACGAAGGCTTCGTTGATGAGCGCAGCCCGAGCTTCCTTGGGGCGGGCGACTGGCGGTTCATCGGCCGCTTCCAGATCTTCAAGCAGGAAGACTTCCCCATCGCAGCGACCGCGATCCTCGAGGTCCGGCTGCCCATCGGCGACGAGAGAAGCTTCTTCGGCGATTCAGGGGTGGTGTTCGCTCCGCGCGCGGCGATCGAGCGCCGCTTTGGGCCCGTGCGTGCGGTGATCAATGCGGGCTGGCGGCTTCGAACGGCGGCAGCGCAGTACCTGAACCTGTATGTCGGCCAGGAGTTCACGATGGGCGGCGGCGTGGGCATCGAGCTGCCGAACATCATGCGCTTCACCGAGAACACGCTGATCGGCGAGGTGAACTTCGCGACGCCGGCCGAGGCGCCTTTCACTTTCAAGTACGCCGACGCGTACAAAACGCCGCTCGAGCTGCTGGTCGGCGCGCGCTCGAAGTTCATGGACCACTGGGCGCTGCAGCTGGCGTTCGGCCGCGGCCTGGGCACGGTGACCGGCTACGGCCGTGAGGCCTTCCGCGTGATGGGTGGGCTTCGGTACGAGTACATCGCGCAGCCTGACCTCGACGGCGACGGTATTCCGGACGTCGTCGACAAGTGCCCTGAGGTCGCGGAAGACAAAGACGGCGACGCAGACCAGGACGGCTGCCCCGAGCCCGACAAGGACACCGACGGCGACGGGGTGGTGGATCGCATCGACGCGTGCGTCGATGTACCGGGCCCGCAGGAATACGACGGCTGCCCGGATCGCGATGGCGATCAGATTCCCGACAACGTCGACAAGTGCCCCGACGATCCCGGCCCGCCCGAGACCGAAGGCTGCCCCGTGCCTCAGGAAGAAGAAGTCACCCTCGAGTCCGATCGCATCCGGATCAAGGGGAACATTCTCTACGAGACGGGCCAGGCGGTGATCCAGAAGCAGTCGTTCAAGATCCTCGACGACGTCGCGAAGGTGCTGCTGCAGAACCCCGAGGTCGGGCCCGTGCTGATCGAAGGCCACACCGACAACCGCGGCAGCCACGCGTACAACCTGGATCTTTCGAACCGCCGCGCGAAGGCGGTCGAGGACTACCTCGTCAACAAGGGCGTCGACCGCAAGCGCCTGCGCAGCCAGGGCTTCTCATTCGATCGGCCGATTGGCAGCAACGACACCCCACTGGGCCGCGCCAAGAACCGCCGCACCGACTTCCGGTTGATCGAAGCCGATGCCGCGGCCGAGCCGAAGAAGTAGGTGGCTCCGAGTCCGTTCATCCCGACCCGAGCTGAGTCCATTCATCCGGAAGAGATGTCGAGAGATGGGCATTTTCGGGGATCCGTTCGCACGCGCTGCAAGGGACGTGGGTCTGCGGATGAGAGCGCTCTTGACGCGGCCTACTTCGCCAGCGCGGCGTCGAGCCAGCTGCGGAGGCGGCGTTCGGAAATCTCACCCGACTGCGACCCGGAGATCTTCCCGTCGCGGTCGATGATGAAGATCGTGGGCAGCGACTTCACCTTGTAGCGGGCCCCAGTGACGGGCGAGCCGTAGGCGGCGAAGGGGCGCAGGTCGGGAACCTGGTTCTCGACGAACTTCGTGATCGCGGCGGTCGCGGTCTCGGGGTCGTCGTGGCTGACGGCGACGAAGGTGACGCCTTTGCCTTCGTATTCCCTGGCCACCTTCACCAGCATCGGCATCTCTTCGACGCACGGCGGACACCACGTCGCCCAGAAGTCGAGCATCACCACCCTGCCCTTCAGATCGGCAGAATCGACCTTGCCGCCGGCGAAGCGTTCGAAGGCGAACTCAGGCGCCGGCGTCGCGTTCGCGAAGGCGGTGTCTTTCTCGACGAAGCCCATCAAGATCGCCCCGACGAGGAGGGCGAAGACAAGCGCCATGCTGAGCCAGTTGCCGACCTTGTTCATGGGAGCACCCGGTGCAGTGCGGAAAGCGCGGCGCGGGTGATGCGGTGCAGCGCAGGCCGCGCCACGACGATCGCGGCGAGTGAAGGCCCAACGGCGTAGTACGCGCGAACGAAGAGACGGCCGGCCGCGGAAGGCAGCAGCGCCTCGTCACGGAAGTGCCGAAACGCGTCGAGCTCCGCAGCGTCTTCGCCGAACGCCGCGGTGGCGAGGAAGCACGGCCCGGTCGGCTTCACCCAGAGCACGCGGCTCGACGTCAGGTCGAGCACACCGCGAAGCCGCGACTTCGGCGCATAGAGAAAGGCGATCAAGTCTCCACGCGCGGCGACCAGCACCGCTGGGCTCGCGTCGTCGAAGTCGAGCCGCGTCGTCGTGCCGTTCAGCTCGCGCACTTCGAAGCGGTAGCGGTGCTGGGTCTTCCCCTTCGACTCGACGTTCAGCGAGTGGAGCTCGGCGAAGTAGGCGAAGAAGCCCTGCTTGCAGTGCTGGCATTCGAAGGGGTGCGTCGCGAGCCGCGCCGAGAAGTCATAGTCGGCGACCTTGTGGCAGGACGGGTGGGGGCACGCGAGCTTCACCTTGATCGCCGTCTCGGGCCGCGGGTCGAAGCGCGAGCTGCCCGAGTCGCGCGCGTACACGGGCGTCGAGACCTCGTCGGATCTCGACCACAGGCGCCGCGAAGAAACGGCAGCGCGCTCGAGCGCCATCGCTTCGTGCCACACGCCTTCGGCGGCTTCGACGCGGCCGTCAGCAAGCAGGTCGAGCACGAGCAGGTGGGCGCGCAACGCGGAGGTCAGCGCTTCGGCGCCACGCAGAGATTCGGTGCGGTGCAGCAGGGCGCGCGCTTCGACTGCACGCTCGGCCGCGAGGGTGCGGGTGGGGTCATCGCGTCGCCGGTAGACTGGGACCTCCGGCAGACGGCGGAACAGATCCGCGGCCGTCATTCGCAGCTGCTCGAGCTGTTCGGTGGTCGCGCGGTCAGTCATCGCAATAGGTCTGCGAGGCGGCCCATCCCTCGACTTCTCTCGGGATGAACGGAAGGACTCTCTGAATGGACGGAAAGGCCCCGGCCAGGAACTGGCGCCCGATGTAGGCCCGTGTAGGAATCAACCACCATGGGACTTCTTAAGGGCATCGTCTGGTCGGCGCTGTGTATCGGCCTCGGAATCTTTCTGGGCACCCATTCTTTCGACGGGAAAACGGCGATCGAGCACGTCGAGAAGCTGGGCGCAAAAGCGAAGGTCGAAGAGGCGCTCGACTCGGCGAAGGCGAAGCTGGGCGGCAAGGAAGTGGCGGCGCCGACCGAGAAGCACACGCCGGAAGACAAGGATGCGGTCAACAAGCTCATCGCGCGCCGGAAGCCGTAACGCGACGAATGTGCTCGAACGCCGACAGCCAGATTTGGGCCTCGCGCTGAGTCAGGTGGCCGCGAACCAGCGCGCGAGAGAGCTCGCGCAAGACGTGCTGCGGTGACTGGGGGTTCAAGAACCCGCACTGCAGCATCGCGGCCTGCAGTTTTTCCTCGAGCGCGCTCATCGTGCCGAGGGTTGCTCCGTCGGTGGCGCGCTCGGGCGAAGGCTCGCGTGCGCAGAGGTAGAGCATCACCGCCGCGGCCTGAGACACGTTCATCGACGGCTGTGCGTCGGAGGTCGGAATCACGATCACCTCCTGGCAGTGCGAGAGCTCGTCGTCGTCGAGGCCGCGCTTCTCGCCTCCGAGCACCAGCGCCACCGGCCCGCGCGCCGCGTGTTCCTTCAAGCGGGCGACGCCTTCTTCCGGGGTCAGCGGGTGGGCGCGCTTCAGCTGCCCGCGCGACGTGGTGCCGATCGCGAAGACGACGCCTTTGAGCGCTTCGGGCAACGTGGCGGCGATCGCCACCTTCTCGAGCACCGATTCGGCCCCAATTGCCAGGGTCCCGGCCTTCCGGAAGTCGTGCGTGGCGGGGTCTGAAAGGATGAGGCGGTGGAAGCCGAAGTTGGCCATCAGGCGTGCGATCGCTCCGAGGTTGTCGGGCGATCTCAATTGATGAGCAATGACGGTGAGTTCCATGTCTGTAGCGGTCCGACATTAGCTGGATCGCGAAGGGGCTCGCCGGTATGTTGGAGGCGAACGTGAACACCCGCACCCTGATCAGCTCATCCTTGTTGTTGCTCACCGCCGCTTGCGGTGCGGGCAGCATTCCCGTGAAGGGCCCCAGCACTGGCCAGGCGTTGACTGGCACTGCCGAGTGGCTCGAGTTCGAAGCGCCGGTGGCGCGCTCGGAAATGTTCCGCGACGTCGCACGCACCTCGCTGTCGCAGGCCGGGCAACGCGCGACAGGCCAGATGGTCTTCCCGATGAACGTCAACGGCGAGTTCGTCGCGGCGCCGGGCATCGACCCCCGCATGGATCTGCTGATGTCGGCCGATGCAGGCGGCGCCATTCAGCTCTCTTTCGACGGCCGTGGCGATCGCTGGAGCGATGATCGCCGCGACAGCTTCCAGGGCTTGTCTGAGCGTGAAGCCGTCGAGCTGATCGCGCGCTCGCTGATTCAGCACTGGGGCGTTTCGCGGGCGAACGTGATTCGGGTCGATCGCGTGGCGGGTGCTCCGTACGCCGCCGCTTACATGGACGGGATTCTGCGGGTGAACCCCGCGTTCGTGTACATGGCGACCGCGACCGCTGCGCCGTAGGCGATGGACGCGTCGACGCTGCAGCAGCAGCTTCCTTTCACGCTCACCGGTACCGACTTCCCCGCGCTGGGCGAGAAGTACCGCGGCAAGGTTCGCGACACGTACCGCCAGGGCGACCGGCTGGTGTTGATCACCACCGACCGCCTCTCGGCCTTCGATCACATCCTCACCACCCTGCCCTTCAAGGGCGATCTGCTGAACCAGTTGGCGCACTTCTGGTTCCTGAAGACGGCGCACGTGGTGAAGAATCACGTCATCGACATGCCGGATCCGTGCGTGACGGTGGCGCGCCGGGCCGAGCCCTTCGCGATCGAGTTCGTGGTGCGGGCACACCTGACGGGAAGTCTGTGGCGCGATTACGAGGCGGGAAGAGATCCCTACGGCCTGAAGCTGCCAAAGGGTCTTCGCAAGGACCACGCTTTCGAGAGGCCGCTGCTGACGCCGTCGACGAAGGCGCCGCTGGGCCAGCACGACGAAGCGATTTCTGCCGAGCAGGTGGTGTCGAGGGGCCTGGCGAGCGCGCGCGATTGGCAGCGGACGACGGAAGCGGCGCTGGGTTTGTTCGCTGCGGGCCAGGCGCAGGCAAAAGCGCAGGGCTTGATCCTCGTCGATACGAAGTACGAGTTCGGGCTGATCCAGGACGAGCTGATCTTGATCGACGAGATCCACACCCCCGACTCGAGCCGGTTCTGGGTCGCCGAAGGCTCGCTGCAGCGGTTCGAGAAGGGGCAACCGCAGGTGATGTTGGACAAGGAAAACCTACGGCAGTGGCTGATCACCGAGCGCGGCTTTTCGGGCCAGGGCACGCCACCTTCGATTCCGGACGACGTGCGCGTGTCGCTGACGCAGACGTACGTGACGGCCTACGAGAAGATCACCGGGCTCACTTTCGCGGGCGCTGTGGGCGACGTGCGCGCGCGAATCGAAGCGAATCTGAAGCGCGCGAAGCTCATCGGCTGACGGTGACGTCCCACTCCAGCCGTTCAGACACGCTCGTCCAGACGATCACCGTGGTGGTGCCTTCGCCGGCGCCGATCACCAACAACTGGTCGTTGCCGATGGCCTTGAGGTCAGCGATGTCCGAGTCGCCGACGGCCACGCGCTGAATTCCCGAAACGGTGAGCACCTGTTGGGCGCCCTTCTTCAGCGACAGCGCCTTCCGTTGCGCTGCGGGCTTCACGGTCACCTGCCACTCCACCGTCACGCGCGGGTCGTGAGGGCCCGCGCGGATCTTCAGCGCCAGCGTCGAAACGCCAGGAGAGACCCCGACCAGCCTCACCTGCTGGTTGCCGACCAGCGTCGCCTTGAGCTGGGACGCGTTCAACGAAATGATTTCCTGCACACCCTTGAGCGCGAAAGGCCGTTCTTCGCCGACCATGAGGGTGACTTCCTTCAGCGCCGGGATCGCTTCGATCGCCGCAGCGGGCGCCCGCGCTCTTACGCGCCTGAACTGGAAGTTATCCCACCCGAGGCCGGTGGCCACACTGAGGACGACGAGGACTCCCGTCGCGATCATCAGCTCGTTGCGCGTGGGGCGCGTGGGCTTGAGAACCACCTGGAGCTCGTCGAGCAGCCCCCCCATCGAGGCGAACCGGTGCGCGGGCGCAATCGACATCCCCTTCAGCAGCGCGCGCTTGAGCCGCGACGACGGCACCTCGAAGGCAGGCGGCTTGCCCGAGCGCATCGCGTTGCGAAGGTCTTCGAGGGTGCGGCCAGGGAAAGGACGGTGGCCGACGACGGACTCGGTCAGCGCAACGCAGAAATTGAACTGGTCCGACCGCACGTCGGCCACGTTGCCTTCGAGCTGCTCGGGCGACATGTACGCGGGGGTGCCGAGCAGCGTGCCTTCGCGGGTGAGATCCACTGAGCCCGCGTCGGCGAGCGCGCCGGACAGCGAGACGTCGGGCCGCGAGAGGCCGAAGTCGGTGACACGCGCGCGACCATCGGGGCCGATGAGCACGTTGTTCGGCTTGAAGTCGCGATGTACGACGCCAGCCTGGTGCGCGGCCTCGAGCCCGCGGCCGGCTTCGATGAAGACCTTCACGACCTCCCGCCAGTCGCGCTTCTTTTCGCGCAGCCACTGGTCGAGCGTGGGCCCGTCGATCAGCTCCATCGCGAGGTAGTCATCACCCTCGTCGGCGCCGAGCTCGAAGATGGGCACCACGTTCGGGTGCGAGAGCTTCGCCATCGTCTGCGCTTCCCGAAGCAGGCGCGCCCGGGGCTCGGAGCTCGAAGGGCCGGTGGTGCGCAGCAGCTTGATGGCCACCGCGCGGTTCAGCTCGCGGTCGCGGGCGGCGTAGACCATGCCCATCGCTCCGCCGCCGACGAGGCGTTCGACCTGGTAGCGGCCGATGCTGCCGTGGCGTTCGCGCATCGGCGCGTCGCTGCCGGGTGCCCAGGTGACCCGCGGGGCCGACGAGAGCTGGGCGACGAGGGTCCGACAGCCGCTGCAGGTGTCGAGGTGCCTTTCGATCGGCCCGAGGTCCTGGCCGCTGAGCTGACCTGAAGAGAAGCGGACCAGCGCGTTCTCATCGGGGCAGGCGTTCATGGTGGCGAGCATCGCCTACTTCCCGACCGTGACGAGCAGCGCCTTTCGTTCGTCTCCCGACCACACCAACAGGGTCGTCTTCGCGGGCTCCTTGCCGGCCGTCAGCATCAGGCGGTCGTTGCCCACCGGGCTGACGCTGACGATGGACTCGTCGCCGACGGCGGCGCGCGTGAGGCCGGGGAATTGAACGACGCGCTGCTCGCCGGGCTTCAGCGTGAAGCCGTCGGCGACAACCTTCACCTTCACCTCGTGCGGATTCTTCGCGCCCTTGCTCCAGATGCGAAGCGTCGTCTCGCCTTCCGCCATCCCGACCACCTGCAGGCCCTGGTCACCGGTGGTGCGAAGATCGGCGATGTCGGCATTTCCGACGGCGATGCGATCGAGCGAGGGGATGTTGAGCGTCTTCTGCGCGCCGACGGTGAGGTCGAGCTGGGTAGGCAACGGGCCGTCGGTCTGGGCAGCGAGGGCGGCAGCGAGGCAAAGGGCGAGGCGCATGGGGGGCTCCGGAAAGTGGGGGCTGATCCCGGGACACAGGCGCTGACGCCTTGTTGCAGCGACAGAACAAACGAACGGTTACAGAGACTTAGTCGTCGAGCAGGCGCGAGAGGCTCATCGACAATTCGCTCTGGGCAGCGCGGAGGACGCTCTCGAGCTCACCCGAGCTGAGGTTGAGGGCCGCGACGAGCTGGGCGCGGGTGACTTCGTGAAGCTGCTGCTGCGCCCTGGTGATCCACCGGCTGATGGTCGACTTGTCCTTCTGGTACAGCGGCGCGATCTGATCCAGCGGCAGGCCGTCGAGCGTGTGCAGCTTGAGCAGTGTCCGTTCGCGCGGGGTGAGGCTGGCCATCGCCGCCGCAAACGCCAAAGCGAAGTGCTGCTTGTGCTTCTTGCGGATCAGCGCGAGCTCGGGGTTCGGCGCCGCCATCGGCATCGAGGCCAGCTGTTCCTGCTCGTCCGCAGCTTCGCGGTGGCCGGGGCGCTTCAAGTTGAGCGCATGGCGAATGGCGGCCGCCTTGAGCCACGCCCGCAGCGCGCCCTGCCCCGCGTAGTCGGCGATGCGCGGCTTCCCGTTCTCGCGCGGCACCAGCAGCTTCTCGCGAAGCACCGCCTTCACGTCGTCGGCGAGCACGCCCGACGTGTCGAGGCTGGCGACCGACCGCGCCACCGAGGTGAGCAGCGACTCGAGCGCCGGCAGCGCACGCGGATTTCCCTCGGCGAGGCAGAACGCGAGGCAGAGGTCTTCGATCGCCACCGACTGCAGCGTCTTGAGCGCCGCCTTCGAGGGCGGCAGCCGTTCGGCGAGGTGCGCGACCAGGCCTTCCGACGAGAACTCGAGCTTTGGCTCGGACCAGGCGACGCGGGCGCGGCCGACCAGGGCCGAGAGCAGCTCGTCGAGCCCCGAAAGCCCGCGGTAGGCCTCCCCGTGGGCGGGGAGGTGCTCGAGGAAGGCCGCCTCGAGGCTCATGCGCTGCGGCCGAAGACCCGCTGGAAGATCTGATCGACGTGGCGCAGGTGGTAGCCCGGCGAGAAGCACGCCTCGATCTGCTCGCGCGTCATCTTCCTCGACAGCTCGGCGTCGCCCAGCAGCGCCGTCTTGAAGTCGGTGCCGTCTTCGTAGAACCGCATCGCGTTGCGCTGCACCACGACGTAAGCGGCCTGGCGATCCATGCCGTGCTTCGCGAGCTCGAGCAGCAGGCGCTGCGAGTGAACGACGCCGCCCAGCAGGTCGAGGTTCTTCATCATCTGCGCCGGGTAGACGCGCAGCGCTTCCATCATTCCGGCGAAGCGGTGAAGCATGAAGTCGCAGGTGACGGTGGCGTCGGGGCCAATCACCCGTTCGACGCTGGAGTGCGAGATGTCGCGCTCGTGCCACAGCGGCACGTTTTCCATCGCCGACACCGCGTAGCCCCGCAACAGCCGGGCGAGGCCACTGAGGTTTTCGGAGAGAATCGGGTTGCGCTTGTGCGGCATCGCCGAGCTGCCCTTCTGCCCGGCAGTGAAGTTCTCTTCGACTTCCCGCACCTCGGTGCGCTGCAGGTGCCGGACTTCGACGGCGAACTTCTCGATGCTGCTGCCGAGCAGCGCGAGCGAAGTGAAGTACTCGGCGTGGCGATCGCGCTGGATGATCTGGCTCGACGCAGGCGCCGGGCTCACGCCAAGGACCTGGCACGCGTGCGCTTCGACCGATGGAGGAATGTGCGCGAAGGTTCCGACGGCGCCCGAGATCTTCCCCACCGCGATGGTGGCCCGCGCTGCCTCGAGCCGCGTGCGCGCGCGCTTCAGCTCGTCGAACCAGATGGCCAGCTTGTGCCCGAACGAAATGGGCTCGGCGTGAATGCCGTGGCTGCGGCCGACCATCGGGGTGGCCTTGTGCTCGAAGGCGCGGGTCTCGATTGCTTTGAGGCAGCGGTCGATGCCACCCAGCATCAGGTCGGCGGCGTCGCGCAGCAGCAAACCCAGCGAAGTGTCGAGCACATCGCTGGACGTCATCCCGTAGTGCAGCCAGCGCGCCTCGGGGCCGATGCGTTCTTCCATGAAGGTGAGGAACGCGATGACGTCGTGCTTGGTCGTCTTTTCGATCTCGTCGATCTTCGCGACGTCTTCGGCGGTGAAGTCGCCGGCCTTCGCACGGCACGCGTCGAGCGCTTCCTTCGGAGCGATGCCCGCCACCACCATGCCCTCGAGCGCCGCGAGCTCGACGTCGCGCCAACGGCGCAGCCGCGCTTCGTTGGACCACAGGGCCGCCATCTCTTTCCGCGAGTACCGCTGGATCATTCGACCACGCGTACCGCGAGCCCCTTCTGGGCGGCAAAGGTAATCAGGTCGAGCGCGAGCGTCTTCGCGTCGCCAAGGCGGCGGGCGGTGACGAGGTTCAGGGTGAGGTCGACGCCTTCGGGGTTGGCGACGGCCAGCGCGCCCGGGTCGATCTTCTCGTGGAGGATGCGGTTGGCGAGGCGGCCGGCCTGCTGACCCAGAGACGTGGCAGCGGGAGACAGCGACAGCAGCGCGCCCTGCTTCACCTGCCCGGGAGCGAGCCCGACCAGAGGCAGCTTCTCTTCGTTGCTCCAGGAAATCAGGCGCTGAACGACTTCGGCGTTGCCGACGGTGCGATCAGAGATCATCACCACTGCGTCAATCTTCGAGCGGGCGGCCTTCAGCGCCTTGTCGAGCTTCGCGGCTGAGTCGAGCTCGATCGGCACCAGCGAGAGCCCCTTGTTGCTGGCGAACCCGGCGGCCTCTTCGAGGAGCTTCTGCGAGTACCGCGGGTCGGCGACGACGCCGACCCGTTTGACCTGGGGGAGCATCGCCTTGATCGCTGAGAGCTCGAGCGAGAGGTCGGAAGTGAGGGCGATGCCGGTGATGTTTCCGCCTTCGAGCTCGTACTTCTGAAAGTACGGCACCATCACGAAGACGATGGGGATGTTGGTGAACTGGCGGCGCGCTCCGACGGCGGCAGCGGGCCCGATGGCGAGCACCATCGCGGGCGGGTTGTCGGCGGCTTTCTTGAAGGCGCGCGCCGCCGCGTCCGTGCCTTCGTCGAGGGTGATTTCTTCGAGGGTGGCGCGGGCTTCAGCCGCGAACCCGGCCGACACGGCGGCGTAGGGACTCAGGTCGGCGGACTTCACCACGAGGACCCTCGGCCGGCCGGCGGCGAAGGCAGCGGTCGAGAGGACGAGCAGCGCGAGCGCCGCGCGGCTCACTTCGGGTCGGCGCAGCAGCGGAACCCGACCTCGGCGCTCTTCCCACCGGCGCCACCGGCCTGACGCGCAGAGCAGCGAACCGCGAAGTCCGCGCGCGCGAAAGAGCCACCCTTGATGACTTTGTCGGCCGTCCATTCTGAAGCGTTGCCTGAGAGGTCGGCGACGCCGAAGCCACTGCGGCACTTGGCGAAGCGCCCCGAGGGAGACAGGGTGCGGTCTTCGCCCGTCTCGTCTTCGGTGTTGCAGGCGTTCGCGTCGAACACGTTGCCGTAGGGCCAGCGCGCGTTGCCCGGCCCCTTGCACCCCTTTTCCCACTCTTCCTCGCTGCACAGGCGCTTGCCCTTGCCCTCGCAGAGCCGCTTCGCATCGGCGAAGCCGACGTTCACGGTGGGGTTCGCGCCGCGCTTGTTGGGGAACTCGAACTGGTCGATGCAGTAGGCGCCGACCTCGATGGTCGACAGCGCCTTTTCGTCGAAGCCGCGCATCGAGTCGTCAGCAGCGGTGCCCATCTTGAAGGTGCCGGCCGCGACGAGGCGCATGCCGTCGGCGCACGGGCCTTCCTGACCAGCGACCGGGGGAGGCACGGGGGTGGGGGGCTTCGCGACGACGGTGGGGTTGCCCTCTTTCTTCGCGGCGGCGATCTTCTCTGCGTTCACCTTCTCGCGCTCGGCCTTGTCGGCGGCGGCCTTGTCGGCGTCGGCGGCGCGCCTGGCTTCGGCGGCAGCAGCGGCGCGTTCGGCCTTCTCGGCGGCGGTGTTGTCGACCGGCGTTGGCTTGACGATGGCAGCAGCGGCAGCTTCGGCGGCAGCCTTCTCGGAAGCCGCGCGCTCGGAGGCGATGCGATCGGCCTCGAACTTCGCGGCCTCTTCCTCGGCCTTGCGCTGAACGGCGAGGCGGGCCTCTTCGGTGCGGCGCAGCTCTTCCGTCTTGCGGGCGTCGTCGAGGCGGCGCGCAGTGTCGTCGAAGCTGGGCTGCGGCACGACGGGGGGCTGCTGCATCTTCTTGAGCAGAATGCTGCCGCCCACCGCGCCGACGCCGATGCCGACCACGCCGAGCAGGAGCAACCAGAGCCCGGTGCGATTGCGGGTGGGCTCTCCGGAGTCCAGCGGGCGCGCGACGAGCTCTTCGGGCTCGCGAACGACGGCCATGCCGGCGCGGGTCTCTTCCTCGTCGAGCGCGGCCTGCGCGAGCAGCTGCCCTGACTGAATGACCTCGGTCTCTTCGTGCTCGACGTGCGGCGCGTAGCCGTTGCCGTTGAGCGCTGCTTTGAGCTGGTTCGAGTCGACCGGCTGGGTCATCTCGGGAGCGAGGTTTTCGCCTGAAAGGATCTCGACTTCTTCGGAGATCGGCGGGGGCGGCGGCAGGTCAGGCACGGGCGGCGGCGGCTTGTCGCGGCGCGGCTGCAGCTGGAGCATGCCCGTGGTGGTGCGCGGGCGGGCGGGCACGGTGGTCTGCGGCGACATCGCCGACTCGGGCTTGGCCTTGAGGGGCGGCGGCGAGACGCGGCGGCAGATGTCGATGAACTCGGCGATGAACTCGCTGGCCGACTTCGGGCGCGCGAGCGGGTTCGCGTTCAGCGCCTTCCGGTAGAGCCCTTCGATCGGCTGGGGCACTTCGGGGTTGCGGCGCTGGAGCTCGGGCATCGCGCCGTCGGGGGTGAGGCCCGAGAGCATCTCGCCGAGGATGACAGCCATCGAATAGAGGTCGGTGCGGAAGTCGACTTCACGGCCTTCGGCGAGCTCGGGCGAGAGGTAGCGGTCGGCCTTTCTGGCCTTCATCGCCTGCACGAAAGGCAGCCGCGGCATCGCGAGGCCGAGGCCGAAGTCGGTGACCTTGAGGAGGTCAGGCAAGACGAGCACGTTCTCGGGCTTGAGATCCGAGTGGGGGCCGACCTTGTGGGCGCCGTCGAGGGCAGCGGCGATCTGGGCGAGAATCGGCTCGATTTCCCGCAAGGCGAAGAACTGACCCTTCTGCAGGCGCAGGTCGATGATCTTCCGCAGCGTCAGGCCGTCGAGGTACTGCGAGGTGTAATAGGGGCGATCCTGGTCTTCGCCTTCTTCGTAGACGCGGACGAGGTTCGGGTGGCTCAGCTTGCGCGAGAGCCGCATCTGCTTTGCAAAGCCCTTCCGTTCGTCGGCGGTCTGGCAGAGCTTGGCGTTGATGACCTTGAGCGCCACCTCGACGTCGATTTCCTTGTCCTGCGCACGGAAGACGAAGCCCAGCGGGCCGATGCCGACGATGTCTTTGACGAGGTACCGGTTGCTGACGAGATCGCCCGGCTTGTAGGGCGCGCCTTCGATCGACGACGACGTCGGACGGCGACGAGAGAACGTCGCCGTCGCCTGCCGCACGCCGCCACCCGAGAGCTTCTGCCCGCAATTGGGGCATGACTCACTGGTGTCAGCGACGTGACTGCCACAGCGATAACAGAGCAACGAAACGACCCCTTGAGACCCGACCTTCAGCCAAGTAACAAATATCGGTTTTTACTAAGAAAAGTTGTGTCTTACAATTTTGTCACGCCCCCCTCACCCCGTCGAACCAAACCCCCCAGATCCACGGGCGGTTCCACCGAGGGCTTGAACCTCTTCCAGGGTCGCGTGCGCAACGGAAGCGATCACCAGCTGGGCGATTCTGTCTCCCCGCCTGAGGGTGACGGGGGCCTGGCTCAGGTTGATCAGGATGACTTTGACCTCGCCGCGGTAGTCGGCGTCGATGGTGCCGGGGGTGTTGAGGCAGGTGATGCCCTGCTTGAGGGCGAGGCCCGACCGGGGGCGAACCTGTCCTTCGAAGCCTTCGGGGATGTCGAAGGAAAGGCCGGTGGGAACGGCGGATCGCTCGAGGCTGCCGAGGGTGAGGTCTTGGTCGAGGTCGGCATAGAGGTCGAGGCCGGCAGCGAGCGCGGTCTGGTAGGCCGGCAGGGGCAGGTCAGAACTCGGTCGCGTTCGGCGGACTTTGACGATCGGGGGCATGGATTCCGCCGTCTAGCACCTGCATCGCCGGGTCGACACCGCCCGCTTTCAGGGCCCGCAAGAGCTTCGGGTTCGGCTTCTTCGGGGCGACGGGAACCAGGGGGATGGTTGGCGGGGGCACGGGCTTCGGAGCAGAGAGCACGAGGGCGTCGACGCTGTGGGCCGACTTGAAGAGGAAGGGATCCATCGGCTGGTGGGCGAGCTCGAGCTGGTAGTGCAGGTGTGGCCCGGTCGACCGGCCGGTGTTGCCCGACTCGCTGATGAGGTCTCCGGCGTTGATGACCTGGCCTACGGCAACGAGCAGCCGGGAGTTGTGGCAGTAGGCGGTCGAGACGCCGCGGCCGTGATCGATGATCACCACCCGGCCGTTGACGGCGTCTTCGCTGGCGCGGCGAACGACGCCGGCGGCGGTGGCGGCGACGGCGGTTCCTTCGGGAATCGCCAGGTCGACGCCAGTGTGAAGCTGCTGGCGGCCCAGCGTCGGGTGGTTGCGGTAGCCGAAGGGCGAGCTGACGCGGGTGCGCGGGTCGACGGGCCAACCGAGCCCGTACGCGGTGCCGAGGGTGAGCGCCTGCGACGCCGCGTCGATGGCTCTGCGCTCGGAAGGCGGCAGCTGTTGGGCGAGCACCTGCAGCTCCAATGGGCGGCTCTCGGCGCGGGCGCGCTGAGCCGCAAAGTCGGCGGCGGAGTAGCCCACGAAGATGGCGAGCACCGCGGCGTCCTCGCTGCCGAGGTCGGCCCTGGCGCGGGCGATCATCACGCCGTAGAGCTCGGGGCCACGGCCGGCGTCGTCGAGCAGCGCGGGGTCGATGGAGTAACGGGTGGCCAGCGCGAGGGTGAGCTGGCGCTGGCCTGAGTCACCGCGGTGAACGGCAGCGAAGACGCCGCGGCCGATCGCGGGCCCCTGGGGAATCGCGGCGAGCTGCCCGGGCTGCGGCAGGTTCAGCGGCAGGGGCGTCTGAATCGTCTGCGATTCGTAGACGCCGCCCGAGTAGTAGGCGAGCAACGGGCGGGCGGTGTTGTGGGTGCCCGCGAGGCGGGCGATGGCGCCGCGAATGAGCGCGCCCGGCGGCGTGTAGTAGGCCGCGGCCCAGAGGCAGACGGCCGCCGCGAAGAAATCGAACATCCCCCGGGTGCGCGCGGTGAACAAAGCCGATTACCGGAAGAACGACAGCAGCGGCAGGGCGTCGAGGAGCGCGGCGAGCGCGAGCGGGGTGGCGAGCGCAGTGCCAATCAGCCCCAGGCTCCACGGGCTGCGCGGCTTCCCCGCCTTCTTCTGACCCGAGAGGATCGCGAGCCGTTCGGCCGCGCTGAGTGCGGTCGCTGCCGGGCTCGACAGCGCGTCGGCATGCTGAAGCGCGCGGAGGACGGCGCGCCAGCCAAGCGCGATCGAGACGTGGATGAAAGCGAGGAAGGCGATCGCTCTGGCCAGCGGCTGGGCGACGCCGTCACCCGCGACGCCTGCGCGAAGCGAGATGAACAGCGCGCCGTCGACCATGCGGGCGATGGCGTACGCACCGGCGAGCGCAAAGATGCCGGTGAGAATCGGGCGCATGATTCGCATCGGCGTGGGCTGCTGGTTCGCGCGCTGAAGCAGCGTGCGCCACGTCTCGCGCTTGAAGGCGCTGGGGGCCGACTCGCGGTAGCCGAGCATCGGCACCGTGAGAACGATGTCGGCGGCGAGTTCCCAGATGAGGGTGAGGCCGCGGGCGATCAGCGTCTGTTCGCGCGAGCCGATGCGGTCGACCCAGGGCTGCAGCGCGGTGACCTGCGCGAAGCGGGCGTCGAGCCAGGCGTCGAGGCCCTGCACCAGCCAGAGCAGGCGATCGTCGACGGTGTCAGCCGCCGCGTGAACTCCCACCGCGACGAGCGCGACGAGGCCCAGCGGCATGAAGAGCCAGCGGAAGTGGCCGAAGAAACTGGAGATCCGCGTCAGCGCAGGGGCGGAAGGGTTGGCCACGCTGCTTGAACGTACACCCAAGCCTGTCGATCTCTTCCCGTCGTCAGGGGGGGCAGTGGACGCAGGGCCCGCCCCACGGGTCCGCGAAGTCGGGGTTCTTGAGGAAGGTGTCGTCGGTGAGGCTCTCGAGGAAGGCGATCACGTCGGCGCGTTCTTGCGGGGTGAGCGTGAAGCCGATGATGAGCCCGGACTTGAAGGGGCTGGCGCTGCCGACGCCCGCGTTGACGCCGGCATCGAGGGTGCGGCCGGCGGCACTGTAGTGGTCGAGCACGCCGTCGAGCGTGGCGATGGAGCCGTCGTGCATGTACGGCGCCGTGACGGCGATGTTTCGAAGTGAGGGCGCCTTGAAGCGGCCCATGTCTTTCGGGTCGCCGCTGATCTCGGCCACGCCGGTGTTGTTGGCCGGGTAGGCGCCGGTGCCGCCGAGGTTGTAGAGGCCGGTGTTGTGGAAGCGCAGCTCGAGCGCGCTCTTGCACTGGAAGTTGATCGCGTCCGACATCGTGAAGCCGTTGTGGCAGTGGAAGCACTCGAGCTGCTCGGACTCGAAGAGCTCGCGGCCGCGGTTGGCGGACTGCGAGATGGCCTTCTTGTCGCCACCGAGAAAGCGGTCGAGCTTCGAGTCGCCGGAAATCAGCGTGCGCTCGAAGGCGGCGATCGCCTTCACCATGTTGTCGAGGGTGATGGGCTGCGCCACGCCGGGGAAGGAACCGGGGAAGAGCTTCTGGTAGCGGGGCTCGGCCTCGAGCCGCGCGCGAAGAGTGTCTTCCTTGCCGCGAAGCCCCAGCTCGATCGGGTCGCTGCCGAAGATGGGTACGACGGCCTGCTGCTCGAGGCGCAGCATGAGGGGGTTGGCCCAGGTCAGCGACGCGGCGTACGCGACGTTTCCGAGGCCCATCGGGTTGCGCGGGTGGACCTCGCCGGTCGAGCCGACGCCGAGCACCTTGTCGTCGGCGAAGCCACGGTCTTGCTGATGGCATGAGGCGCACGACTGGGTCTCGTTCAGCGAGAGGCGCTTGTCGTAGAAGAGATGACGGCCGAGCTCGACCTTCGCGTCGGACATCGGGTTGTCGGCGGGCACGGGCGGCACGGGGAAGCCGCGCGGCAGCTTCCACTGAAAAGCGCCCAGGGCGCCGGCGTCCGGGACGCAGCCTGGAATCAGCGGGCCGCCGTCACCGGCATCGGCTTGCCCGGGCATCGGCGAACAGGCGACGCCCAGCAGCGTGAGGGCGAGGAGGCCAACGGTGCCGAGGTGCGTCGCCATGCGCGCGCTATTCAGCCTTGAACACGGTCTGAGCGGAAGAGGACGCGCCGCCGGTGTCGAAGTCGAGGCCGAGCCGCGAGAAGGGGCCCGCGCAAGTGGCCGCGGTGAAGGAATGGCAGCCGGGGTTGTCGGTGATGTCGACGGACTCCTTCACCTTCTGGAAGTCGACGGAGATCTTCTGCGTCGCCGGGTCGAAGGCGGTGAGCGCGATGGTGGCGCGGTTGGGTTTGGTGCACGAGGTGACGGGGGTGCCGGCGGCCGGGTCACCGCTGCAGCCGGTGGAGCCGACGTGGGTGAAGTGCTCGTTGGCCACCTGCTCGGTGCCGCCGTCTTTCGACGGGCCCATCGCGCGGGTGGTGGCGGCGAAGAAGACGTGGCCGGACTTCCACGACCAGAAGAGGCTGCTCTTGTCGAGCGGAGCGGGAGACGCCGTCACGCTGTCGTGGTTCTGTTCCAGGGGGACGCCGATCTTGAAAGAGACGCCGGTGAACTTGCCCGCGGGGGCAGTGCCATTGAGCGCGGTGTGAAGCGTGGTGTCTCCCAGCGTGCAGCGGCCGGTGCCGTCTTCGAAGTCGAGCAGCGCGGTGCCGGCGTGCTGGTAGGGGCCTTCGTCGAGGGTGAGCGCGACGGTGGCGCCCTTGTCGTCGGTGAGCTTCACGTCGTGCACGTAGAAGCGGAAGTCGACGGGCTCGGCCATCACCGACGTCGAGCCCATGCCGCCGAACATCGAGCCGCACTTGAACGGGGCGCTGCCGACCTTCGCGTCGAAGGCGATCGAGACGGCCTGCGGGCCCGCATCGATGACCGGCGTGGGGGTGCCGCATGCAACGGAAGCGAGAACAGCGAGGACGGCGAGGCGTGGAATCATGGCGGCTGACATAGCGAGGCTTCGGCCCACCCGCGCTGTGACATGTTGCCGCAGGCGGTCACCACCACGACTCGGATTCGGGCCAGGTGTCGCCGTAGCGATTCACGATTGTCTGGGCCAATGGTGTGCCGAAGGCGGTCAGGCCGAGCAGGTTGCGGTCGAGCAGCGCGCGGGTTCGCTTCTCGTCGATGCCGGTGCTGCCAACGTCGAGGTATTGGAGGCTGGTGGCGCGTTCGAGCACCTTGACCAGGCCGGGGCCGAGCTCCGCGTTGAAGTAGAGGCGCAGGTGGGTGAGGCGAGAGAAGAATGGAGCGTCGGCGAGACGTTCGAGCGACTCGAGGGTGAGCCGGGTCCCGATGAGACGAAGCTCGCGCAGCTTCGGAAAGTCGCCCTTCACGAAAGGCGTCATCGACGCGGGATCCGACAGGTCGTTGTGGCTGAGATCGAGGCCGTTCAGCTGCGAGAAGAAGGGCCTGCCGATCACCGCCATCTTCTTCGCGTTTACCTTGTTGCTGCTGAAGTCGACGCGGCGAAGCGTCGGATGCGGGGCGAGGTCGAAGAGCACGGGCGCCTTGAAGGCCTTCGAGTCACGAAAAGAGGTCAGCTTCAGCAGCTCAATCGGCTCGCGGCGCAAGGTCGCGAAGCCGCCGAGCAGCGGCTCGGTGCTGGCGGTCAGGGACGAGACGAAACCGCGCCGCCACGACCAGTCACGGAAGCAGCGCGGCTGCGGCAGCCAGCGAAGCCCGTTGGCCTTCACCAGGGCGCGTTCGCGTTCTTTGAGCGCTTCGACTTCTTCGGGGCGCTTCCCGGTGGGCGTGCCGCGGCGGCCACCCGCTCCGAAGAGCGAACGGCCGAGCGTGCACTGCACCTGAATGAACTCGCCGCGGGGATCGCCGCGTTCGGTGAGCCAATCGGCATAGACGAGGCGGGGCGAGTCGTCGTCCGGGGCGGCGAGGATCGCGTCCACCATCGCGGCGTTCGGCTCTAGGTGCGTGGCGTCGGGCGCTCTTGGTGTCTTCGCGGCCGGCTTGATCGAGAGCGCGGCGATCGCGGGATGTCCGGTGGCGTGCTCGGCCTCGTGAAGGAGAAGGCCGGCGGCGAGCCCGTTCAAGATCGCCACATTGGCGTCCTCGCGAAGGTCGGGCGGCACGAAGCAGTTGAGCAGCTGCGACACGACGTCACCCAGCGGCCCGGCCCTCAACGCCTTCCCGTGCTTGCCCTGTCGGGTCGAGAAGCGTGCCGCGTCGGCGCCACGGGTGAAAGCGGTGCCGGAGTTGTCACCCCCCTTCCCGGTCAGAACGCAGGCGAGCGCGTAGCCGTCGAACACCGCGTCGATGACTCGAAACTGAACGACGAGGAGATCCTGAAGGCGTTCTTCGTTGGCGCTCTGCAGGGCCGCTCCGCCGAGCGTGTGGGAGATGGGCAGGTACGTGAAAACGTGCGGCGCAAAACCGACGGCTCGCTCGGCCTCTTTGATCCACTGCACCATCAGCATTTGACGGTCGGTCGGGGCGGGCCGGCGGCGGCGGCGGGCGATGACAGCGGCGACGAGGTCTTGGTTTTCCATAAAAAAACGGGCCGGAAGGTCGCCCCTCCGGCCCGTCTTTAGAACTTAAGCGAAGAAGTTACGCCTTGGCCGAGGGGGCCGAGGGAGCGGCCGGCGCCGGCGCCGCCGCGCCCGGGGCGTCGCCCGCTGCTGCTGCCGCGCGTTCCGCCAGCGCCTCTTTGCGCGAGAGGCGGATCTTGCCCATCTTGTCGATCGAGATGACCTTCACCATCACCTCATCGCCTTCCTTCACG
Source organism: Myxococcales bacterium (assembly GCA_038206395.1). GTDB lineage: Bacteria > Myxococcota > Myxococcia > Myxococcales > Myxococcaceae > JAGSPQ01. Next base: position 2,928 of record JBBRAX010000053.1, on the reverse strand, counting down.
ATGTCGGTGACCGCCTTGACGCGCTTGTCAGCGAGCTCGCTGATGTGAATGAGGCCGTCGGTGCCCGGGAAGATTTCGACGAAGGCGCCGAACTCGGCGATCTTGCGAACCGTGCCCAGGTAGATTTTGCCGACTTCGGCTTCACGGGTGAGCGCCTGGATCATCGCGACCGCCTGCTTCACGGCCTCGCTGTCGCTGCTGGCGATGTCGACCTTGCCGCTGTCGTCGATGTTCACCGAGCAACCCGTCTTCGCGATGATGTCCTTGATCACCTTGCCGCCGGGGCCGATGACGTTCTTGATGAACTCCTGGCGGATCATCAGGCTGGTGATGCGGGGAGCGTACTGGCTGATCTCTTTGCGAGACGCCGGCATCGCTTCGAGCATCTTGCCGAGGATGTGCAGCCGGCCGACGCGGGCCTGTTCCATCGCGCGGGCCATGATGTCCATCGTGAGGCCGGTGATCTTGATGTCCATCTGCACCGAGGTGATGCCGTTCTTGGTGCCGCAGACCTTGAAGTCCATGTCGCCGAGGTGATCTTCGTCACCGAGGATGTCGGAAAGGATGGCGATGCTGTCGCCTTCCTTGACGAGGCCCATCGCGATGCCGGCAACCGGCTCTTTGATCGGGACGCCGGCGTCCATCAGCGCGAGGGTGCCACCGCACACCGAGGCCATCGAGCTCGAGCCGTTCGACTCGAGAATGTCGGAGACGATGCGGATCGTGTACGGGAACTTGTCCGACGCGGGCAGCATGTTCTTCAGCGCGCGTTCAGCGAGCGCGCCGTGGCCGATTTCGCGACGGCCGGGGCCGCGCAGGGGCTTGGTCTCGCCGACCGAGAAGGGCGGGAAGTTGTAGTGCAGCATGAACTTGCGGAAGAACATCCCGTTCAGCTGTTCCATGCGCTGCTCGTCGTCGCGGGTCCCGAGGGTCGCGGTGACGAGGGCCTGGGTCTCGCCGCGGGTGAACAGCGCCGAGCCGTGGGTACGGGGCAGCGGGGTCAGCTCGCAGGTGATCGCGCGGACCTCGTCGTGCTTGCGCGCGCCGATGCGGCCACCCTTCACGGTGAGGTCGCGCATGTAGTCGTACTTCAGGTCTTCGTAGATCGCCTTTGCGCTCTTCTCGGCGCCAGGCGTGTAGCCGGCCTCACCCAGATCGCCCTTCAGCTTGGTGAGCATTTCCTTCTTGGTCTTGCTCAGCGAGCCGTAGCGGTCGAGCTTCACCGAGATGGCGTAGCCGGCCTTGATGCCGTCCCAGGCGTGCGTCTTGACCTTCGCCTTGAGGGCTTCGTCGTGGCTGGCCATCTTCTCGAACTCGCGGGTCTTCACGCCCAGCGCGGCGCGGATCTCGTGCTGGAGCGCGATCAGCGGCTGGCACTCCTTGTGGGCGAACTCGAGCGCCTTGATCATGTCGGCTTCGGTGATCTCTTCCGCGCCGCCTTCGACCATCACGATCGCGTCCTTGCTGCAGGCGACGATCAGGTCGAGATCCGACGCTTCGCGCTGCTTCAGGGTCGGGTTGACGATCAGCTTGCCTTCGATGCGGCCGACGCGAACGCCGGCGATCGGGAAGTTGAAGGGCACGTCGGACGACCAGATGGATGCCGAGCCCGCGGTGAGCGCGAGGACGTCGGGGTCGTTCTGACCATCGAAGCTGATCACGTTGATGATCAGCTGGGTCTCGTAGCCGTAGCCTTCGGGGAACAACGGGCGGCAGCTGCGGTCGACGATGCGGCAGGTCAGCGTCTCTTTCTCAGAGAGCCGGCCTTCGCGCTTGAAGAAGCTGCCGGGGATCTTGCCCGCCGCGTAGAGGTTCTCTTTGTACTCGACCGTCAGCGGCATGAAGTCGATGTCTTTCTTCTCGCGCGCGCTGACGATGGTGGCGAGCAACATCGTGTCGCCGTACTTGAGGATGATCGAGCCGTCGGCCTGCTTCGCCATCCGGCCGGTTTCGATCGACAACTCGCGGTCGCCGATCATCACGCTTTTCTTCACGAACATGGGTTTCTCCGATTGGTGAATAGTGGGCGGAGAAACCAGAACGCTTTGATCCCTGACTGGAACCGCCGAAAGGTCGGCGCCTTCAGACAAGAAACAAACCGCGATGGCTTGCTCCGTTTGCGACAAGGGGCGCTGCGGATTTCCCGTAGCGCCCCTTTCGAACAACCGACAGTTACTTGCGAATTCCGAGGCCGTCGATGAGCTTCTTGTACCGATTGCCGTCCTTGCCGCGGAGGTAATCGAGCAACCGGCGGCGCTGACCGACCAACTTCAGCAGGCCGCGGCGGCTGTGGTGATCCTTCTTGTGGATCCGTAGATGCTCGTTCAGCTGATTGATGGACGCGGTGAGCGTCGCGATCTGCACGTCGGCCGAACCGGTGTCGTTCGGCGTGCGGCCGTACTTGGTCGAAATCTCGTGCTTTTGTTCTTTGGTCAGGGGCACGTTCGGAGGCTCCTTGTGACGAAGGGCAGTCTCGCTCGGCTCCAGGTCCTACCCCAGGCCGGCGACCGGCGAATCATACCAGAGCCGGGCCCTGCCGTCAAAGTGCTTTAGCCTAGCCGGCGCGCTTCATGCCCCAGCGCACGACCGTATTGCGCTCCACGATACCGAAGACGCTTTCCACCAGGATGCCGAGGACCGAGATGACGACGAGTCCCGCGAAAATGTTGGGCGTGCGCAACTGGTAGCGCGCGTCGTTGATGTACCATCCCAGCCCGCCCGCCGAACCCGCGACGCCGAACACTAATTCGGCGGCCACAACGGTGCGCCAGCCAAACGCCCACGACGCCTTCATGCCGGTGATGATGGAAGGCAACGCCGCGGGCAGCAGGACGCCCGTCACCAAGCGCCAGCCGCGCAACCCAAGGTTGCGGGCCGCGAGTTGCGTCGTGTTGCTGATCGTGCGGAAGCCCATGTCGGTGTTGATCG
>JBBRAX010000052.1:0-54765 GCA_038206395.1 Myxococcales bacterium | reverse complement strand
CCCTCGAGGACGATGCGTGCATGATGCCGCGATACGAGGGGGTCCTCGATCGTCACATGGCAATCGGAGCTTCTCCCTAGGATGGTCGCCCCGCGGGGGAGGTCGAATTCCTGAAGCAGAAACCGTAGTCGGTACCGTGCCACCGATGGTTCTCCTGCCGATTGTGTAGAGCCCCCCAGCCCTGACACGAATCGTCTTCCAAACTATAACGCCCGCTCGTCGCCGCTTCCTAGCGGCAATTTGGGGGGGAGGTGTAGGCGGCAATCAGTTGTCACAGACGCCGGTTTTCGTTGCCCTTGGTGAGGGGTCGCGGCCGATCCGCCGACATTGACATTGCCGCAATGTGGTAATCTCGTCCCGGTGACTGACGTGGCGACGAAGGCGAGCGACCAGGCCAAGACCGACCTCCAGACCGCGGCGACCGAGCGCGCTGCGGCGGCGACGGATCCAGGCGTGCTCGGCTCGGTAACCAAGGCCCTCTCCGAGTTCGTCGCCGCCCTGGTCAGGGCCGACGGCGGTGAGCTCTACCTGGTGAGCGCCACGTCGGACGACGTGCATCTGCACCTGACGGGCACGTGCGCGGGCTGCCCGGGCGCGACGATGACGCGCGAGCGTCTGCTCGAGCCGGCCGTCCGCGGCGCCGCTCCGAAGGCGACCGTGAAGGTCACCACCGGCTGGACCGTCCCCGAGGGCGCGCGCAAGGTCGAGTAGGGGCTCGACCTCGCGCGTCTGGCGCGTCTGGCGCTTTCAAGCGCGCGCGGGACTACTTCTTCTTGGGCGGGGGCTTCTTGCCGGCCGCGCTCGAGCTGGGCGCGGTCTTGCCGGCGTTCGGATCGCTGAGCCCGCCCTTGGTGACGGCGGCGATCGTTGGGTCGATCGCGGTCGGGTCCTCGGCCTTCATCGTGCGGAGGCCGGCGAGGTTGCCGAGCGTGCTATTTTCTTCCATCACGACGGCGACCACCTTCTCGCCCGAGCGATCGACGACGCGGAGGTGGCTCGAGCCGTCCTTCCAGTCGACGGTGGTCGCGTTGATGCCCTTGGCTGCGTCAGCGCCCTGGATGCGGCCGTGCGCTCCGAGCTTGCCGTTCAGCGCGTTGACCGCGTCGATGTACGACTTGCCCATCGGCCCGGCCTCCGCGAGCGGGACCTCGTCGTAGATCTTCCAGAGGCGGTCGTTGATGAAGAAGAAGTAGCGCTTTTTCCCTTGCCGGTTGATCCACATCAAGGATTCGCGGTTGCGATACGTGTATTCGCCCTTGATTCCGGTCGCGTCGTAGCCGGTGGGCGTGTCCTTGAACTCGATGAAGCTGCGTCCGAACGCCTGCTTCGCCTGCTCACGCTCGTTCTCGATGGCGCTCATCTCCGGACCTACGCGCGCCTTGGCGAGCTTGTCGTCGTAGTCCTTCCAGATGATGCCGCCGTTCTCGCTGAACGTCTTCGTCAGCTCGGCGTGGCTCATGCCCCAGCGGAGGCCGTCCATCATCGACGTCAGGCTGTTCACCTGAGTCGGCTCACCCTTATTTTGCTTGCCGGCCGGACCGCCGCCACCGCCACCACCGCCAACCCCGCCGGGGGGCGGAACCAAGATGTTGTCGCTGCCGCGTGACCCACCGCCTCCGCTGGAGCCGCCCGGCGACGAGCTGGACGACTCGGAGCTTGCCGAATCGTCCGCCACGGGATCGCCGCCCGAAGCCTGCTTCGGCTCTGTCGGGTGACACGCGACCACCGCCGCGGCTCCGCCGGAGGCGACCAAGAGGGAGAACCAGCCGACCAACACCGCACGTTTCATGCGTGTGACGGTACCACTCGGTGCGAGGAGCATTCAACAGGACGGCGGAAAACTGCTAAGGACAGGCCATGCTCCGCCTCGTCGGGACCCTCCGGTCGATCGCTGTCGTCGCGATATGGCCGATCTTGCCCGCGCTCGCGCTCGGAGCGCTGGGATCTGGGGGTTGCGGGCCCACCACCGGGCAGGCCGGCAGCGGGAAGAGCCGCCCCCTCCCCGCCTATGCCGGCCGGGCGGCTGATCTCTTCGACGACTCCATCGATCCGGCCGGGGTCGGGATGGACTTCGACAAGGGGTACACGCCGAAGGCCGATCCCCTCCTCCGGGAGCGGGCGCAGGTCAGCGACGCGGTCCTTCGCGTCAAGGTGTCCACCGTGACCGGCAAGAAGGACGGCCCGGAGTCGACCTACCAGCTCGAGCTCCACACGGTCGAGAGGATGACCGGCGCGAACGCACCGCCCCCCGACTTCACCGTGACCGTCAGCAAGACGAGCGAGGCGCACGGCATCGTCAAGAACTTCGAGGCACGTCTCGTCGGCTACCCCTTCGTCGCCTTCGTGCGCGAGTTCGTCCGCCCAGACGGCGATCACGAGGTGCACTTCCACCTGTCGCCGGACACCAAAGAAGTGAAGTCCGCCGTCGGCGACGCCGTGATCCTCGGCGAGGCCGCGGCGCCCGCCGCACCGCAGAAGTAGACGAGCAGTAGAGGAGTCAGCCGTGGCCATCGACATCAAGAGCCTGAAGGAAGTGGAAGCGATGAAGGCGGCCTGCCAGATGGCCGCCGACACGCTTCTGCTCGTGGGCGAGAAGCTCCGCGTCGGCATGTCCACCGAGGACATCAACACCCTCGTCCACGAGGACACGCTCAAGAAGGGCGGCCGCCCGGCGCCGCTGAACTACCGCGGCTTCCCGAAGAGCGTCTGCACCTCGGTGAACGAGGTCATCTGTCACGGCATCCCCGATAGCCGGGTGCTGCTCGACGGCGACATCGTGAACCTCGACGTGACCATCTTCCTCGGCGGGATGCATGGCGACTGCAACGCGACGTACGGCGTGGGCACCATCGACGCCGAGAGCACGCGGCTGATCAAGGTGACGCACGAGTGCCTGATGAAGGGCATCGGCGTGGTGCGCGCGGGGCTGCCGATCAACGTGATTGGCCGCGCGATCGAGACGCACGCCCAAGCGAATGGCTTCGGGGTGGTGCGCAGCTACTGCGGCCATGGCATCTGCGACACCTTCCACACGTCGCTGCAGATTCCCCACTACTTCGACCCGCGCTCGGCGACGACGATGCTGCCGGGGATGACGTTCACCATCGAGCCGATGATCACCGCCGGCACCCACGAAGAGCGTCACTGGGACGACGGGTGGACGGTGGTGACGGCCGACCTGAAGCGCACCGCGCAGTTCGAGCACACGATTGTCGTCACCGACACCGGCGCGGAGATTCTTACCCTGCAGCCCGCGTGACGAGGATGCGGGGCTCGGTGAAGTCTTCCATCGCGTAGCGCACCCCTTCGCGTCCCAGGCCTGAGCCTTTCACGCCGCCGTAGGGCATCGCGTCGCTGCGGAAGCTGGGCGAGTCGTCGAGAATCACCCCGCCGACCTCGAGCGAGTGGAAGGCCTGGCGCGCGCGACGCAGGTCCTTCGTGAAGACGCCCGCCTGCAGGCCGTAGTCACCGTCGTTCGCCTCGGCGATCGCGGCGTCGAAGTCGGAAGCCTTACAGAGCACGGTGACGGGCCCGAAGACCTCTTCTTTGTAGAGGCGGCTCGTGCGCGGCACCTGCTCGAGAATCGCGGGGGTCATCACGCGATGGGTGCGGGTACCGGCGAGCAGGGTCTTCGCCTTCCCCGTGGTGGCTTCGGCCACCCACTCGGTGATGCGGGCGACGGCGGCGTCGTTGATGACCGGGCCGACGGTGACCTCTTCCTGGCGCGGATCCCCTGCCTTCAGCTTCTTCGTCTCGGCGAGGAAGAGCTCGACGAAGGCGGTGTAGACGCGCGCGTCGATGATGATCCGCTGGGTCTTGATGCAGACCTGGCCGGCGTAGCCGAAGGCGCTGGGGGCGAGGCGCTTTGCGGCCATCGCGAGGTCGGCGTCGGCGGCGACGATCGCGGCTGCGTTTCCGCCGAGCTCGAGCAGCGCCTTGCCCTTCGCCAGCGTCTTCAGGTGCCAGCCAACCTTCGCGCTGCCGGTGAAGGAAAGGACGCGAACGCGCGGGTCGGTGGCGAGGCGCTCGGCGATCGTGTTGTCGCAGGGCAGCACCTGCAGCGCGGCGGGGTCGGCTCCGGCAGCGAGCGCAACCTCGGCGAGAATCAGCTGGGCCGACGGGGCCTGCGGCGGGGGCTTGATGATGATCGGCGCGCCAACGGCGAGCGCGGGGGCGACCTTGTGGGCGCCGAGGTTCAACGGGAAGTTGAAGGGGACGACGCCGACGATCACGCCCGCGGGGAAGCGGCGCACCTCGGCCTCCGTGCCGGCCTGGTTCTCGGAAAGGTCGAGGTTCAAGATCTCGCCCCCGAAGCGCACCAGCTCGGCGGCGGCGGAGGTGAAGGTCTCGATCGCCCGGGCGACTTCGCCTTTCGCGAGGGTTAACGGCTTGCCGGCCTCGTCGCAGATCGACATCGCGAGCTCGTCTTGCCGTGCAGCGAGGCCGGCGGCGATCTTCGTCAGCAGATCGCGGCGGAAGCCTGTCGTCTGGCGCTGCAGGCGCGGCCGGGCGGCGACGGCGGCGGCCAGCGCGTCTTCCACGTCCTTCGCGCTCGCCTGGGCGACGCGGGAAATCTCACGGTCGTCGAAGGGGCTCTTCACCGAGGTGGTGCCCTGCCCTTCGCGCCATTCGCCATTGACCAGCAGTTTGCGATCCATGCCTGGATCCATAGCGCCCCACGACCGACGCTGCCCTACTTGCGTGGCGGAGGCTCGGCCTTGAGATCGTCGTCCGCGAAGTTCCCTTCGTCATCGACGGAGCCGCCGAGCTTCTTCGCCTGCCGGTTGGCCTCGCGTTGCTTCGCCGCGGTGACGCCGGCCTGAATCTTTGCGGCCTCGGCCTCGATCTTCACGCGCCGCTTCTCGAAGTTCTTGTCGATCGCCTCTTCGAAGGCGTCGTTCGCGACCTCGGCCTTCTCGCGCTTCTTCTTCTCGGCCTCACACCGCGCGGGGTTCTTCGCGCACTCGGCCCGCCGCGCGTCGGCCTGCGCCTCGGCCTCATCGAGCTCTGCCTCGAGCTTCCCGCGCGGAGCGACCTCGATCACCTTCCCCCGCCCCGCCTTCGCCGTGCCGCCCCGCCGCACCTCGACCGCTTCCGCAGGCAACGCCGGCGCCTCGCGCGACGCGTCCACCACCTCTTCCGCCTTCAACTGCAGCTGCTGCTCGCGCGCGAAGTCGAGCCTTTCCTTCTGCCACTGCTCGAGCAACGCCTGCAGCTCATCCAACGCTTCGCGGCGCTGGGTGGCTTTGGGCGGTGGAGTCTTCGCGGCGGAAGGGGCGTCGGGAAAGTCGCTCCAGCCGGCGGCGACGATCAAGACCAGCGGGGCGACCAGCACGGGCTCAATTGAGACCGTTAACGAGTTTGATCTTGATGGTGCGGCAACCGCCGTCGGCACCCGGAGCGCAGTTGTCGCCCGGCGTCACGTCGGCGACTGCAGCGCCCGACTCGAAGCAGTCCCAAACCAACCGCAAGCCGGTCGGCAGCTTCGTCAGTGTGCCCACCGGCCCGCCCCACAGTTCCGTCCAGATCAAGAAGTTGCCGCCCGTGGCAACGTTCACGAACGGCTGCTTGATGGTCCCGCCACCGTTCACGTTCACGGGGCTGACGTCGTAACCGCGCAAGTTGAACTTGCCGCTCTTCTCGACCTGATCTGCGTCCGCCTCGGTCTTGCCCGTCGCGACATCCTTCACGATGAGGCACGTCACCGCCGAGCCATCGAGCGCGACCTTGCTGATGATGCGGGTGTTCAGCGCGCGGAGCTTCGCGGGGACCCCCGCCAGGCTCGCCGTGTCGACCTCGAGCGCGACCTGCACGTTGGTGTTGAGCAGCTGACACTTGCCACCCACGCACTCAGCAGGTGGTGCGTCGTTCTGAAAGTTGAGGGTGAGGCAGTCGAGCTGCTTCGTGCAGGTGTTGCCGCACTTCGCGCAGGTGCCGTAGTTGCCGCCGCCGCCGTCGACGGTGATCACCGGGCAGCCCGACTGGCCCGAGCAGTCGAGGTCCTGGCAGTCGGTGAAGCCGTTGCCGTCGTCGTCTTTGCCGTTGCCGCAGATCTCGACCTTCGGATCCGGGGGCTTGGTGCCACAGGCAGCCAGCGCCAACAGCATCAGCAGGGCGAACCTTTTCATGGACACTTTCCGGTGCAGCTTCGGTTGGAAGGTACGCACGCGCTCTGCTGGCCGGTGGTGAGGCCCAGGCAGACGAAGCCCTGGGGGCACTCCTGGCCGCCGGTGCAGAAGCGGGCGCAGTACGCCTGGGCACCGTCGACGACGCAGGTGCCGCCCGCACACTCGGTGGGCTGCGTGCAGGGCTTGCAGAACGGGAAAGGCGTCGGGCCCGTCTTCGCCGACACGCACTCGTGCACCGTCATGTCGCACTGCTCGCAGCTGTTGCAGAGCGTGGTCGCCTGGCAGATGCGCGCGGTGCCGATCGCCGGCCCTTCGCACTGCTTGTTCGCGTTGCAGCGCTGGCTCAGCGGGCAGTTGCTGTGGGTCGCGCAGCCCGGCGCGCAGCGGTACCGGCTGTTGATCTGCTGGCACGAGTTGCCCACCGCGCAGTCGGTGTCCGCCTGGCAGAAGGGCACGCACTGGCCCGTCGTCTGCCCCGCCGCGACTGCGCACACTTTGTTGGCGGGACACTGATCGTCGATCGTGCACTCGCCGACGGGCTCACAGACGCGGTTGGTGCAGCGCAGCTTCAGGTCACCGCAGTCGGCGTCGACGGCGCAGTCGGCGACACAGATCTTCGCGCGCGGATCGCACGTGGTGCCGAACGGGCAGACCTGGATGATCGCGACGCACTTGCCGCTGGCCGGGTCACACCGCTGGCCCGTGTCCATGCACTCGGGGCTGTCGTTGCAGGTGCGCAGCGAGTCGGGCGTGCAGCCCTGGAAGTTCTTGCACGACGCCGCCTGGCCGGGCACCGGGCTCTTGTCGGGCCAGCACTGCTTCACGCCGCCCTTGTCGACGCACGCCGCGCCGCGCGGGCAGTCGGTGGTGGTCGCGCATGACTTGCCGCAGAACTTCTGCTTCAGCGCCGCGTCTTCGATGCAGTTGTCCATCGCGCCGCCGCACTCCACGTCGGTCGCGCACGTCTCGCAGAAGCCTTTGAGCGGGCGGCACGCGCGGGTGTTGGCATCGCAGTACTCGCTGCTCTGGCAGTCTTCGTTTTTCTTGCAGCCGGCGATCGTCTCGACGCAGAGGCCCGTGTAGTTGTTGCAGTACCGCACGGCCATGCCCGAGTCGGCTTTGGGCGCGCAGCTCTCGTCCGACAAACAGATGCACTGCCGGCGAACCTTGTCGCAGCGCAGCGATCCACACTCCGCGTCGACGTTGCACTGGCGGCCGACGATGTCGACCGTGCCCGCGTCGGGGTCGATGGGGGTAATCATTTTCTCGCCGGGACAGCCGGCGAACGCGAGCAGCAACAGGAGTGGAATACGCCGCATGGGAGGGCGCGCTCATAGCGCGGCGCCCCGCCAGGGTGCAATCAACAGCCGATCAGCGGTTCATCCCGCCCAGGAACTCCTGGTTCGATTTGGTCGGGCGAATGTGTTTCAGCACGAACTCCATCGCGTCGATGGGCGTGAACGGGTGCAGCACCTGCCGAAGCGCGGTGGTGCGCACGAGGTCGGCGGGGCTGAGCAGCAGCTCTTCCTTGCGCGTGCCCGACTTGTTGATGTCGAGGCAGGGGAAGATGCGCTTCTCGAAGAGCTTCCGGTCGAGCACGATTTCCGCGTTACCCGTGCCCTTGAACTCTTCGAAGATCACCTCGTCCATGCGGCTGCCGGTGTCGATGAGCGCGGTGCCGATGATGGTCAGCGAGCCGCCTTCTTCGATGTTGCGGGCCGCTCCAAAGAAGCGCTTGGGCTTGTGAAGGGCGTTGGCGTCGACGCCGCCCGAGAGGATCTTGCCCGAAGGCGGCACCACCGAGTTGTAGGCGCGCGCGAGGCGGGTGATCGAGTCGAGCAGAATACAGACGTCGTGCTTCTGTTCGACCAGGCGCTTGGCCTTGTCGATCACCATCTCGGCGACCTGCACGTGGCGGGTCGCGGGCTCGTCGAAGGTGGAAGAGACGACCTCGCCCCGCACCGAGCGCTGCATGTCGGTGACCTCTTCTGGCCGTTCGTCGACGAGGAGGACAATCAGGTAGATGTCAGGGTGGTTGTGCGAGATCGCGTGCGCGATGTTCTGCAGCAGCACCGTCTTACCGGCCTTTGGAGGCGCGACAATCAGGCACCGCTGCCCCATGCCGATGGGGTCGAACATGTCGATGATGCGGGTCGTCATCTCGGCCGGGTCATGCTCGAGGCGCAGCCGCTTCGTCGGGTACAGCGGGGTGAGGTTGTCGAAGAGGATTCGCTCCTTCACGTCGGGCGAGTTCGGGTCGACGAAGTTGATCTGGTCGACCTTCTGCAGCGCGAAGAACCTTTCACCTTCGCGCGGCTGGCGAATCGGGCCCGTCACCGTGTCGCCCGGGCGCAGGTTGAAGCGCCGCACCTGCGACGAGCTCACGTAGATGTCGTCGGGGCTCGGCTGGTAGTCCGAGTCGGCGCTGCGCAGGAAGCCGAAGCCGTCGCTCAACAGCTCCATCACGCCTTCCGCGCGGACTTCGAACCGCTTCTCGGTGACGTTCGAGAGGATGTTGAAGAGCAGCTCTTGCTTCTTCAGGCCCTGCGCGCCCTCGATCCCCAGGTTGTGGGCCATCTTCGAGAGCTCGGTGATCTTCATCCGCTTGAGGTCGGTGAGCTGCAGCACCTGCAGCGGCTCGCCCTCGCGCACTTCGTTGTCCAGCGAGGGCGGTTCGACCGCAGGAGGCGGCGGCGGCAACGACTCGGCCGGCTCGTCGTCCTGGGTTCCGACCTGCTGCAGCTCGTCATCGCGCACGGGGCGCGGCATCGCCGTCAACACCGGCCTTGGCGCCGACGCCGGAGTGGCAGGGGCCTCTTCTTCCTTCTTCTTCTTCCCTTCGGCAGGCTTTCGCGTGCGCTTCTTCGGCTCGTCGGCGGGCTCGGTGACTTTCTCTTTGGTGACGCGCTTTGGCATGAACGAACCTGGTGGGAGTTTTTAGCGGGCCGTTAGGGAACCGGCGGTTTTGAAGCGGTGAAGAAGGGAGTTTGGGGGAGCCGCGAAACGAAGCGACGCCGCAACAGCGAAAGCAAGGTAGGGATTCAAGTGCGTCGATGTCAACCGATACTTGGTAAATGCGCCGCATGAAACCCGCTGCGCGCGCCGCCGAGCTTCGAGAGCAGATCGCCTACCACAACGACCGGTACTACTCGCTCGACAGCCCCGAAATCACCGACGCCGCCTACGACAAGCTGATGCGCGAGCTGCAGGGGCTCGAGGCCGAGCACCCCGACCTGCTGACGAAAGACTCCCCCACTCAGCGCGTCGGCGGCGCGGCGAGCGAGAAGTTCCAGAAGGTGGTGCACCGCCACCCGATGCTCTCGCTGGCGAACTGCTTCGACGAGGCCGAGTTCACCGAGTTCCACCAGCGCATCGCGAAGGGCATCGGCGCGGAAGAGGTCGACTACGTCTGCGAGCCGAAGATGGACGGCCTGGCGATCGAGCTCGTCTACGAGAAGGGTGTCTTCGTGCAGGGCAGCACCCGCGGCGATGGTGAGCTCGGCGAGGACGTGACCCTCAACCTGCGGACGTTGAGAAACCTGCCGCTGAAGCTGAAGTCGAAGTCGCCCCCGGCCCTGCTCGAGGTGCGCGGCGAGGTGTTCATTCGCAAGGCCGACTTCCAGAAGATGAACAAGGAACGCGAAGAGCGCGGCGAGCCCGCATTCGTGAACCCGCGCAACAGCGCCGCCGGCAGCCTTCGCCAGCTCGACCCGAAGATGACCGCCGAACGCCCGTTGAGCGTCTACGTCTACGAGACCGGTGCGGTCGAAGGCGGCCCGGCCTTCGCGAAGCACAGCGAGAAGCTGCAGTGGATGGAAGACGCAGGGTTGCCGGTGAACGTGCGCCGCGCGGTGGCGACGGGCATCGCGGGCGTGCACGCGCAGTACGCGTCGCTGATGAAAGACCGCCACGGCCTGCCGTACGAGATCGACGGCCTGGTGGTGAAGGTCGACGACGAAGACTGGCGCAAGCGGCTGGGCCAGGTGTCGAAGAGTCCGCGCTGGGCGGTGGCCTACAAGTTCCCGCCGGAAGAGGTCGAGGCGTACGTCGAAGACATCTTCGTCAGCGTCGGTCGCACCGGAGTCCTCACTCCCTGCGCAGCGCTCAAGCCCGTGTTCGTCGGCGGCGTCACCGTTGCGCGCGCCACGCTTCACAACGAAGACGAGCTGAACCGCAAAGGCGTGCTCATCGGCGACTGGGTGTTTCTGCGCCGCGCCGGCGACGTGATTCCCGAGATCGTAAAGGTGATCGAGTCGCGCCGCACCGGCCAAGAACGCAAGTTCGAGTTCCCGAAGAAGTGCCCCATCTGTGGCGCTGACACGCTTCGGGAAGAAGGCGCCTCCGCCCTCGTCTGCACCGGCATCTCGTGCCCCGCGCAGGTCACCGGCCGCATTCGCCACTGGGCCACCCGCACCGCGCTCGACATCGAAGGCCTCGGCGAGAAGCTCGCCCAGCAGCTCATCGACTCGAAGCTCGCGCTGACGCTGGTCGACCTCTACTCATTGACCGTCGAGAAGCTGATGACCCTCGACCGCATGGGCGAGAAGAGCGCGACCAACCTCGTCGCGGCGCTCGACGCGAGCAAGAAGACCAGCCTGCGCCGCTTCATCTACGGGCTCGGCATCCCCCAGGTCGGCGAAGCGACCGCGAAGGCCCTGGCCGACCACTTCCGCGACATGGCGCCCCTGATGGACGCCGACGAAGCAGCGCTGCAGTCCGTCAAAGACATCGGCCCCGAGATGGCGCACGAGATTCACGCCTTCTTCCACGAGCCACAGAACCTTCAGGTCGTCGAAGGGCTGCTCGCGGTGCCCATCGTCGCCGAGCCGCCACCGAAGGTCGAAGGTGGGGCCTTCGCGGGGAAGACTGTCGTCCTCACCGGCACGCTGGTGACGATGACCCGCGAGCTCGCGAAGGAAGAAATCGAGCGGCGCGGGGGCAAGGTCGCCGGCAGCGTGTCGAAGAAGACCGACCTCGTCGTCGCGGGCACGGACGCCGGCTCGAAGCTGAAGAAGGCGACCGAGCTCGGCGTGAAGGTCGTCGACGAAGAAGGGTTCCGCGCGCTGCTCTAAGCGTTGACGCGGCAGAGCATGAACCAGTTCGGAAGGTCGACCCCGCCGCGGCTCGCGTGCCCGACCATCACGTGCTTCGAGACGCCGCGCAGCAGGTCCTTCGTCTGGTGGTAGACGAAGCGCGACAGCCGGGCGTCGTTCGGAAGAATCGCAGGCCAGCCCTCGGGCTTCTTCGTGGGCAGCCGCGTGTAGTCGATCAACACCTCGCCCGCCCCTTGCGCGTAGGCGACGAAGTAGCCCGGGCCGACGGTAGTGGTCACCAGCGCGTCGTTGCGGTTGAAGCCGTTGAGCTCGGCGCCCGCGTCCGCCCGGTAGAAGACCTTGGCGAAGTGGTTGAACAGCGGCAGGGAGTTCTTCCCCTCGTGCGTCACCCCGGTCAGCGAGGGTGTGCCGGGCGGCACCAGGTCGTCGACGGTAACTGGGTGGTGGCCCTTCACCGCTTCGAAGAGCCGCTGCTGCTCCGCGCCGTTCAGGCTCCAGATTTCTGCCAGCCGTTCGCCCTGGTCGACCTGGTCGAGGCGCGACGAGATCTGCTCGAGGTCGAGCGTCGACTTCGCGAGGGCCTCTTTGAGCTTCAGCGCTTGACCAGCTCGACGCGGCGGTTGGCAGCCCAGGCAGACTCGTTCGAGCCCTGCACGGCGGGCTTGTTCTCGCCGTAGCCCACTGTCTCGAGCGCCGCGTCGCCGACGCCCAGGTCGGTGAGGTAGCGCTTCACCGACGCCGCGCGCCGGTTCGACAGCTGAAGGTTGAATTCCTCGGTGCCGCGTTCGTCGGCGTGGCCTTCGACCCGCAGCTTCCAGCTGTTCTTCTTGATGCAGTCGGCCAGCGCCGCGAGGGCCGACTGGCCTTCGGTGCCCAGCTTGCTCTCGTTGAACTCGAAGCGAATCGGCTCGACCGTGCACGCGCCCGCGCCGGCGCCGCCCTTGCTCGCGCAACGGCCCGACTTGCACTCCTCGCCCGAGGGGCAGTCTTCGTTGGTGCTGCAGGTGCCGTCTTTCGAGCCGTCGACCGCGCACTTGCCCTGCTTGCACTTCGCCCCGGCCTTGCAAGGGTTGGTGTCCGAGCACTCGGGCTTCGGCACGCACTTGTTCGCGTCACAGACGAAGCCGGGCTTGCAGTTGGCGTCGGTGGCGCACTCCTGGCACTGGCCCTGAACGCAGACTTCGCCCTTCTCGCTGCAGTTCGCGTCGCTGTCGCACTTTGGGTACGTCGGAGGGCAGCCCGTGAGGGCCCCGAGGGCTGCGGCCGCGAACACGTACTTCACCAGTCGAGAAGCCATGCCGCGGCTGGTAACACAAGACGCCTTCGAAGCGGGCAAGAACGTTGCAGTTTGGGTGATCCTCCCGCTGCAACCGCGGCAGAATGGCCGCACCCCGCACACCGAGGTCTTTTCGCCCATGCCCCACGCCACCGTGCTCATCGTCGATGACGAAAAGAACATCCTGCTGACGCTGAACCAGGCGCTGCAGCTCGAGGGCTACCAGACCGAGCTCGCCGCCGGTGGCCAGCTCGCCCTCGACGTCGTCGCTGCCCGCCCCGTCGACGCGGTGCTGATGGACGTGAAGATGCCCGACATGGACGGCCTGACAGCGCTGGCGAAGATCCAGAAGCTGCGCCCCGACCTGCCCGTCATCATGATGAGCGGCCACGGCACCATCGACACGGCGGTCAAAGCGACCCAGCTGGGCGCGCGCGACTTTCTCGAGAAGCCGATTTCCCGCGACCGCCTGCTGCTCGCGCTTCGCAACGCGCTCACCGTCTCGGCCCTGGTCGAAGAGCTCACCAGCCTCAAGCAGGAGGTCGGCCGCTTCGAGATGGTCGGCAGCTCGCCCGCGATGCAGCGGGTGTACGGGCTGATTCAGCGGGCCGCTCCGTCAGAAGGCCGGGTGCTGATCACCGGAGAGAACGGCTCGGGCAAGGAGCTGATCGCGCGGGCGATTCACCAGCACAGTCGCCGCAAGTCTGGCCCGTTCGTGAAGCTCAACTGCGCCGCGGTGCCGCACGAGCTGATCGAGAGCGAGCTCTTCGGCCACGAGAAAGGAGCCTTCACCGGCGCCGTCACCGCCCGCCGCGGAAAGTTCGAGCTCGCCAACGGCGGCACGCTGTTCCTCGACGAGGTCGGCGACATGCCGGCCGCGATGCAGGCCAAGCTCTTGCGCGTGTTGCAGGAAGGCGAGCTCGAGCGCGTGGGTGGCGCCGAGACGATCAAGGTCGATGTCCGCGTCCTCGCTGCGACGAACCGCGACCTCGAGCGCGAGATCACCGCCGGCCGCTTCCGCGAAGACCTCTACTTCCGCTTGAACGTCGTGCAGCTTCACAGCCCACCGCTGCGCGAACGCCGCGAAGACCTGAAGCTGTTGATCGACACCTTTCTGCAGGACGCCTGCAAACAGAACGGGCGCCGCGGCTTGAAGCTGTCGGCCGAAGCGCTTGCCCGGCTCGAGGCGTACGACTACCCGGGCAACGTGCGCGAGCTGCGCAACCTGGTCGAACGGCTCGCCATCCTGTGTGAAGGGGCGGTCGTCACCGGCGCCGAGGCCGAGGCGCTGCTGCCGCGCCGCCGCGTCAGCGCGATGGCCCTGGGGGATGACGTCATTCCCACCACCGACAAGACGGCCGCGCTCGGTGACGCCAGCCTGCCCCCCACCTCACCCGCGATGAAGATCCCCGAGGCCGCCAAGCCCGTCACCCGCTTCCAGACCGACAAGTCTTTTCGCGACCAGGTCGACGAGGCCGAGCGCGACATCATTCTCGGGGCGCTCGCGTACACGCGCGACAACGCGACCGAGGCTGCCCGCCTGCTCGACCTCGAGCGCGGCCACTTCTACAAAAAGATGAAGTCGCTGGGCCTCAAGCGCGCAGGCGGGGAAACGACAAGCGCTACGGAACC
Source organism: Myxococcales bacterium (assembly GCA_038206395.1). Taxonomy (GTDB): domain Bacteria; phylum Myxococcota; class Myxococcia; order Myxococcales; family Myxococcaceae; genus JAGSPQ01. The sequence continues at coordinate 40,675 of JBBRAX010000052.1, read as the reverse complement.
GGTAGGCTGACGCGCTCGTACGGGTATGCCAGGGAGCTTCCACTTGAGAACCACCGTCGTCCTCGCCGCCGCGCTGCTTTCGGCGTGCGCCACTTCGAAAGCCACGACCTCTGCTGAGCCCGCGGCCGCGCCCGTCGCCGCCACTGCATCGCTTTTTGATCGGCTCGGCGGCAAGCCGGCGATCGAAGCGGTCGTCGACGATTTTCTCGGCCGCATCTCTCAAGACGAACGGATCAACGCAGGCTTCGCGGGCTCGCACGTGCCGCGGCTTCGCACCCGGCTGATCGAGCTCCTCTGCGCGGGCACCGGCGGCGGCTGCACCTACTCGGGGCGCGACATGAAGACGTCGCACGCAGGCATGGGCGTCACCCACGCGCAGTTCGACGCGCTCGCCGGCCACCTCGTCGCCACGCTCGACAAGTTCAAGGTGCCCGAGAAGGAAAAGGGCGAGCTGCTCGCGATCATCGGCCCGATGAAGAAAGACATCGTCGAAGAGCCGTGACCACCCGCTACCTGAACCACTTCCGCCTCGACAAGGTCCTGGCGGCGGGCGGCATGGGCGAGGTCTACCTCGGCTTCGACACGTCGCTTCATCGGCAGGTCGCGCTCAAAGTCATTCGCCCCGAGCTCGCCAGCGCGGCGACGTTCGCCGATCGTTTTTTACGTGAGGCGCGCGCGCAGGCGCAGGTCGCCCACTCGAACGTGGTGCAGGTGTATTTCGTCGGCCAGGAGAAAGACGTGCTCTTCATGGCGATGGAGCTCGTCGACGGCGGCTCGCTGGCCGACGCGGTAGACGCAGGCAAGAAGCTGTCGTGGCAGGACGCGGTGCGCCACATGCGCGGGCTCGCCGAAGGGCTTCGCGAAGCGGCGCGGCTCAACATCATTCACCGCGACATCAAGCCGGCGAACATTCTTCTCGACCGCTTCGGGCTCGCGCACCTCGCCGACTTCGGGCTCGCCGCTCCGGTGAACTCGCGCGAGAAGCCAGCTGAGCCGCTGACCCAACCGCGGATCGCCGCGAGCCTGCCGAAGTTCACCCAGGCCGGCGCGGTGCTCGGCAGCCCGCCGTACATGTCACCCGAGCAGGCGAAGGGCCTCGAGCTCGACGCCCGCACCGACATCTATGCGCTGGGCGCGACCTTCTACGAGCTGCTGGGGGGCGCGCCGCCGAACAACGCGACCACCTTCACCGAGCTGATGACCTTCGTCGTCGGGCCTCCGCCGCCGACGCTGCGCCAGCGGGCGAAGCACGTACCCGCGAAAGTGGCCGACCTGATCGATCGCTGCATGGAAAGAGATCTGTCGCGCCGCTTCCAGACCTACGACGCGTTGATCGAAGCGCTCGACGACGCGGCCCCGCGGCCCGAGGTGCCGGCCAGCCCGATGATGCGGGTGCTCGCCTGGCTGATCGACGTGTCGATCTTCGCGGCGGCGGCGCGGTTCACGGTGCAGTCGTTCGCGCCGACGGGGTTCGTCGCGTTGATGGTGTGGGTCGCAGTTGGGTTGTTCACCGTCGGCTCGACGCCGGGCCAGTGGATGATGCGAACGGTGCTGCGCCGCCCCGGAGATTTGCCGGTGTCGAAGCTTCGCGCGTTCGGGCGTTCTGCAGCGCAGCACGGCTGGCTCGCGTTCGGCAGCCTCGCGCTCGCAGGGGTGTACCGTTCGGAAGGCAGCGCAGCGGTGCTCGCTTCGGCCGCGATGGCGGGCGTTGGTTTTCTGGTCGGGGTGTTGGGCAGCGCGGCCGCTTTGTTCACCAAGGGCCGCCGTTCCGTGGTCGACATTCTCACTGGCACCCAGGTGCTGGTGGACGTGAGGTAGCGCGCAAATGATGACCCGGCTCGCAGTGGTGGCGGTGGTGGTGTCTTCGGTGGCGTGGGGCGAGGGCTACACGGTCGCTCCGCGGCCGCACGGCAGCGTGAAGTTCAAGGTCGAAGGGCCGCTGGACGATGTGCTCGGCGAGACGCGGCAGGTCGCGGGCAGCCTCGAGCTCGACCCGAACTCGGTGGCGACGGGCAAGGCGTGGGTCGCGGTCGAGCTGGCGACGATCAAGACGGGCATCGATCAGCGCGACGAAGACATGCGCAACGAGTTCCTGCAGACGTCGCGGTACCCGTTTGCGTTGTTGGTGGTCGAGAAGCTCGAGCGCACGAGCGCCGCGCAGCTTCAGCCAGGGCAGTCGATCGAGGCCGAAGCGGTCGGCAGCTTCGAGCTTCACGGCGTTCGCCGCGCGGTGCGGTTGCCGGCGCGGGTGCGGATGGAAGCCGACCGCAAGGTCTGGGTCTCGGGCACGATCGAGGTGCCCTTCGCCGACTACAACATCACCCGGCCGCAGCGGCTCTTCATCAAGCTGGGCGACGTGGCCGAGGTCTCGTTCGAGGTGTTGTTTGCTCCGAAGGAAGCGGTGAAGGCCGACGCGGTGGTCGCGAGCGCGCCGAAACCACCGACCGAGCCGACGGTGGCGACGGTGTTGCCGGCCGCTCCGAAGGCGAAGCCGCGGCCGCCGAGGAAGCCGAAGCCGGTGCTGACGGTGTCGTATCTGTTCAGCGGAGACGAGCCGAAGGCGAAGGGCGAACGGATGTTCCACGCCGCCGACCTGGGTGGCGCGGGCAACAAGCTGTCGTGCGGCCACTGCCACTCGAAGGCCGACGAGCGCGCGGGGTTGAAGCAGGGCGATGGGTTCGCGCGCGCTGGCAGCACGATGTTCAACGCCGCGCAGCGGCCGAAGTTCTGGGGCGGCTTCGCGCCGACGGTGGGGAAAGCGGCGAGCATCTGCCAAAAGATGTTCATGAAGGGCACGGGGCTTTCCGACCAGCAGCAGGGCGAGCTCACGGCATTCGTGCAGGCGATCTCGCCGGACCCGGCGGCCGAGCTCGACTACCGGGTGGTGTACCGAACGTATGAGTCGACGATTCGGGATCCGACCGGAGGCGACCCGGTGCGCGGCAAGGCACTGGCGGACCAGTACTGCATGACCTGCCACCTCGACGGCCGCGTCGGCCCGGTCTGGGCGCCCGGCCTCTACGAGCCCGAATGGGTCGTCGCCCGTGTCCGCCACCTCGAAGGACATGACGATGATCAGATGCCTGCGTTCAGCATCGCCCGGCTCCCCGATTCGGACCTGCGGGACATCGTCACCTTCCTCACGTCTCCAAAAGTCGCGCCCGCTGTGTTCGACCGAAAGAAGTCGCGCGCCGCCGCCGCCCCTGCGAAGTAGCCGCTTCGCCCCCACCCAACCCCCCGCCGGCGCTGGAAAACAGGCATTCGATCGAAAGGCGCGCCAGCCCCCGACAGCGGCGAGTTCGACGACCAGCACTCGCTCGTCGGCGTGCTCAGCCTTCTTTGAGGATCTTCTTCAATACCTTGAGCAGCGTCTCAGCGGTGTAGGGCTTGGGGACGAAGTGGTGCACGCCCGCGCCGACGGCCTTCGCGAGATTGCCGTTGGCGTTGAGGCCGCTGGTGCCGATGATCTTCACCTTCGGGTTCATCGACCGGAGCGCCACGATCGTCGCCGGGCCGTCCATCACCGGCATCGACATGTCCGTCAGCACCACCGCAATCTCGTCGCGGTGGCTCGCGTAGATCGACACCGCCTCGGCGCCGTTCTTCGCCACCCTCACCTGGTACCCGAACCTCTCGAGCGTGCGTTGCGCGACGTGCCGAATCGACTCTTCGTCGTCCACCACCAGCACCGTCTCGCCGTTGCCGCGCGGCACCGCCGACTGCTCGATCGCCGCCTGTTCCGACACCGCGTGGCCCACGTCCGCCGGCAGGTAGACCCGGAACCGCGTGCCCCTGCCCTGCTCGCTGTAGACATGAATGAAGCCGCCATGGCTTCGCACGATCGAGTGCGCCGTCGACAGCCCCAGGCCGGTGCCCTTGCCGAGCTCTTTGGTGGTGAAGAAGGGGTCGAAGATGCGATCGAGCACCGACGCCGGCATTCCCACGCCCGAGTCTTCGACGCGAATCAGCACGTACGGGCCCGGCTTTGCCTCGAGGTTCATCCCCGCGTAGGCGTCGTCGAGCACGACCTGATCGACCGCGAGCGTCAGCAGACCGCCATTGGGCATCGCATCGCGAGCGTTCACGCAAAGGTTCATCAGCAGCTGGTGAATCTGCGTCGGGTCGGCGTGAACGTCCCACTCGTTGATGGGCGTCGACAGCTGCAGCGAGATGTCCTTCGGAAAAGTGTCGCGAATGATCTTCTGAAGCTCGGTGGCGATCGCGCCGACGCGGAGCTTCGCGCGCTTGCCGTCGACGCCGCGTGCGAACGCGAGCAGCTGCGCCACCATGTCGGCCGCGCGCTGCGAGCACACCTCGATCGTCTCGAGGTCCTCGCTGCGCGCCCCGTCCGTCTCCATCGAACGCATCAGCGACACCGTCATCAAGATCGGCGCCAGCGTGTTGTTCAAGTCGTGGGCGATGCCGCCCGCCAGCGAGCCGATGCTTTCCATGCGCTGCGAACGAAGAATCTGGCTCTCGAGCTTCTTGCTCGCCGTGATGTCGGTGTTGATCGCGAGCACCGACTTCGGGTTTCCGTCGTCGTCGCGAACCAGCGTCCACCGGCACTCGGCCGTCAGGCGCTCGCCGTCGCGGCGGGTCTGGACGAGCTCACCCACCCACTCGCCGCGCGCCATCACCGCCCGCATCCCGACCTCGAAAGCGGCCAGATCCAGCATCTGCATCTGAGTGACCTTGCGGCCCTTCGCCTCGGCCGCCGTCCACCCGTAGATGCGCTCGGCGCTGCGGTTCCAGTAGAGAACTCTGTGCTCGAGGTCGCGAACGATGATCGCGTCATTCGCCTGGTCGAGCAGCGTCGCCTGCTCGCGAATGGACTCCTGAACCGCGTGGAGCTCGGTGACATCGCGGAAATAGACGGCCACGCCGTCGACCGTGGGGTACGCCTTCGCGTCCAGCCATTTGTTCAGCGGCGGGTAGAACTGCTCGAAGGTGACCGCCACGCCGTGCTCGAGCACCTTTCGGTAGGCGCGATCAGCCGTTGTCCCTTCGGCCTCTTTGAATTCCTGCCAGATGTACTGCCCCAGCAGTTGGCTGCGGGGTCGCTGCAACATCTTCTCGGCGGCCCCGTTCAGGTAGGTGAACCGCAGCCCCCGATCGAGCGTGACGAACGCGTCAGTGATGCCTTCCAGCGAAGCCACAAGAGAAAGGATCCGATCGGCGGCGGCGCGCTGTGCGCCCACTTCCTGAAAACCGCCCTGCACCTTCACCACCTTGCCGCTGTCGTCCTTCACTGACTCGCCGAAAGTGCGCACCCAGACGCGACGGCCCTTCGTCGTGATCAGCTGGAAGTCCAGGCTGAAGGGCGCTCCATTGCGAATGCACTCCTCGAACAGGCGCCTCAACGAATCCCGGAACTCTGGGGCGAAGTATGCGAACGCCTGCATCAGATCGGGCGTGAACCCGGGAGGCTCGTCGTGAATCGCCGCGGTCTCGCCTGACCACGCGAGCTTCATTGCCGCGACATCGACGGACCACCCACCGAGCCTGGCCAGCCGCGCTGCCGTGCGCAGGCTGCTCTCGTCTTCTGCGGTCATTGGCCCGGGACTATCGCTGCAAGACGGCGAGCTCCGCCACGGCTTCGCGCGCCTTCGTGACGGTGTCACGGCTGACCCCCGCGTACAGCTGGGCGAGGGACGTGGGCTCCTGCGTCGGCAGCAGGTCGAGGAGGAAGAGCGACGCCTCGGCGTCCTTCGCCTGGGCGAGGAAGAGCCCCGCGTACCAGCAGGCGAGCGCCAGCGGCGTGACGGCCAGCGACTCCGCCATCCACGCGAGCGCCTCGTTCTTCCGCTTGTCTTCCCAGGCGCGAAAGCCGCGGGAGTAGAAGATGTCTGCCTTTCGACGCGACTGCAGCTCGGCAAACCCGATCACTCCCAGCTCTTGCGAGACGAGCTCGAGCCGTTGTTGGTTTTCGGCAAGGTCAGCCGGCGTCAGCATCAGGGGCTCGCCGCCGTCGTGGCGCTCCAACGCCTCGCGCATGTCGAACAGGTACCAGCTGCGCTCGCCCAGGGCGAGAAACGACATCGACCGCACGGCGAGCAGGTTCGCCGTCTCACCGTTGCGAAGCATCGCCGCGTCGAACTTCGCGATCGCCCCGTGGTAGTCGCTGCGCGCCCCGAGCTCCATGCCTTCTTGAAGCAGCGCTTTTGCCTCGGCTGCTCCTTCGTCCGTCGGAGTCAGCGTGGGCACCGGCCCGTACTTCTCGCGCATGTGCGCGACGACGTCGTCGAGGCTCGCGAACTTCGACTGGGTCACTTGATCGGGTTCTGTGCGGCGAGCATGGTCGCCAGCAGATCGCCCTGCTGTCCGGAAGGAAGCAGCGTGACGCGGGCCTCACCTTCGGAAAGCTTCTGGTACTCCAGCAGCTCGAAGACGGCCTGCATCACCTCGTTGTCCTGGGCGATCTTCTGCAGCGCCTGGCCGACGATCAACGGCCGCTGCGCCGCGGCGCGCGCGAACTCGATCGCCGCCTGACGTTCGGCCGTCGACTTGATGATGCTGACCTGGTTGTTGCCGTCCTGCTTGATCGCCGACGTCACCTGCCGCAGCCGGTTGACGACCTTCTCTTCGATCTGCCGGATCATCTGGACGTCGCGGAAGTGGACCTTGCGGATGTAGACGCTGCCCAGCTGGTAGCCCCACTCGTGGGACTTGGGCGAGACCTCGTTGCGGACCATCACGCTCATCGTGTGGCGGGTCTCGAGCATCTCGCCGAGCTTCATGTTCGAGAGGCTGCGCACCGCCGCGTTGCCGACGTTCGCGCGCAAGCTGCCGCGGGGGTCGGCGTTCTTGAAGAGGAAAGACCGCGGGTCCGAGACGAACATCTCGTACCAGACGCCCACACCCATCGGAGCGCCCTCTTCCGAGTTCAGCGCCTGGCTGCGCAGGTATTCCTGGTCGAGCCGCATGTCGACCACGTGCGCCTTGCCGAGCCAGTTCACCAACATCGCCTTCCACCCGAGCTTCGGCCAGAGGAAGTGCAGGCCCGGCTCGTTGAGGATGCCGATGACCTCACCGAACAGCACGTAGACCTTGGCGCGGCGTTCTTCGACGGTGGTCCAGACCCCCAGCGCCTTGAGAATACCCAGCACCGAGGGGACGCCGACGAGGCAGGCAAAGAAGGCGATCAACATCGACACGAAGAAGCTCATCGCTTCACCTCCAACATCGCCTGGCGGGCTTTGGCGAACAGAGAGAGGCGAACGTTGCGGGTGTACGCCTTGAGCACGTCGGGCCCCATCTTCTTCAGCTCGACCAGCTGGGTCGCCATCGACACCAGCGGCTCGACCTCGGCTTGCGCGTTCAGCGTCTCGACTTCTACCGCGCGGCGGCTCTGCACGAGGCGCTGATCTGCAGACGCCTGCGCGAGCGAGATGTCCGAGCTGACGTGGTTGTGGGCGGTGTTGATCGCGGCCAACGCGCTCTCGACCTCGGCGGGCGGGTCGATGTCGGTGATCAGCGCGGCGTCCAGCTGAATGCCGTAGCGCGCAGACGACGAGATGCAGTCGCGATCCATCGTCTCGTTGAGGATGCGCAGGTTCTTTCGCAGGTCGTTGATGCTGACGCCCGAGACGACGCTGATTTCCAGCGGGTTGGTGACGCCGGCGGGAATCTCACTCTTCGGCGCCTCGAAGGCGGCGATGCGCTGACGAAGAATCGAGATGAAGTACCCCATCACGTGGACGATGGGCCGCTTCACCGCGAACAGGTACGCGTAGAGGTTCTGCTCGTTGACGCGGAAGCGCAGCTGGCCGACGAGCCCGGTGTTCAGCTGATCCTTGGTGACGGCCTCGAGCATCGTGCCGCCCCGGTTGGCGTTCGTGTCCTCAGGGTCCCACGCCATGTTCACCGTCTCGGTGGCGACGGAGGCCTTGTAGATTTTTTCCCACGGCCACTTGAAGTACGGGCCGCCGGGCTGAATCACCCTCACCTGAGGGTACTTGTAGCGCTCGCGTTCTTCCGGCCGCAGCGACTCGGCCATCGGGTTGTCGAGGGTCGTCGTCTGTAGCTGCTCGGCCTTGCCGAACGAGGTCTTCACCGCCCGCTCGTTCGGAGCGACCGTGTAGAAACCGAAGATGACGTAGCGCAGCCCGAACCATGCGGCCGCGCCGAAGAGCAACCCGGGTACCGAAATGATGTCCATGGGGACTACATATCGAAGTCCGCCCAGACTGGGGCGTGATCACTGGGAAGCTTCAGCTCACGGGCCGGGAGATCAACGCCCGTCGCCTTCGCGCTTGCAGCGAGCGCGGCAGTGGCAAGGAAGTGGTCGATGCGCAAGCCGTGGTTCTTCTTGTAGCCAGACATCCGGTAATCCCACCACGTGAAGCGCTGCACGCCGGGGTGCAGCGCGCGGAAGACGTCGGTCATCCGCAACGAATCGCGCAGCTCGCGCCAGGCGCGCTTTTCCGAATCGGTGAAGAGCGTCTGCCCGGCGAAGAGCCGTGGATCCCACACGTCGAGGTCTTCCGGAGCGACGTTGAAGTCGCCGCACAGAATCACCTTCGACTCGGGCGCGTGGCGCTGGGTGAGGAAGCGGCGAAGGCGGGTGTACCAGTGGAGCTTGTACTCGAAGGCCTCGGAGCCGACGGCCTGGCCGTTGGGCGCGTAGAGGCCATAGATGCGGACGCCGCGAAAGGTCGCTGCGATCATCCGGGCCATCGGGTCTTCGAGCCCGTCGCTGATGTTGCGGACCACGTCGGACGCTTTGCCTTTCGTGAGCATCGCGACGCCGTTGAACGACTTCTGTCCGAAGACGGCGGCCTGGTACCCGGCGGCCTCGACTTCGGCCGTGGGGAACTGCTCGTCGGTGCACTTGAGCTCTTGCAGCATCAGCACGTCGGGCGACAAGCGCTGCAGCACGCCCAGCAGGTGCTCGGTGCGCGCGCGAATCGAGTTGATGTTCCAGGTGACGACGCGCACGGCGCTCAGACGAAGTCGGCGAGGCCGCAGCCTTCGCAGGTGACAGCCGAGGCGTCGGTGAGCCGCCCGCAGTACCGGCAGCCGACCATCGGAGCGGGGGCCGGCTTGAGCCCCAGTGCAGCGTCCACCCTGGCCACGAGCGCCTGCAGATCGCTGCCACTGACGCCGCCGCTGCTGCCGAGGCCCGTGGTGAACTCGAAGATGATCATCGCGCCCTGGTGAATGATGCGCAGCGTGTGCGGCTGCTGATCGAAGCGATCGCCCGTGCGTGTCGAGTAGCCGAGCTGCGCCGAGCCGTAGACGATGGGCTCGGACTGGTAGCCATTCGCGGTGAGCCAGCCGACCGCGGTGCGAATCGCGGCGGCCGCGTCGCGAGGAGACTTTCTTTCGAGGCGGGCGCTGGGCACGGCTTCGAAGTTAGCGCTACGAGCTCGCCGACGTGTAGCGGCGAATGCTCAAGAGCCAGACCTGGCGGGAAATGAAGGCGAGCACCACGGTGCCGGCCAACGAGCCCAACAGGGTCGACCACGCGAGCCGACCCAGCAGCGCTTCCGCCGGGTAGGTGGTCATGAGGGCGAGCGGAATGACGAAAGTAAAAATCAGGTGCAGCGCCCCGCGGAACACCGTCGACGGCCAGCGCGCGGCGTCGAAGATCGAGGTGAACAGGTAGGTCAGGTTGTCGACCTTCACCACGTAGAACGCGAGGCTGACGATGAGGATCCACAGCGAATAGAGGACGGCGACCGCCAGCGTCGCGAGCAGCATCGACTGAATCACGCCCGGCCCGGACGGCCAGCGGTCGAGCCGCTTGAAGGCGATGCCGAAGATGACGAGGCCCATCAAGACGCTGGTCACCCGCCACAACGCAAACCGGGAAGTGGAGACGAGGAACTGCGCGTCGGCGGGCTTGAGCAGCACGAAGTCGAGCGTGCCTTTGCGGATGTGATCGACGACCGCGGTGAGCCCGGGGTTGATCGCGCCTTCGAGCACGCCCTGCAGAAGAATGAACCAGCCGATGACGACGAGGGCTTCCGACAAGGACCAGCCGGGAATACCGCCGGTGGCCGCTCCGCCATAGACGACGAAGAGCGGGATGACGGCGGTGGTGGTCCAGAAGATGGAAATCACCCCGTCGATCGCGAAGTCCCACCGGTACTGCGCGGCGGTGAGCATCGAGGTGCGCAGCTGCAGCCGCAGCAGTCTGAGGTAGCGGCCCATGTCAGCCCCCAAACGCCTGAAAGCGCTTCACGCCGTTGTTCCACAACAGCACCGCGAACACGCCCAGCCCCGCGGCCCACGCCCACTGGCGAAGCAGCAGCTGCAGCGCGGCGTCGATGCCATGGGCGCCGGTCATCAGCTCGACGGGCACTCCAATCTGGTAGCGAAACGGCAGCCAGTCGGCGATGGCGCGGACGACGGGCGGAAACATGTCCAGCGGGTAGAGGTAGCCCGAGAAGACGAAGAACCCGGCGAGCCAGAGGTCCATCACCTTGATGCTCGACTCCATGTACAGCGAGAGGCTGCCGATCGCGACGTTGGCGAAAAAAGTGATCAACCACCCGCCCAGCATCGAAAGGCCCCACAGCGCCCAGATGCGCAGGTCGGTGGGAAACGAGCCCGCGACGCCGGCCAGAAAGATGATCGCCACCACCGGCAGCGTCACCAGCGATCGCATCGGCAGCGCGGCGAGGTTGCCGGCCGCGTAGGAGATGACGGGGTGAATCGGGCGCAGCAGGCGCATCGCGAGCGTGCCCTGCCGGACCTCGTAGTTGATTTCCCACGAGGCCCAGCTGGCGACGAGCTGCCGGACGATGAAGACGGCGAGGAAGTAGGCGGTGAAGGTGCTCCCTGCGTAGGTGCGGCCGCTGTTGCTGACGATGGGCGCGACGGTGGCGACGGCTGACCACAGCGCCAGCATGATGAAGGGCATCGTGGTCGCGAGGACCCAGACGATCATCTCGGCGCGGTACGCGACGGCCTCGGACACGCCGATGCGCATGATCGTCGGCAGCGCGCGAAGGGTACGAAGCACTACGCGGCCTCGGGCGTGCGCGCGGCGCGGCTGCGTTCGAAGAGCTCGCTCATCACCTCTTCCAGCGGCGGGTTCTCGACGGTCAGGTCTTTCACCGGAAGGTTTGCCAGCGCGCGGCCGACGACGTCTTTCACGTCGTCCGAGCCCACCTCGATCACCGCCTCACCGGGCTCGCTCGAGATGACCTTGCCGAGCGCGGCGAGCGCGTCAGCAGCGACGGGAGCGGACAGGCGGAAGGCGACGCGCTTCACCGGCCGCACCTGGGTGCGCAGATCGTCCAGCTGGCCGTCGAAGCTCAATGAGCCCTTGTCGATCACGATCACCCGCGGGCAGAGCGCGGCGACGTCGTCCATGTAGTGGCTGGTGAGAATCAGCGTCGCGCCAACCTCGGCGTTGTAGCGGCGAATGAAGTCGCGCATCGCCACCTGCATCGAGACGTCGAGGCCGATCGTCGGCTCGTCGAGGAAGAGCACCTTCGGGCCGTGAACCAGGGCGGCCATCAGCTCGCACTTCATCCGCTCGCCCAGGGACAGCTGCCGGGTCGGCTTGTGAATGATGTCGCCGACGCTCAAGAGCTCGGTGAGCTCGGTGAGCCGCTTCTGGTACTGGTCGCGGGGCACTTCGTAGATGGCGCGGTTCAAGTCGAAGGTCTCGGCCGGCGGCAGGTCCCACAGCAGCTGCTGCTTCTGGCCCATCACCAACATGATCTTCTTGAGGAACTCGACCTCGCGTTTCTGCGGCGTGTGGCCGTCGACGCGCACCTCGCCTTCGCTGGGGTACAGCAGGCCCGAGAGCACCTTGAGGGTGGTCGTCTTGCCGGCGCCGTTCGGGCCGAGGAAGCCGACGCGCTCGCCGGCGCCGATGGAAAAAGAGATGCCGTCGACGGCTTTGACTGTCGTGTGCTCGCGGTGAAAAAGCGACTTCAGGGCCGCAGCCAGCCCTGGAGCGCGTTTGTGCACGCGGTAATGCTTCTTCAGCGCTTTGACTTCGATGATCATCGGCCCACCTCAATGTCGAGCGACTACCATAAGGACCTCTCCCGCTGGATGCCGCTCCTCGTGAAGGTGTGGCGCGCCCGCGGCAGCAAAGGCCAGCAGAAGAAACCGAACCGTTACGACGAAGACGAAGATGACGGCACGCTCAAGCCCCACGAGCTGAAGCAGGTCGCGCAAGGCGTGCGCACGTTGTCGCTGGGCCTGACGCGCGATCGCCACCTCGCCGGAGCGAAGTACATGGACAACCCGGCCCTGCTGGGTGCGTACCTCCTCTTCTACTGGCCGGTGAGCTACGCGCAGGCGCGACAGGCGCTGGGCGAGCTTCCGCGTCCGCGCGAAGTGCTGGATTTGGGAAGCGGCCCCGGGCCGATGTCCTTCGCGGCGCTGGATGCGGGGGCCGCGGCGGTGACGTCGGCGGATCGCAGCAAGGCGGCGCTGGACCTGGCGAAGGCGCTGGCGACCGAGGCGACCGAGCCGATCGCGACTCGCGAGTGGAGCCCTGAACGGCCGCTGCCCGATGGCCAGTTCGACATGGTGTTGATGGGACACGTCATCAACGAGCTCTTCACCGACTCGAAGGACTTCATCGAGAAGCGCGCGAATCTGGCCGAGCAGGTGCTGGCGAAGGTGAAGCCCCGCGGCAGTCTGCTGATTCTCGAGCCGGCGCTGCGCGACACGTCGCGCGCGTTGCTGCAGCTGCGCGATGTGCTCGTCGCGCGCGGCTACGCGGTGCGGGCGCCGTGTCTGTTCCGCGGCAACTGCCCGGCGCTGCTGAAGGAGTCCGACTGGTGCCACGCCGAGCGCGACTGGCGCATGCCGCCGACGGTCGAAGGCATCGCGCGCCTCGCGGGCATCCACAAGGACTCGCTGAAGATGAGCTACCTGGCGATGGCGCCGAAGGGTGAGGCGTGGGCCGAGCCTCCCGACGGGCGCCTGTTCCGCATCGTGTCCGAGCCGCTGGAAGGAAAGGGGCGCTTGCGCTTCATGGGCTGCGGGCCGGAAGGCCGCGTCGGGCTCGCGATGCAGGAACGGCATTCGACCGAGGCCAACAAGGTGTTCTTGAAGCCCCTGCCCCGCGGCGCGGTGATCAAGGTCGATGCAACCGAGCCGCGTGGCGATGGGCTCGCGCTCGATGACAAGACGACCGTTCAGGTCCTCGCCTGGCCCGGGCAGCCCCTGCCGCCGAAGACGTAGCCGCGCTGACGGCGCTCACTCGATGATGGCCTTGCGCGCCTCGTCGACGAACTTCCCCTTCGGCCAGATCTCGAGGTACCGGCGGTACTCGATCTCAGACAGGTCGGGGCGAACGCGGGAGTCGTAGCAGCGGGCCCGCAGAATCCGGGCTTTCTCCGCGCGCTCGTTGCGGCTGGGGTCTGCGGCGATTTCCTGCAGGCCGAGCAGCGACCGTTCGCAGATGCCGCGCTCGATTCCGCGCTCGGCGCGCTGAAGGAAAATCGCCTCGAGGTCCTGCGCCAGCGGCTCGCCCTTCGACGCGACGACCACCACGCCCTTCGCTTTCACCGACGGCGTGATGATCTTCATCGGAGCGCTCGGAGCGCTCGGAGCCACCGCAACAGGCTCCGCATCCGGAACCTGCGGCTCGGGCCACTTCTGAGCAGCGGGAGCCGGAGCTGCCTTCTCCTTCGGCCAGCTCCCGAACTCCGCCTTTGGCGCGGGCGTCTCGACCTCGAGCTGGTACGCCCCGATCGGCTCAGCGGGAACCGCAGCCACAGCTGCCTTCGCCGCCGACCGCTTCACCACGCGCGGCTCGTACGTCGTCGGCCCGCCACCCATCGACGGCCACACCGACGACTTCTCTTCGAGCTGCACCACTTCCTCATCCGGAACCTGCGGAGCGGGCGACTCAGCCACCGCCAACCCGCCCTTCGGCCACACGGTCGCCTGCCCGCGCGCCACCGACGGCTTCCGCGGCAACAACCCTTCGTGCTGCTGCTGCGCCGGCTCGGTCGCCAGGCCGACACCGACGACCTGCTTCGGCAACTGCCCACCCGCCGGAGCCCGCGGAGCTCCCGCCGCCTCGAGCATCGGCGGAGCGGTCAGCTCATTCAGCTCGGCGATCTGCGACGGAGACGCGACGCCCCGCAGCGGCTTCCACTGCCCACGCTCGAACCGCAGCCGCTCGCCCGCAGTCACCGCCATCGCCCGCCCTTCCGGCGGCTCGACCATCACCTTGCCTTCGGCGACCACCACCTCGACCACGCCAGCCACCTGCGACACGGTGAACAACGTGCCGACCACGCGCACCGACATGCCGTTGGTGTGCACCACGAAGCCGCGCCGCTGACGATGGGACGCCGACACGCCCACCCTGCCCCTTTCCAGCGTCAGCGCCACGTCGTCCGCATCCGCGCGCGTCAGCGCCAGCTGCGATCCACCCGCGAGCCGCATTCGGCTGCCATCGGGCAGCGCCATCACGCCGCGCCCGCCGACCGCCGTCCGCAACACCTCGCCTGCGTTCAGCCGTTCGCCTTCGCGCGCCATCGACAGCTCGACGCCGACCTTGCTCAAGCCCAGCGCCGTCTCGACCTCGGTGCCCACGATCGATTCGACGGGTGCAGCCACCGCGACCTCAACCGGGGCCGGAACCTTCTCGAGCTTCGGAGCGACCAGCACGACCGCCGCCACCGCCGACGCGACCAGCGCGAAGCCCAGCGGCCACTTCCACAAGTTTCGCGACGCCTTGGCCTGCCGTTCGAGGCCCTTCTCGACAATCTGCGAAATGCCCTGGTCGACCTTCGCCCACTCGACCTTCGGGTGCGGCGTCTGCGCGTCCTGCAACACCAGCCGCGCCTGCCTCACATCCAGCAGCTTCTCGCGGCAGTCGACACACTCCTGCAGGTGGTGCTCGACCAGCGCCGTCGCTTCCGGATCCAGCTCGCGCGCCGAGTACTGCCAGAGCAGCGATTCGTCATGTCGTTTCATCGCTTGCCCTCCACCAGCTCTCGCAGCGCGTGCGTGAACTCGAGGCGCGCGTGAAAGAGGCGCGAACGCACCGTGTTGTACGAGCAGTCGACCGCCTTCGCGATCTCCTCGGGGCCCATGCCGCAGAGCTCGTGGTAGACGAAGACGATCCGCTTCTTGGCGGTCAGGTTCTGCAGCGCCTTCTGAACCAGGCGCGCCGATTCTGCCGCCTGTGCCGCGCATTCGGGATCATCACTGCTCAGCTGCTCCGGGACCTCGTCGACCAGGTCTTCCCGGCGCCTTCTCCACCAGCGCTGGTGCATCAGCGCGACGTTCGCGCAAACGCGGTAGAGGAAGGTGCGGAACTGGGATTCACCGCGAAAATTGGGCACGGCTTTGAGTAGCCGCAAGTAGGTCTCCTGGATCAAATCCTCCAGGTCGGACCGCCGGCCCATCAAATGGCTCAGCGTGCGCGCGACATCGTCGCGGGTCAGGCGGTACAGCTCTTCGAACGCGAGAATGTCGTCGTTTCGAATCCGCTCGACCAGCCTGAGCAGCTTCGCTTCGAGCGCGGTCGGCGGTGCGGGAGTAGGAACCAGCTGCTGAAGGGAAATCGCTCCGGCGCTCATCGTTGGCCTCCGGGGCTTCCAGACGTCGAGGGTGTCATCGAGCACACTTCCGTTCGTTGCCGACCCCCGCAGAACTGATCATTTCGGTGCGGCCGAAATGATTCCGATGATCACCCGCCGGAATCGAGGCAACGAAGACTGCCGAGCGCGGACAAAAACTCTTCCCCGCACTCACCCAAACCCATGAATCCGCGCTTCGCCTTGTTGCTGACTCCGCTGCTCCTTGCCGGCTGCATCGTCGACCGGGGCGACCCCTGGCAGGACTGCACTTTCGGTTGTCCTGGCGCCTCCTGTTCCACCTCTGACGAGTGCCATTCGTCGTGTGCGTGCAACGCGGGCCGGTGCTCTCCCAAGGCGAAGTGCACGACCGGTGCCGACTGTTCCGATGGCAAGGCGTGCGTCGCGGGCAGCTGCCAGGCCGCATGCACCGCGAACACCGACTGCAAGACGGGCGACCAGTGTCTCTACGGCAGCTGCCGTCCACTGCCTGCCAACCCGAAGACCTGCACCAGCAATAACCAGTGTGGCTTCGACGCATGCATCAACGGCTACTGCAGCCGGCCCTGCACCAAGGACACGGATTGCGGCGGAACCTCTTCCTGTCAGGCCGGCTTCTGCGGCCCGACCTCGCAGCCTGACGGCGGCAGCGGAGCGGGAGGTGGCACCGGCGGCAACTCGGGCGCGGGTGGCGGAGTCAGTGGCACGGGCGGCCAGTCGGGCACGGGCGGCAACGCGGGCACCGGTGGCCAGTCGGGAACCGGCGGCAGCGCGGGCACCGGCGGTGGCGTCAGCGGCACGGGCGGCGGCAGCGGCGGCCACCCGATTCCTCCGGCGACCTGCACGAACAACGCGGCGTGCGGAGCGGGCGCCTGGTGCGTGAACGCCGTTTGCTACTACGGCTGCAGCACCGACACCGAGTGCAACCAGGGTGAGAGCTGCCAGGGTGGCCTCTGCCGCCCGCGCATTCCGGGCACCTGCTCGAAGCAGGCAGATTGCGGCGCCGCGCAGGACTGCGTCGACTCGACCTGCCGCAACCGCTGCAGCAGCACGGCGCAGTGCACCGCGACCGAGACCTGCCGTATCGGCTACTGCCTGCCGGGCTCGGGTCCCCAGTGCGTCAGCAACTGCGACTGCGTCGCGGGCGAGCGCTGCCTGATGGGCACCTGCGCGCCGTAACCTTTAGCAACGCCGTGAACCCAGGGCCCCGTCTTCGCGAAGTTCGGCGAGGGCGGGGCTTTCTGTTCATCCGGAAGAGCAGTCGAGGGATGAGCCTCCTCGGTGCTCGGTGACTTTGCGGCGCGCGGCGGAGACGTACCTTTTGCGCCTGCTCATCCCTCGACTGCTCTCGGGATGAACGGAGTTTCTACGTCCGCGCGGTGATCGCCTTCGCGAGCTCTTCGTAGAGGTGAATCGCGCTGGCGATCGCCTTGTCGAAGTCGCCCAGATGCAGGCTTTCGTTTTCCGAGTGGGCGTTGGTGTAGGGGTCTTCGACGCCGATCAGCAGCGCCGGCACGCCGCCAAGCTCCTTGCTGAACGGCTCGACGAAACCAATCGAGCCACCGCAGCCGATCGCGACCGCCTTCTTTCCGTAGCCTTTCTCGAGCGCGCGGAAGGCCGCCTGAAACGCGGGACCGCTGGGGTCCGTGTACCACCAGTTGACGCTCTGGTCGGGCGTGATGGTCGCCTCGAGGCCCCACGGCACCGCCGCCTTCAGCGCGTCGACGAGCTTCTGCTGCACGTCCTTCGGGTCGAGGTTCGGCACCACGCGAATGCCGACGCGCGCCCACGCCGACTCACAGATGATGTTGCGCGCGTCGACGCGGCTGCTCGCCTGAATCGCGTTCACCGTCAGCGACGGCTGCCGCCAGTTGGTTTCCCACGGGTGGCGCCCGTTCCCCAGCAGCTCGACCGACGGCAGCAACCCGGCCTGCTTGCGGAAGTGCGCGTCGTCGCCGGGCAGCTCGGTGATCCACTCGCGTTCTTCCTTCGTCAGCGGCTTCACCTTGTCGAGCACTCCAGGGATGGCGATCGAGCCGTCTGCGTTGGTGAGCCCGGCGAGCATCTTCGCAAGGCCCATCACCGGGTCCGGCACCGGCCCGCCCCACATGCCCGAGTGCAGCGACTGCTTCAGGGCCTTCACTTCGACGTCGACGGTGACGAGCCCGCGCAGCGCGGTCGTGATGCTCGGCAGTGACGTCTCGAAGTTGCCCGTGTCGGTGAGCACGATGCAGTCGGCCTGCACCAGCGTGCGGTGCTTCTGCAGGAAAGCGGTGAGGTGCTCCGAGCCGATTTCTTCTTCGCCCTCGATGATCACCTTCACGTTCAGCGGCAGCGCGCCCGCGCCTTTCAGCCAGGCGTCGACGGCCGATGAGTGCACCACCACCCCGGCCTTGTCGTCGGCCGCGCCGCGGGCATACAGGCGGCCGTCACGCTCGGTCGGCTCGAACGGGGGCGACTTCCACGCCTTGGCATCGCCCGCTGGCTGGACGTCGTGGTGCGCGTAGAGCAGCAGCGTGGGCTTGCCCGGCGCGTCGAGAATCTCTCCGTACACGTACGGGTGCGCGCCCTCGACCTCGAGCAGCTTCACGTTCTTGAACCCGCGCTTCGTCAACAGCTTCGCGGTCGCTTCGGCCGACGCGCGCACCTGGGCGGGGTCGAAGCCTTCGAAAGAAACAGAAGGAATGCGAACCAGCGTCTTCAAGTCTTCGAGGTAGCTGTTCTTCTCGGCGGCGAAACGGGCCAGCGCTTTGTCGGTAGACATGCCGCCGACATACCCTCTAGCGCCTGAGGCGCGAAAGGTGTTCGAGGACGTCGCGCGGCAGGCTGTCGGTGATGGCGGGAAATGACGTCAACAGCACCTCGGCCATCGCGACGTATTCCTGCTCGAGGTAGCCATAGAAGGTGACGCTCTGGATCCGCGTCTTCTTGTGAATCGCGGCGTGCGCCTTCAGCGTCTCGGCCGCAATCTGCACCGGCTCGCGCACCCCCAGGTTACCGGTGCCGCCTCCCAGCGCGACCATCGCCACCGTCAGCGGCCCGTCGCCTGGAATCGCCTCGATCGCGTCCCACAGTGACTCGCAGCCCGTGCGAATCGTCTCGTTGCTGGGAAACGAAGCGCCCGAAAAACCTTCGCGGTAGTCCATCACCGCGACGTGGGCGACCCAGCGCGCGCGGGGATGCTTGCCGGCGTGGGTCATCAACACCTGGCCCGGCTTCATCGGGCCGCCGTACCTGCGGGTCAGCTCGAGGTTCACCTGCGACTGGAAGCGCGGGCCGCAAGATCTCGAGATCGCTCCCGAGACGCCGGTGCCCAGCGCGCAGTTGGTGTTCGAGGCGTTGACGAGCACCGCCTCATGGCCGTCGGTGAGACTTCCCCGGATGAGTGAGACGATCGGCACCATTGCGCCGACTCTAAGGGCTTAAGGGATGAGCGGACAGGAACCATCGCTGCACTGGTCGTTCTTGCAGCCACAGCCATAGCGGCTGCAGTTGTAGATGGACTGCTGCGAGCAGCTGCGGCCGTCATCGCCGCCCACCGCTCCGGCGAGGCACTGGTGGTTGGTGCAGCCCGACAGGTAGTCGCCGCACTGCTTGAACTCGAGCTTCGTGCACGCGTACCCAGGGGCAAAGATGCCGCGGCACTCGCCGTCGACACACCCGGTCGCGTACGCCGCGCACGCCGCCGTCTGGCTGGCCGAACAACCCGTGCCTGGGCACCAGCCACCGTTCGGCTGACCATCGACGCACGCGCAGCCGTAGGCCGCCGACTCGGCGCGGCGCTGGTCCGTGCAGCCATCCGCTCCAACCGGCGTTCCAATCAGCCGCGAATCGACGCTGCGCGAGTCACTGAATGCGTTGGGCCGCACCTCGATGTGAATCCACGTGCCCGACTCGCCGATGTTGGACGGCGCCCAGCCCACCAGCGGCTTCCAGATGCGGCCGCGCGTCGTCCCGTCGGGGTGAAGCACGCGGCGGTAGTCGTGGAGCGCGTTGATGCCGAGCTCTTCCGAGTGCTCGATCAGGAAAGGAGCAATCTGGTTGAAGTTCACGTCCCAGCTGCCGGTCGTCACGTCGAGCGCGGCGCCCCAGGCGTGGGACGACCAGACCTTCGCGCCGTTCTGCCCCTTCACGTACCGGTTGCCGTGGCAGCCCAGGCTCTGCACGCCCCAATGCGCCTGCAGGTACGACAGCACCTTGTTCAGGTTCGGCGAGCACGCCTCATACGGGTTCGACCGGTAATCGCTGCGATTCGACCAGTGGTAGTACGGCGTCCCCGACTGCAGGCCCTGCTCGAGCACGTCACCGCCGCCCTCGAGGTGCGCGTCTTCACCCGCCATCACCTCGTCGGGCGTGTCGCTGACCTCCGCGCTGCTGATTCCGCACCCAACTCCCAACCCGGCCATCACGCTGAACAGAAAGAGCTTCTGCATCGTTCGTCTCCGTAGGTTTCGGTTCGAATGGAGGTCCATTCGAACGAAGACGGAGCCGACCCGAATTGTCGCAAAGAAAGGTCTATTTACAGGGTGCCGGTGACCACCCGGCAGCGAATGCCGCCGTTGTTCACCTCGTGCACCGCGTCGAGCGTCAGGCCCAGCGCCTCTTCACCTTCCTGCAGCAAAAACGCGAACTTCCAGCCCGGCGCCGCCTGCTTCAGCGACGCACCGACGGCCGTGTACAGCACCTGAAGCTCGCTCTTTTCGCCGACGCGAATTCCGTAGGGAAGGTTTGCGACCACGAGTCCCGGCGGGCCGTCTGCCTTCGCAAGCTTCGTCGCGTCCATCCGTTCCAGCGTCAGCGCCTCGAACGCCAGGGCCCTCTTCGCGTTGCGCCGGGCGACCCCCAGCTGGCCCGAGTTCAAGTCGGTGCCGCGCAGCAACGGAACAGGGCCCGCTGGCGCCTTCACCCGCGGCCGCGCCTCCCACCGCTTCGCGTCGTGCGACGGCCACGACTCGAAGGCGAAGTGCCGCTGACCACCCGGAGCGATGCCCATCGCGATCCACGCCGCTTCGATCAGCAGCGTGCCTGACCCACACATCACGTCCCACAGCGGAGAAGTGCCGTCATACCCGCCCAGCCGCAGCACGCCCGCCGCCAGCGTCTCGCGCAGCGGCGCCTTGCCCGTTTCCTGCCGGTAGCCGCGCATGTGCAGCAGCTGCCCGCTGGAGTCGACGCTGATTTCGCACCGCTCGCGCTCGTCTTCGCGAAGCATCACCTCGAGGCCGTGAGACGACGACTTGCCCCAGGTGCGTTCGGCCATCGACTGCCAGCGCGGCGGGCAATCGAGCGCTACCGGAATCGCCTTCGCCTTGTACGCGCCCAGCGACACTTTCGAGAGCTCGTCGGGCCGGCCGACTTCGTAGACGCGCACCCAGACGCGGGTCGCGCAGCGCAGCCAGAGGTTCGCAATCTCGTACGCGTCGGGAGGCCCTTCGCACACCACCCCACCGGTGACGGCGCGGCCCTTGAAGCCCAGCGCCTTCACTTCGGCCTCGAGGGTGAGCTCGAGCCCCGGGGAACAGGCAGCGAAGAGGTTCACGCTTTGCTCAGCGCGCGCACCAGCTTCGGCTGCACACCCGTCTGCTCGAGCAGCGCCTGCAGCGTGGCCTTCGGCTCCCTGACGTCGCGCTCGACCTTGCGCCCGAGAATCAGCTCGTTCTTCAGCGAGTGTTCCCAGCCGGTGAGCTCGGTGACCGTGACCGAGAAGCCGCGCGACTCGAGCACCAACGCGCGGATGACGTTGGTTAGGTGTGAGCCGAACTCGCGGCGGTGCCAGGGGTGATCGAAGAGCGCGCTCAGCGCGGCAGGCGCGTTCGCCTTCGTCTCTTTGAGCTGCTGCGCGACCTCGGCCTGGCAGCAGGGCACGACGGCGAGCAGCTCGGCGTGGTGCGCGAGGCCCAGGGCGAGCGCGTCGTCGGTGGCGGTGTCGCAGGCGTGAAGCGCGGTGACGACGTGGAGGGTGTCGGGCACGACCGCCGATTCGATGGCCGAACGGACGAACTTCATGCGCGTGAAGCCGAGCTCTTTCGCGCGCGCGGTGGCCCGTTCGTGAAGGTCCTCACGGCTCTCGATGCAGATGACCTCGCCGCGTTCCTTGAAGAAGAGCTCGTAGAGAATGAAGCCCAGGTACGCGTTGCCACTGCCGACGTCGGCGAGCACTGGGTGCCCGTGCTTCTCGAAAGCCGCGTCGAGGCCGGGGGTGAGCAGGCCGACGAGGTGGTTCACCTGCTTCAGCTTCCGCAGCGTGTCGGCGTTCAGCTTGCCGTCGCGGGTGAGCAGGTGCAGCGCCTTGAGCAGCGCCTGCGACTGGTTGGGCAGCAGCTCGCGGCGAACGTTCTTCGCGTCGACCTGCCGCCGGGCCTTCTCGGGCTTCAGAGCGCCACGACCTCAGCGACTTCCGGAAACGATTCTTTCAGCCGCGACTCGATGCCCATCTTCAGCGTTGCCGTCGACGACGGGCAGCCCGCGCAGCTTCCCTTCATGTTCAGGTAGACGATGCCGGCTTCGAAGCGGTCGAGCGTGATGTCGCCGCCATCCATCGCGACTGCAGGGCGAATCTCGGCTTCGAGGATCTCGCGAATCTTCGCTTCGATGTCCGAGTCACCCGCCACCGTCTCGGCTTTGGTCTCGAGGAACTCGGGCTTCACCACCTCTTCCCCAGCGGTGAGGTGCTGGTCGAGCATCGTCATCACGCCGTCGTTCAGCTCGTCCCACTCGCCGTCATCGCCCTTGGTGACGGTGACGAAGTTGGTGCCGAGCATCACGGCCTGAACGCCCTTGATCCCGAAGAGCTTGTTCACCAAAGGCGACTTCTCGAGAGCGACCGCGCGATCGGTGAAGTTCATCGCCCCGCGCGGAAGGAGCTTGGTGTCGACGACGTACTTCAGCGTCGAAGGGTTCGGGGTCCACTCGAGTTGGATATTCACGGACATCCGACTCAAGTAAGCCCGCGCCTCCCAAAAATCAACCCAGCAGCTCCCCGGCCAGCGCGGCTTCGTCGATCTCCATCTCGAGCTCCAGCGGCAGCACCTCCAGATCCGCGGCGCGGTCGGGCACGGTGGGCAGCAGGCTGGTGATGGGCTGCGAGGTGGTGGCCTTGCCGGAGGCCCCGCCGGGCATGGGCAACATCGTGTTTGCATTGCGCAAATGGCTGACCAGCTGCCGCGCGACGAGGTCGACGATCTGAAAGGCGAAGCGGTGGCCTGACGCGAAGAGCGCGTCGAAGTCGGCGTCGCTGAGCTTGAGCAGGGTCGCGGGGCCGGTGGTGACGCAGGCGGCGCTGCGGCGGCCTTCGTCGATGGTCGAGACGAGCCCGAACATCGTGCCGGGCACCATGTTCGCCAGCGTCTTGCCGTTGCGGCCGACGGACACCTCGCCATCGATGAGAAAGTAGGCGCCGTCGGACTCCTCGCCTTCGGCGAACAGCGGCGTGATCTCGTCGACCTTGAGCACGCGAAGCTTCTGGGCGAGCGCGAGCTTCACGACGGCGGGCAGCGGCTTGAACGGAGCGAAGAGGTCGAGCATCCCGACCTCAGGACGCGGGCCGGGGGTGGTGCGCGGCGTGTCCACCTGCGTCTTTCCTGACGCGACGATGCGCTCGGAGGTGGCGCGCAGGCGGCGGCACAGATCCCTGCAGACCCGCCGCATCACCTTGAAGGCAGCTGGCTTGAAGGCATCGCGCAGCGCGTGGAATTCGGCGGCGAGGATTTCGTGCGCGTGGCCGCCGTTCACGACGACCGCAGTCCCCGAGCGCGGGCCGTCGTCGATCAGCGCCATCTCGCCGAGCGTGTCGCCCTCGCGGGCGTAGGCGACGGCGACGGGGCGCTTCGAGCCGGTTGGCGTGGTGGAGATCGAGACCTCGACACCTGCGCCCAGCACCCACATCGCGCGGCCGGGCTCGCGTTCCTTGAACAGCACCTGCCCGCCCTGCAGCTCGACAGGCCGCAACAGGTGGAGCAGATCCATCATCTCGGAGGGCTCGACCAGCGAGAACAGCGGGATGCTCTTGAGAAACTGCTCGAGCGCGGGGTTCGGAGTGGCCATCGCTAAAACCTTCCTTAGCACGGGCCCGTAGATAGACTGCCGCACCCGATGCAATTGCGCCCCCGCCTTGTCCTCCCGTGCGCGCTGGCTGCGCTGCTGCTCGCTTCGACCGCTCTCGGGCAGAAGATCTCGATCGCCACTTTCGGCGGGCCCGGCGGCAACGTGGTTCGCAACCAGCTGGTCGCCGAGCTCTGCGACCAGGCCGAGTGCGTCGCGCAAGCGAAGATCGCGACGAAGGGCAAGACCGACTGGGCCAAGGTCAAGAAAGAGAAGGTGAAGTACGTCATCGAGGGCAAGGTCGTGCCCCGCGGGAAGAAGAAGACGATCGAGCTGATGGTGTTCGCGAAGAAGGGCGCCGCGAAGAAGAAGGTCTGGGGCCTCGAGGGCGACGCGCTTTCCGAAAAGACGCTGAAGACCGCGAGCACGGTGTTGGCCGAGCTGATGGGGCTGACGCCGAAGGAAGAGCCCGTCGAAGAGAAGAAGCCGGTGGTGGAAGAGAAGAAGCCGCCGCCGGAAGAGAAGCCCGCCCCGGAAGAGAAGGAAGCGCCGCCTCCCCCGAGAGCAGAGAAGAAGGTCACGGCTGCGCCACCTGCGCCGAAGGCCGAGCAGGCGCCGCCGCCCGAGGAAGAAGAGAAGCCGGCCCCGCCGACGAAGCAGAGCAAGCGCCCGATCATCGCGCTCGAGGTTGGACTCGAGGTGGCCAGCAAGAGCTACAGCTACGCCGAGGTGAAGACGCCGAACCTGCGCTCGTACCGGGCGCCCTTCATCGTCGGGCCGGCGCTGAAGGCCGAGCTGTACCCGCTGGCGATCGTGACTGACGGGTTCATCGCGGGCCTCGGCGCCGAGGTCGGCTACTTCACGGCGGTCGGACTCAAGTCGCGCCGCAGTGGCACGGAAGTCACGTACCCGACGTCGATCTCGCGGCTTGACGTCGCGTTGAAATTCCAGATTCGCCCATCGTCGAAGTCGGATGCGTACGTCACGCCGATCATCGGCTTCCGGTCGCACAGCTTCTCGGTCGCGCCGGGCAGTGACTCCAGCGTGCTCGATGGCCTGCCGGCGATCTCGTACTCGGCGCTGAAGTTCGGGCTCGGCGGCGAGCTGCCTTTTGGCGACACGGGGCTGCTGGTGTTCGGCCGCTTCGAGGTGATGCCTGTGCTGTCAGCGCCTGAGATCATCAGCGCGAAGTACTTCGCGAACGGCTCGGTGCTCGGCCTCGACTTCGACCTGGGCCTCGGGTTCAAGCTGCCCTTCTTGAAGCTGCTGCAGCTGCGGCTCGGCTTCCAGTTCGCGCGTTACGGGCTCTCTTTCCGCAGTCAGCCGACCGACATGTACGTCGCCGACGGGGCCGTCGACCTGTTCCTGGGCGGGAACTTCGCCGTGCGCTTCACGTACTGAAACCCGTTCGAGCCAGCGGCGCCGTTCATCCAGAAGAGCCCCGTTCCGTTCATCCGGACGGAGGGGAGCTCTGGGGCTTCAGCCCTGAACGCGGTTCCGGCCGGTCTTCTTCGCCTTGTAGAGGTTGGCGTCCGCGCCCTTGATGAACTGCAAGGGCTCCGTCATGTCGCCCGTCATGTCGGAGACACCGAGCGAGATCGTGATCGGGATGTCCTTCTGCTCGAAGCTGAAGTGGTGGTCTTCGGTGAGCTTGCGGATCTTCTCGGCGAAGCGGCGCACATTCTCGGGGCCGGCCTCAGGCATCACGACCGCGAACTCTTCGCCGCCGTAGCGGGCGAAGCACTCTTCCTTCCGGATGCGGGTCTTGATCAGGTGCGCGAGCTCGCGGAGCACGTAGTCACCGGCGAGGTGGCCATTCGTGTCGTTGATCTTCTTGAAGTGGTCGATGTCGAACATCACCAGGCTCAAGGCGCGGTTGTAGCGGTGGCAGCGGCCCATCTCGCGCTCGAGGAACTCGAGGAAGTAGCGCTTGTTGTGAATCTGGGTGAGGCCGTCGACGATGGTGAGCTGGTAAATCTCTTCGTAATAGAGCGTCTCTATGTTGCCGCCCTGCAGGTATTTGAAGATCGAGCCGCCCACCTTCACCAGGTCGCCGGTGCGAAGGGGCTGCTCGGTGAGCACCTCTTCGTCGTTGAGGTAGGTGCCGTTGGTCGAGCCGAGGTCCGAGACGTAGCTCTTCCCGCTGCGGGTCGCGATCTTGGCGTGCCGGCGAGAGACGTTGTCGAGGTCGACGACGATGTTGTTCTTCACATCGCGGCCGATGGTGAACTCATCGTCGTCGAGAACGTATTTCTTCCCGATCTCGGGCCCATGGATCGTCACGAGGCAGCTCTCGGTGCTGACGCTGATCCGATCCTGAAGCTTGCTGATTTTGGTGACGCGAGTTTCTTGCCCCGCCATGCGGCCCCTTTCCTAACACACGCAACTGAACCCGATGGTACCGTTGATGCCCTCTAAACCATGCACACTTCTCTTCGTCTTTTCCTCGTGGCGGTCGTGGTCCTTGTCGTTGGATGTGGGAAGAAAGCGGTCGCGCCCAGCGCGGAACAGAAGGTGACGCTGGCTGGAAAGACGGCCACCACCCACGATTGGGTGAAGGCGAACCCCTGTGAAGCCGCGCCGAAGATGGTGATCGGCGACCTCGACTCGACCTCGGCGCTGCTCACCGAGTACCTCGGCCAGACATCGGCGGGGGTCGAAGGCGTGTGGTCCAGCGAGCAGATCACGCTGCTGGAGGAAGGCGTGGTGGTGCTGCCCAAGCTGCTCGACAACGTCGAGAAGGCGACTGGCGCCATCGCCCGCAACGGCTGCCGCTTCCTCAAAGAGACGGGCTTCGCCGAGCCGATAAAGAAGGTGACCGAGCTGGGTGAGCTGACCCGCAAGCGCATCGCCGAAGCGCCGGCGATCGCCGAAGGCCTCGCCCTCAAGGCCGCGCTCAAGGCATGGAAGGACAAGCAGCCCGAAGCGCGCACCGGGGCGAAAGCCGAGTGGTGCCCGCCCAAGCTGAAAGCCGGCGCGCCGGTGGACATCTATTACGCGTCGGAAGACGAAGCCGGCCTCACCGAGTGGCTCTTCTGCGACGACGTGCGGGTCTTCGCCAGCACCGGCGCCCCGCCTGCGTTCGAAGCGCCCGCGACGATGAAGAAGAAGCCGAAAGACAAGCCGTACCTCGAGAGCGCGGCGAAGTACCCCGCCTCCGACGTGCAGCGGGCCCCGAAGGCGGCGGCGAAGCCGGGCGCTCCGGATGACGGCCTGTTCCCGGATGGTGGCTCGGCGTGGCCGGCCGACAGCGGCACCTCCGACGCTGGGATCTAGGCGTTTAAATCCATGCGATCGCATGGATTTGCTTGTCGACAGTCGGGACGAAGTGCGTTCACAGCCAGAATCCATGCGCTTGGCTTGAAAACGCCGTCTGGGGCCCGTAAGTTGGTCGAATGAAGCCCAAATCCAGCCGATCGGCTGAACCCGGTTGGGCGCTGTCTCTGGGTGTGGCAGTGCGCGAGCGCCGGAAGCTGCTGCGGCTCACCCAGAAGCAGCTGGCCGACCTGTCGGGCTGCGGCCCTGACTTCCTCTACGACCTCGAGCGCGGAAAGCCGACCGTGCAGCTCGGTAAGCTTCAGGGCGTGCTCGACGCGATGGGCCTGAAGCTCGAGGTGGTGCCTGCGAAATGAAGCCCGACGCGCTGCGCGGCGTGGAGTCCGTCGACATCTACCGAAACGAGGTGCTCACCGGTGCGTTGAGCCGCACCGCGAAGGGCGCCGTCTTCACCTTCGACGCCGCCTTCTACGAAGCACACCGCGCCTTCAGCGGCGGAATCGCCCAGCACCTGCCCTACGCGCAGCGAACGATCGCCTGCGAAGGCGTGAACCTGCACACGTACTTTGCCGGCCTGATTCCAGAAGGGCTGCGGCTCCGCGCGCTCGAGGCGCGCACGAAGACCTCGGCCGATGATCTCTTCACCCTTTTGATCGCGGCCGGCCCTGACTGCGTGGGCGATCTCTTCCCTTGCCTGCCGGGCGCAAAGGCCGAGCCCCTGGAGCTCGCGCGTGAAGAGCTGACCTCGCTGGATCAGATCTCATTTCAGCAGGCCTTCGAACAGAGCATCGACTCGAAGCACGAGCCGGCGATTCCGGGTGTGCAGGAAAAGCTCTCGCCATCGGTGATCTCTTTTCCATTCGCCACCTCGGGGCGCCGCTGGATTCTCAAGCTCAACCCGCCCGACAAGCCGCGCCTGGTAGAGAACGAACACTTCTTCATGACGATGGCGTCAGCGTGCGGCCTCGACGTCGCGAAGACACGGCTGGTGCGTGACCGAGACCACGCCGCAGGCCTGTTGGTCGAACGCTTCGACCGCAAGCGCGAGGGCCGCAAGTGGCGGGGCGTGCACCAGGAAGATGCCTGCCAGCTTCTCGATCGCTACCCGGCCGACAAGTACAAGCTTACGAGCACCGACATCGCCGAGGCGCTGTCGGCGTGCGACGCCCCGGCGGCGGAACGCGCCCGGCTGATCGAGCTCGTCGCGTTCAGCTACCTCATCGGCAACGGCGACCTGCACGGCAAGAACATCAGCGTGAGCCGGCGCGCCCTGCTCCAGCTGAGCCCGGGCTACGACCTGCTCTCGACCCGCCCCTACCGCGACTTGAAGCTCGCGCTGAAGATCGACGGGCGCGACGACAACGTCACCGGGAAGCAGCTCGTCGCGTTCGGCCAGCGCTTTGGCGTGCCGGGCCGCGCGGTCGAGGCCACGCTGCGCCGACTCACCACGCTCGCGGCCCCGTTCATTCCGCGCGTGAAAGAGCTCGGCTACGACGCGCGCACCACGAAGCAGCTCGTCGACCTGATGAAGAAACGAACCGCAGAGCTGAAGCGTTAGATGGCCGCAGCGACGTGCTGCGACGCCCACCGCGACAGCCCCATGATCGTTTCCTGGGGATTGACGCCCAGCGAGGTGGGGAACACCGAGCCGTCGACGACGAACAGGTTGTCCATGCCGTGGAACTTGAGCGTCGAGTCGACGACGGAAGTGGCAGGGTCCTTTCCCATCGGGCAGCCGCCCATCTGGTGCGCAGTGACGATGCGGCACTTCAGCTTTTCCCAGGTGGCGGAATCGAGGCGATCGATGTCGTTCGCCGACTCGAGCACCACCGGCTGGTAGTGAAGCGACATCACCTTCTTCGCTCCGGCGGCGAACTGCACCCGCGCCATCTGCTTGCATGCGTCCTTGAAGGCTTCCCAGTTCGCCGGGCCGAGCGCGTAGTCGAACCCCAGCCGGGAATAGGCGCCGGCTTTGAGCTTCACTGTGCCGCCCTGCTCTTCCGGCAGCAGGCCATCGACGGTGATCGCCAGGCACGCCTGCAGGTGCGGCAGCTTCGACATCAGCTCGATCAGCGGCGCGCCGACGTTCGTGCCGACCGTCGCAGCGAGCATCGGGTGCACCGGCGGCACCTCGAGGAAGTAGCCGATCTTTCCGGGGCCGCGGTCGGTGAAGTGGTGGGAGTAGACGGACTGGGGCGCTCCGCTGAACGCGTCGACGCGCTCTTCGAACATCGCCATCATCAACACCACTGGGTGCAGCCAGGTGCGCTTGCCGACCTTGCCACCCGCGTCGAGGCCCGAGCGCAGCAGCACCGCTGGCGAGTTCAGGGCGCCGCCACACACCGCCGTCACCTTCGCGGTGATCTTCAGCTGCTTGCCCGTGGGCCGCTGCGTCACCGGGTCGAGCACGTCTGCGTGCACCGCGCTGACCCTGCGGCCACTGTGCTCGAGCTTCCGCACCGAGGCGTTCGCGTACAGCGTGAGGCCCTTCTCGACCGCGTCGGGAATCACGGTGACCAGCATCGACTGCTTGGCGTCGATCGGGCAGCCCATGCCGCAGTAGCCCGTGTTCGCGCAGCCATTCACGTTGCGGCGAATCAGCCCGCGCTCGTAGCCGAGCTTGCCCAGGCCATCCCACAGCACGCGGTTGTTGGTGTTGATCTGTTCCAGCGGCCATTCGGCGATGTGCAGTCGCTTCTCGATGTGGTCCCAGTGCGGGGTGAGCGCTTCCTTCGTCACACCCGAGACGCCGTGCACCTCGGCCCAGTTCTTCAGGATGCGATCGGGCGTGCGGAAGCTGCTGCACCAGTTGACGGTGGTGCCGCCGCCGACGCTGCGGCCCTGCAGCAAAGAGATCGACAGGTCGTCCGTCGTTCGGTTCCCGAGGTCCTGGTACAGGTTCGCGAAGGCGGTCGACTCGGTGAGGTCGAACTCGCGGCGCGTGTGGTACCCGCCTTCTTCCAGCATCACCACCGACTTGCCCTGCGCGACGAGTTCGTGCGCGAGCCAGCTGCCGCCCGGGCCCGAGCCGACGATGCAGACGTCGCAGTCGATCGCGAGGTCCTGGGTGACTTCTTCACCGGTGTAGATGCGGCCGACGGTCGCGGTTGGCATCTTAAGGCTCGCTCCAGATGCCCGGGCTCGGGGGGCGCGGCTCGCCATTGCCCTTCCAGACCGGCGCGTTGGGATCGTGAAACTTCGGAGGCCCCGGGTAGCCGACCGCCGCCCAGGTTTCAGACTTCACGAAGTACGCCGCCAGCACCAGGCCGCGAAGGGCCGAGTAGCCAGTTCGGCGGATCTCGAGGCGGCTCTTCAGCCACTCGGCGATCACGGCGTCCTGTTCTGCCGCCGGCATCTGGGTGAACGGAGCGAGGCGCATTCCAAACAGCAGGTTCGGCAGCGCATTCTCGAAAAGGTTGAGCAGCTGCTTCATCTCTTTGAGCGCCGTGTCATCGACCTTCGTCAGGATGCGATCGGCGTTGAAGCCGACCCGCATCGCCTCGACAGTGGGGAAGCCGTCGGAGGTCGGCACCATGCGCGAGGCCAGCGACAGCACGACGGAGTACTCACGCGGTGAGAGCGCGAGCAGTCCTTCGGGCGGCAGCGCGACCTCTTTGCCGGGGCGGAGGAAGAGCGCAGTGCCGCCGCCGAGGGCGAGCACCACGCCGCCCAGGATTCCCTTCTTCAAGAAACCGCGGCGTTCCTGGCCGGCGGGGGGCAGGTACATCTTCGGAGCGGGCGCCATGCCTCAAGTCTTAAGGCATACCGGCGATGAAGTCGCGTTAGCTTCAGACCATGTCCAAGTCGCTCGCGATGATTCTCGCAGGAGGCGCCGGCACCCGCCTCGATCCGCTCACCCGTGAACGCGCCAAGCCCGCTGTGCCTTTCGGGGGGCGCTACCGCATCATCGATTTCTGTCTCTCGAACTTCGTCAACTCGGGCGTGTTCAAGCTCAAGGTGTTGACGCAGTACAAGTCGGACTCGCTGAACAACCACCTGTCTCGCGCCTGGCGCATGACGGCCTTTCTCGGCCAGTACTGCGAGAGCGTGCCGGCGCAGATGCGAACGGGCGGCGACTGGTACCGCGGGTCGGCCGACGCCATCTGGCAGAACCTGAACCTCATCACCGACGAAGCGCCCGACCTCGTCTACGTGTTCGGCGCCGACCACGTCTATATGATGGATATGCGCCAGATGGAGGCGTACCACCTGGCCAAGCAGGCCGACTGCACGGTGGCGGCGATTCCGGTGCCGATCGAAGAAGCGCACGACTTCGGCATCATCGACGTCGGGCCCGACGGCGAGGTCCGCAACTTCCTCGAGAAGCCGAAGAACCCGCCGCACATGCCCGGCGACCCGACGCGCTGCCTCGCGTCGATGGGCAACTACCTCTTCACTTCAGCCTCGCTGGTGAAGGCGGTGTCGGACGACGCGAAGAACGACGCCAGCGCCCACGACTTCGGCAAGAGCATCATCAGCGAGATGTACAAGACGAAGCGCGTCTACGTGTACGACTTCGCGAAGAACGAGGTGCCCGGCCAGGGCGAACGCGAGCAGGGCTACTGGCGCGACGTCGGAAACATCGACGCGTACTTCCAGGCGAACATGGACTTGGTCGAGGTCGAGCCGATCTTCAACCTCTACAACACGCAGTGGCCGATCTACACGCACCACCCAGACATGCCGCCGGCGAAGTTCGTGTTCGCGAATCAGCGCGAGGGCCGCGTCGGGTTCGCGACGGACTCCCTGGTCAGCGAAGGCTGCATCGTCTCGGGCAGCCACGTGAACCACTCGGTGCTGTCGCCGCAGGTGCGCATCAACTCGTTCAGCACCGTCAGCGACTGCATTCTTCTCGAGAACGTCGAGATCGGCCGCCACTGCGAGATCAAGCGGGCGATCATCGACAAGAACGTCGTCATTCCCCCGGGCACGAAGATTGGGGTGGACGTCGAGGAAGACAGGAAGCGCTTCCAGGTCACTCCGTCGGGGCTGGTGGTGATTCCGAAGGGCGCGAAGGTCGGCTAAGGGGAGCTATCCGCGGATCGCCTGGAACAACATGTACGCGCCGACGATCACCGCGAGCCCCGCGAACCCAAGGCGCAGCGGTTTCTCGGGCAGCTTCCCCGAAAGCGGCGCCCCCGCGAGCGCGCCAATCACCGCGCCGAGACCCACGGTCGCGAGCAGCCCGACCGTCATCGCCCCTTGCAGCGCGTGACCCACCGCGCCCGCCAGCGACGACGCCGCGATCACCACCAGCGAGGTGCCGATCGCCTGGCGCACCGGCAGCCGCGCGCCCCAGCTCAACGCGGGCACAATCAAGAAACCACCGCCAACGCCGAGGAACCCCGACAGCACCCCGATGCCCGCCCCCAGCGGCAGCAGCAGCGCCGGCCGCGCTTCGGGCGCCTCTTTCGGATCCACCGGAGCCCCCCACACCATCCGCGCCGCTGCGACGAACAGAATCACCGCGAACAGCGCAGTCAACGTTCTCGGCTGCACCAGCGCATGCAACGCCGAGCCACCCATCGCCCCGACCACCGAGGCCGCGCCGAACAGCAGCGCCACTTTTCCCGCGATGTTGCCCCTGCGGAAATGCCCAAACGCCGCCGCGATCGCCGCCGAGCCCACGATCAACAATGACGTGCCCGTCGCTTCCGATGGCGGCGAATGAAGCAGGTAGATCAACACCGGCACGATGAAGATGCTGCCGCCAGCGCCCAGCACCGCCAGCACCAGGCCCATCGCAAGTCCCGCCAGAAACCCGACTACAGACACTTGAGGTTGGTGTTCAACGCCTCACGCAGGTTCGCCGGAGGCGGCAGACCCAGCTGCCCCTTCTCCATCACGTCGGTGAAGTCCTGCGGCGTCTTGGGCTGCAGCCGTGGGTTGAGTCGCTTCTCGCGGCCCACCGTGCTCGCCTGGCGCCCTTCGTAGTCATGCGCGGGCAACACAATCGTGTCGTCTGGCAGTGACGCCATCAGCTTCTGCAGGCTCTCGAACAGCGACGCCGAACTTCCCGTCGGCAGATCCGTGCGGCCCACGCCGCCAATCAACAGGGTGTCGCCCGTCAGCACGCGGCCCGGCAACACCAGGCACATCGCATCGTGGGTGTGGCCCGGCGTCGCGACCACCTCAATCTTCAACCCACCGAGCGCAATCTGATCGCCATCGACGAGCCCGCGATCGACGCACGGCGCCGGGCTGTTGGCGTGCATCAGCATCTTCGCGCCCGTCAGATCCTTCAGCCGCACCGAGCCCGACAGGTGGTCTGCGTGCGTGTGGGTCTCGATCGTGTAGCGAAGCTTGTACCGGCGCTCCATCAGCAGGTCGATGTACGCGTCGACGTGGCCGCGAATCGGGTCGACGATCGCGGCCTCTTTCGTCTGCGGATCCGCGATGAGGTACGTGCGGCAAGGCTCGTTCGCGTTGAGGATCTCGAAGTCGTAGCCCAGCGACGGGCTGTCGGTCGGCAGGCCAGGCTCGGCCTCGCTGTTCGACGCTTCCATCCACCGGTCGGCGCAGCGGCCCGCGAACTCGGCGCTCACCGTGTCGCCCTTCACCTTGTACTGGCCCTTCCACTTGCGGTCGCGCACGCGCTCGACGAACTCGAGCAGGCGATCGACGTCCGTCTCGTCGTTGTAGAGCCCGACGCTGCAGCGCACCGCGCCCGTCGCCGCCCCCGGCTTGCCTCGGCCCAACAACCGATCGACGTAGATGTGCGCGCAGAAGCGGCCGTTGCGGACGGCGATCGCTCCTTCTTCCGACAGCACCGCCGCGGTGAGCAGGTCAGACACACCGTCGACGTTGAACGCCGCCACGCCCAGTCGCTTTTCCGCGTCGCCCGGCCCGTACACCGTCACGCCGTCGAGCTTCTGCATCCCCGTCAGCAGCCGCTTCATCAGCTTCACTTCGTGCGACCGCACTTCCTCGCGCCCAATCGACTGGATGAACTGCAGGGCCTTCGCCATGCCCACCACGCCCGCGATGTTCGGCGTGCCGCCCTGGTGGCGATCAGGCGCGGGCAGGTACTCGGCGCTTCGCGACGTCACCTGCGTCGCCGTGCCACCGCCTGGAATGTACGGAGGCGCCTCGTTCATCAGCGCGCGCGGCCCGTAGAGGAAGCCAGCACCGAAAGGCGCATAGGCCTTGTGTCCTGCGCCCGCGACGAAGTCGAGGTGCTCGGGGTGATCGAAGTCCTTCACGTCGATCGGCATGCGCGACAACGCCTGCGCCGCGTCGACGAGAATCAGCGCGCCGCGTTCGTGCGCCATGCGCGCAATCTTCGCGAGGTCGGGCATGAAGCCCGTGACGTTCGAGCCCGCCGTGACCGCGACGAGCTTCACGTCGTTGCCCTTCAGCAGCTCTTCGAGGTGATTCATGTCGAGCTCGCCGAGATCATTCACGCGCGCGCGCAGCACCGAGCCACGGCTGCGGTGGGGCAGCTCGTTGCTGTGGTGTTCCATCTCGGTGGTGAGCACCTTGCCCGGGTGCTCGGCCATCACGTGGCTCGCGAGATCGATCGCGTGCGTGGTGTTCGCGGTGAAGGTGACGCACCCGCGCTTGAGCTCGGCGCCCAGGTAGTCGGCGACGATGTAATACGACTCTTCGAACCGTTCGGTCGCCTTGCGCGACAGGTGGTGGTTCGCGCGGTGGATGTTCGCGTACTCGCGCGCCACGAACTCGACATACGCGTTGAGCACCGACGCCGGCGCGTGCGTGCTCGCCGCGTGGTCCATGTACACCAGCGGCCTTTCGCCCGAGCCGAGCACCGGCACCCGGCGCCCGACGATCGCGAACTCGGCGCGAACCGCGTTCCAGTCGAGGCGCGCACCGGGGATGCGGCAGATGGCGTCGGTGCCCGAGATTGGCAGGCCGAGGTGGCGCCAGCGCTCGATGCCGCCCGAGAGGTTCGTCACCTTCGAGTAGCCCATCTTCATCATCACGTCGGCGACCAGGGCCGAACGGTTGCCAGTCGAGCAGTAGACGACCACCGGGGTGTCCTTGTTGGCGATGTGCTCGTGCACGTGCTTCTCGACGAGCCCGCGCGGCAGCAGCACGGCACCATTCAAGATGCCGGTGGCGATCTCGTCGGCCTCGCGCACGTCCAGCAGCACCGGCGACGCCTTGTTCGCGTCTTCGCACGACACTTCCGGCACCCGCGACAGCGCGTCTTTGACGAAGTCTTTGTAAGTCCAGGTCGAGCCCATGCCGAGAGGCTTACCCCCCAGACTCACCCAGCAGCAACCGCTTGTCGGCGTCCAGGCACCCGTTCAAGAAGTCGAGCACCACCCGCACCCGCGGCGTCTGTTTCAAGTCCTTGTGCACCGTGATCCAGATCGCCTCGGTCGGCTCGCCCGGCATCGGCAGGTGGCGCAGCGACGGCTCGGCGTCCCCGAGGTAGCGGGGCAGCACCGCGATGCCCGTGCCCGCCTTCGCCGCCTCGACCAGCGCCAGCGTCATGTTCGTCACGAACGCCGGCCGCGCGCCCTGGGTCAGCCCGTCGAGCCACGTCGCTTCCACCACGCTCGGCCCCGGTGACGCGGTGAGCAGGGGGTGGTTCTTCAGGTCGTCCTGCGACTTCAGCGGCCTCCGCGCCAGGTACTGCTTGCTCGCGTAGAGCCCGTGCGCCATCTCGCCCGCGCGCCGCACCACGAGGCTCTCGTGTCGAGAACGGAAGAGGCGCACGGCGACGTCGGCATCTCGCCGCGCGAGGTCGAGAATCGTGCCGCCGGTGATCAGCTCGAGCGTCAGGTTCGGGTGCTCGCGCCCCAGCCTCGCCAGCCGCTGCGCGAGGTAGCAAATCCCGAAAGTCTCACCCGACGTCACCCGCACCGTGCCGCGCACCGAGTCGTCCTGCGCGTGGGCGTTGCGCTGCACCGCGTGCACCGCCTGCTCGACCTGGCCGATGTCGGGCAGCAGCCCCTCGGCTTCCGACGTCGCGACGTAGCCCGTGGTCGTCCGCGTGAAGAGCCGCACCTTCAGTGCCTTTTCGATCGACTCGACGCGCCGCGCGACCGTCGTGTGGTCGACCCCGAGCTCCTTCGAGGCCTTCAACAGCGAGCCCGCCCGCGACAACGCCAGCACGTACCGAAGGTCGTCCCAGTTCATTGATTGTGGATATTCGCACAACGCCTGTGGATGGGTGTGTGTTCACGCGCACCGACGAATCCGGCATGGATCCAGCCCATGAAGAACTTCGCCCTGCCGTTGATGCTCGTCCTCGCTGGCTGCTTCCAGCCGGTGCCTGGCCTTCCCACTCCCGACGCCGCGACGGCTGCTGGTGCCGGTGATGGCGGAACCACCCCGTACTGCGACGCATACGCGGCGGCCTTCTGCGCGCAGTCGGTGCGGTGCGGCGAGACGATGGGCCTCTTCCTCGACCGCTGCCTCACTGCCGAGAAGGGGCGCTGCACGCAGGCCTCGCGCGAACAGGGCTACCAGCTGCCGGAACCGGTGAAGGCGCAGGCGTGCTTGACGGGCCTCTTAGGAGCCTGCCGTCGGCAGGGAATCACCTACGACTGCGACCATGTCTTCGAAGGCCGTGTGCCCGAGAGCGGCGCGTGTCTCGTGCCGGCCGACTGCGCGGATCCAATGCAGAGCTGCGGCGGGCCCGACTGCGCAAAGACGTGCCGGCACGCAGGAGACCTCGGCGAGCCCTGCCTTCAGGACGAGCGGTGCAGTCAGCCGTTCGTCTGTGACCGAAAGACCGTCACCTGCACCCGGCGCGATCCTCCCGGAGAGGTGGGCGGCAGCTGCGGCAACTTCTACCCGAAGCAGTGCGAGCCGAACGCCACCTGCGACTACCAGACGTCCAGATGCGTGGCGCTGCCAGTGGCGGGTCAGCAGTGCTCCTTCACCCAAGAACGCTGTGCCGCGTCGGCTTCCTGCAAAGGCAACGCCTGCCAGGCGCGGCTCGACGCTGACGCCGCGTGCTCGAGCACCGAAGACTGCGTCACCGGTCTCTTCTGCGACGGCACGTGCAAATGGCGGGCGCCGGGCGGCTCGCCCTGCCAGCGCAACGAGGAGTGCTACGACGCGCTCGCCTGCGTCACCGGAGAGTGCGCCGTGCCGTTGGCCCCGGGCCAGGCGTGCACCGCGTCGTCCGAGTGCGACCTGGGCCTTGCTTGCGACGCGGTCACCCGCGTCTGCTCCGGCTACACGCTACAGACCCGTGTCGCTTCACCCTGCACCGAAGATCTCACCATCTGTCTGTCGCCCCTGCGCTGCGTTGGCGCGTTGAAGAGCAGCGGCACGATCGGCGCATGCCAGGCCCCACCGGTCTGCCCCTGCGCCGCGACCCAGCAGTGCGAGCCCACGTCATCAGGCGGCTTCACCTGCAAGGGCCTCGCGCTCGAGAACGCGGTGTGCAACCACGCGACGGATTGCCAGCCACCCTTGTCGTGCGTGGCGACGAGTTCGGGGATGCGGTGCGGCAAGCTTCCGGCGCTGGGCGAGGCCTGTCGGGTCACCAAGGCCAACCCTTCGCCCTGCATGTTCCCGCTGAACTGCCTCGACGGCACCTGCGTCGAGGCGGGCGCGTCGGGCGAGGCGTGCCTCGGCTGGAGCGGCTGTATCAGCGGCGGCTGCGACCCCATCACCTTCCTCTGCGGCCCAGGCTTCGCCGATAAAGCGGCCTGCACCGCCCACGCGGCCTGCGCGTCCAACACCTGCCTTCGTGGCAAGTGCACGTCGACCTGCGGCGGCTAAGGCCCGACAAATTCAGCCGCGACCTTTGGTCCTGGCCCAGAGCATGTCGAAGTCGTCAGCTCGCACCGTCTCGGCGGCCTTCACCTTGAAGCCGGCAATCCGACCATCGGCCGCCTCGAGTACCGCATCGACTTCGACCCTCATCGATCGCCATGAGGTGGTCGTGACGAACGAAGCGATTCGGATCTGCTCGGGCAGCCTCGAGCTCGCTTGCGCGGTCGAGGCTTCGCTCGATTGCGCCCGGGCGGGTCCGCAGCACGCGATGGACGAGGGTGCTTTTCCCCGCCTGCCTGGCGCCGCTGACTGCCACGACGCGGGTGTCTTTGAGCGCAGCTTCCAACCGCGTTTCGGCTCGTCGTGGAACGTAGGTCGACACCACGCCAATCTGCCCGATGGTGGTGGTGGTGGTGGTGGTGGTGGTGGTTTCGCCAACAGCTTCGTGGTGGATTTGACGTGGTCTCGGTGGTGGTACTGCCGCTCGAGCGTGGTGGGTTTGCCAGCCTGCCGAGGGCCGGTCAGCTACGCGGCGGCCGTTTGACCCACTTCTTCTCGTAGGCGCTCATTTTTGGTTTCACGACGCGCTGCGCTCCGGGCGTCGTTCTGGGAGCAGGAGCCTGCGGAGTTGGCGGCCGAGGTCGGCGGCCCATGACGGGATTCGCCCGGGCGCGAGGGGCGTCATCGACCAGACCATCCACGAGTGGCTAATCATGGAGAGCGCGTTGACGAAGCTGATGCGCGTCGGCGCGATGCCGGCCTCGTTGGCGACTCGCACCATCGCTGGCCCAGCGGGCCGCCCGGGGTCACGTCGGTCTCTCGGGTGACGCGGCACGACACCACGCACAACGGAAACGCCAGCGCGAGCGAGACGGCGATCGCCAACCACGGGATGCCGAGCGGGTGGTGGCCCAGCAGCGGCTCGCGCTGCAGTCGATGTGGAAGCAGGGCGCCCGGGCGGTGGCGCAGACCCGCGCGCCCTCTGAGAGCGTGAACGGACCCCGCGCCAGCTGCCGCAGCGCCCCGGCGACCGTGACGGCGGCGAGCGCCACTCCGACGGCGAAGCCGACCTTGAGCGAAAAGACCAGGTTCGCCACTCCCAGCCCGATGCCTACCAGGCTGCCGAGGAGGATGACGCGCGCAGACAGCAACTGCTCACCGCTGCAGTGTCGTCAGTGGGGCTGCAGGGCGCTGAAGCGGCATCGCGAGGGGCCGAGGTCAAGTGAGCCGCACCCAGAGGAAGAAGAATTCAATCTGGGGCGCCCTCTGCGGCGGCGCGGACGCGTGGCGTGGTACGAGCGCCGCCTTGATGCCTGAGGTGGTCTCGACCCGAAAGATCGTCGCGCTGCTGCTGAGCGCGCTGGGCCTCGGCGCGTGGATGGTCGGGGTGCAGACGCTCGAGGCACTCGCGTCGGCCGGGTTGGGTCTCTCGGCCGCGGGGGCCCTGCTGGGGCTGAACAAAGAGACGGCCGCGAGGCTGCCGAGAGACTGGTGGCCGGTGCTGGCGTTCGTGGGCTGGTCGCTGCTCGCGCCGACGCTCACCGGGAATCCGCCGACAGGTTCCGGGGCCGCGCGAACCCTTGACTGGCTCGCCCTGCCCCTGGCCGCGCTGTCGTGGCAGCAAACAGCCCCTGCGCTGAAGTCGCTGGCCGGAAAGCTGGCCGCGCTGACGATGCTGATTTCCTGCGCCGTCGCGGGCCTGCAGCACTTCGGCATCTGGCCGCCGGAAGCCGCGTTCGCGCCGTATCAGTGGGCGAACCTGCCGTTTCAGCGCGTGTACGAGCAGGTGCCGGGCACCACTGACCGCTTCATGGGCGGCGGCCTGATGTTCCACCGGCTGAAGTTCGCGCACGTGACGTCGCTGGGCGTGCTGGCGGCGATCGTGGTGGCAAGCCGCAGCAAGCCGGGCTCGAAGGAAGCCTGGCTGTTCGTCGCTGCGCTGGCGGGCCTGTCGATCTGGCTGTTCCCCTACGCGCGCATGGCGGCGGTCTCGATGACGGTCGCCGCAGGCCTGACGCTGGTGCGCGCGTCGACGCAGCCGCGCCGGGCCGCGATCGCCGCGGTGGCGATGACGGCGGTGGCGGCGGGAATCGTCTGGTTCACTCCGGCGATGCGCGAGCGCTTCGCGACGTCGTTCACCGCGCAGGGCAGCGGAGATCGCGTCGAGCTGCTCGAGACGGGCTGGCGCGCCGTGAAGGAACACCCCCTCACGGGGGTGGGCCCGGGGCAGTTCCGCCCGATGAAGTTCGCCGAAGCGAACACGCCGACGCTGGTCACCGACAACTACGGCAAGGCGCACTTCCAGATTCTCTCGATGGCGGCCGAGACCGGAATCATCGGAGCGCTGCTTTTCCTGTTGATGCTCGGATGGATCGCCCGCCGCGGCCGGCACTCACCCCTGATGCTCGGAGCGATGTCATTCTTCGCGCTGCTCTCGCTCGCCCACGACCCACTCTTTCAGGCGCCCTTCTCGATGGCGCTGGTCGGGGTGCTGGCGGTGGCCGCTACGCCACGCTCAACTTCCGCTGAAAGCCCAGCAGCGTCGTCGCAATCTCCGCGTTGATCGCCTTCAGCATGTCCTGCTTCTCGCGGAAGGGCATGAAGGCGCTCTTGAAGCCAGAGACGATGATCGTCGTCAGGTCCTCGAGGGTGAACCCCATTTCCTGGTGCGCCAACCAGTATTCCTTCGTGCAGGTGGTGTCGGTGATCAGCCGGTTGTCGGTGTTGATGGTGACGCGCAGGCCGTAGTCTAAATAGAACTTCAGCGGGTGTGACTTCATGTCGGTCACCGCGCGGGTCTGCACATTCGACGAGGGGCAGCACTCGAGCGGTATGCGGTGATCGTTCACGTAGTTGAGCAAGTTGCCGTCTTCGCGCAGTCGTACGCCGTGACCAATGCGATGCGCCCCCAAGAAGTGCAACGCCTGTGAAATCGACTCGGGCCCGTAGGCTTCTCCGGCGTGCGCGGTGCAATTGACGTTGTTCTTGAGAATCAATTGAAACGCTTCTTTGTGTTCTTTCGCAGGAAAGTTTGCCTCGGCCCCCGCGAGATCGAAGCCGACCACGCCGCGATTTTTGTAAGCCACGCACAGCTCTGCCAAACGCACGCTGGTCTGCGGGCTCATGTGCCGAATGCCGCAGAGAAT
>JBBRAX010000051.1:0-57091 GCA_038206395.1 Myxococcales bacterium | reverse complement strand
AGCAGGTTGAGGAAGACCTGCGCCAGGCGGCTCTCGATGCCGTACACGCTCCCGACGCCGCCGAACTCGCGCTTCACCGTGACGCGCGCCTCGCGGAGCCGGTGCATGGCGATCGTCGAGACCGAGTCGATGACCGACTCGACGTTGACCGGGGTGACGGCCTCGAACTCGCCGCTGCGCGAGAAGATGCGGAGGTCCTGCACGATGGTCTGGATCCGCCTGGTGCCCTCCTTCGTTTCCTGGAGGACGACCTGGAGCTCCGCCAGATCGGGCGCAGGCTCGCCGATGATCGCGGAGACGTAGTTGAGGTTGGCGTTCACGTAGGCGAGCGGGTTGTTGATCTCGTGCGCCACGCCCGCGACCATGCGGCCGATCGTCTCGAGGCGGTCGCTCATCATCAGCCGCGCCTCGAGCTGCTTGCGCTCGGACACGTCGCGCAGGAACACCGCGGCGCGACCGTCGGGGAGCGGCGCCAGCAGCCCCTCACAGGAGAAGGTCGAGCCGTCGAGCCGGGTGGCGGTGAACTCGAGCCGCCGTGGCTGGGGCCCCGGCGTGAGGGCCTCGTCGTCGGCGGTCTTCACCAGCGAGAGCAGCCGTTTCCCGAGCGCGTCGAGCTGGCTGACCCCGAGCAGGCGGGCGGCCACCAGGCTCCACTCGGTCACCTGGCCGCTCCCGTCGATGAGGATCGCCGCGTCCTGGGAGGCGTCGAGCGTCGAGCGGAGCAGGGCCGCGGCGCTTTCCAGTTCATCGACCTGGGTCTGCCGCAGGTTGGCGCTGAACACGGTCAGCGCGAGGACGTTCGCGGCGAAGAAGAGGGGGATCACCGCCATCGCCGGCTCGATCGCCGGGTTGAGGAACA
The DNA here is from genome assembly GCA_038206395.1 of Myxococcales bacterium. GTDB lineage: Bacteria > Myxococcota > Myxococcia > Myxococcales > Myxococcaceae > JAGSPQ01. The sequence continues at coordinate 56,232 of JBBRAX010000051.1, read as the reverse complement.
GCACCGCGAGCGTGCCGGCGAAGCTGGCGAGCGACGAGATGATCGTGACGCGCACCGAGAGCAGGAAGCTGGCGTAGATCGGGCCGGTGACGCTCATCATCGCGCTGGCGATCGCCCGCATCGAGTCGGGCTCGCGGCAGCCCACCACCGCCGTGCCGATGATCGCGGTGGCCGTGAGGATCGCCGCGCCGACCTGGTACCGCGCGGTGCGGCTGACGGCGTAGGTGGCGATGGCGAGCGCCCCGAGGAGCGTGCCCAGCCCCAGGTCGCCGACGGTGACCGGGGCCGTCCGGGTGAGCGCCGCGGTGACGACCATCACGAGGTACGCCGGCACGACGAACACCAGCACCGCCGACATCAGTCGCGACTGACGCCGGTGATGCGGGGAACGAACCGCTGCTGCTGGCTCCGTGAGGAGCTCCCAGAGACCCACGTCGTCGACCCTACACCTGCGCCATGCCGAGGCGATTTTGTGCCCCGCCGGGGCTCAGGCCGGCTCGGGCTCGGGACGCGCGACGGGGTGCGGCGTGCAGGCGGGCACCAACCACTCGAAGCACAGCGTGGGGAACAGGGCCCCGGTCAGGTACATGCTGAAGCTCTCGATGGGCAGCACCCAGGCGGTGAAGCCGATCGCCTGTTGCGTGTTCCACACCCACCAACCCCGGCCGCACGCGAGGAGCTCGAAGAAGAGCGCGAAGGGGAAGTAGGTCAACGCCAGCACCAGCAGCCGCTTCCACTGGAGCCGGTGCGCGATCTTCGCCGCGACGCCGAAGGTCCCTGCCCACCCGAGGAGCTGGACGATGGTCCACCCGTACTGGCGTGGGCCGGCGGCGAAGCGAATGGCGCCCATCGCGTCGGGGGTGGGCACGGCGTCGGCCGGCGCGGCGGTGCCGAGGTCGAGCAGCGCGAGCACGATGAAGCCCGCGGCGGCCGCGAGGCTCGCCCACGCCGCGCGGCCCAGCCACGTCTCGACGCGGGCACGCTGCGGCCCGGCGAGGCGCTGCCCTTCCCCGAACACGCGGCCCAGCCAGAGGTACCAGAGGATGGGGATGTTCAAGAGCATCGGGTACGAGAGGAACTCCTCGACGGGGATCGCGCCGAGGTCGAAGCCCGAGAGCGGATCGAGGCCGGTGTAGAAGCCCCAGTAGCGCCGCTCGATGGCCATCAACTCGGCGATCGCCGAGAGCGAGATGAAGAGCCCGGAGGTGATGACGAAGGCGATGCGCTGCGCGGGTTGCAGCTTCGGGTAGACGTCGAACAGCAGCCACGCCATCGGCACCAGCAGCACCACCCCCTCGTGGAGCAGGTACCAGGGCGCCTTGATCCCCGCGGCGTCGCAACAGAAGCGCGCCACCACCATGAAGAGGATGAGGCCGGCGAGGGTGCCGAGGCGCTTGAGCATGGTGACGTCTGCGGGTTCGGCCTGGTTCACGGGTTTCTCCGGGGAAGGGGTGACAGCTGCGCGCGCAGCGCTTCGAACGAGATGACGGTGGCCAGCGGCGTCATCAGCCACACCAGCACCGCCTCGACGGGGAGCCCGTGCCACGCGGCGATCCGCAGGCCGAGCATCGACTCGGGTTGGTAGCCCCACCACCCCTGGGGAACGGCGAGCGTCACCTCCCAGAGAACGGAGTGGCCCCACAGGGCGAGGCAGACCAGCGCGAGCGCGGGCCAGTTGATGCGCGAGGCCATCGCCGGGCCGAAGGCCACCATCACCGGCAGCGGCACGAGCATCAGGTACATCCAGTAGCCGGGCATCGACGCGCCGGGGTTCGCCACGCGCTGCACCGCCCAGCCCGCCCCCGACAGCGCGACCCCGCAGCTGATCGCGACGAGGAGCTCAGGCAACGACACGTGGGGCCGGCGACGCACGGCGCGCGGCATCGGGAAGAGCGTGGCTTCGGCCCACGCGTAGAGCATCAGCAGCGAGGCGAAGCCCAGCACGTAGAAGGCGAGCTCCTCGACGGGGATCTGAAAGGCGTGGTCGACGGCCGTGAGATCGAGCGCGGGGAAGGTGAGGCCGAGGGTGGCCGACGCGGTGGGGTAGGTGAAGAAGTCGTCCGCGAGGCCCACGGTGAGCACGCCGCCCATCGGCACCAGGAGCGCGAGCGAGAGCCCCATCGGCTTGAGCAGCGGCCGGAGCGCGTGCTGACGGTGCAGCTCCCAGCTCGTCAATGCGAGCGGCGCGATGAAGAGGAGCAGGCTCCACGTGTACTGGTGGGTGCTGGCGAAGAGCGCGGGTGCGACCGACAGCACCCAGCAGCCCAGCAGCTTTCCGGTGTCGTACGCCGCGCGCGGCACCGGCGCCGACCACGATTGGATCTCGACTTCGACTCTCGTTCCTTCGACCACGCCCGTCCGCATGACGGGAACTCAAAGCACCGCGCATTCCACCCGAGACCCCGGTCCAAGCGCACGGAATGCGGACCCGACCGGCAGTTCGAGCCGGGGCTCCCGCAACCTGCGACGGCGCTCTGACGCGCCATCGAGCCGACGATCAGCCGTTGATCGGCGTCAGGTGCCGAGCAGGCCCGGCTGCTTCTTCACCAGGTGCGCGAAGAAGAGGTCGCTCTGCTTCTCGAGGACCGAGTTGGCCCGCAGCCGCATGTCGAGGTGGGTGAAGTCGACGGCGTCGAGATCCTGGTCCTGGTTGAAGCAGGAGAAGACGAAGGACTCCTTGCCGGTGCGGGGGTCGACGTGGCGCTGGAGGCACTGCGCGCAGATCTCCTTCATCATGCACTGCATCGGCGAGTTGATGCTGCCGACGGCGCAGTGACCCGGCTTGAGGAACGGCTGCAGCACGCCGTGGCGCGCGTCGCGCACCGCCTTCATCATGCGATCGCTGCCGATGGCGATGATCCGGTCGATGGTCTTGAAGTCGTACGTCGGGGGGCCGAGCTCCCCCTTCGCGTAGGCCACCATCGCCTGCACGATGTTGCCCACCACGCTCTTGTCCTGGGGGCGGCGTGCGGGGAGCGGGAGGTCGGCGTCGACAGCCCAGATCACCTGGTCGGCGGCGCGCTCGAGATCGTCGAGCTTGTAGGCGTCCTCCGCCTTCCGGTAGCCGGCGAAGTAGAGGACCTTGCAGCCCGCGGCTCGCAGCGCCTGGCCGATGGAGAAGAGCACGGCGTTGCCGAGGCCTCCGCCAGCGAGCAGCACGGTCTCGTTGAGGGCGATGTGCGTCGGGGCGCCCGTGGGGCCCATCAGCAGCACCGGCTGACCCGGCCGGAGCATCGCGCACATGCGCGAGCTGGTACCCATCTCGAGCACGATGGTCGACATGAGGCCGCGCTCCTTGTCGACCCAGGCGCCGGTGAGGGCGAGGCCTTCCATGGTCAGCCGCGTGCCCTCGACGATCGGCGCGGTGCGCTCGAAGTTCTGCAGCCGGTAGAACTGGCCGGGCTCGAAGTGCTGCGCGGCGAAGGGCGCCTTGACGACGACCTCCACGATGGTGGGCGTGAGTCGGTTGACGGCCTCGACGGTGGCGAGGAACGCGTGGTCGAGCCGCTCGAAGAGCGCGCGGCGCCCGGCGTCCCGCTGCGGTTGATCGATGGGCGAGAGCGCGGCGGCGTGCGCCTCGAAGAGCTTCGCCACGTGGGGGTAGCCGTCGCGGGCGGAGGCCATCGCCTTCACCACGTTGCCGGCGTAGGTCGGGTGGTTGTCGCCGTAGAACGAGATGAACTTCCCGTCCTTCTCGTAGCTGGTGAAGAAGCCGACCTCGCGGCCGAGATCGTCGTGGGCCTGCTGCTCGACCAGTTCGAAGCCGGCGCCCCGGGGCACCGCGTCGAAGTTGCGGAAGAACGAGCGCCGCTCATCGAGGGCGAAGGTGCCGGGGTACTCACGCTCGTAGGTGACGTTGGGCGAGGTGCCGGCGGCCACGCACACCGTGCGCGCGGGGAGCTCGAGCGGCTCACCGGTGCTCTTGAGCTTGCCGTCGACCAGCGTCATGCGCTCGAACTTGAGCGCCTGCACCGCGCCGAACTCGTCGCTCACCACCTCGGTGGGCGAGACGCGCTCGATGAAGCGGATGCCTTCTTCGAGCGCCTTGACGATCTCCTCGTGGTTGAGGCGGTAGGTGGGCGCGTCGGTGATCCCCCGTCGGTAGCACAACGAGACCCCGCCCCAGCCGCGCACCAGGGGAACGAAGTTCGGCAGCTCGTGGGCCTTCGCGGCGCGTTCCCGCTCGGCGCGAACGGCGAGGCCGTGCTCGAGGAACTCGCGGTACACGGCCTGCTCTTCGCCGTTCATTCGCGCGAAGATCGCAGGCTCGCCGATCTCGGAAGTGAGCGTCTCGTGACGGCGGAGCACTTTCTCGACCTGCACCGGGTAGTAGGCGAACAGCTCGGTGGCGGTGTCGATGCCGGTGAGCCCGCCGCCGATGACGATCGCCGGGAGCCGCACCTGGAGGTTCGCCAGCGCGTCGCGCTTGAAGGCGCCGGTGAGCTGCAGCGCCATGAGGAAGTCGCTCGCCGCGCGCATGCCGCGCACGAGGTTGTTCTTCATCGGCACGATGGTGGGCCGGCCCGCGCCAGCGGCGATGGCGAGGTGGTCGAAGCCCAGGCGCCAGGCGTCGTCGATGGTGATCGTCCCGCCGAAGCGGACGCCGCCGTAGCTGCGGAACCCGTCGCGGCGGGCGAGCGTGAGGTGAATGAGGGTGAGGAACGACTTGTCCCACCGCACGGTGATGCCGTACTCGCTGACGCCGCCGAAGCCCTCGAGCACGCGCTCGTCGAGGGGGAGGGCGAGCTCCTTCCAGTCGCGGATCGGCTGCAGCGCGTGCCCGTTGGCGCCGGTCAGCTCGTCGGCGAAGGGCTCGATCTTCAGGCCGTCGATGCCGACGACGGTGAAGCCCTCGTTGAGCAGGTAGTGCGAGAGCGTGTAGCCCGCCGGGCCCTGGCCCACGACGAGCACGTTCTTGCCCATCGCCGGCGCGGCGTACGGCCGCTTCACGTTGAGCGGGTTCCAGCGGGTGAGCAGCCCGTAGAGCTCGAAGCCGTACGGCAGCTTCAGCACGTCGGTCAGCACGCTGGTCTCGATCTGCGGAATGTTCACTGGCTCCTGCTTCTGGAAGATGCAGGCCTTCATGCAGTCGTTGCAGATGCGGTGGCCGGTGCCCGGGCACATCGGGTTGTCGATCATGATCATCGCGAGCGCGCCCAGCGAGTCGCCGCGAGACTTGAGCAGGTGCGCTTCGCTGATCTTCTCTTCCAGCGGGCAGCCGGTCAGCGGGATGCCGAGCGGGTTGGGCTTGAAGGTGCCCTTCGCCGGATCCTTTTCCTTGAAGCCCTTGCTGCAGCTGTCGCGTTCGCGCTCGTGGCAGATGATGCAGTAGTCGATCTCACCCATCACCTCGCGCTGGCTGGCGCGGGGGTCGGTGAGCTTGAAGCCGTCGCGGCGGCGAAGGTGCTCGTGCGGACCTTCGAGCAGCTCGGGCATGTCGGGGTTCGGCGTCTTGAGCTCGACGAGCTTGTCGAACACCAGCGGCTTCGGCTGGTGAACGGTCGACCAGTCGTGGAACAGGTGGCTGAACTTCGCGCGGGCATAGGTCCAGCGATCGGCCAGCGAGAGCAACCCTTTCACTGCGTCGAGACCGCCGGGAACCAGCGTCGAGCCGAAGGTGGTCTTACCTTCAGGCGTGGCGACGAGCGCGGCCTGCAGCGTGGCCCAGCTCTCCTCGTGCTGCGGCTGCGGCGGGGTGTAGCCGCCCGACAGCTGCTTCTCGATGTGCATCAGCGTCAGCACGGCTTCGGCGGTGGCGCGTTCTTCGTCGGCTGGGGTTCCATTCCACCCGAAGCCGAGCGTGAAGAGCTCACGCATGCGGGCGTCGAGCACGGGAAGCTCTTCGGAGGTGGGGCGGTCGGTCGCTCCCTTCTTGAAGACGCGGCGGGTGACGAACTCGCGCTTGAACTCGAAGAGCTTCAAGTCCTCGGTGAGCTTCCCCGAGAGCGCGGCGAGGTCGGGCTGAACGTTGAAGAGCTTTCCGATGAAGCGCGAGACGTGCTCGGCGACGCGGATCAGCAGGTCCGATTCCTGGGGGTTGGTCAGCTTCGCGCTGCCATCGCGCAGCGCCGCGAACTCGGCAGCCAGGCCCGCGTCGTCGGCTTTCAGCGTGTCGAGGAACTTCGCGTGAAGCCGCGCCAGCGCTGGAGCGTCGTGCAAATCCAGGTAGCTGAAGCCGTCGATTCCCAGTGAAAGCATGAGCATGGGGGTATCGAAGATGCCACGCGCTCACAAGGGGAATGGGCGTCAGGCAGGCTCGGTGGTCGCCTCGTGCGTCGCTGCGGCGGCGGCCAGCGCCGCCAGGCCCCCCAGCGTGAAGTAGTAGTTGGCGAAGGCCCACTTATTGAAGACAAAGAAAATTGTGTAGGTCGCGAGCGTCGCCAGCGCCCAGTGCTGCAGGGTGCGCGGCATTCGCCACGCCGACACGCCCGCCACCATCGCGGCGAACGGAAACGCGAGGGCCGTCGGCAGCATCCAGCCCGACTTCCGGGCCAGCCAGATGTTGAAGGTCAGCGCGTCCGGCCGGTCGGGCAGGGCGCTGACGAAGTCGAGCAGCGAGTGTTTGAGCTGCTTGAAGTCGGCGAGGGCGAAGGGAATCAGCGAGGCCGCTCCGACGCCGGCGACGATGACCCACTGGCGCCGAGTGAAGCCGAGCAGGATCCCCGCGAGGCCGACCGTCCAGAACATCGTCTGCTTCGCCGTCAGCACGATGCCGAACGCGACAGCGATGAGAATCGGCCGCTTCGTCACCACCGCTGCCGCCGCCGCGCAGACCAGCATTACCTGCACCGGGTCGACCCACGCCTGCTCGAGCACGAAGAGGAGCTTCGGCATCGTCCAGATCACGAGCGCCGGCCCGTCTTCCACCACTGCCGGCAGCGCGCGCCCCGATTTCTGCACGATGAACCGCAGCGCGAAGCCCGCCAGAAGCAGCGACGCGAGCATCGTGAACCGCACGTCGCCGCCCAGCAGATACGAGGGCAGGGTGAGGAACATCTGCATCGGCGGGTACACGTACGGCACGTCGGCAGCGTCGCGCGGCCCGGTGTCCTTCACGGCGACCGCGGTGTACGGGTTGCGCCCATTCGACATCGCCTCGGCGCCGCCTTGTTGCACCGTCCACACGTCGATGAACGGACGCGGTGAAGACTGGATGACGCCGCTGCCCGCAATCGCCAGCGCGATCGCGAGCAACGCGAAACGGCCCAGCCGCAGGAAGCGGTGCTCTTTCCAGCGGCCGGTGAGAAACGGCACGTACGTCAGCAGTACGACGATGCCCATCGCCTGCCCGAAGCGCGCCCTCGTGAATGGCGCCATCGGGTAGATGATCGCTTCGGTGTCGTTCCACGAGAACCACGCCATGCAGATCGAAGCGACCCAGACCAACGGCGCCAGCGACGTCGCTGCTTCGGGTTCGACCTTTCGCTTCAGCTGCGTCGACCAGCGAATCATCAGCGCCAGCGTCGCCATGAAGACGAACACCAGCGCCGGCTCGGAGTAGGCGCCGCGGGAATAGACGATCGTCCACCCGAAAACGAAGCCAATGAAGAGTAGCCAGGCACTCGACTGCGGAAGCTCGGCTCGCATTTTCGCGGAACCTAGTACGACAGTTCAGAAGTCCGTGCCCCGATCGGACGTCAACGCAGCCAATGGGGATGGCGCGGCGTCCCAGCGGTACACGAACTTCTGATCTGTCGTACTGGCCTCGCGTCTCGCGTTCTGTGCGTTGATTCCACCGGGGCCATTCGCTAAGGGCGCCCGCATGATCTCAGGCGTCGTCGTCGCTCCCAGGCGCATCATCCCGGACGATCGGGGCAAGGTGATGCACGTGCTCAAGGCCACCGACCCGGAGTTCGAGAAGTTCGGTGAGGTCTACTTCTCGACGGTGTACCCGGGCATCGTGAAGGGCTGGCACCTGCACCGCGAGATGGTGATCAACTACGCGGTGCCCGTCGGCATGATCAAGATCGTGCTCTTCGACTCGCGCGAGGATTCGCCGACGAAAGGCGAGCTGCAAGAGATCTACCTGGGCGAAGACAACCACGCGCTGGTGAAGGTGCCGGTGGGCGTGTGGAATGGGTTCAAGGGCCTGGGCGTGAAGCCGGCGCTGGTCGTGAATTGCGCCACGATTCCGCATGATCCGAAAGAGATCGAGCGCATGGATCCGCACGACTCGTTCATCAAGTACGACTGGTCGCTGAAGGATCGCTGATGAGGTTGCTGGTCGTCGGCGCGTCCGGGCTGGTCGGCTCGGAGCTTCACCGTCAGGGGGGCCTGGGAACCGTCGGCGCCGCCCGCCACGTCGAAGGCGCGGCGACCGAGTCGATGGATCTTCTGAATCGCGCGTCGATCGATCGCGTGCTTCAGGCGCACTCACCGGACGTGATCGCGCTCTGCTCGGCCTGGCCCTACGTCGACGGCTGCGAGTCCGACCCGGTGCGCAGCCACCGCGACAACGTCGAGACGGTGCAGAACATGATCGCCGCCACGAAGGGCTCGGCCGCGAAGCTCGTCTTCTATTCGACCGATCACGTCTTCGATGGCCTGAAGGCCGGGCCGTACGTGGAAAGCGACCCCGTCAACCCGTTGAGCGTCTACGCGAAGCACAAGCTGAAGACCGAACGCCTGCTGCTCGAGCGCGGCAACAGCCTCGTCTGCCGCACCGCCTGGGTCTTCGGCGTCGAGGCCCGGAAGAAGAACTATGTCTACCGCGTCATCGGGCACGCCAAAGAGGGCACCGAGCTCAAGGTGCCTTCGGGCCAGGCGGGCTGCCCGACGTGGACGGGGTGGCTCTGCGCCTCGACGCTGACGCTCTTGCAGCGCGGCCTCGATGGGGTCGTGCACCTCACCGGCAACCTCGAGACGACCAAAGCCCAGTGGGCGCGGCTGATTGTTGAATCGCTGGGGCTCCCCGAGCTGCAGCTGACCGAGACCGACTGGCGGCTGGCGGGGCAGGTGGCACCCCGGCCTGACCGGGTGGCGGTGACCAGCGAAAGGCACGATTTGAAGCAGCCGGAACTGGGCGGAATTCTCAAGGCGTTGGCTGGGGCTCTGAAGTAAACGCCTCGCCCATGTCGATTCCCATTCCTGCCTGTCGAATCTGCGGCAACGCCACGCTGACGCCTGTCCTCTCGCTGGGCCTGATGCCGCCGGTGAACAGCTACCTGAGCGGCGCCGCCGAAGTGGCCGCCGAGAAGAAGCACCCGCTGGCGATCGCGCTCTGCCCCGACTGCACCCACGTGCAGCTGACGCACATGCTCGACCCGAAGGACGTCTTCGAGCACTACCTCTACTTCTCGGCGATGAGCGAGACGATCGTGAAGTGGGGCGTCGCCCTCGCCGAACGCTACGTCACCGAGATTTCGCTGAAGAAAGACGACCTGGTCGCCGAGCTCGCCAGCAACGACGGCTGCATCTTGAAGCCCTTCAAGGCGCACTGCCGCATTCACGGCGTCGAGCCGGCAAAGAACATCGCCGAGGTCGCCAACAAGGACGGCATTCCCACCACCGCTGAGTTCTTCAACCTCGCGCTGGCGAAGAAGCTCAAAGAAGAGGTCGGGCCCGCGAAGCTGATTCTCGCGCGCAACGTCGTCGCCCACGTTCCGGAAGTCGTCGACTTCGTGAAGGGCGTGAAGCACTGGCTCGCCGAAGACGGCATCTTCCACATGGAAGCGCCGTACCTGCAGCCGATGGTCGACCACCTCGAGTTCGACACCATCTACCACGAGCACCTTTCGTACTTTTCCGTGACCTCCCTGCAGCGGCTGTTCAAGGAAGCGGGGCTGGTGCTCTGGGACGTGGAAGAGATTCCGCTTCACGGTGGCTCGCTGATCGCGCGCGGCAAGCGCTCGGGTGAGCCGAAGCCGTCGGTGGCGAAGTGGCTGCAGGCCGAGAAGGACAGCGGCCTGAACACGATGCCGGTGCTGAAGAAGTTCGCCGAAGGTACCGAGAAGCTGCGCGATGAGCTGCCGCGGTTCTTGAGAGAGCTTAAGTCGAAGGGCGCTTCGATGGCCGCGTACGGCGCCGCAGCGAAGGGCGTGGTGTTGAGCAACTACTGCGGGCTCGATGGGAAGTTCTTCGATCTCGTCGCCGACCGTTCGCCCCACAAGCAGAACCGCCTGATGCCCGGGACGCACGTGCCGATTACGACCCCGCAGGCGCTCATCGATGCGCGGCCTGACTACGTCGTCGTGCTGGCGTGGAACTTCTTCGACGAGATCGCCCACCAGTTGGAGGCGTACACCGACAGGGGCGGCAAGCTGATCACCCCGGTGCCGGCTCCGAAGATCCGATGAAGGCCGTCATCCTCTGCGGTGGTCAGGGCACCCGCATCCGGGAAGCCAGTGACTCGTTGCCGAAGCCGATGCTGCAAATCGGCGACAAGCCGATCGTCTGGCACATCATGAAGTCCTACGCCGCGTTTGGCGTGAAGGAGTTCGTGCTCTGCCTTGGTTACAAGGGCTGGCTCATCAAAGAGTTCTTCCTCAACTACCGGGCGATGACGAACGACATCACCGTGTCGCTGGGCGCCGACAAGGGCGTCACGCTGCACGGCAACCGCACGGAGGAAGACTGGTCGGTGACGCTGGCCGAGACGGGCGAGCACACGATGACGGGTGGCCGCGTCTCGGCGATTCGCAAGTACGTCGAGAACGACGACCACTTCTGCCTGACCTACGGCGACGGCGTTTCCGACGTCGACATCGGCAAGCTGATCGCCTTCCACAAGAAAGAAGGCAAGGTCGCGACGGTGACCGCGGTGCGTCCGCCGGGCCGGTTCGGCGAGCTGCGCATCGATGGCGCGCAGGTCAGCGAGTTCAACGAGAAGCCGCAGACGTCTGAGGGCTACATCAACGGCGGCTTCTTCGTCTGCGACAGCAAGCGCATCTGGGACTACCTCGACAATGACCCGAAGGTGGTCTTCGAGCGCGACCCGCTGCAGAAGCTGTCTGGCGACAACCAGCTGTCTGCGTTCACCCACGGTGGCTTCTGGCAGCCGATGGACACGCTGCGCGAGTTCAACCTTCTCAACGATCTCTGGACGAAGGGCGAAGCGCCCTGGAAGGGCTGGAAGTGAACGCCGCCGAGCTGCAGCGGGCCTACGCCGGCAAGCGCGTGTTCCTCACCGGGCACACGGGCTTCAAGGGCGCGTGGATGGCGCTGTGGCTCGAGAAGCTCGGAGCGAAGGTCGTCGGCTACGCGCTGGCCCCCACCGAGCCACGCGGCGTCTTCACCGTCGCTGGCGTCGAGAAGTCGATCGACCACCACCTCGGGGACGTTCGGGACGAGCAGGGCGTTCGCTCCGCGATGGTCGCCGCGAAGCCCGACCTCGTGTTTCACCTCGCCGCGCAGGCGCTGGTGCGGAAGAGCTTCGAAGAGCCGCTGCAGACCCTGGACACGAATGTCCGCGGAACCGCGCATGTGCTCGAGGCGCTGAAGGCGTTGAAGGCGCCCGTCGCGTGCGTCGTCGTCACCAGCGACAAGTGCTACGAAAATCAGGAATGGATCTACGGCTACCGTGAGAACGAGCCGATGGGTGGCTACGACGTCTACTCGATGAGTAAGGGCGCAGCCGAGCTCGTCACGTCGAGCTGGCGGCGCAGCTTCTTCCCGGTGGCGAAGGTCGATCAGCACGGCGTGAAGGTCGCGAGCGCGCGGGCCGGCAACGTGATCGGCGGCGGCGACTGGGCGCAAGATCGAATCATCCCCGACGCGATCACTGCGCTCCATGCCGGGAAGCCGATTGGCGTGCGCAGCCCCAAGGCAGTTCGTCCGTGGCAGCACGTGCTCGAGCCGCTGGGCGGGTACCTGTGGTTGGGCGCGAAGCTGATGGGCGCCGACCCGGGCCGGTACTGCGAAGGCTTCAACTTCGGGCCGGATCTGGGCGCGACGGTTCCCGTGGCGCCACTGATCGAGAAGGTGATCGAGAAGTGGGGCAGCGGCCGTTGGGAAGACTTGAGCAAGCCAGATCAACTGCACGAGGCCGGCATCTTGCGGCTGGCGATCGAGAAGGCGCAGGTGCGGTTGGGGTGGTCGCCGCGGTGGGATCTGTCGGCCGCGGTCGGCAACACGGTGGCGTGGTACCAGGCGCAGCTGTCAGGCGCGTCGCCGCAGAAGCTGGCCGACCTTTGCCGCTCGCAGATCGACGCGTACCTGCCCGTTCAGGCGTGACGCGGACGATGGTGTCGTAGAAGGCGCCCGTCACCCAGTCGTAGCCGCCAAAGATGTAGCCGTTGATTCCGTCAGACGTCGCCGCGCGGCCGTGGTGGTGGTGCGGCAGTGGCGAAGGGAACAACGTGACGACGCCACTCGCGGGCTCGAACTGGATCAGCGCATCGATCGACGTGGACGACGATCCCTGCTGGCCTCCGAGCAGGTAGGCGCGGCCGCCGAGGTTGAAGGGCGCTCCGTCCCAGGTGCCGATAGACAGCGCGAGCGCGGGCCGAAGCGACATCGCGCAAAGCTAAGAAACTCAGAGGATCCGAAACTGGTGCGAGTACAGGAACCAGAAGAAGCCCTGGGTAATCGCGAGGCACGAGATGACAGGCGCCTGAAGGGCAGGGCGCTTCGCGAGCCAGATTCCGATGGGAAGAAACGCAGGCCAGCAGCTGGCCGAGTAGCGCCCCATGCCCGCGGCGCCGCTGCTCAACACGACAGCCATCAAAGTGACGCCGTGCGCGGCGAGCTCGGCCCACTGCTTTTTGCGAAGGAGCAGCGCGGCTCCAGCAGCAGGAATCATCGAGATGACGATGTAATAGAAATACTCGGGCCGCTCCCGGTACGGGATGTTCATGATGACCTGGCGCGCGCCGTACCAGACCCAATCGTTCCACCCGATCTTCCGCGAGTTCCAGAAGGCCAGGGCGTCGCCGGTGTTCACGTAGAGGTAGTACGAGAACGCCGCGAGGAAGACCCAGGGGATCACCAGCCCAAGGATTCCCCAATTCAGCAGCAGCTTCTTCGGGTTTACGCCGCGCTGCCGCACCTGGGCCGCGATCAGCGCCGTGCCACCCGACAGCGTCAGGTGGCGCGCCATCACACCCAAGCCCAGCACGAGCCCGGCCCAGACGTGGTTGCCGCGGCGGGCCAGAAGAATCGCTCCGGCGGTCGCGATGATCATCAGCGACTCGGGGTAGGCGCACGCCTGAAAGAAGGCGAACGGATACGCCGCGAACGCAATCAAGCCCCACCGCGCCGAGTCCTCGTCGGACGCCTCGATGAACAGCTTGTGGATGATGAAGTACGAACCCAGGCTCGCGAGGTTCGCGACCACCACGAAGACGATCACGTGGTGAATGCCGGTCACCTTCTCGACCGCCCACCCAATCATCGGCAGCAGCGGGAACACCTTTGCGTTCTCGACGATCGGGTACCCCTGCTCGACGATGCGCCGAAACCAACCGCAGTCCCACCGGCAGAACGCATCGACCCAGGGGTACGGCTGGAAGAGCCGGAACCGATCGTCGTCGTGAAGGTAGAGGTTGGGCACCAGCTCCATGCCCATGAAGGACGTGGCGACGAGCGCGATTCGGGTGAAGAGGAAGACCTGAACCGGAAAGCTGAAGACGCGCCGCACCCACGACTTGGGTTCGACTGCGGGCGCCGGCACGGCCTCCATCATGGGCAGCGCAGTTGCCCGACCTTTCCCCCCGGGTCAAGGAAACGCGATCAGGCCCTGTGGTATGGGATTCACACAATGCTCACGCGCCTGCTCGTCGCAGCCACCGTGCTCACCCCGCCCTCGCCTTCCCCTGCTCGGGCCTCACTTGCGAAGCGACCTTCGCCACGATTCCGGCGGCGGGCTCGACGATTCCGGCCAACGCGCCGGCGGTGGGCGTACGCGCGACGACGTTCAGCGCTTCGACGGCCGATGGTGGCACGGACGTTCGCACCTCCGAGGTCACGTCTTCGTCGCTGAAGCTGTCGACTGGCGTGACCGTGCTTCAGGTTCCCACTGTCGTAAGCGACGCGCTCCTCTTCTTCCCCGACGGCGGCCTCGTCGTGGGCTCCTCGTACAACGTCGCCTTCTCGACGGGTAGCTGCGCTGGCGACGGGGGCTTTACGGTTGGAGCTGCCGCTCCGCTGCCCACCGCGTCCGCCGTGCTCGCGCTGAGTTCCCTCGTCATCGATCAAGGCAACCCCGGCGCCGTCTGCGGCGGAAACTTCGGCCCGACGCAAGCCTCCTTGCTGAGCGTGGCCGCAACGGCCGAGATGCTCCCGTGGCTCGCGCTCGCCCGCTGGGAGCTCGAAATCGACGGGCAGAACTGGTCGACCGCGAACTACGGCTACATCAAAGCCGCGCCGCAGGTCGGCACCTACTCCGGCTACCGCGGCGCCGTCGATTCCTTCAACGTGAAGTGCGGAACCTTTGCTGTGGCGGTACCTCTGCGCTCACGGCTGGCGTTCACCAGGCGCGTCTGCTTGCGCGCATCGCCGGCGTTACGGCCCCGATTCCCACCAACACCGTTAGCGTGACTTTCGACTGCGCGGGTGCCGACGCCGGCATGGGTCAGCCGAAGGACGACGGCGGCATGGTGGTGGTTCCGAAAGAAGATGGGGGAATCATCCCGGCTCCGACTCCGTCTGACGCGGGCCACGACGGCGGCGTCCAGGATGGCGGAGTGGGCGGCTCGGGTGGTGGGGGCAGCGGCTGCTCGGCGTTGCCGGGAAGCCAGTCGTTCCTGCTCCTGGCGATGTCGCCGCTGGCGCTGCGCCGGGCGCGCGCGAAAAAGAACTGACGCCGGAAACGCGCCGCCTATAAGGGCGCGAATGACCGGACCCACAGCCCCCAGCGTCTCGCCTTCGCTGCGCAGGCTCGATCGCGTCGACGCTTTGGCGATGGGGCTGTTGTTGTTGGTGGGGGTGTTCCAGCTGGTGCCGGACCTCGCGCACGATCGGATCTCGGCGTGGGACGAGTCGATGCACCAGGTGGTGACGCGGCACGTGTTCGACGACCCGTTGTATCCGACGCTGTACGACGACCCGGTGCACCCGCTGCAGGATCTGCGGCAGTGGTGGGGCTCGAACGTGTGGTTGTTGAAGCCGCCGGGCTCGTTCTGGTTCGGCGCGTTGATGATGAACTTCGTCGGCAAGGTGCCGCTGGCCTTCCGCATCGGCGGCCTCTTGAGCCAGCTGATCGGCGCCCTGACCATCTACGTCCTCGCACGTGCGGTCGTGCCGCGCGCGTGGGGTCTCATCGCCGGAGCCGGCTTCCTCTGTCTGCCGCTGGGCTGGATCCTCACCCAGGCGCGGTTCGTCGGCGACGAGCTCGACCTGATGATCAGCGGCTGCACGTGCGTCGCGATCGTCTGCCTTTTGCTGGCGATCGAGAAGGACTCGATGCGCTGGGCCATCGCCGCCGGAGCGGCCACTGGCGCCGGCTACCTCACCAAGACCTTTCTCGCGATGACGCCGCTGGGCATCGCCGGCGTCCTCTGGTTCCTCAGCACCCGAAGGTTCTGCGCCGGCCCGCGAATGAAGCTCGTGGTGGGGATGGTGGCGGGGCTGATTGTGGTGGCCGCTCCGTGGAACATCTACGCGGCGAGCAAGTGGCCCGACGTCTACGCGCGCGCCGCGACGCACACGCTTGGCTTCATTTCGGAAAAGTCGAACGAAGAAGGAGTGCCCGGCTGGCGCCGCCCCGTCGACGCCATCTTCAACGAAGCGATGATGGGCTCGTACGACCCCCTGCCGCACGCGCTCGCGCTGCTCGTCGGAATCTGGGTCGCGTGGCGCGCCTTGAGGAAACGCGAGCTCGTCGTCATCGCCGCGGCGCTGTGGATCTGGGCGACCTGGCTCGGCCACTCGGTGGCGGCGGTGAAGATTCACGCGCACCTCTGGAACTCGGTCGTGGCGGGCTTCATCGGCATCGCGATCGTCCTCGCCGACGTCTGGCGATCGCGCCGCCTCGCCTTCGCCGTCACCGGAGCGACCCTCACGCCCTGGGCCATCACCGCCCTTCCCAGCTTCGCCAAGGTTCGTGAGCTCGTGCCCGCGTTCCTCGTGCAGACCCGCGCGATTCCCGGCCTCGTCGAAGGCCTCGTCTTGATCCTCATCGGCACCGCGATGGGCTGGGCGCTGCGCCTGAGGCCGTTCGAACGGTCGGGTGAGTACATCCGCATCGCGGCGTCGTTCGCGGCCACGTTCCTTCTCTGCGGGGTGATGCTCTACAAGGGCAACGCGCGCGTGAATGAAGTCGCCGCCGAAGCGCGGCCGCACAACAACACCGTCTACCACCGCGAGGTGGGGCGGGCGATCGACGCGGCCGCTCCGAAGAAGAGCATCGTGATGCTGGACCACGAGATTCACAGCCCGGGGCAGCTCGAGCACTTCAACCTCGCGTTCTGGTCTGACCGCCTCGTGCACACGGGCCGCGATCCGAAGGACTACCCGGCGAATGGCTTCCACCCGTACCTGGTCTCGCCGGTGGCCGAGCCTTTCGCGGTGTTGGAGAACGTGCCGGCGAGCAGCTGGATGCGCGCGTACGACCTGACGGTGCCGGCCGCGCCGCCGCCGATTCCCAAAGACGCGCACCCGCTGGACGTCACCACCGGCAACCTGAAGGTGCTGGGCGTCGCGTCGGGCTACAGCGATCGCAAGCACGACCACTACGCCTTCTTCGTTCGCTCGGACGCGGTGCCCGAGGCGCTGACCGTCAGCTTCGTCACCGCCGACGGAATCGAGAAGGTTTCGATCGCGCCCGAGGCGACGTTGCGGTCTAGCGGTCGTCTCGCCGGAGTGCCCTGGTTCGTGCTGCCCGCCGTCGGCCCGCCGCGGTCGAAGGTTCAGGCGCTGATCTTCGGCGCCGACACGCGCGTAGCGCTGCCCTAGAAAATCCGCGGAGCGTCTTTTAGCAGCGGCGCCTGGCGATCCTTCCCCGAGACCAGCGGCTCGGAAATCGGCCACGGAATCGCGAGCGCCGGGTCATCCCACCGAATCGCGCCTTCACACTCGGGCGCATAGACCTCGGTGACCTTGTAGAGAAAGTCGGTGTCGTCGGTGAGCGCGATGAAGCCGTGCGCGAACCCGGGGGGCACCCAGAACTGGCGGCCGTTCGTGTCCGACAGCTCAGCGGCGACGTGCTTGCCGAAAGTAGGTGACGCCTTGCGGATGTCGACCGCCACGTCCCACGCCGCGCCGCGCGTGACCGAGACCAGCTTTCCCTGCGGCTTAGGCTGCTGGAAGTGAAGGCCGCGCAGCACGCCGCGCTTCGACCGCGACCAGTTGTCCTGCACGAAAGGCCCGATGCCGAGCGCGGCGTAGCGGCCGTGTTGAAACGTCTCGACGAAGAAGCCGCGATCGTCGCGGAAGATCTTCGGCTCGAGAATCAGCAGCCCTTCGATCTCCGTCTTGATGACGTTCATGGCGTCTGCTGCTGCTTGCCGCGGCTGAGCTCGAGCAGGTACTGGCCGTAGTCGTTGTTCTTCATCGGCTGCGCGAGCGCGATCAGCTGCTTCGTGTCGATGAAGTGCATGCGCCAGGCAATCTCTTCCAGGCAGCCGACCTTCAGGCCCTGCCGTTCTTCCAGAATCTGGATGAACTCGGACGCCTCCATCAGCGATCGGTGAGTGCCGGTGTCGAGCCACGCATAGCCACGGCTCATCAGCTCGACCCGCAGCTGCTTGCGCCGCAGGTACTCGCTGTTCACGTCGGTAATCTCGTACTCGCCGCGCGGCGACGGCTTCAGGTTCTCGGCAATCTCGACGACCTGGTTGTCGTAGAAATACAGCCCCGTCACCGCGTAGTTCGACTTCGGAACCTTCGGCTTCTCTTCCAGCGAGATCGCCTGGTTCTTGTCGTTGAGCTCGACGACGCCGTAGCGCTCAGGGTCCTTCACCCAGTAGCCGAACACCACGCCGCCCTTCTCGACCTGCGCGGCGCGCTGCACCATCTCGCTCAGCCCGGCGCCGTAGAAAATGTTGTCTCCGAGCACCAGGGCCACGCTGTCCTTGCCGATGAAGGACTTGCCGATGGTGAAGGCCTGCGCCAGCCCGTCGGGCTTCGGCTGCTCGGCGTAGGTGAAGCGCACGCCCCACTGCTCGCCGTCGCCGAGGAGCTCGCGAAAGCGCGGCAAGTCATGTGGCGTCGAGATGAGGAGGATGTCTTTGATGCCCGCCAGCATCAACGTGCTGATCGGGTAGTAGACCATCGGCTTGTCGTAAATCGGCAGCAGTTGCTTCGAGACGACGCGCGTCAACGGATGCAACCGCGATCCTGATCCGCCCGCGAGCACGATGCCCTTCATGGTGCGACTCCCCGGTATTCGATGTGGAAAAGCTTTAGCGCTTCAGTGAGCGCCAGTGGTTTGGCAGTGAGCCCGGCGTTTGTCTTGTCGACCTTGAGGCCCGACTTCGGAGGCCGCGGCGCCGCCAGGTTCAGGCCCGCCAGCGTGGTCGGCGTGATCAGCCCCGCGTCGAAACCGAACACCTCGCAAAGCGCTTTGCCGAAGGTGACGCGGTCGACCACCGTCGAACCCGACGTGTGCCAGATGCCCGTGAGCTTCCGTTCGGCCAGCTCGCCCACCATGCCCGCGACGTTCAGCGCCAGGCTGGGGCTCACGAACTGATCGGTGAAGAGCTTCACGCCCTTCTTGTCGGCGAACGACGACACCAGCCACTGGCCGAAGTTGTTCTTTCCCGCCGCCGGCCAGCCGAACACCACCGCCGTCCGAGCGATCGCCCAGGTGCCCGCCAGCGCAGTCACCGCCTGCTCGCCCAGGTACTTCGTCTGCGCGTAGACGCCACGCGGGTTGGGGACATCGTCGACGCCGTAAGGGCCATTCGCTCCGTCGAAGACGTAGTCCGTCGACATGTGGACGAGGTGAAAGCCCATCGACTTCGACAGCACTGCGAGCTGCGCGGGAAGCGCGGCGTTCGCCAGGTACGCGTCCCACGGCGCTTTCTCGCAGCCGTCGACATCGGTCATCGACGCGGTGTTCACCACCACGTCTGGCTTGTGCACCGCCATCAGCGCCGTCACCTGCTCGGGCAGAGTCAGGTCGATCGATACATAGGTGAGGCCATCGACAGCCACGCGCGCCGGGCCACGGGCCGTGCCCACCACCTCGACGTTGTGACTGGCCAGAAGCCGGCAGAGCCGTTGGCCGACGAGGCCGTTCGCTCCGGTGACGAGGATCTTCACGACAGCCGCGCCCGGTACTGCGTCTCGAAGTAGGTGCGGTAGGCGCCCGAGGTGACGCGCTCCACCCACGCGCGCTCGTCGAGGTACCACTTCACCGTCTCTTCCAGCCCCGCATCGAACGTGTGCTTCGGCGTCCAGCCCAGCTCGGTGCGAATCTTCGTCGGGTCGATCGCATAGCGGCGGTCGTGGCCCGGGCGATCTTTCACGTACTTGATCAACGCCTCGGTCTTGCCCGTCAGCGCGAGGATGCGCTTCACGATCTCGATGTTCTGGCGTTCTGAGTTGCCACCGATGTTGTAGACCTCGCCCGCGCGCCCCTTCTCGAGAGCGACCAGCAGCGCCGAGCAGTGATCCTCGACGTGCAGCCAGTCGCGAACGTTCGCTCCGTCGCCATAGACCGGCAGCGGCTTGTCCTTGAAGGCGTTGTCGACCATCAACGGAATCAGCTTCTCGGGGAACTGAAACGGCCCGTAGTTGTTCGAGCAGCGCGTGACGACGACATCCATCCCGAAGGTGTGGTGCCAGGCGAGCGCGATCAGATCGGAAGACGTCTTCGAGGCCGAATAGGGGCTCGACGGCTGCAGCGGGCTCGTCTCGCTGAAGGCGCCAGTCGGACCCAGCGAGCCGTAGACCTCGTCGGTCGACACCGGAAGAAAGCGCTTCACCGTTGCCGCGCGTGCCGCCTCGAGCAGCACCTGGGTGCCAAGCACGTTGGTGACGATGAACTCCTCGGGGCCCAGAATCGAACGGTCGACGTGGCTCTCGGCCGCGAGGTGCATCACTGCGTCGATGGCGTGGGTGCCGAAGAGGCCCTTCAGCAACACCTTGTCGCCAATGTCGCCGTGAACGAACACGTGCTGCGGGTCGCCCTCGAGCGCCTTGAGGTTCTCGAGATTTCCGGCGTAGGTGAGCTTGTCGAGGTTGACGATCTTCCAATCGGGCCGGGCCTGGCGAAGGAAGCGCACCAGGTTCGAGCCAATGAAGCCGCAACCCCCCGTAACCAGCAGATTCATGCGGGCGGCTCTAGCCCGAAGGGTCCGGGGACTCAACGCTGGGCGTGCTACGAGATTGGCGGACGATGAATGACCAGTCGCCGCCCAGCCTGAGCGAGATGATCGCGGCCCAGTACGCGGCGCTGTCGGCTGCGCGCGCCGTTCACGGGCCGGCCAGCCGCACCGTCGCAGCGCAGGAAGCCACACTGCAGAAGCTGCTGGCCGAAGCGCGGGTCAAAGGCTCCACCGACGTGGCGTTTGCGCGCGCCCGGGCCCTGGCCGAGCTGCCCGACCCCGAAGGCCGGCTCGATGCGCTGCTGCGGCCGTTTCACGCCGAGGCGCTGCGCCCCCAAATCGAGTTCAACCGCGCGCTGGTCGACGTGCTCAGGGCCGTGCTCGGAGCGCCCGCGTCGGATCGCGGCTGGGCGCGCCGGCGGCTTTCGGTGTTGGCGGACCCCACGGCGTGGCGGGTGAAGAGCCACCGCAACGAGCTCAGCGGTCAGCTGGTCGACCTGACGAAGAAGGCGTACCTCAAGGCACAGGGCCCCACGCTCGAACGGGTGCTGGCGCAGCAGCGCGAATGGAACGCGCGGGTGATCGACGCGATTGTCGGCGGTGGTCGCTCCAACCTTCCTTCAGTCGCGGAAGACGAGCCGCTGCTGCGAGGCCAGGGCGCCTTCAACCGCCACGTCGCTAAGCTGCTGGCTGAAGCACCCACCGCGCCGACGTACGCGCAGTGGGTCGACGCGCGCGAGAAGGCGGCGCCGAGAGACGAAGGCCGCGCGACCTTTTCGATCGTCCTCACGGGTGAGGGAGACCGCACGGCCACTCTGCAATCACTCCGTGCGCAGACGAGCCCGCGATGGAAGCTCGACGCGCCCGGCACCGACTGGGTGCTGTTTCTCGAGGCAGGCTGCCGGCTCGCCCCACACGCGCTGGCCGCGGTCGAACGGTTCGCCACGTCGCAGATGTCCGCGGTGTACGCCGATGAAGATCGCCTCGACTCGCGGGGCGAGCGGTCAGAGCCGTACTTCAAGCCCGACCTTTCGCCCGAGCTGCTCGCGTCGTGCGACCTGCTCGCCCGCGCCCTCTTCGTTCGTTCACAGCACGCGAAGAGCCGACCGGATGCGTGGAGTCTGCCCGGGGAAATCGGACACCTGCCGGAGGTCCTCGTCACCACTGGGCACCGGCCGGGTCCGCGGGCCGACGACTTCCTCAGCGACGAAGGCCTGACCGCGCTGCAGCGCCGGTTCCCGTCGGCGACGCGCACCCCTCGCGGCTATCGCGTCAAGCACCCTCTTATCGGCAGGCCGCTGGTGTCGATCATCGTCCCCTTCAAGGACAAGCCGCAGCTGCTGAAGACGCTGGTCGACTCGCTGCGGACGTCGACCGCTTACGAGAAGTGGGAGCTGATTTTCGTCTCGAACAACAGCATCGAGCCCGAGACGCACGCGCTGCTCGCCACACTGAAAGGTCCACAGTTCAAGCATGTGACGTGGAACCACCCCTTCCATTACCCGAAGCTGAACAACGCCGGGGCGCGCGAGGCTTCAGGCGAGCTGCTGCTCTTCCTCAACAACGACATCGAAGCGTTCGAGCCGGGGTGGTTGGACGAGCTCGTGTCGCAAGCGCAGCGGGCAGACGTCGGTGCAGTGGGAGCGCGCCTGCTGTTTCCCGACCGCACGATTCAGCACGCCGGCGTCGTGATCGGCCTGGGCGGCTTCGCGGGCCACGTCTTCGCAGGCCTCGCGGACGACACGACGTGGACGCCGTTCGGCCACGCGGGCTGGGGAAGAGACTGCCTCGCGGTGACTTCAGCCTGCGTGATGCTGAGGCGCGAGACGTTCGATGCGATGGGCGGGTTCGACGAACGCTTCGTCGTCTGCGGCAGCGACGTCGACCTGTGCCTCCGCATCCGTGCCGCGGGCAAGCGCGTCATCTACACGCCGCACGCTGCGCTGATTCACCACGAGTCGGCGAGCCGGCGGAACGACGCGATTCCTCCGGAAGACTTCTGGGAATCCCTGCGCGCGTACCAGCCGTACCTGGCGGGAGATCCGTTCTACAGCCCGCGCCTTTCGCTGCAGACAACGGTGCCCGGCATTCGTCCCGAGCATGAGCCAGCGGCGATTGACGTGGCGATGCAGCAGCTGACATCGGCCGATCGCATCGGCGAGGCCCGCATCGCGCAGGTGCGGCGCGCGCAGGCAAAGGCACGAACCCTCGAGCCGGGCCCGACCCGCAAGCGCGTTCCGACGATGCAGCCGCCGAAACAAATCACCTGGTTCCTGCCGTACTTCGATCACCCCTTCGGCGGGATTCACACCGTGCTGCGCTTCGCCGACGCGTGGCAGCGCATGCATGGGGTCGAGAACCAGCTGGTCGTCTACGACAACCCGCACGTGACGGCGCGGGAGCTCGAGGCGCGCGTCGCTCCGATCTTCGAGAAGGCGCCGGGAACTTTCACGGTGCTGAAGTCTCCGGACGATGTCGCGCAGCTGCCCGAAGCAGACGTCGGCATCGCGACGCTGTGGGACGGGGCGTATCTGCTCGACCAGCACCCGCGCATCAGCCACCGCGCGTACTTCGTGCAGGACTACGAGCCCGCGTTCTACGCAGCAGGGACGCTGAGCGCGCTGGCCAGCCACACCTACGACCTCGGTCTCTTCGGCCTCTTCAACACGCGCGGCCTCCACGACTACGTGAAGGCGAATCACCCGATGGTGGGCGCGTGGTTCGAGCCAGCGGTGGACCACTCGGTGTTTCATGCGCGCGGCCGTCGCGAAGGCCAGTCGCCGGTGCGGGTGTTCTTCTACGGGCGGCCGTCAATCGATCGAAACGGCTTCGAGCTGGGCCTCGAGGCGCTGCGAAGGCTGAAAAACCAGCTGAAGGACGGGGTCGAGATCGTCAGCGCAGGCGAGGCGTGGGATCCGCAGACCTTCGATGCCGCCGGAGTGATCGAGAACCTCGGCGTGCTGCCGTTTGCCGAGACGGCGAACCTGTACCGCAGCGTCGACATCGGGCTTGTCTTCATGTTCACGCGGCACCCGTCGTACCTGCCGCTCGAGCTGATGGCGTGCGGCACCGTCGTCGTCACCAATCAGAACTCGGCGAATGAATGGCTCTTCGCCCACGGTGGCAACGCGCTGCTGGCGCAGCCGACGGCGAAGAGCGTGGCCGCGCAGCTGATCGAAGCGGCCCAGAACCCTGCGCTGCGCGAGAAGCTGTCGAAGGCGGGGCAGCACCGGATGGCGGCGGCGAAGTGGGAAGACCAGACCGAGAAGATGTGGAACGCGCTCGCCCGGTGGACGCGCGGTGGCTGACGCGAAGCAGTGGTTCGCGCAGGCCGCCGCCAACGCCCATCTCGTTGCGGAAGTTCCGCAATCGCACCGGTCGGTGGTGGGCCGGGTGGTGACGGTGAGCAAGCGGCTGTTCGTCGCCGCGGTCGACACGGGATTCCTGCAGCCACAGCGGCGGTTCAACCAGCACTTGGTCGAGCGGCTGCGGCCGGTGGTGCAGCGCGGCGACTGGACTTCCGGCACAGGGCCCGCGCCGGACGAGACCGCCATCGATGGCTGGTTCGCGTTCGCGATCGAGCGCCAGCGGGAATGGAACAAGGCGGTGCTCGAGCTGATCGACGTCGCCTCTGGGGGGGGGGCGCTGCCTGCGCTTCACTCGGCACTGGGGCGCGCGTTGGCGCTGGGGAAGATCCCGATGGGGGAAGAGCTCAGTGGCCTGGCGAAGGGTACGTACCCGCTGTGGTTCGAGCTGTTCCGCAAGCAGCAGGTGTTCAACGAAGCGATCGTCCGCACGGTCGGCGCGTTGAAGGGGCTGCCACGCGCACCCGATCTGGGGACGGTGTCGGATCCTCCGCCCATCGCCGTGCTGCAAGACGGGCCGCTGATCAGCGTGGTGACTCCGGTGTTTCGAACGCCCGAGGCGGTGCTGACGGCGTGCGTCGACTCGGTGCTCGCGCAGACGTATTCCCGATGGGAACTCTGCCTCGTCGACGACGGCTCGGCACAGCCAGCGCTCGCGTCACTGTTCGAGGCATTCGCGAGGAAGGATCCGCGCATCCGCGTTGAACACCAGGTGAAGAACGAAGGCATCGCGCGCGCGACCAACCGGGCGCTGGCGATGGCGACCGGCGAGCTGGTCGCCTTCCTCGATCACGACGACACGCTGGACCCGCAGGCACTGGCCTACGCGGCGGCGGAGTTTCGTGCCGTGCCCGAGACGGACTTCCTTTACTCAGATGAGGACAAGCTCGACGCGGCGGGGAAGCGCGGGTTTCCGTTCTTCAAGCCCGACTGGTCACCCGAGCTGCTGCGGTCGTGCAATTACGCCTGCCACTTCCTGGTCGCTCGGCGCGGCCTGGTCGATGGGCTTCGAGACGGCTTCGATGGAGCGCAGGACTACGACCTCGTTCTCCGCATGTCCGAACGCGCGCGTCGCGTCGGGCACATTCCCCACGTGCTCTACCACTGGCGATCTGGGCCGCAGTCGACCGCGCTCGACGTTGCGAACAAGCCGATGGCGACCGCTGCTGGTGTCCGCGCGCTCACCGCGCATCTCGCGCGAACGGGGCAGGGCGGTGAGGTGGTGTCTCCGGTGCCGACGAACTACCGGGTGCGATGTGCTCCAGCATCTGTCTCAGTGGTGACGGCGACGACCTGGCAGGCGACGACCGCAAAGGTCTGCGTTTTCGTCGGCCCCGGCGTCTCGTTGCCGGACGCCGACTCGATGTCCGAGCTCGCCGGCCAGGCGATGCGGCCGGAGATTGGCTTGGTGTGCCCAAAGGTCCTCTACCCGGATCAGACGATCTGCTTCCCGACGCCGTTCGAGCACCTCGAAGACAACGCGCAGTGGACGGCGAAAGGTCTCGCCGACTGGACGCGCGACGTCGACTCAGTGTCCGAGCACTGCTTCGCGATTCGCACCGAGTTGCTGCAGCGGCTGGGTGGGACGGATCAGCTCGCGCTGCGGATCAGGGCGTTGGGTCTGCGCGTCGTCTTCACGCCGTACGCGCGCGCCGCTTTTCAGGGCAACGGCTTGTACCGCGTAATCGAGAACGCCTGAGGAAGAGGAAACGACGGCAGCCGTCGGACGCTGTCAGGCTCCCAGGACCGCTCGAGGACCTGTTCGATGTCGAAGATGTTTCGATGGTGGTAGTGGTTCTTGAAGCCGGCGACGAAGCGACCCACTTTGTAAGCGAGCGATTCGGTTGGGCCACTGACGATCAAACTTCCTCCAGGTCGAAGCAACGTCACGAAGGTCTTGCTGAGTCGCTCGAGCTCATCGACCTCCACATGCTCGAGCACATCGAGAGCAAAGATGGTGTCGAATGCTCGTTCGTTCTGACGTGCCCAGTCAGTGAACTCAGTAGCGCCGACCAACTCTACGGGAATCCCGAGGCGCTCGCCCATCGTTCGAGAGGGGCGCAGTTCGATGTCGACACCTGTCATCCGTGACTGGCCGCGAGCCCGAAAGGACGGCAGCAAGACGCCACTTCCAATTCCGAACTCGAGCACCGCCTCGTTCGGCCTCAGCTGGGCGAGATCGAGTGCGACATCGAGCCGCTTCCAGAAGAGCCATCGAATCAGCGGGTTGCTGTGTGAGTACGACGGTACCGCCATCTCCTCGCGATCCGCCTGTGGAATCGAGGCGGTCACTTCAAGCAGCTGACTCGAGGGAATGCGGCTGGCGCTCATCGCCTCCCCCTACCGCAAGCCTCTGCCAACGTCGAGGCAGACAGAAGCTCAGCATCCGCCATGCTACGAACGCATTCCCAATGCGCGTCCTGGCGATCATTCCCGCATTCAATGAGGCGAAGAATCTGCCTCGGTTGATTCAGCGGTTTCGTGCGACGGCCCCCCAGGTCGACCTCTGCGTTGTCGATGACGGGTCCACGGATGAAACCTCAGCAGTCGCGGCCGGATTGGGCGCCACGGTGCTCAGGCTGCCCAGCAACCTCGGAATCGGAGGAGCCGTCCAGACTGGCTACCTCTGGGCTCTGCGGCATGGTTACGACGCGGCGATTCAGATCGACGGAGATGGTCAGCATGACCCGAGCTTCATTTCTTCAGTGCTGGCTCCGCTGGAGCAGGGCGACGCGGACGTCGTCATCGGTTCTCGCTTCCTTGGGGCGGGCGGATTTCAGTCGACGCAACTTCGTCGCGTCGGAATTAGGTACCTCTCGTGGTTCCTGCGATTGCGGTGCGGCGTGATCGTCACTGATCCCACCTCTGGCTTTCGTGCTGCAGGGAAGAAGGCGATCGCGTTGTTCGCGGGCATCTACCCCGCCGACTATCCAGAACCAGAGGCGATCGCGCTCGCGAAGCGCAGCGGGCTGAAGGTGCTCGAGGTGCCGGTCACCATGGAAGAGCGACAGCACGGAACAAGCTCGATCAAGTTCACGGGCACGCTCTACTACCTGATCAAGGTCTCACTGGCTCTGCTGCTCCTCCCCGCGAGTGGCCAACGCGAAATGCTCTCTGACTCGAAAGATCCATGAACGACCCGCTCATCCCATTTCGGCTTCAGGTCTTCGCCGTCTCTGTACTCGCGCTCTTTCTAGGTTGGGTTGTTCTGTTGATTCGTCGCCGACGGCTAAGCCTCACCGAGAGCTTGTCGTGGTTCTTGACCACGCTGGCTGTCATGGCAGTGACGGTATTTCCAGAGAGCCTCAGGACGATCTCGCATGTCCTCGACATCAAGATCCCGGTCAACGCCGTCTTCGCGCTCGCGTTCTTGTACGTCGGTTGGAATCTGCTCTCGCTGACCCTGACCAACTCGACCGAGACGGTGCGCTTGCGGCGCGTGATTCAAGAGTGCGCGATTCTTCGAGCCGAGTTGGATGCCCTGCGGAGCCCCGACGCCAATCAGGGCCGCAGCATTCGGTAGTCCTTCAACAATCGCGCGCTCTCGAACTCGATCTCGACGTCCTTGCTGGTCTGAAACTGGATCGACACCAGCCCCAGTCGCCCGTTCCAGGTCTGACTTCCGGGTCCCAGCGACGGGTTGATTTGGACCCAATGCGTCTTGGCGTCGACCGGCAGCGCGAACGCCACTGCTTGCGGGGCGAGTTCAAGCGTTCCTTCGGTTCGCCACCGCAGAATTCCTGTCACGAACTCCGCCGGGCGAACAGGCTGGCCCTGGCGCGGAAGATCGACTGGAACGGTCACCCAGAGAGGCGACTGCATCGGTGCCGAAAGCTCAGAGGTCACTGCTTCTGGTTCCGCGCCGCCTCGGAACTGGAGCAGGTCGCCATCGCGATGGGCTTCCGAACAGCCGAAGTGACACGACCAACTCGAGCCGATGGAAAGCGGGTTCTCGCTTCGACCTGGTCCGATGGATGCGCGCTCCTCGGCCGGCAGATCGAGATCCACTCGCAGCGCCTGCAGCTGATCTCCCTCGCGCGCCGGCATCTGGAAGCGCACCGTCTTCTCACCTTCGACCACGAAAGCGTCGACGGTGTTCGGCTCTGAAAAGCTGGGGTTCTGGGTGCTGCGCCAATAGGTGTGGAGCGCCCAGCCAGCAGGTCGCGGCCTGGCCACGAGCGAAAGCACGAAGATCTGGTTTCGATCGAGCGGGACGCTTTGCCCGTCAGCGACGAGGTTGGGTGTGGCGGCCGTCGCCACGAATCGCTGAGCTCCCGAGTCTCCTGCCAACTCCGCGGCGCCATAGGCGGCTCTCCATCGGGCGTCTCCCGTGTTTGCAGACCAACGCGCCAACTCTGAGTGATGAGTGAAGCGAGACGGATCCAGCTCAGACGGGAAGACAGCTCTTCCGAACGCAATTCCGATGATGAGTGAAGCGCTCAGCGCAGTCAGCAAGACCCGAGGCCTCGAAGACAGCATGCCTCCAATCATCGACACCGAGAGAAGCGGAAGAATCGGAACCGAGTACCGCGAGACGACGAACATCGGCAGAAACAGAACGAGGAAGTACAGAGGCACTGACATCAGCACGAACCCTTCGGCGGTTCGCCACGTCTTCACGAAGAACGCGATGCTGAAAACCAGCGCCATGACGCGCCAGCAGAGATTCCACATCGTCAGCAGCGTCGCGTTCTTTTTGAGCACTGCCCAACTGCGGGGCGCAGAATCCGTCGGATTGAAGAGATCGTGCGGTTCACCGATGAAGAGTCGAACCGGCCAATGCCATCGCATTGCCAGTGTGCCCAGCGGATCCCTTCGGATCTGCCGCATCGCAGCCTGAGACAGACGCGCGTCTCCTTCTGGTTCCAGATGGGTGAACGGCGCACTGACTTCGAAGGTGTCGTAGTCGTAACCAGAGAACACGGGCTCCCAGCCGTCCGCCTTCTGATCCGCCCCGAGGTACATGGTCGCGCCTTGACCGGTGGCCAGCTTCCAGTGACCCGTCGCCAGCCCATTTTTTAGAATAACGGGGGCGACGATCAGCGACAGACCAAGCGCCAGGAATCCGATGGCGCGGAACAGCTCGGGGGGCGCGAAAGTGATTCTTCTACGCGATGGCC
Organism: Myxococcales bacterium; assembly: GCA_038206395.1. GTDB lineage: Bacteria > Myxococcota > Myxococcia > Myxococcales > Myxococcaceae > JAGSPQ01. Next base: position 27,600 of record JBBRAX010000051.1, on the reverse strand, counting down.
CCACCGCCCAGACCGCTGCGACAAGAAGAACGAGCGCCAGCGGATACAGAAGGGTGGTGGCTCTCCACAGAGTCGCAAAACCGAGCACCACGCCTGACGCCAGCGCCACTCGACGGCTCGAACCCTCGGCGGCCGCATTGACGAAAAGCGCAATCGCGGAAGTGAGCAAGAAGCCGTTGATCGACTCCGTCAGCAGAGACAGTGCGTATTCGCTGAAGGCGAGGCACGACGTGAATGCGACGGCCACCCAAAACACGGCTCGCACGGGCAGCGTACGGCGAGCGATGGACCACACCGGAACCAAGGTGGCCACCGATGCGACCATCGAAACCAGTTTCACGGCGGCGACCGAACCGCCAAGCAAGGCCAGAAGCACTACGTGTGCAGGTGCCGCCTGAAGTGCGCGGGCTGTCAGAAGCCACGAGGGGCCGCTGGTCTCGAGCTCTGCCGCAATCCTCAGGTAAGTGCCCTCGTCAGGCATCTTGGTCGCCGACATCGTTCCGCCGCCGTGGAACAACATCCACAGCCGAACCGACACGTTCAGCACGACGAACGCCACGACGCCCCACCCGCGAAGGTCGGCGTACTGGCTCTTCGCGAAGCGCAGCATCAGTAGTACAGCTCGAGCGGCCCCATCTCGAAGGCGCCCGGCATGTCGACCGGGTCGAAGCGGACGTGGATGATCTCGGCGCCGTCCTGCCACGCGGCGCGGAGCTCAGGGGTATCGACGAGGATCTCGTACTCGACCCACTTGCCGGGCTGCAGGGGCACCCGCACCGACTTGATCTCGTTGAAGGGTTCGCCGGTCGTGTGGGTCCAGAACAGCTGCGCCTGGGCGAAGTGCTTCAGGTCATGCTTCAGGCGGAACTTCACGCGGCGCACCGAGCGCGACTGAAACGGCTGCGCCTCGAAGATGATGAAGGGGTCGTTGCTCTTCGACTCGAAGCTGGCCGTGCGGCGGCCCTTCTTCAGGATTTCGATGTCCTTCAGCTCGTTGCGGCGGAAGGGGTGCAGGCTCAAGCGGTCGCGCTTCGTCAGTTGCTCGCGCGCCTTCAACCGCGCCTGCTCGGGAATCAGCCCCTTCACCTGCTTGAAGTATGGGTACCACCACGAGCTCTGGTACGTCGGTGCGCGCTCGACCACCGGGCCCGCTGCGGCGGTCTCGGCCGCCTGGGGGACGATGCGGTGCTTGCGAAGCTCTGCGAGCAACCCTTCGCTGAAGGGCAGGGCCTTCGTCTCTTTGGGCAGGATGTCGAACGCGTCATAGAACGCCTTCAGCTCGGCCGCGTTCTGCGCCACCGACGCGTGCTCGAACTTGCGCGCATGCTCGGTCAGCACCGCCAGCCGCTTCGAATCATTGATCAGCGCCGCAATCGCCGCCCGCGCGCCCGCCACGTCGTCGACCACGATCCCGAACTTTCCCTTCGTCACCCGCTCGGGCAGCGCGCCCTTGCGCAGCACCACCACCGGCACGTTCGCGATCACCGACTCCGAGAGCACGAAAGAGAAGGTCTCGTCTGCCTCGGGCAACAGCACGCACAGGTCGATGCCCGACGTGGCCAGCAGGTCGGCAATCTCGTCACGCTTGTACCGGCCGCGCAGCGCAATCGACGCTCCCGCAATCTCACCCAGGCGCTGCTCGAAGCCGTGCACGTTCGTCGTCCCGAAGAAGTGCCAGTCGATCGGCAGGCCCACGCACTGCTTCACCAGCGCGATGTAGTTGTCGGCGCCCTTGATCGGGAAGGCGACCTCACCCACCACCGCCACCTGCAGCCTTTCACCGCGCGCCTGCCGCTTAACCGTCAGCTTCGAGTCGGTGCCGTGCGGCAACACCCGCGCCTTCTTGAGATCAAAACCCAGGTGCTTGTGCGCGCGATCTCTCGCCGCCGCCGAGGGGAAGGCCAGCGCCCTCGCTTCCTCGAAGAGCTTCGTAAACGCCTGCCGGTGGTCGACCCGCAGCTTGGCGGCGTCGACGTTGGTCGCTCCCATCGTCTGCAGCGTCGCCGCCACGCAGCCTTCGCCGCCCGGCGTGCACTCGCAGACCCTTCGCTTCTCGAAGTCGAAGAGGTTCCAGCTGGGGCACACCGCGTAGAAGTCGTGCGACGTGTAGCAATACGAAACGCCCGCCTCCCTCAGCGCCGTGCCGATGCTCAGCGGCCAGTACAGCAGGTGATGAATGTGCGCCGCGCGAACGCCGAGAATCTCGACGACGCGCTTCATCACCGCCGTCACCTCGGGGTCGTCGATGCAGAACATCGCCACCGGGTGGCTCAAGTTGAACCGGTAGAAAGTCGGAGCGGTCACTTCGCCGTCCAACACCTCTGCCACCACCAGGCTCGCCCCTTCCGGATACGCGATCACCACCCGCGGCAACTTCAGCGAACGGATCATGTCGCGCACGTGGAACTCGGTGCCGCCCGGCGTGGGCCCGAACAACGTCGCGTGAAGGATGAACAGCAGCGACTCTTCAGCGCCGTGCTTCAGGCGCTTCAGCTGTGTCCGGATCTCGTGGTGTTCTGGCGCCAGCGGGTTCACCCGGAAAAAGTGCGCGACCGCCGCGTGGTAGCCGGGGTGCTTGCCCTCGAGAATCTTCCCGTTCGTCGATTCCAGCGCCTGGCCCTCGGCGCCAAAGGACGCCTTGCCCTTGTGCTGCACGAACACGTCATCGGCCAGCCGCACCGTGAAGCCCGCCTTCTTCGCGCGCTCGCACAGGTCGTTCTCTTCGCCGAACCCGCGGCCATACGAGATCTCATCGAAGTAGCCGATTGTTTCGAAGACCTCGGCCTTCACGTACATGCAGAAGCCGACGCCGGTGACGAGCTCGGGCCGGCGCCGCTGGGAGACCGCGCCGATCAGTTCGGCGAAGCGCTCAGGCGTGAAGCCATCGGGAATCGGGTTGTCGATGCCCATCTGCGGCACGCTGCACAGCGTCGCGTTGTTCGAGAACGGCGTGAGGATTCCCGTCTTCGTGTCCGCCCACGCCGCGTCGCGCAGGCGATCGAGGAAGCCTTCGAACACTTCGGTGTCGCTGTTGAGCAGCAACACGTCGCGCCCGGCCGCCTCGCGCATGCCGCGGTTCGCCGTCATCACGAAGCCGAGATTCTTCTCGTTCGTCAGCAAAACGATGCGGGGATCCTTCTCTGCCCAGGCCTGCAGATCGTCCGCCACGCCCGCTTGCGTGCTCGCGTCGTGCACCAGCACCAACCGCCAGTCGCCGGTCGCGTGCTTGAGCACCGACTCGATGCAGCGGTTCGTGTAGTCGCGCGCGTTGTAGATGGGGATGACGATGTCGACGCCGCGCACCTTCTTGAGGGTCGGCACCGTCTTCCGGATGATCGCGAAGTGCTCTTCGGCGACCGAGAGGAACTCGACGATCTCGGCCTTCTCGGCGGTGACGGTCTTCAGCGCGCGCTCGAAAAGTGCGCCGTCCCAGACGTGGAAATGAATGTCGTACTTCTCGCGAATCAACATCTTCGAGAAGTCGTCCTGCTCGGCCGGCGTCATCGTCGGGTGCGCGCTCTGCGTCCAGTCTTGCGCGTGTGCGGCGTCGGCTTCCGTTCGGTGCTCGCGGTCGTCGCGGTCGGCCAGCAGGTGCTCGAACGTCGTCACCTCGCGGTGCTTGTCGTAGACGTTCGATTGGTCGGGAATCGAGCAGTACAGGGTCCCGCCCGGCTTGAGCACGCGCAGCCATTCGGTGAGCCCGGTCAGCGGATCGCGAAGGTGCTCGAGCACGTGGTTCGTCACCACGAAGTCGCGCGTGTCGCTGTCGATCGGCGTGAGCTTGTCGGCGTCCGCCAGAATCGAAGGGTCGACCAGCGGATGGCCGTCGAGCTCGGGGTAGTGCGCGCGAAGCTGCGCGAGGCTGAGGCGATCGACGTAGCGGACCTTCGCCTTCGGCGGCACGGGCATCGGGTTCTGCAGCGCTCCGATCTCGATCCCGTCGCCCTCGAGGAATCGCACGCCCAGCCCACGCCGCACGTCGACAGGCCCGGTGGGTCGCGTGGCGAGGAACGCGATGCGCGTCACGTCCAGCTCACCCGGACGATCAATGGGGTCGAAGCGAATCAACAGCTCGCCCGTCTGCGGAAAGCGCGAGCCCAGCTGCGTCTGCAGATCGATGACGTACGTGTGCGGCTGCCCGTCGGCTTCCAGCGGGAAGAGCAGACTCGATGACTCGCTGTAGGCCGGGTCGGCGTCCGTGCGCCAGAAGACCTGGGCGGCCGCGTTCTCGGCTTCGGCCAGCGGGTCGACGCGCATCTCGACCACCAGGAACCGGCGCGGCGCCACAGTGACCCGCGGCAGAATGAAGTGCGGATCGTTGCCGACCGAACGAAAGCCCTTGTCCGAGCGAAGCAGGTGGTCGTTCGCCGGAGTCAGCCCCGTCGCGCGATCTGCCAGCACCACGCCGGCTGGCTCGAGGCCCGAGAAGATCGTGCGGCCTTCGCGCGGCATCGCGACCAGCGCCTGCAACACCTCGTTGCCCGAATCGAGCACCTCGGTGAACACCATCGTCGCCATCTGGTCCTGCACCGCGCGCACGGATATCTGTGGGTCTCGCAGCGCCGCGTCCATCGACGAACGCGCCAGCACCGCCGCCTCGCGCGCCCGGCCCCGCATCGAAATGCCCGCCCCCAATGACAACCGCCCTTGCGTCGCAGGACCTTCGGTCGCAACGCCCTTCAGCCGCGCCAGCTTTCGCGCCAGCGCGCCGCGGTGGCTCTCGGGCGAATACTTCTGCAGCGCCCTTTCGCGAGCCTGGTTCCCGGCCTTCGTGCCCGTGGGCAGGTCGAGAAGCCTGGTGATCGCCGCCGTCCATTCGGCGGTCGTGCTCGCGAGCTCACCTGTCACGCCGGGCACGATCGCTTCGCCGTACGTCCTCGTCGCAGTCGCCACGACGGGGATGCCGAACACCCCCGCCTCGAAGACCTTCAGCGGGCTCTTCGCGTTCGCGAAGTCATTCGTCGTCTCGAGCGGAGCGATCAGCAGCCTGCACCGCGCCATCAGCCACGGGTACACCCGGTGGTCCTGATACGGAAAACGGATGATGCGGTCGTGGAACGCGTTGAGCTGCACCGGCACCTGCAGTGGGCCGACCAGCAGCAGCGAGACCTCGGGGTGCTGCGTCAGCACCTGCTCAATCGCCTTAGCGACCGACGCGAAGTCGCCGTCATGCGTCTTCGAGCCGCTCATGTAGCCAATCAACGGCGTGCGCTGGAGCACGGGCCGAAGCGGCTGAATCATGCGCGACAGCTGCAGGTAGTTCGGCGACAGCAGGTTGGGGTGAACCACCGCAGGCTTGCCCTGGTCGCGGGCGTACCGCGCAATCACCGGCGTCGAGGCCACGCAGAAGTCGCTGGCCTCGAGCGTCTTCTGCAGCGCTCCGAACTGCCGGCGGTATTCGCGGAGCTCGGTTCGCGACGAGCGCTTCAAGAACGGCATCAGCGATTCGGCGGCCGGGTGGAAGATCAGGTCGTCGATCTCGAAGCCGATGGTTGCCCCTGACGCGCGCGCGCGCTTCACCACCTGTTCCACCCGGTCGGACCACGGCAGGCGGAAGAGAATCACCAGCGAGTACTTCGGCAGCTGCTCGTACAGGTCGTCGGCATTCAGCCGCGTGATGTTGGCGACCACTGAGGCTTCGCGAAGTTGTTCCGCACCGTGCACGCACCGGTAGCGCAGCGACGCGTCGTCCCGTTCGGCGATGTAGAGAACGCGCAGCCCGTCGAGGTCGGGGTCTTCGTCGCCCAGCTCCAGCTCGGCTTCCAGCGCCCGCTTCTTGAACATCAATGCCTGCGCTTCATGTCTCAGCGCGGACTCGGCGTCGGCTTTGACCGCCAGCTGCGCGTGCGAATCGGCGAGCTGCTGGTGAAGCGCCGCCTCGGCCGACACCTTCGCCGTGAGCACTTCGGTCTGCTCGCCCAGCCGCGCGTCCTTTGCCGCGATCCCTGCGTGGGCCTGTGCCAGCTCTTTGTGCAGCTCGGCGGCCTGCGCTTCCCGCGTCGTCAGGGCGCGGTGGTAGTCGCCGACCATCGTCTCGAGCTTCGCGACCTCGGCGACGAGGTTGTGCGTGAGGCCTTTGGTGGCTGCGACCTGCGTCTCTTCCGCGTCCGTCGCGTCTGCCCACTGCGACGGCACTGCCCGCACGATGAACTGGTAGGTGAGTCCGTTCGCGTTGCCATCGAGCCAGGTGAGGACTTCGGCGGGGACAGCGGTGAGGTCGCTCTTGAACTCGGTGAGGCGTGGGTCGAGCGTCACGCGGTCGACGATGCGCGCCGCGTACGACGCTTCCTTGAACAGCCGTCGCAGGTCCTCTTCGCCGAAGAAGTGAACGTGGGTCGAGTCCAGCAGCCCTTCGGGCGTGCGCGGGAAGCTGCCCTTCGCCAGCGAGAGCAGCACCGACAGATGGCTGACGTTCGGAATCGAGCAGAGCAGGGCCCCGCCCCGCTTCAGCACCTTCGCGAGGCCACGCAGCACCGCCTCGGGGTCGGCCACGTGCTCGAGCACATCGGCGCAGATGACGACGTCGAAGTCGGTGTCGAAGACGCCGTCGCGCAGCAGCTTTGCGATGTCTCCGACGAAGAGCTTGTCAGTGCGTTCCTTCGCCGACTTTGCCGAAGCGCGGTCGATCTCGACCCCGACGACCTGGCACTTCTTGAGCCGCTTCAGCGCCAGGGAAAACGAGCCGTGGGCGCAGCCGACCTCGAGCACCTTTGCGCCCTCGGGAACCCAGTGGAGCAGCTTCCCCCACGAAGATTCAGGGACGGGACTCGAGGCGGCTTCGTTGAGGTATTTCGCTTCGTCTTTCATGGTCGGTGGCAACGCGCTGGCCTTACCAAATGGCCGCGGCGCACGTCACCTTCCGGGTCGCCCGGGTCCCGGGCCGCCATGCCCGACGTCCAGCGACAGCCGGGGGTGCCAGTACGGGTCTCCGGTTTTCAGCAGCGGCGCATAGGCGATCGCCTCGAGGCGGACGTCTTCGGGGGGGACCCCATCGTGTCTCCGGCTCATCGACTCGAAGTGGGTCAGCACTGCGTGGCCGACGCAGACGACGCGCAAACCGCGGGCCCGAACGCGAAGGCACAGCTCGACGTCGCCGCCCGACACGCGGATTCTCTCGTCGAACCCGCCCAGCGCTTCGAAGAGTGATCGTTTGATCATCAGGCACGCCCCCGTCACCGCTGACCAGTTGCGCGTCGCTTCGGGAGATCCGAACGGCGTCGGCCCGTACTCCGGCCGCCAGCGCGCGAACGCGTGCCCAGCCAGACCGCGCAGCCCGATCACCACCCCCGCGTGTTGAATCGAACCGTCGGGGTACAGCAGCCGCGCACCCGCGACGCCGATCTCTTCCTGGCTTGCGTACGCCGCGAGGTCGCGCAGCCACCCGTCGTGCGTCGCCTCGATGTCGTTGTTGAGGAACAGCAGCAGGTCGCCAGTCGCGCGCTTCGCCGCCGCGTTGTTGATCGCCGACCAGTTGAAGGCCTCGTCCCACTGGAACCAGGTCGCGCGCCCATCACGCAAAGTGGCGAGGTAGTCGAACGTCTGCTGCTGGGCGGATTGGTTCGAGACCAGAATGAGCTCGTACAGGAGGCCCGGCTCGAAGCGCTGCAGCGAGGCCAGCAGCCCGCGCAGCAGCTCTGCCTTGTCCTTGAAAGGTACGATGATCGTGACGCGCGGAGTTCCGGCGAGGACAGGGCGAGACTCGGTCGCCGCCAGTGGCGAGGCTCTGGACGAAAAGATCCACGGAAGACGGACCACCTGCGAATCGAGCAGCTTCAAGTCCCGCAGCGGAACCTCGGAGATCGCAAGCCGCGTCGCATAGCAGCCGCCGATGCAGTCGTACTCGGGAGACCAGCCAGGCTTCAGGGCTTCGACGCCCCTGCCGGTGTGAAGCGTGTCGCCGTAAACGAGCTGCAGATCAGGCCGGGTCGCGAAGAGCTCGGACACGGCGGCCGCGGCCCCTTCGGCCAGCGTTTCTCCTTCGGGAATTCGCAGCACCGCCTCGGCGCCCGGGTCGACGGGCTCGCCCGGTCGCCGCAGCTGCACCCTGCAACGCGCTTCCGAGATTGCCCGGGGCATCGACTTCCCGAACCGCGCCAGCGCGGCTTGGTACGACTTCAACGCCGGCCCGAGCCCACGCACGAAGCTCTCGACCGCGTCGACGAACTGGCCCTGCGCCTCGAACCACGGCTCGAGCACGGTGCCTTGCCCCATCAACGACTCGCCGATCGGCATCGAGCCGCGAGACTTGAGCGCCTCGAGCGTCAGGCGGTTCAACCGCCGCATCGAGTCCATCGGAACAGTCAGCGCTCTTTCCAGGCCGAACAGTGCCGCTTGCTTCGTCCAGACGATCAGCTGCCCCCGTTTGCCGCCGCGCGCATTGCGGACCTCGGGATTTCCTTCGGCCAACCGCAGGTCGAGCTGGTCGGCCGTCAGCGGCCACACCGAATCTTCGAGCACATCGACGAGGCGGTGGTTGAAGTCCGTCTGCGGCCGGAAGAGCTCGATCGCAAAAGGGCGCAGCGCGGGCGAGGTGAACGCCGACATTCGCAACACGTCGGCCAGTGCACGGAGCTCGGAGAAAGTTGGGTTCACGTCCCCACGCGCCGCAGGTCGAAGATCGGCTCATCGGGGTCGAGCTTGCCGCGAAGGTCGATGGTGGCCTCCATCATCCACTCGTCGGCCGTGTCGGGAACCTCGGCGCCCTCGGGCATCTCGAGCGTGGCGACGGCGAGGGGCCCGAGCAGGGTGTGGCGCGCCGTCCAGACGCGGGGCTCTTCGGAGCTGAGCTGGGTGAGCTTGGGGTTCCGCGCGCGGGGCGTCGCATCGAGCGACGGATTCGCAGCCCAGAACGGCGCCAGCTCGGCCTCGAGCTTCTCCGCCATCCACCCACCGGACGCGGCGAGCAGCTCGACGGCTTCCTCGTAGTTCTTGCGCGCGAGCAGCGCGAGGATCCGGTGCGCCTCGGCGCGAACGCGGGCGGCGAGCTCGCGGGGCAGGGCGGCCAGGTCTCGCTTCGGGCGCGGACGTTCTTCCGTCGACGAAGTCGGCGCCGACGCGGTGACGCCGTCGCGCATCGCCAGCCACTCTTCCAACAGGCTCGAGTCGACCTGCTTCAGCGTCGTCAGCAGAAAGGCCATCACGTCCTCGACGCCTTCGGTGCGCGCCGACTCGGGCACGTTCTGCACCAGCGTCTTGTACGCATCGCCCAGGTACCGCAGCAGCACGCCTTCGCTGCGCTGCAGCCCGTAGTCCTTGATGTAGTCGTTGAACGTCGCGATCGTCTCGAACAGCTCGCGCGCGATCGACTTCGGGCGGATGTTTTCCTGCCCCACCCACGGGTGCTTCGCCGCGAAGTCGTTGAAGGTGCCGTAGATGAACTCGGCGTTCGGCTTCGGCGCCTCGAGCTTCTCGAGCTCCTCCATTCGCTGGTCGTACTCGATGCCCGCCGCCTTCATCTCGGCCACCTTCTCGCCCTTCAGGCGATCCAGCTGCGCGTAGAGCACCGCGTCCGGGCTCTCGAGAATCGACTCCACCAGCGTCAACACATCCAACGCGTAGTTCTCGCTGACTGGGTCCAACCGCCGCAGCGTCTCGACCAGGTACAGCGACAGCGTCTGATGCAGCGAGAACTCGCGCTGCAGCCCTTCGCCCAACATCAGGTGCGCGCCCATCGTCGGCGTCCGCTTGATGTGGACCACGATGCCCGCCGCCAACAGCGACCGGAACAGCGCCCGCGCGTGCTTCAGCAGCCGACCCTTGATTACCCCCGAGCTGTGCGACTGCTGCACCAGGTTCACCAGGCGCTGGTACCCGCCTTCGCGCGTCTCGGCCCCCGCCTGCAGCAGGTTGATGATCAGGCCGTGCGTCACGGTGAAGCGCGACTCGAGCGCCTCGGGCAGCCCCGTGCGCAGCCTCTCGAAGGTCGCCTTGTCCCAGTGCGCGTAGCCGCGGGTCGGCGGCTTCTGCATCACCACCTTCTTGCCGGCGTCCTTCTTCTTCGCGAGCGCCAGGTTCTCGATCATGTGCACCGGCGCCTGCGCCACCACCGTGCCGCGATCGTCGAACCCCTTCCGGCCCGCGCGCCCCGAGATCTGCTGGAAGTCGCGCACCGTCAACACCCCTGTCTTCTCGCCGTCGTACTTGCACAGCTGGGTGAAGAGCACGCTGCGAATCGGGATGTTCACCCCGACCCCCAGCGTGTCCGTGCCGCTGACCACCTTGAGCAACCCCGACTGAGCGAGCCGTTCGACCAGCCGCCGGTACTTCGGCAGCAGCCCCGCGTGGTGAATGCCGACGCCGTGCAGCAGGAACTTCTTCAGGTCCTTGCCGAAAGGCGTGTCGAACCGGAACCCCTGCAGCGCTTCCTTGATCTGTTCCTTCTCGGCCTTGGTCGAGAAGTCGATCGACAAGATGTTCTGCGCCTGCTCCGCCGCCGCGCGCTGGCTGAAGTTGACCAGGTAGATGGGCGCCCGCGCCGACTGCAGCAGCCGCAGCACCGTCTCGTGCAGCGGCGTCTCGCTGTACTCGTAGTCCAGCGGCACCGGGCGCTCTTGCGATCGCACCTCGGCGAACTCGATTCCGGTGAGCGCCGTCACCGACTCTTTGATCGACGTCAGGTCGCCGAGCGTCGCGGACATCAGCACGAAGGTCGTCTGCTCGAGCATCAGCAGCGGCACCTGCCACGCGACGCCGCGATCTTTGTCGCCGTAGTAGTGGAACTCGTCCATCACCACGCCGTCGACGAAGTGGCGATCTTCTCGCAGACACAGGTTGCTGAGGATCTCTGCCGTGCAGCACAGAATCGGAGCGTCCCGGTTGATCGCCGCGTCCCCCGTCATCATCCCCACGTTCTCCGCCCCGAACGCTTCGCACAGCGCGAAGAACTTCTCGTTCACCAGCGCCTTGATCGGGCACGTGTAGAAAGACCTCTTCCCCTGCGCCATCTGGATGAAGTGGAAGGCCAGCGCGACCAGCGACTTCCCCGAGCCCGTCGGCGTCGCCAGCACCAGGTGCTTCCCCGACAACAGCTCGAGAATCGCTTCCTCTTGCGCCGGGTACAGCTGCACGCCCGACTTCGTTGCATAGTCGACGAAGCGATCGAGCATCGCGTCGGCCGTCAACGCCGGCTCACCAGGTTTCGGCAACAGCGCAGCCAGCGGAGCGACACCCATCGTTCAACGCCCCTACTCCAACGGTTCCTCCTTTGCATCAAGGCGCGCTTAACAGCCGCCGACGCAGCAGATTTACAGGCTTTACTTTGATAATTCTCGACAGTCATGACGCAACTTGTCATTGAACAAAATCATGGTTATCGTCCACCGCTCCGGGCCGACGACCCCCTTAACTGGTTTTCAGGAACTTCGATGACGCAGAAAGTCAAAGTCGCCGAAATCAAGTCGCCGCAGCGCTCGCCGCTGCTCACCGAGCCCGCCCTTTCCTTCCTCGCGTCGCTTCACCAGGAGTTCGAGCACCGCCGGCAAGAGCTGCTCGCCGCCCGGAAGACGCGCGACCCGGCGTACGACTTTCTGGGCTCGACCGCGCTGATTCGCAAAGGCGATTGGAAGGTCGCCCCTGTTCCGGCCGCGCTCGCCGACCGCCGGGTCGAGATCACCGGCCCCACCGACGCGAAGATGGTGATCAACGCGCTTAACAGCGGCGCCAGCGTCTTCATGGCCGACTTCGAAGACGCAACTGCCCCAGCCTGGGGCAATTTGCTGCACGGCCAGGAGTCCCTGCACGCCGCCGTTCGCCGCACGCTCACCTTCGACGCGCCCGAGACGCAAAAGCACTACGCGCTCAACGAGAAGACCGCGGTGCTCTTCGTGCGCCCCCGCGGCTGGCACCTGCCCGAGGCCCACGTGCTCGTCGGCGGCGAGCCGATGTCGGGCTCGCTCTTCGACTTCGGCCTCTTCTTCTTCCACAACGCCGCCGAGCAGCTCGAGCGCGGCCTCGGCCCCTTCTTCTACCTGCCCAAGCTCGAGAGCCACCTCGAGGCCCGCCTGTGGAACGACGTGTTCAACTTCTCGCAGGACGCGCTGAAAATTCCGCGCGGCTCGATCAAGGCCACCGTGCTGATCGAGACGCTGCCGGCCGCCTTCGAGATGGACGAGATTCTGTTCGAGCTCAAAGAGCACTCGGCCGGGCTCAACTGCGGCCGGTGGGACTACATCTTCAGCTTCATCAAGAAGCAGCCCGACCTGCTGTTGCCCGACCGCGGGCAGCTCACGATGGACAAGGGCTTTCTCAACGCCTACTCCCAGAAGCTGATTCAGACCTGCCACCGCCGCGCCGCGCACGCGATGGGCGGCATGGCCGCGCAGATTCCGGTGAAGGACGACCCGGCCGCCAACGACGCCGCGATGGCGCGGGTGAAGGCCGACAAGCTTCGCGAAGTGAAAGACGGCCACGACGGCACCTGGGTCGCGCACCCCGCGCTGGTGCCGGTGGCGAAGGAAATCTTCGACGCGCACATGAAGGGGCCGAACCAGCTCTCGGTGCTGCGCGAAGACGTGAAGGTGACCCGCGAAGATCTGCTGCGCCCGCCCGAAGGCACCCGCAGCGACGAAGGCCTTCGCCAGAACGTGCGCGTCGGCGTGCGCTACCTCGAGGCCTGGCTGCGCGGGCAGGGCTGCGTGCCGCTGTACAACCTGATGGAAGACGCCGCGACGGCCGAGATTTCGCGCGCTCAGGTCTGGCAGCAGGTGCGCCATCGCCTCGTCTCGGTCGAGAAGCTCGACGCCGTGATGAAGGAAGAGCTCGCCGCCTTCGAAGGCGGAAAGTTCGACGAGGCGCGCGCGCTGTTTCGTTCGCTGTCGATCGCCGATGACTTCGAAGAATTTCTGACGCTGCCCGCCTACCAACGCCTGCTTGCCGCCGAGCCCTAACCGCAGTCTTCAAAACCGGAGAGTCACGATGTCCACGAAGTCGACCCCTGCAGACAGCCGCGCCAGCCGCTTCGACGGAATCACCCGCCCGTACTCGCAAGCCGACGTCGAGAAGCTTCGGGGAAGCATCAAGATCGAGCACACCCTCGCCCGCCTCGGCGCCGAACGGCTGTGGGACCTGCTCAAGAGCCGCCCGTTCGTGCCTTCCCTCGGAGCCCTCACCGGCAACCAGGCCGTGCAGCAGGTTCGCGCGGGCCTCGAGGCGATCTACATCTCGGGTTGGCAGGTCGCGGCCGACGCCAACACCTCGGGCCAGATGTACCCCGACCAGAGCCTCTACCCGGTCGACTCGGTGCCGACGCTGGTGAAGAAGATCAACATGGCGCTGCGCCGCGCCGACCAGATCGATCACAGCGAGGGGAAGAAGGACACCCACTGGTTCGCTCCGATGCTCGCGGACGCCGAGGCCGGCTTCGGTGGCCCGCTGAACGCGTACGAGCTGATGAAGGCGATGATCGAAGCGGGCGCCGCCGGCGTTCACTTCGAAGACCAGCTCGCGAGCGAGAAGAAGTGCGGCCACATGGGCGGCAAGGTGCTGATCCCGACCTCGCAGTTCATTCGCACCCTCGTCGCCGCGCGCCTCGCCGCCGACGTCTGCGACGTGCCCACGATTCTCGTCGCCCGCACCGACGCCGACAGCGCGAAGCTCATCACCTCGGACATCGACGAGCGCGACGTGCCGTTCATCGTCTCGAAAGACCGCACCAACGAAGGCTTCTTCCGTTTGAAGGACGGTGCGGGCCTTGATTTCGCGATCGCCCGCGGCCTCGCCTACGCGCCGTACGCGGATCTCGTCTGGTGCGAAACGTCTCACCCCGACCTGAGTGAGGCGAAACGCTTCGCCGAAGGCGTACACGCGAAGTTCCCCGGCAAGATGCTGGCCTACAACTGCTCGCCGTCTTTCAACTGGAAGAAGAAGCTCGACGACGCCACGATCGAGAAGTTCCAGCGCGAGCTCGGCGCAATGGGCTACAAATTTCAGTTCGTTACGTTGGCCGGCTTCCACGCGCTCAACCACTCGATGTTCGAGCTCGCCCACCAGTACAAGACGGGCGGCATGGCGGCGTACTCGAAGCTGCAGCAGCGCGAATTCGGTTCAGAAGTCGATGGTTACACGGCGACCCGCCACCAGCGCGAAGTCGGCACCGGTTACTTCGACGTCGTTTCTGAAGTGATCTCGGGCGGTTTGAGCTCGACCAAGGCGCTCGACGGCAGCACCGAAAAGGCCCAGTTCTAGAGGGTCCTCCTCGGCTGCCTGTTGGTCGGCCTGCGCGTTGCATTCTTAACCGGGCGTCAGGTCATCTGACCGAAAAAGCCTCCGGCTCCTGGTCGGAGCTCCCCGTTGGTCTCCGCACCCCCTTCGGAGACCAGCGGGGATTTTTTTCGCCCTGGTCGGCCGCCGATCCATCGCCGATCGCTGCGTTGCGGGGCTTGCGACGCACGGAAAGTGCGCCTTGCGCTCGGCGTGGCTCGACGGCTCCCCCCGCGACTCTGCTCAGAAGTCACGCCCGCCCGCCCGCCCGCTCATCCGGAAGAGCAGACGAGGGATGATTTTCCGCAGAGCTCAGAACTTCTTGCCGCGGCCGCGGCCCGGGTGGGCGTGCCCGAGTCCCACCAGCGCGGTCATGTACGCGCCGATCGCCAGCTGCGGCTGGCGGGTGAGGTACGCGCAAGTAAGGCCGAGCGCGCTCGACAGAAACAAAAAGGTGTACGAGATCCAGAGATCGCTGCGCCGCCGGGTGTCGGAACCCTGGTAGGCGGCGAAGGCCATCAGGGCTCCGATCGCGATCGCTCCGAGCGCGTAGGGAAAGTAGCGGGGCAGGGTGAACACGCCGCCCGCGGCCTGGCCGAAAGCGCCCGCGTACAGCGCATACCAGGACCACTTGTATTCGCCGTCGCGGATGCCGTTCGGGTTTTCCTGCTCGGCCCACTCTTCGTCCCGGGCTTCGGCTTTCAGCTTCTCGTCGCGCGTGGCCCTGCGGGCGTGGTTCAAGTCTTCCGGAGCCACGTTGAGCGCGTGCGGAAAGCCACACGCCAGCAACGTCTCGACCGCTTCTTTGCGGCAGCTGCGCCCTTCGGAATCGACCAGCGCATCGAGCGCCGACACATCGAGCTCGGCCAGAATCGCCTTCGCTTCCGCCGCCTCGTTTCCGGCCGGCCGCAGCGCGATCAGCAGCGCGTTGATCTTCCCCGCGAGCACGAAGCGATCGAGCCCTTCGGCCGCGCGCGCCTGCCCGATCAGCAAGGCCAGGCGCGAAGGGTCAGGCTGGCCACCGATTCGTTCTTCGGTACGAACGCCCCCGCTGCGCTCGCGTTCCACCTCAGCGCGGCGCCAGCCAGCTGGGAGGCGCCACGATGCGTTCACCGCCCCGCACGTCTGTCGGCAGCTGGTGACGCTCGCGCGTGCTGCGCGTCTTCGGATCTTCGCGCTCGACCACTTTGCCGACGAGGTCGTAGTCGTGCGTCTCGGTGACCTCGATCGTCACGAACTCGCCCGGGTAGGCCATGCCGTCGTTGATGTAGACCTGACCGTCGATGTCCGGCGCCTGGCCCTCGTGGCGGCCGACCAGCAGGTGCTCTGTTTCCGGGCTCACGCCTTCGACCAACACCGTCAGCCGCTTGCCGATCAGCTGCTTGTTCTGCTCGCGGTTGATGCGCTGCTGAATCGCCATGATCTCGCGCCAGCGGCGCTCGATCGTCTTCGCCGGCACCTTGTCCGGCATGTCGAACGCCGCGGTGCCTTCTTCGTCCGAGTACTGGAAGCAGCCCATGCGCTCGAAGCGATAGGTCTTCACGAACTCCTTCAGCAGCTCGAAGTCTTCTTCTGTCTCGCCCGGCAGGCCGACGATGAAGCTGGTGCGGAAGGTGAGGTTCGGCACGCGCGCGCGAATCTTCTCGAGCAGCCCGACGAGGAACTTCGAATCACGGCCGCGCTTCATCGACAGCAGCAGCTTGTCTGACGCGTGCTGCAGCGGCATGTCGAGGTAGCGCGCGATCTTCGGCTCGTTCGCCATCACGTCGATCAGCTCGTCGGGGAACACGCGCGGGTAGGCGTAGTGAAGGCGGATCCACTTCACGTCGACCTTGCAGAGCGCCTTCAACAAATCGTGAAGCTTCGGGCGGCCCGGCAGGTCGTGCCCGTAGGCCGTCAGGTCCTGCGCGACGAGGTTCAGCTCGGCCACACCCTGGTCGGCCAGCTGCTCGGCCTCGGCGACGATGTCCAGGATCGGGCGGCTGCGCTGCAGGCCCCGCAGGGTGGGGATGATGCAGAACGCGCACTTGTTGTCGCAGCCTTCAGAGATCTTCAGGTACGCGGTGTAGCCCGGCTGCGAGTTGATCTTCGGCGTCGTCGCGCTGTGAATGAACTCGGGGTCGGGGATCACCTGCCGCGGCGTCGCTTCGGCCGCCAGCAGATCGCCAATCTGCGCGTACGCCGACGTGCCCAGGAAGTGATCGACCTCGGGCATTTCCTTCACCAGGTCCGGCGCATACCGCTGCGACAGACAGCCCGTCACCACCAGCGTCTTGCAGGTGCCCGACTTCTTGTGCTCGGCCAGCTCGAGGATGTGGTTGATGCTTTCCTGCTTCGCCGGCCCGATGAAAGCGCAGGTGTTGACGACGATGACTTCGGCGTCTTCCGGCTCGTGCACCAGGCTGTAGCCGCCCTTGACCAGCGTGCCGAGCATGACCTCGCTGTCGACCCGGTTCTTCGGGCAGCCGAGCGTCATCATGTACAGCGACTTCAGAGGCGGTTTGTTGAGCTTCATCATTTCTTGCCCAGCTCGCTGCGCTCGAAATGATCGCTGCTCCAGAGGAATCGCGCGGTCGAGCCGTTGGTGTAGCCGATGGTCAGGCCGCCCTCGCTGTTGAGGTCGAAGCTCATCGCGCGGCCGAGGCTGCAGGTCGCGGCGGGCCACTCGAGCACGCGCGACGCAGTGCTGCCCTTGATGACGTAGACCGCGAGCCGCAGCTCGTTCTCGCTGTGGCACTGGTCGCCTTCGTACGGGTTCTGGCCGGTGAGCAGCGTGAACAGCGGTCGGTTGTCGGGGAGCTCGAGCTGCGCGGGCAGGGGCAGCTGCACTGACTTCGGATCCAGCGCCTTGTCGCCAGCGATCAGCTCGCCCAGGCTCTGCGGCGTCAGCGTCGAATCGGCCACCGCCCAGATCGGGTAGTGCAGCACCGCGTAGCCGACCCAGCCGTTGGGCCGCGCCTCGAGGCCTTCGACCCCATCAGGCGCCGTCAGCTTCAGGTTCTTTCGCAGCTCGTCCGGCAAACGCGTCGGGCCGCCTACCATCTCGCCCGAGCTACAGCTGGTCACCACGGTCGGGTCGCCTTCCTCGTCCTTGTCCATGAAGTCGACGCAGATGTTCAACGCCAGCTGCAGCTGCGCGGGCATGCGTGGCAGCGAGCGCGCGGGAAACGCCAGCTCGAGGTTCAGCGCTTTTGCGTCCGCCTTCACTCCCGTCTTCACCAGCCCCTGCGCCCACAGCGGAGCGCCATCTGGCTCGTTTCTTCGCCCGTCGGGCCCGAACAGATACCGGAAGCCGCGCGCGGTCGTACCGGCCGTCGGGAAGTACAGGTTCACGGCGATCGCGTCGCCCATCACCACCTTGTCGTCCTTCGCGGTGATCGCCAGGTACAGCGTGTCTTTCTTGAAGCCCGCTTTGAGCGTGAGAATGTTCGACGCTTCCTTCGAGACCTTCAGGTCGACGCCCTGGAAATCTTTGAGGACGCCATCGAGCCTGGGCTCTTTGCTCAGCGTGGGCAGCGGCTTGATCGGCTTCTCAGCAGGAAGGTCAGACTTGGCCGACAGCGCGAGAAGAATCAGGGTGGTCGAGAGCATCATCATGGGTGACGCAATGGCCCTATCACAGCTTCACCACCAGAGGCATTACGGGGGGCTTTCGCCCGGACAATTGCTTGAAAGTACGGCGAACTGCCTGCACGAGCAGGTCGCGCAGGAAGGCATCGTCGCCCAGCATCGCCTGCGACGTGTCGGCCAGGGTGCGACGGGCCTCCTCGCCCGCCATCGGTAGAAAAGACTGCTCGTCGTTGGCCAGGCCCTGGCCCCAGACGTGGGGGCCCGACAGCAGCTTGTGGGTCCCCGCCTGGAGCACCACCAGCACCACCACCAGCCCGCCTTCGGCCAGCACGCGCCGCTCATCGATCGCTTCCGGAAGCACCCAGCCATCTGAGTCTCTTCGCGTCGGCAGCTGACCGACCGGCACGCGCCCGAGCGGGGTGATGCCGTTGGGGCCCAGGCCGAGCATGTCGCCGTCGGTGATCAGGTGGAGCCTGTCCTGGGCGAGGCCGAAGTCGCGCGCGTTGGCGAGGTGGCGGTGCAGGTGGTGAAGCTCGCCGTGAATCGGGGTGAAGGCTCTGGGGCGCACCGCTTCGACCATGCGGCGCTGTTCGTCTTTCGCCGCGTGCCCCGAGACGTGAATCAGCGGCTCGATGCTCGGGTAAAGCACCTCTGCGCCGCGGGCGAAGAGGCGGTCGATCATCGACGTCACCAGCGGCTCGTTGCCGGGGATGGTGCGCGAGCTCAAGATGACGGTGTCGCCCCGCTTGATCGACAGCGGGTGCTGGCCTTCGGGCTTGAGCATCTGGTTCAGCGCGCTGCGCGGCTCGGCCTGCGCGCCGGTGCAGAGGATGAGGATCTTCTCGTCGGGAATGAGGTCAACCGCTTCCCACGGGACGATCAGGTCTTCGCCCACGGTGATGAAGCCCAGTGAGCGGGCGAGGGTGACGTTGCGGTCGAGCGCGCGACCGGCGATCGCGACCTTGCGACCCGTGCGTTCGGCCAGCGACATCGCGTGCTGCACCCGGTGCAGGTGCGAGGCGAACAGGGTGATGATGACCCGGCCCTTCGCCTTCGCGAACAGCCGTTCGAAGGTCTCGGCGACGCGCGCCTCCGACTGCGTGCTGCCGTCGACTTCCGAGTTGGTGGAATCAGAGAGCAGCAGGCCGACGCCTTCGTCGCCTACCTCTCCCAGGCGCTCGAGGTCGGTGAGGCGGCCGTCGATGGGCGCTCCGTCGAGCTTGAAGTCGCCGGTGTGCACGACCGTGCCGGAAGGCGTCTTGATGATCAGCGCCACCCCGTCGGGCACCGAGTGCGTCACCCGCACCGCCTCGACCGCGAAAATGTCGCCGACCTTGAACGGCTCCCGCTGAGCGATCTCGCGAAGGTCCGCCCTGATTCCCAGCTCGTCGAGCTTGTGGCGCAGCAGGCCGAGGGTGAAGCGCGTGCCGAACACGGGCACGTTCACGCGCTTGAGCAGGAAGGGCAGCGCGCCGATGTGATCTTCGTGCGCGTGGGTGAGCACCACCCCGTCCAGCGTTTCCGAGTCGGCCGTGATCCAGCTGAAGTCGGGAACCACGATCTCGACGCCCGGCATGTTTCCGCGCGGGAACATCAGCCCACAGTCGACCAGCATCCGCCGGCCCGAGTGCTCGAAGGCCATGCAGTTGAGGCCAATTTCGCCGAGGCCTCCCAGCGGCACGATGCGAAGCATCGACGCACTGTCCCGTTCATCTGAAGAGAAGTCGAGGAAGGAGCACGCGCACGCCTCCTTCGTCGCTCCCACGCGACATCTTCACGGGTGCGCATTGCGTGAAGGCCCGCAAACCCAATAGTCAGCGGCCCATGCTTCGACGGCTCGTCCTCCTCTCGTTGATCGCAGTGGCTTGTGGCCCCGGGCCGAACATCGGTGACGCGGGCGGCGACGGTGGAGGCGAAGGAACCGGTGGCGGCGCTGCGGGTGGAAGTGGCGGAGCCTCTGGCGGCGGTTCAGGTGGCGCCGGCGGCGGCAGCTCGATTCGTAAGATCACCGGGCTGACAGTCACCCCCGCGACGCTGACGCTCAAGGTCGGCGCAGTCGGTGGAGCCACCGCGGTGGCGATGTTTGACGACGGCACCTCGGCCGACGTCTCGGGTAGCGTGGAGTGGACGGCGACGCCCGCAACCGTCGTCGACGTCGTCGTCACCAGCGCGACCGACAACCTCGTCACCATCACCGCAAAAGCGGCGGGCACCGCGACTGTCACCGCGAAGACGGGCGCCCTGGTCTCGAACCCGCTCACGGTCACGGTCAGCGGCTCGACGACCACCGACGGCGGCGTGGTCGTGACCCCGACTCAGGAAGTGCGTGCCGTCTGGGTGACGCGCTTCGCGTGGACGACCGAAGCCGACGTGAAGGGCGTCATCGATCGCTCGGCGGCGGCTGGCTTCAACGTCGTCTACTTCCAGATTCGCGGCAACGGCGACGCCTATTACAAATCGACGCTCGCCCCATGGGCCAAGAAGCTCACCGGCACGCTCGGAAAAGATCCGGGCTGGGACCCACTGCAGGTCGCGATTGATCAGGCGCACCTGAGAAAGATTCAGCTGCACGCGTACTGGAACGTGCACGCGGCGTGGCCGGTGCCGGCGGGCTGCGCGACCTCGGGCGGCTGCACGTGCCAACCGATGCAGGGCCTCGCGGACTCGTGCGTGTTGCCGGAAGCGAGCTTCGCGGGCGCTCCGGAACATTTTCTGCGGCAGCACCCCGAAGTGATGGCGGTCAACGCGGCGGGCAAGAGCATCGACGGCGAGTACTACTGGTTCTCGGCCGGCGATCCGCTGGTGAAGGCCCACCTGCTCGCGGTCGCGACCGAGCTGCTGATGAACTACGCGGTCGACGGCCTGCACCTGGATCGCGTGCGTTACCCCGGCCAGGTCTACTCGTTCGACCCGGGCTCGAACGCGGCATACGCGGGGCTGCCGGCTCCGAAGCCGACGCGCGAAGACTGGCAGAGGAAGAACGTCACCGAGACGGTGGGCGAGATCTACGCGGCGATGAAGCTTCACCGCCCGAAGGCCGTGCTCTCGGCCAGCGTGTGGGGCATCTACAAGCCGCTGCCCGGCTGCAGCACCAGCCAGGGGTACGGCAACTACTTCCAGGACAGCGTGCAGTGGATCAAGGAAGGGAAGATCGATGCGCTGACCCCGATGATCTACTGGGACCTCGGCAGCGGCTGCACCGACTGGGCGAAGCTGCTCGACGGCTTCATGGCCGGCAGCAACGGGCGCCACATCGTCGCTGGGATGCACGGCCTCGACGCCAACTCGGTGAAGCCCGACCGCATCAAGGCCCGCATCGCCTACGCGCGCCAGGTCGGAGCGGCGGGCACGTCAATCTTCGCGTCCACCTACCTCGAGCAGACGGCATCCACCGGCGCGCAGGCGTGGTCCACCTTCAGGGGCGACGGCGGCGTGTACGAGCAGGACGCCGGTTGGCCCGCGATGCCCTGGCGCCCGTAGAGGATTAGTTGATCGCCGGCCCGTCGCCGCCCGCCCACGGCAGGTCGGACATTCGGCACATGCCGGTGCAGGTCGCGCAGACGACGCTCTTCTCGTCGACAATCTGCGCCGAAGCGAACAACAGCACGTCGCCGGCGCGATCGATCTTCGAGCGCGCAACGAGCTTCGAGCCTCGCACTGCGCGCATGAAGTTGATCGACAGCTGCACGGTGGCGCTGCGCCGGGTCGGGTCGACCAGCGCCGGCGTGCACCCGATCGCGAGGTCGAAGATCGCCGCGAGGACGCCGCCGTTGATCGCGTCCGCTCCGAGGCCGCCGCGCTGCTCGGGGCGCACCTCTTCGATCGTCGCCTGCACCGTGTCCGCGTCAGGAAACGACAACTTCACTCCGAAGTTCTTCAGCGTCGCGCTGGCGTTGAAGCTGTCGGCATAGCGCTGCAGCTGCTCGGCGGTGGGGCGGGCTCTGGGTAAGGACATGACAACCCGCTTAGGTCGCCGCGAGCCCCGCGTACACCGTCGCGATCGCCGCCGCTTCCCGCTCGATGCCGAACCGCGCTCTCGCTTCTTCCGCGGCGGCTGTTCCCACCGCCTGCGCGCGCGCCGGGTCCTTCATCAGCAGCGCCAGAATCTCTTTGAGGCCCTTCACGTCGCGCGGCTCGTACAGAAAGCCCGTGCGCCCGTGCTCAATCAGCCCCGGGGTGTGGAACAGCCGCGTCGACACCACGCAGCAGCCCGCCGCCATTCCTTCAATCAACGTCAGCCCAAACGATTCGCCGTGCGACGGGTTCACCAGCACGCTCAACCCCTGGTACCAGGGCACGATGTCCGCCTGCTCGCCGGGAATGACGAGCTCCGCCTTCCTCTTCAGCGACCGCAGCCACTGGGCTTCCCCGCGCCCGATCAGCACCGCGCGCCACTGAGGGCTCGCCTTCAGCAACGGCCCCACCGCCTCGGCGAAGTCCTGCTGGCCCTTGTTCTCGCGGATTCTTCCGACCACGCCGACCCCGTGGCTGCCGCTCAGCTTCAGCGCCGCCCACGCGGTTGGCCGATTCACCGGCGGGCGGAAGCGGCTCAAGTCCACCCCGTGCGGCACCACCGTCGACTCTGCCTTCATCCACCCCGCGTTCTCTTCGTTCAACGCAATCAAGCGATCTGCCTGCCTGGCGAGCAGCCGCGTGAAGGCCGATGGCGGGTAGCTGCCATGGCGGGTGAAGACGACCTTCAGCTTCGGGCGGAACAGCCGCAGCCACAGCCCCAGCAGCAGCTCGTTGTTCCGGTGCGCGTGCCAGATGACGGCCTCTGACTTCGCGCGTTCCCACACTTCACCCAGCCGCATGTGCTTCAGCGCCTCGGGCAGCAGTCGCCCCGTCCACCGCACCTCGGCGTGCAGCTGCAGCGCGGGGATGATCGCCGCGGTGTGGGTCGTGACGCCGGTGTGGCGGTGATGGAAGTGCGGGTGAACGACCAACATCAGCGGGACGCGGTCGTCGCGTCGAGGCGCTGTTCGAGCGCAGCGGCCCGGGTCGGCTCGAGGCGGCGAATCAATTCCCACTCGACGTCCAGCGCACGCTTCGCCACCGGAGGTCCGGCCGGCAGCGGCGCCACGCCCTTGCCCATCTCTTGCACCGGGCTCACGTCCTTCGTGTCGCGCCCGACGCCCGACGGCGCCTGCGGGTGGTACGTCTCCATTCCCGCCGTCGTCCGCGTCAGCTTCACCACTTCCACCGTCGAGTGCCTCGGGCCCTTGGCGCGAATCAAGATGAAGTAGCGCTGGTAGACGGTGGCGAACTCCCGCTCGCCGTAGACCTCTTTCCACGCCGTCGGGTGGACGCCATCGGGCCGCGGCGCGTCCCACTCGAAGCCGAGCTCGCTGAAGTACGCGTCGACCGTCACTTCTACCTCGGCGGCCGATCGGTGGAACACGTACGTCGCCGCGCGCTGCTCGAGCAGCGTCGACCGCCTGGGCGCGCAGCCCGCCAGCACGAGGAAGAGGAATAAGAGAGAGGTCCGCATCGCCCTTTCATTCTAGCGGGCCCTGACGCATATGCAGAACGCCAGTGACTGACCTTCTCGAAAACCTGAACGAGCCCCAGAAGGCCGGGGTGCTGCACGAGTCCGGGCCGATGCTCGTGCTCGCGGGCGCCGGCTCGGGGAAGACGCGCGTGATCACCCACCGCATCGCCCACCTCGTCAGCGTTCGCAACGTCGAGCCCTGGCGCATTCTCGCGGTCACCTTCACCAACAAGGCCTCGCGCGAGATGCGCGACCGCCTCGACAGGCTGCTCGGCCCCGACGCCGCGCGGCTCACCGTCTCGACGTTTCACTCGGCCGCTTCGATGATTCTGCGGCGCGAGGCCGAGACCGTGGGCCTCAATCGCAACTTCGTCATCTACGACGACTCTGATCAGATCTCGCTCGTGAAGCGGGCGATTCGCGAAGCAGGCATCGAGCCGGGGGCGGTCAGCCCGCGCGAGATGCTGTCGCGCATCGACGCTGAGAAGAACGCCGGCCGCATGCCGGGCGAAGGCAAGCCGGGCGATGACCTCAAGTCCATTCTCGCGGCGAAGGTGTACCACCACTACCAACGGCTCCTTCGTGCGGCCAACGCGGTCGACTTCGGTGACCTGCTGTTGCTGCTGGTCGACATGCTGCGCAAGCACGGCGAGCTGCGGGCGAAGTACCAGCGGCGCTACACCCACGTGCTGGTCGACGAGTTTCAGGACACGAACCCGGTGCAGTACGCGCTGTTGCGGCTGCTCGCTCCGCCGGGCTCGAACGTGGTGGTGGTCGGCGACGACGATCAGAGCATCTACCGGTGGCGCGGCGCCGAGGTGGACAACATCCTCGGGTTTCCGAAGGACTACCCGGGCTGCGTGGTGGTGAAGCTCGAACAGAACTACCGGTCAGATCAGCGCATCCTCGAGGCGGCCTACGCGATCATCTCGAAGAACCGCCGCCGCATGGACAAGAAGCTGTGGAGCTCGAGAGCCGCCGGAGAGCCGCTGGGCCTGATGCTCCACCGCGACGAAAGGCAGGAAGCGCAGGAAGTCGCGCGCACGATTCACTCGCTGAAGAACCAGGGCGTCACCGACTACCAGCAGATGGCGGTCTTCTTCCGCACCAACGCCCAGAGCCGCATTCTCGAAGAGACGTTTCGCTTGTCGCGCGTGCCGTACACCCTCGTCTCGGGCCGCAGCTTCTACGACCGCGCCGAAATTCGTGACGCCTCGAGCTACCTGCGGCTGATGGTGAACCCGAAGTCGGACGCCGACGTGCTGCGCATCATCAACACCCCCGCGCGCGGCATCGGCGACACCACCGTCGAGAAGGTGTCCGACTGGGCCGCGACGGGCGGCCTGTCGGTGTTCGAAGCGCTCGAGTGGCCCGAACGCATCGACCGCCTCAACTCCGGCGCCGTGAAGAAGCTGATCGCCTTCCGCGAGCTGCTCGACCGCCTCGTGAAGTTTGCCGCGGCCGCCAACGACGCGACCTCTGCCGCCGAGTTCATGCTTCGCGAGACCGCGCTGGTCGCCGCGCAGATGGCCGAAGGCAGCGAAGAAGCCATCACCCGCGCCGACAACCTTCGCGAGCTCGTCACAGCGACGAAGGAGTTCGACCTTCAGCGCAAAGAAAGGCTCGAGGCGAAGGAAAAGGCGCTCAGCGCCGCCCGCGAGAAGTCGAGGGCTGAGCCGCCCGCGAGCCTGGAGCCAGGAGCTGACGCCGACGTCGAGCCGGCTCCGGACGACGAGGCCCCGCCGCTCCAGGCGTTTCTCGAGCAGGTCAGCCTGGTCGGTGAGTCCGACGGCGAAGCAGAAGAGGGCCGCGTCTCGCTGATGACGCTTCACGCCGCCAAGGGCCTCGAGTTCGACGCCGTGTTCATCACCGGCATGGAAGAAGAGATCTTCCCGCACCGCCGCGCGCTGGGGCAGGACGCGGTGGAAGAGGACATGGCCGAGGAAAGACGGCTTTGCTACGTCGGCTTCACCCGCGCGCGCCGCCGGCTGTATTGCTCGCTCGCGCAGCAGCGCACCCTTTTCGGAGAGCTTCGCTTCAACGCGCCGTCGCGCTTCCTCGCCGAGGTGCCGAAGGAGCTGTTCGGGCTGCCTCCGGAGTACGCGCCGCCGCCAATGGCCCGCGCCGTTCCGTACCAGCGCCGCCGCAGCGCGCACTACGCCGACGACACCGGCCCCACCATCGACAGCTCTTTCGATCAAACCGACTTTCACCAGGAAAGCGCGAGCGGCGACGTGAAGGGCATGAAGGTCCAGCACACCCAGTTCGGCAAGGGCGTCATTCTGTCGTCGGTAGGGCAGGGGCCGAACGCCAAGCTCACCGTGCGCTTCGACACCGTCGGGACGAAGACGGTGATCGCGCGCTTCCTCCAGCCCGGCTGAGCCGTAGCGCCCTGTAGCGCAGCAGCCGGGGTTTTGCGCTGAGGCGACCCGCAGGACTAGATCAGACCATGTCTTCGATTCGAGACGACGAGCTCCCCGACCACACTGGCATTCCTTCGACCGCGCGCCGCGCGACAGGTGAGAGCCCGGTCGGCCTCGAGGTAGAGGCGATTCCCGTCACCGAAGAGCTGCTGCGCGCGCTGCCGAAGACAGACCTTCACTGCCACCTCGACGGCAGCATGCGGCTGAAGACGATTCTCTCGCTCGCCCAGGACCAGAAGGTGAAGCTGCCGGCCGACACGGAAGACGGCCTCGCGCGCGCGATTCACATGGGCGAGGTCTGCAAGAGCCTCGAGGACTACCTGGTCGCCTTCGACGTCACGCTCTCGGTGCTGCAGACGGCCGACGCGCTTTACCGGGCGGCGCACGAGCTCGCGATGGACGCGGCCGCCGAGAACGTGAAGTACCTCGAGGTGCGGTACTCGCCGGCGCTTCACCAGCAGAAGGGCCTGAAGATGACGACCATCGTCGACTCGGTGCTCGAAGGGCTGCGCGCCGCGAAGCGCGAAACGGGGATCAAGTGCGGCCTCATCGTCTGCGGCATTCGTCACATGAGCCCGCAGACGTCGGTGCGGCTCGCCGAGCTCTGCGTCGCGTACAAGAACCGCGGCGTCATCGGCTTCGATCTCGCCGGCGCCGAGCTGAACTTCCCCGCGAAGGATCACAAGGACGCCTTCCAGCTGATCCTCAAGAACAACGTCAACTGCACCGCCCACGCGGGCGAGGCGTACGGGCCCGAGTCGATCTCTCAGGCGATCCACTTTCTCGGAGCGCACCGCATCGGCCATGGCACCCGCCTTCGCGAAGACGGCGACCTGCTCAACTACATCAACGACCACCGCATCCCGCTGGAGGTCTGCCCGACGTCCAACGTGCAGACCGGCGCCGTCACCGACCTCAAGTCGCACCCGCTGAAGTTCTATTTCGACTATGGGCTTCGGGTGACGATCAACACCGACAACCGGCTGATCACCGACACCACCCTGACCAAGGAATATTGGCTCGCCCACACCGAGATGGCGCTCTCGCTTGAAGATCTGACCACGATCATCGTCTCCGGCTTCAAGAGCGCGTTCCTTCCCTTCCGGCAGAAGCAGGATCTTCTCAAGGCGGTGAACGCCGAGATCGCGAGCACCTTGCAGAATTTTCACCGCAAGCTCACCTCGGTGAAGGTCCCTGCCTGATGCCGAAGTTCGCCAAATCCTCTCCCGAGCAGACGGCGAAGTTCGTCGACGCTCTGCCCGATGATCCCCGGATTCAGCGGAAGAAGATGTTCGGCTACGAGGCCGCGTTCGTGAACGGGAACTTCTTCGTCGGGATGCACGAGGACAACGTCGCGCTGCGGCTCCCGGATGGGCTTGTGAGCCAGCTGCCGGCGATGAAGGTCGCGAAGCCGTTTGATCCGATGGGCGGCAGACCGATGAAGGGTTGGTTCGTGGTGCCGAAGACGGCGAAGCTGGCGGCGTTGCTTCAGGCAGCACTCGAGCTCGTCGCGAAGCTGCCGGCGAAGAAGCCGAAGCCGAAGCCGAAACCGAAACCGAAGAATCGCTGAGGGTCGATGCGGCGCCTTTCCGCACCGTGGATGCTGCTCGCGCTGATCGCCTGCCGGTCCGCCCCGCCGCCGTTGCCGTCGGTCGACGTCGGGCGGACCCCGTTCGAGCTCAAGCTCGACGAAGAGCTCAAGCGCGCCGAGGGGCCGTTCCCGATCGCCGACTATCCGACCCTGGCGATCCTCGGCCAGCGATCGTTTCTCTTCGTCTCCGGGTTCTTGAACGAGGTGATTCCCGGCTACTTCGACGACAACTCGGCGGTGGTGAAAGAGCTCGGGGCGCTGCCGTACACGATCTCCCCTTCTTCGCTGACCGCGATGAGCGACGAGGCGGATGCGATTCACTTCGAGCT
>JBBRAX010000050.1:0-57493 GCA_038206395.1 Myxococcales bacterium | reverse complement strand
GCAGGCGAGGGAAGAGCCTCCTCGGTGGGGCGGGACGCTGCGTGGCGTCGGCCCCGTTCTTCCCGAGAGCAGTCGCGGGAAGAGCCTCCTCGGTGGGGCGGGACGCTGCGTGGCGTCGGCCCCGTTCTTCCCGAGAGCAGTCGAGGGAAGAGCCTCCTCGGTGGAACATTTGCCGCGGGACACCTGCAAGAATTCGGAAACTCCGCGGGCTTTCTCGCCGTTTCCTCTCCGCGAGGTCGAGCGGGGGAGCCCTGCCACCGCCGGGCGGTGGTGAGACTCCCCCGCCAACCGCTTGATGGACGCTCCTCCGTCCAGGCCCGACAAAGCTCCAAAGCACCGCCTGGCGATCGGCAGCTGCGTGGTGTTCCTTCCCAACGTTGTTCCGGCTCGCTGGCACCGTTCGTCACGCCCAGGGCCCTCGCGAGCGCGGCGCCGCCGCCTGGCACGGTTGCAGGTGGGCATCGCGATCCCAACCGCGCCCCCCAGATGCTACGACCCGGTGGCGGATGCGACCTGCCCTGCCCCTTCTGCTGTTCCTCGCCGCGTGCGTCACGACCCCGAAGCCCGCGCCCACGGTGGAGGCGACGGCGCCGGACGCCGAAGGCGATGACCTCGGCGAGGGCACCGCGTCCTGGTACGGCGGCGCCTTCGCCGGGAAGAAGACGGCGAACGGAGAGTTGTTCGACCCCAACGCGTTCACCGCGGCGCACCGGAAGCTCAAGTTCGGGACCTGCGTGAAGGTCGAGCTGATCAGCAGCGGCGCGACCGTCGACGTGCGCATCAATGATCGCGGCCCCTTCGTGAAAGACCGGATCATCGACCTCTCGGAAGCCGCCGCCCGGCAGCTCGGGTTCCTCGATGACGGCGTCGGCCGCGTGCGCCTCAGCGAGTGCGTGGCGCCCTGACCCGCATCCCTTGAAGCGCGTCATCCAGCACGCGATCCACAAACCCTTCCGTCAGCGGCGCGTGCCCCATCAACAGCCGGAAGAACAACGGCCCATAGAGCAGATCCAGCGCCACCTCGACGTCCAGGTCGCCCCGCACCTCGCGGGCCGCGATCGCCTGCGTGAGCAACTGCTGCCCTTCCGCACGTCTCGCCAGCACGAAGTGGTTCCGGAACGCCTTCGACAGCTCGGACTCAGCCTCGGACGCGGCAATCATCGACGCCACGTGCCGCCCTGTCGCCGTCGTGAACCTTCGCGCAATCGCCCGCAGCTGCGCGCGCAACCCTTCGAGCGCCGACTTCTTCGCCCGCGCCGACGAGGCCCCCGATTCCGATTCCATCAGCGCCGCCATCGCGACGGCGTTGCGGTCGGGGTACCAGCGATAGATCGTCGGCTTCCCTACTTTGGCGCGCGTTGCGACCGCCTCCATCGTCACCGCGCCGGGCCCGCCTTCAGCCATCAGCGCGCGCGCCGCCTCGAGGATCGCGGCATGCGCGGCTTCACTGCGCGGACGGCCGCGGGGCTTCGACGTCGGCTTGATTGGGTTTTTCATTTACGTTACGTATCGTAACGAAACCAACTCTAACCCAGGAAGAACCGAGATGCCGACCCCAAACCCCGTGCCGCCCGAAAACCAGGAGCTCTCGCCGTACCTGATCGTCAAAGACGCCAAAGCGGCGATCGCCTTCTACGTGGCCGCCTTCGGAGCGAAGGAACTCTTCCGCCTCAGTGAGCCCAGCGGAAAGGTCGGCCACTCCGAGTTGATGATTGGCCGAAGCCTCTTCTCGCTGGCCGACGAGTACCCCGACTTCGGCGCGCTGAGCCCCGTCTCGATCGGGGGTACTCCCGTCACGCTGCACATCTACGTGCCCGACGCCGACGCTTCCCTCGCGCGCGCCGTCAAAGCCGGAGCGACGGTGTTGCGCCCGATGAAAGACGAGTTCTTCGGCGATCGCATCTGCATGATCAGCGACCCCTTTGGCCACAAGTGGCGCCTGGCCACCCACAAGGAAGACGTCTCGCCGGAAGAGATGCAGAAGCGCATGAATGCGGCGTTTGCGTAGGTTACCGCGGGTCTTGATAAGAAGCCGGCCATGACCGCGAACGCATCGGCTTCGACCAAGCACAACAACTACATCAACGGCGAGTGGGTCGCCCCCATCTCGGGAAACTGGGCTCCGAACCGGAACCCGGCCGACCTCGACGACGTGATTGGTCAATACCCGGTGGCGGGCGAGAAGGACGCGCTCGAGGCGATCGCGGCGGCGAAGGCGGCCTCTGGGGCGTGGGCGGCGATGCCCGGCCCCGCGCGCGGCCGCATTCTCACCAAGGCGGTCGAGCTCTTCCGCGCGCGCATCGACGACATCGCCCGCATGCTCTGCCGCGAGGAAGGCAAGACGTTCGCCGAGAGCAAGGGCGAGGTGAACAAGGGCATCGCGCTGTTCGAGTTCTATTCGGGCGAAGGCTTCCGCACGCACGGCAAGACGCTGCCGTCGGAGACGAAGTCGATGCTGACCTTCACGCTGCGCCAGCCGCTGGGCGTGGTGGCGTTGATTACGCCGTGGAACTTCCCGTTCGCGATTCCGGCGTGGAAGTCGGCTCCGGCGCTGATTACCGGGAACACGGTGGTGCTCAAGCCCGCGTCGAACACGCCGGGCACTGCCGCGCTGATGGCGCAGGTGCTTCACGATGCCGGCCTGCCGAAGGGCGTCTTCAACCTCGTCACCGGCCCAGGCGGCGCGGTCGGAAACACGCTGGTCGACCACAAAGACGTGCAGGCGGTGAGCTTCACGGGCAGCAACGGCATCGGCCTGGCGCTGAACCAGCGGTGCGCGAAGCGCGGCATTCGGGTGACGGCAGAGATGGGCGGAAAGAACCCGGTGGTGGTGCTCGACGACGCAGACCTCGAGCTCGCAGCGACGGGAATTCTGCAGGGCGCCTTTGGCTCGACGGGCCAGCGCTGCACGGCGACGTCTCGCGTCGTGGTCCAGAAGGGCATCGCGCCGAAGCTGATCGAGAAGCTCGTCGCCGGAGCGAAGAAGCTCAAGGTCGGCAACGGCCAGGAAGCGGGCATCGACATGGGCCCCGCGGTCGACGAAGCGCAGCTGAAGACGGACCTCGACTACATCCAGTACGGGCTGTCGGAAGGCGCGAAGCTGGAGTGCGGGGGGAATCAGCTGAAAGAAGGAGCGCTGGCCCGCGGCTTCTACGTCGAGCCGACCATCTTCACGGGCGTGAAAATCAACCACCGCCTGCACCAGGAAGAGGTGTTCGGCCCGGTCGTCGCGGTCGTCGAAGTGGGCGACTTCGAGGAAGCGCTGCACGCGGCGAACTCGGTGGAGTTCGGTCTCTCGTCCAGCATCTACACGCGCGACGCGAACACGGCGATGAAGTTCGTCGAGCGCTCGGAAGTCGGGATGGTGCACGTCAACAACCCGACCGTCGGCGGGGAAGCGCAGCTGCCCTTCGGTGGCTGGAAGTCGACGGGCGTCGGCGAGCGCGAGATGGCCGAAGAAGGCGCCATGTTCTTCACCCAGCTGAAGACGGTGTTCTTCGATTACACAGGCGCCGCCCGCACCTCGAAGAACTACTGAGCCGCCTTTCGGGTGCAGCTTCGGCTACTCGACCGGGGTCGGCGGCTTCTTGTCGGCCTCGATCATCGCGTTCTGGAACTTCTCCCAGTCGCCGAGGGTCCTGAACTGGCTGGGGTCGACGACGGCCTCTTCGTAGCCCTGCACCTTCTTGCCGTCCTTTCCGTCGAGGTCCTTGCGGAACTGCGTCGAGATCGAGCTCGGGTTGTCGTTGTGAACCGTGATTTCGTTCTGCCAGTTCGGGTCGCCCTTCTTGAACTCGCGGCCCGGCCCACCCGTCACCACCGACTTATCGTTGTTGGCGCCCGCCTGGCTGTTGGCGTGAATGCCGTCTGAGCTCACCGTCCAATGGTTCATCGTGCCCGACGTCTTCGTCTGGTGGAACGTGACGTCATTCGGGCCCGGCAAGCCGCCGCGCGCCTTCAGCATCGCCGCGGCGCAACCAATCTGCGCCGTCGTCGTGCCGTTGGCGCTCGGGTCGTTCACCATGCGCGGCATGCGCTGCTCGGTGCGGTACATCAGCTGCTGCATGTGGGCGACGTCGGTGGGGCTCATCTTCCCCTGTTCCATGTGCTTCAGCGCGAGGTCTTCCTCGGGCTTGCGAAAGGGCTTTCCGTCGGTCGCGAAATCATTGGTGAGGCTGCGCACCGCGTCGGCGTTCGCCTTGCCCTTCGCAGGCGTGTCGCTGGTCATGATCATCGCGTTGGCCATCGCCGCGCCGCCGCAGATGACGTTGAAGTTGTTTTCCTTCTTCGACACCTCATTCACCTGCGACGTCGAACGCATCAGGTGGTTGCGCATGTCTTTATTCGATAGATCGACCTGCTCGTTCTTGCCGATAGGGGCCATCTCCTTCTCGGCGGTCGCGTTCATCTTCACGCCGCCCGAGCCCGCATAGCCGCCGACGATCGCGCTGCGCTGTGCCGACACCGCGTTGTCGAGATCCGGCCGTGGAGCAGCAGACACCTGGTGCGCAACGTACTTGCCCGTCGTCGACATCAGCTTCTTCTTCAGGTCATCGAAGCCTTCCGAGATTCGCGCACCGATACCGGGCGAAGAAGCCGCAGGCGGCGGAGGAGGAGGCGCGGCCTTCTCGATGGGCTTCGCTTCGACGGCACCGCCAACGCTGCTTGTCGAGACCTTCGGACCAATGCCATCGACGCCCATGGTGAACCTGCCTGGTTTGGAGTGGAGACAGGCATTCTCGACAGCTGCGCGTGCGCGATGCGCAGAAAAAAATGAATCGCACTTCGCGTCGACGGTGAAGCGACAGTGCGAGTTAGCCTTACCGCCGCGTGAACGAACAGGTCACAAGTTCGCGGGGGTCACGGGCGGGCTCCAACTCCTCCTCCCGGCTTCGGTATCAGGGTTGTCAGGTTCATCACCAATCTCCCCCGCCCAGCGCAGCGGCCTTCCCCATTCTCCTGAAGGGTCGGCGTTCACGGCATTTCTCTCGGAGCCTGCTCAGACTTCACTCTCGTTGCGGCCTGCATGCTTGCTCAACCCCCTTTCAGTCAGAGGCCTTCTGTCTCGGGGCTTCGAAACCACGGCCGCTTTGGGACCGTGACCTCGCCCGATAGCTCCCGAGGCGCATCGGCAATTCCTCGGGCGGGACTTCCACCCGCTGGTGAAGTGCACCCTCACGGCGCACAGGAGGAACAAAGCAGGAGAACTTTCTTCACCGCGCCAGATTCTCTGCATCCCTACGGGATCGGCGCCGAGCGAGCGGCTGCCGCTCGCAGAGCTGAAACGGCTCGCGGTCTCGAACCCGTTCCGCCAGTGGAGACCGATGATCACCGCGAAGCTCGTGAATGGGTCGACCGCGCTGGTGGCAAGGTCCTGCAAGAAGCTGATTGCGCTCGGCGAGGAGTGGCGGAGCTGGTGATTAGCGACCGAGACCGGTGATGTGCGCGACGTAGACCTCGGCGCGCCGCTCGGCGATGAGATCGAACGTGAACATCACGGCAGATTGCGCGACCAACCCGAGCCCGATTCCGAACGCGAGGTCGGTCTTCTTCACGTATCCGGCCGCGGCCACGCCAGCGCCGAGGATCATCAGGACGATCTCCGCGCTTTTGTAGATCGTGAAATTCCGATTCACGACCGCCATCCGCTTCGACTCTTGGGTCATGAACGCGCTCGGGTCGCTGTTGGCGAGCCCGAGCAGATCGCTGACCTGCTGGTTCGACCGCCACAGCACCGCGACCCCCACCACCAGCTGAATCAGCGCCACCCCAATCAGCGGGAATGCCGCGCCGCGCAGAAAGTCGTTGTTGCGGGTGAACATGATCGCTCCGCCGACCACGGCTGCCGCGCCGAGGCCGACGAACACCCAGCTCTCTTGAACTTCACCCCGGAAGTACGAGCGCAGCTGCGGTTCGAACAGCGTGAGCTTTGAGGACATGGGCAGGTCTTCTGGCGTGGTGGTGAGCAGCGAAGCGAGCAAGAGAGCGATCATGACGCCTTCTGCCGCAAGGCGAGCGCGGTCAACCCGCCCGAAGCGGCCTCGACGCCGGAAAACGCGAGCATGATCGCCGGCGCGAGGCCTGTCGCCACCAGCACTCCGAAGAATCCAAATTGCGCGAAACGGACTATCACCGAGAGCTTGAAGAACTCGCCCCGGTTCGTCCGGGCCGCCTGCAGGTAATACGTGCCAAGCACCAGCAGGCACCAACCGACCACGCGCACCCACGCGTCGGTCGGAACCGCGACACCCACCGGGGCGAGCAGCAGCTGCGGTGCGAGCAGCAGCACCGCGCCTTGTCCCATCATGTAGATCCCGAACACCATCACCGACCGCGCTGCGCCACTCACGAGATCTTCTTCCCGGGCAGCTTTTTGAGTTCCTCGAACAGCGGCGCCGCATCGAGCCGCACCAGCTCGATGCACGTGCCTGCGAGCTTCGTGGTGTTGAACAGCGCGAACTCGTAGCCGCCGTGAAGCACGCCCTCGACCAGCGTCGGCGCTCCGACCGCTTCCATCGCCGCGCGCGCATCGGTGAAATCGAGCACGTCGCTCTTCATTCCGACGCTGTGGATGCCTTCGCCCTTCGCGGCCAGCGCCCGCGCGTGCGGAGTGTCCCCGGCCAGCGGCTGCACCAGCTCGAAAAGGAAATTGCCGACGAGCGCCCACGCGATGCGGCCCTTGAAGTCCTTGCTGCCGACCATCTTCACGTCCTTCAGCTGCTCAGGGCCGAACTCGACGACGTGCCAGGGGCCGACTCCCGCCTTCTGTGCCCATGCCCGCGCGGTGGCTTCGGCGTCGCGCACGATGAAGCCGAGCTTCACCACCTTGTCGAAGATCGAGTTGCCCAGGCTGCTCTCGACGTTCGTCTCGCTCTCCGGGCGAAAGAACTCCGCCTTGCCGAGTCGAATACCAAGCGGGCGCGAGACGCCAGGCGGAAACTTTGCCAGTTCGAGCGTCGTCTTCAGCGTCTGGAGCGTGTCGACGTAGCCAAAGCGCGTGCTGACGAACGGCGCGAGGAACTTCGGCGCGGCGGGGAACGTCAAGCCGCCCACCAGCAGCGGTAGATTCAGTGCGGCAGTCTGCGCGTGCGGGAAGCCCTCGGCCTCGAAGCGCTGCACCGAGTTTTCGTACGGAGTTCCTGTCGTCTCGAGCAGCAGGTGATGAACGCCCTCACCGAAGGACTTCAGGTGCTCGTGGTACAGGCTGTCACCTTCCATTGGCTGAATGACTTCCCACTGCGTCTTGCCGACGAGCGCGACGCCAAGCCGCATCGTCCACTTCGCGTCTGTCGACCCGCGAAAGGTGCGCTCGAAAAGCGCGGGGGGCTTGACGTCCCAGCACTTGAACGGGCCGATGCCGAGCTTCTCGCTGAGCAACTTCACCGTGCCTTCGAAGTCCTTCACCACAGTGCACACCTGATCGACGCCGCTGATCAGGTAGTTCGGGAGCGCATCGGCCTTCGGCTTGTCGTGCCACATGTTGCCGTCCTTTGTTGCGTTTGATTCGGCGATAGTGCCGATCCGTGAAGTCGTTAAGGTATCCGCGCCGCAGTTCTGCCGGTGAGGCTCGGCCCGACAGAAAGAAGGCCCAAAGCGACATTGCGTCAACGGCGCTCTCGTTGTGGACGCGCGCGCTCATTGACGCGCACTTCTCTGGCACGGCACGGCAAACCTTTCTGCATCACCACGGCCTGGACGGAATCGAAGCCGGCGACACGCGGATGCCCTACATCGGCGCAATTGAAGTCTGGCGCGCGCTCACCGACACGAACGCGGATCCGCTCTTCGGGCTGAACTTCGCCTCGCAGCTGAAGCCCGGGCAATTGGGCGTGGTCGGGTACCTGGCGGCTGCAAGCGCGACACTCGGCGAGGCGCTCGATCGGGTGGTGCGGTTTCACCGGCTGCTCAAGGACCCGGCGCAAACCGCGCTGCTGCACGGCCGCCTGGGCGCCACCGTCATTGACGTGCCGCGCGCCGGATTCGCGGCTTGGCCGCGGCACCTCGCCGAAGCCACGATCGCGGCGTACCTGGTGCTCTCGACGCAGCTGACCGGAAAGAAGATCAGTCCGCGGAAGATTCGCTTTCAGCACCTGGCGCCTGCGCAGGCCGCTGCGGTCGAGGGGTTTTTCGGCTGCCCGGTGCAGTTCGGTCAGTCGGTTAACTCGATCGAGCTGCCGCCGAGCGCGCTGCGCTTTGCGTTGAACCAGGCGGATCCGCAGCTCGCGCAGTATCTGGAGGAAGTCGCGCGCGCGCAGCTCACTCCGCTTGAGGCGAATGACGGCGCGTTGTTGCGATCAGTGCGTCAGTGGATTCTCGCCGAGCTGTCGAACGGCCCCCCGACGCTGACCGGCGCCGCGCGCCACGTCGCTCGCACGCCACGAACGTTGCAGCGGGCGCTCGCCGCAAGGGGGCAGAGCTTTGGGCAGCTCGTGGATGAGGTTCGCCACGCGAGCGCGACGAAGCTGCTCGCGGATCCAGCGGTCACGCGATCCGAAGTTGCCTACCTGCTCGGCTACTCGGATGCGGGGGGGCTGCGCCGGGCGCTCGCGCGCTGGCGGCTCGAGTGATCATCGAAATGGCGGCGCAACCCAGCATTCACGGGTGCGCCAATTGAACCGGGGCACAGCGGGACGGCCGTCGACGCCGCGCTGGAGATTGCGAAGGCGCTCAGCCCAGTCACCGGCGCGCGCGAAGTCGATCTACGGACCAGGCGAGCTGTTTGCGAAACCAGTGCAATGGGGAACGGCCAGTCGCGAGTGCCGGGCTCCCAGAGGTTCTCGACTCTACGAGCAAGCTTTGATGGGAAGGCGGGGCTGAAGGTCGTGAACCAAAGTCTCTTTCGAGTGCCGCGATTGCTGATGCGCTCAACCGCGCTCGAACCACCCAGGTTCAGTTGCCAGCTACAGGTTGTGGGGAGAGACCCGCACGGGCCCGAATGGGGCGTTCGTGCTCGAGGGAGTGCCTGCCCGCGCTGTGTCGGTGCTGGTCTCTGCACCCGTTGATGGGCGTCAATTACTTTTGCCGGTCGGCGACAACTACTTTTGCCGGTTGGTGCCAGGTGGATTCGCTGACGTGGCGACTGCGCGTCAGCGAGGTTCAGCGCCTTGGGGGTCGGCGCGGTGCTCAAGGCCGAGGGCGATGGGCTGAGGGTGGTGGACGTGCTCCCGGAATCAGGGGCGAGCGCCGCGGGCCTGATTGAGGGCGATCTCCTGGTCGGCATCGACGGCGAGCGCGCGCTGACGCTCGGCTTCAGCGGCAGCGTCGACCGGATTCGCGGGCCGCAGAACTCGACCGTGCATCTGGCCGTGCGCCGGGCGGACGGCACGACCCTGGAGCTCGATGTTCCCCGGCGGCGCATCGAGTCTCTGTAGCGCTGCTTCAATCCGCTGGAGTTGGTCGGCTCGCGGCTCACCGAAGCCAGTTGACGGTGTCCACCCCGAACGGCTCGAAGTGTCGCGCGTTGTCTGTCACCACCGTCAACTCGTAGAGCCGCTGTGGCTGCGATCGCCCTGTCGCGAAAGTCGGAGCTGATTCCTCTGCGCCGTAGACTCGAAACCAGCGATCCATGAAGCGCCGCGACCGAGGCGTCGTAGCCCAGCATCGGAAATCCATCTGCCTGCAGTTCTTCGAAATACCTGCCCGCGCGCATCGCGTTCGCAAGCGAGGTGACGACCCCCAACGAAGCTCGCGGCGCGCGCGTGGCATTGGTGAAGGAAGCACGCGAAAAGCCCGCAGGGGGCGGGGCGTAAGAGGCCGTCGTCCCGCTGGCTGCGGCCCCACGCCGGGTCCAGCGAGCCCAAGCGGCGACTTCCTGCACGATCACCAGGGCGGGGAGCCGGGCTTCCACGAAGTCCGCGAAAGCCGGGTCGCGTTCGTCAGCTCCGCAACAACTGCTCACAGCGCGCGCGCGGCACGAAACGTCCGCCGCCGCGCGTCTCGAGCGTGCTGTTCGCGACAATGATCCGTCCGCGGGAAAGAACGGTATCGGGGTAGCCCTTCACCTCGAAACCCTCGAAGGTGCTGAAGTCCACGCGCATATGAGTCGACGATGCCGGCCGTCACCAGCAGGTCCTTCGCGTCGACGAGATGCACGTCGGAAGGAATAGGGGTATCCGGGCCGGTGACGTCGGTAATGCGCCCAGTGGTGATGTGGAGGGTGGCCGGCGCGACGCCGTTCGGGAGCAGGACGCGACGGCCACGAATCAAGAGGTCGGGGTGAGCCACGGGCGCATCATCCCCGAAGCCGTCCTCCTCGTCATTCTAGGCTGCGCAGCCGCGAGGCGTCCTGCCGCTATCCCGTCGCGATCGGCAGGCCTGCGGCGAGGCAAAACAGCGTCCAACCCATCGCACATGAAATCGATGCCGCGCTTCCGTTCCCCGAGGCCTGTCGAGGGTGTTGAGCGCGTGGGGCACCTTCTTGGCGATGACGCGCAGGTAGGGCTTCCAAGAGTCGCATACAAATGGCCCGATCGTTTCGGGTTTCGGGTTTGCGATGAAGTGCTTCGGAGCGATGCTTGCTCGCTTGCGATTAATTAAGGCTTCGGGTGCGCCGAGAGGAAGTTCCAGACCTCGGCAGCCCAGGCGGTGTTGAGCCCGGGAATGTGACCGCTGCCGGTGAGCGTCCAGAGCTCGGCGGCGCCACCTGAAGCGCACGTAAAAGCTTCCTTCGACGTCTCGGAACCGATGACGTTGGTGTCGAGGTCGAGCGTGCCGCTGATGCTCTGAAGCGCACCGGTACACCCATTCTTCGTCGCCCAGCCCTGCACGGTCTCGTTCGCGCTCGGGTAGACGAAGCCCAGGTTGGCGCCGCCGTTGTACGCGATGGTTCCGTCGAGCGTCCCGTGCACCTGGAGGACCGCGACTTTGTCGGTCGGCTGGCACTTGCTCAGCGTTTTCCAGTTTGCGCCGGCGAGGCTGACGATGGCGGCGATGCGCTCTGATTTGTCGCAGCCCATGCGGTGCGACATGAAGCCGCCGTTCGAGTGGCCGACCACGAACACGCGCTTCGGGTCGACGCGGAACTTGCTCGCGGCGTCGTCGAGAATCGCAGTGAGGTACTTCACGTCGTCGACAGCGGGCGGCGCGAAGTTGCAGCACGCGTCGGTGCCGTTCCAGAAACGCTTCCCAGTCGAGTCGAGCGTGCCGTCAGGCGTCGCAAGCAGGAAGTGCTTGCTGTCGGAGAGCGCAGAGAAGCCGAAGTAGGAATTCTGGATGGCGCCGGTCGCTCCGTAGCCGTGGAGCAGCAGGACCATCGGCAGGGTTCCACCGTCGTAGCCCACGGGAACGTGAAGGTCGTACGGGCGCGCAGTCAGCAGCGCCTGCTGCTCGGGAGTCAGTCCCCCGTCGCCCTGACCGCCAGCGTCGCTGCCACCGTCGGGCTTCACGCCGCCGTCGCTGCCCGCGTCGAAGCCGGCGCTGCCCCCGCCACCACCGAAGCCGCCGCCCACGTTGAAGCCGCCGCCGAAGCCGCCGCTGCCACCCGCTCCACCGCCGCCGGTGCCTCCGTCGTTGGGAGGCACGTAGGTCTGGCAGCTGCCGTTGAGGCAGAGCTTGCTGTCGGTGCAGGTCGAGCAGGTGTTGGCCGAGGTGCCGCACGCCGCTTCGGTGTTGCCGGACTCGCAGAGCCCGCGGCTGTTGCAGCAGCCGAGGCAGTTGGTCGCGTTGCAGACGCCCGCGGGGTTGGGAGCGCCTCCGCAAGAGAGGACGACGAGCCCGAAGACGACCACCGAAAGAATGCGCATGGGCCACGGCATAGGCGCGCGCCAGCAGTGAATCAACCCCGCCCCGCTGGCGTCTGGTATCGAAGCTTCCATGAAACGCCTCCTTCTTCCTCTGGCAGCAGCCTCACTGATGTTCTCTGGCTGTGCGCTGTTGAGCGAGCTGCTCACCGAGGTGTTTCAGAAGCCGGGCTTCCGCTTCAAGAATGTCTCGCTGCACAACGCGTCGCTGGCGGGAATCAACCTCGATACCGTTTGGCAGCTCGACAACCCGAACACCGTCGGCCTGTCGCTGGCGACCATCGACTA
The DNA here is from genome assembly GCA_038206395.1 of Myxococcales bacterium. Lineage (GTDB taxonomy): Bacteria > Myxococcota > Myxococcia > Myxococcales > Myxococcaceae > JAGSPQ01. The sequence continues at coordinate 45,467 of JBBRAX010000050.1, read as the reverse complement.
CGCGCTCTTCGTCGACAACAAGCAGCTCGTCGCGGGGAAGCCGGCGAAGGGCTTGCAGATTCCGGCGAACGGGTCGACCGACCTGACCTTCCCGGCTGAGATCAAGTTCGCCGACATCGTGCCGGCGATCGAGACGCTGCTGACCAAAGACTCGGCGCTGTGGCGGGCCGAAGGCGTGCTGGGCGTGCAGACGCCGATTGGCATCATTTCCTTCCCGCTGTCGGCAGAGAACACGTTCGAGACGCCGAAGCTGCCAGCGGTGCAGTTCGCTGACCCGAAGGTGACCAACATCAGCCTGCAGGGAGCGACCGTTTCCTTCCCGCTATCAGTGACGAACCGTTCGAGCTTCCCGCTGGACCTGGGCGAAGTGGTCGGCACGGTGTCGATCGCCGGCACGCCCGTGGGCACGCTGTCGACGGGCACGCTGGGCCAGATGGAAGGCAAGGGCGCGCGGCAGGTGTCGCTGCCGCTGACGATCAACTTCCTCTCGGCCGGCAGCGCCGCAGTGAGCGCCGTGAAGGGCGGCAACGCGAACCTGAAGTTCGACGCCCAGGTGAAATCGGGGGGCGTCGCGGTGCCTCTGAAGCTGGATCAGCTCGTCAACTTCGTCCGCTAGAGCAGCTCGTCGTCTTCCGGATCCGGAATGACGTCTTCGTCGTGGTCGAGGGGCTCGTGCGGCTCGTGCACCTCGTGCGGCTCGGCTGCATCACCCGTGACGCGCGCGATGGGCTCGGGACCCGCGTCGCTGGGGGCGACGACGTACCACTGGCGTCCCTGCTGCTGACGCTTGAGCAGGCCTTCTTTTTCCATCGCCTCGAGCAGGCGCGAGAAGGTCGAGAAGCCGTGGTCACGCTCGTCGAAGTCGGGCTGCTTGCGGACGATGGTCTCTTTGATGAGCGACGGGTTGAGGCCGCCGGTGGCGCGCGACAGCAGGCTCGAGACGACCTCGCGGGCGATTGCGGGAACGGCGCGGGCCTTCTTCGGCTCTCTGGGGGCGGCAGGCTCGGTGGACGAGACAGTCGCAGAAGGCGCGGGGCTGCTGTGTGACTTGCTGCCGCGGCTGCTGCTGGAAGAGCGCGACGACGAGTGGTCGCTGCGGCCGCCCTGCCCCTTCAGGTAGAGGAACTCGTCGCACGCCTTGACGAAGAACGGAGACGTCGCTTCCTTCACGGCGAGGCCAATGACGAACCGGTCGTTCTCTCGCAGCTTGTAGGCCAGCGGGCAGAAGTCGCTGTCACCCGACGCGATGACGAAGGTGTTGATGTGCTCTCGCGCGTAGCAGAGCTCGAGGGCGTCGATGACGAGGCGCATGTCGGCGCTGTTCTTCCCAGCGCGGGTCGAGGGCGGAACATCGACCAGCTCGACGCCGAACTCGTGCAGGTGGCTCTTCGCGTCCTTGAAGCGCGACCAGTCGCAGTAGGCGCGGCGGAAGATGACCTTGCCCTTCTCGAGCAGGCGATCGAGCGCGGGCTGCAGGTCGAAGTTCGCCGACGTGATTCCCGTGTTGGTGACGAGGTTCTCGAAGTCGATGAACAGGGCGATGCGGCGTTCCGTTGGAGAGTTCACCGAAGACCTAATGACAGAGCTTCAGATGTCGCGCTCGAAAATCCGGTACGTCTTGATCCGCCGCGCGCCCGTCGCCTGAATGGTGCGGTTGATCAGCTTGTCGTCTTCCACCGTCCAGCCGAGCTCGCCCGCGACGTAGCCCAGCTTCCGCGCTTCCTGCATCGTCTCGACCGCGAGCAGCGCGTCGATGCCGCGCCGACGCCAGCCCTGCTTGATGCCGAACAGCAGCACGCGCAGGCGGTCGATTTTGCGCGTCGCCCACAGCATCTTCGCGAGCCCGACGGGAATCCCGAAGCGAGACAGGTAACCGCCGGTCGTCTTCTGCGCGATGTTGGTGTCGGGCACGGTGATACCGAAGCCAACCGCTTCCCCATTCGCTTCGGCGACCAGGCAGAGCTCGGGGCGCAGCGCGATCAGCGGCCGCAGCCGGCTGACGGCCGCGTCGAACTCGACGTCGGAAATCGGAGCAAAGCCCCAGCCGGGCTTGAGCATCGAGTCGTAGATGTTCTTGATGCGGCGCCTTTCGTTCGTCTCGTCGCGCAGGTCGATGCGGCGCACGGTGATGCCGCCGGCGGTGCGAACGCGGTCGGCGAAGCGCACGACCTTCTCGGGCATCGGCTCGCTGGCGAGCAGCTCGTAGCTCCAGAGGTCCTTGCTCTTGGTGAAGCCGTTCACCTCGAACAGCTTCGCGTAGTAGCGCGGGTTGTACGGCATCATCATCGAGGGCGAACGGTCGAACCCTTCGACGAGGCAGCCGATGTCGTGGTGGAAGGAAACGTTCAGCGGGCCAATCATCTTCTGCGGGCCGCTCAAGCGGATCCACTTTGCGGCGGTCTCGAACAGCGCAGCCGCGATGCCGGGGTCGTTCAGCGACTCGAACATTCCGCAGAAGCCGATGTCGCTGTCGTGGAAGTCGTTGTACCGGCTGTCGTTGATGGCGGCGATGCGGCCGACGACCTTGCCGTTGCGGCGGGCGAGGAAGAAGGCGCCGCGCGCGTGCTGGAAGAACGGGTTGATGCTCTGGTCGATGAACTCGCGGCGCTCGGCGACGATGGGCGGAACGAAGTTGTTGTCGCCCGCATAGAGGTCGAGCGGGAAGCGCGAGAACTCGTCGCGCTGGTGCGGGTTCACCACCTCTTCGATGGTGACGTCGGGCGCGCGCACCGCAAATCGCGGCGGCGCTTCGGCAGTTCTCTTCGCCCCCACCGGCATCAGTTCTTCAACGCCTCGCCTGCAGTCAGCGGCTTTCCATAGACGCGGTACGTCTTGTACTTCCTGGCGCCGAACATCTCGATCGCGCGGTTGACCAGGGTGTTGTCCTCGAGGGTCCACGAAATCTCGCCGCCCTTCCAGCCGAGCTTGCGGGCGTTGAGCCAGGTGTCGAGGAAGAGAACGGAGTCGAGCCCGCGCTTCCGGAAGCCGGCCTTGATGCCCATGATGGCCAGGCGCCCGGTCTTCACCTTGCGCAGCTTGAGCAACATCTTGGCGAGGCCGATCGGCAGGCCAAAGGTGGTGAGCTTGCCGTTGGCGGTCTTGATGGCCTGGTTCGCGTCGGGCAGCGTGATGCTGAAGGCGACGGGCTCGCCCGCGACCTCGGCGATGAGGGTGAGCTCGGGAATCAAGATGAGCTTCAGGTCTTTGGCGAGGTGCTCGAACTCGTGGTCCGTCATCGGGACGAAGCCCCAGTTCTTTTCCCAGGCCGCGTTGTAGATGTCCTTGATGCGCCGGACCTCGTTGTTCCAGTCCTTCATGTTGGCCTGGCGGACGACGATGCCTTCGCGGGCGCGCACCTTGTTGGCGACGCGCTCGACGCGTTCGGGCGGCTTGTCGGCCATGTCGAGCCAGTAGGCGAAGAGGTCTTTGGCCTTCGTGTAGCCGCACGCCTCGAGCAGCGACGCGTAGTACTTCGGGTTGTAGGTCATCATCAGCACGGGGTCAGAGTCGAAGCCGTCGATGAGGATGCTCCACTCGCTGTTGCTGCTGAAGTTGGCGGGCCCGAGCATCTCGGTGAGGCCGCGCGCCTTCACCCAGGTCTCGCAGGCATCTAGCAGCGCCCTGGCGACGCCGGTGTCGTCGATGCACTCGAACATCCCGAACCAACCAATCTTGGTGTTGTGGAACTCGTTGTACCGGGGATCGTCGATGGCGGCAGCGCGGCCGACAATCTTCCCGTTGCGGCGGGCGAGGAAGAGCTCGGTCTTGCCGAACTCGAACCAGGGGTTCTTCTTCTCGTTGAAGATGACCTCGCGATCCATCTGCAGCGGCGGCACGAAGTGGGGGTCGTTCTTGTAGACCTCGTACTGGAAGAGGATGAACTCCTTCTTCTGGGCGGGGGTCGCGACGCGGGTGATGACGACGTCGGAGGCGGGCGAGGGGTTCGACGGGGCTCCAGCCGGCTGGGTTTGCATGGGTGCGGCCTTGTAGGGAAGCGGTCAAACCGTGTCAATCTGAGCCACGTTTGGCGCACTTAATCGCATAGTGAAATCAGCCCTTTGAACGTCGGGGCAGAGTGGCCGGAGCGCTGATCGGGCTGGATCACGGCTGCGCGCGGCCTCTCGAAGCGCATTTATGAGCAACAATCGGCTCGCTCGGCTGCGCATCGACTGCGTCATATTCGCGTTTTTAGACTGGTAAGCCAATGAACTTTATCGTGATTAATGAAATCTGAGACTTGCGCACCCAGATTTCAGACCCCCTGTACGACCGGTCATTGTGTTGACGGGTTTTGACCTTCCAACGTATTCCCTACATCCCATGAAGACCTTCGACTTCCCGACCCTCGTCGCCGCGCTCGATGCCAACAAGGGCCTGACCGACAAAGGGTTCACGTTCCTGGGCCGTGACGGCAACGACATTCACTACTCGTTCGACGGCCTGCGAACCGAGGCGATGCGGCGGGGTGCCTGGCTGCGCAGCAAGGGGATGAAGAAGGGCGACCGGCTGGCGATGGTGATGCCCGACGGTGAGGACTTCGTGCCGACGTTCTTCGGCGCGGTCTGGGCCGGCATCGTGCCCGTGCCCCTTTACCCGCCGCTTTCGCTCGGCAAGCTCGACGCCTACATCGAGGCGTTGATTTCAATCATGACCAAGGCCGAGCCGACGTACCTCGCGACCAACACCAAGCTCGAGGCGGTGCTGTGGAGCGGCGCCGCGAAAGTGAAGTCGCTGCAGGGCGTCATCACCGCCGAGACGCTGCGCACCGACCCGCCTGCCGACGCCGACCAGTCGCCCGCAACGGTGACGGCCGATGACCTCGCCTTCCTCCAGTTCACCTCGGGCAGCACGTCAACCCCGAAGGGCGTGGAAGTGACGCACGGGTCGTTGCGCGCGAACGCGTGGGCCATCATGCGGGACGGGCTCAACACGGACACCGACGTGGATCACGGCGTGAGCTGGCTGCCGCTGTACCACGACATGGGACTCATCGGCTTCGTGATTGCCCCCACGTTCCACCGCGTCGCGTGCACCTTCATTCCGACGATGGCCTTCGTGCGCAACGCGACCATCTGGCTCGACACCATCAGCAAGAAGAAGGGCACCATCAGCTTTGCTCCGAACTTTGCGTACGCGCTGGCGACCAAGCGCGCGAAGCCAGAAGCGCTGGCGAAGTGGGACCTGTCGTCGATGAAGGCTTTCGGCTGCGGCGCCGAGCCCATCAACCCGGCGACGATGAAGGCCTTCGTCGAGACGTTCTCGAAGGCGGGCCTCAAGGCCGAGTCGCTGCTGCCCTGCTACGGCATGGCCGAGGCGACGCTCGCCATCTCGTTCATCTCGCTCGAGGACAAGCTGTCGACCGACGTGGTCGAGAAGGACGCGCTGCAAACCGACCGCAAGGCCGAGCCGACGCATGTCGATGGGCTGGCCGCGCAGAAGGCGGTGGAGTTCGTCAGCTGCGGCAAGACCTTCCCCAACCACGAAGTCGGCGCGTTCGATGACGCGGGCAAGCGCCTGGCCGACCGCCGAGTGGGCGAGCTGTGGGTGAAGGGCCCGTCGATCGCGAAGGGCTACTTCCGCGACCCGATTGCCACCGAGAAGACCTTCGGCGGCGGGTGGCTGCGCACGGGTGACCTGGGCTACCTGGTCGGCGGCAACGTCTACATCACGGGCCGCAAGAAGGACCTCATCATCATCAACGGCCGCAACTGGGAACCGCAGCGCATCGAGTGGATCGCCGACGACGTCCCCGAAGTTCGCAAGGGCAGCACGGTCGCCTTCTCGGTGCCGGGCGCGAACAGCGAAGAGCTGGTTGTCGTCGTCGAGTCGCGCACGCAGGACCCCGAGAAGCTCAAAGAGACCGTGAAGCAGAGGATCAACGAGCTGCTGCAGCTGTCGGTGAACGAGGTGGTCATCGCTCCGCCGGGCAGCCTGCCGAAGACCTCGAGCGGAAAGCTGCAGCGCGCGAAGACCCGCCTGCAGTACCTCGACAAGACGCTGGGCAAGGAAGGCAACCGCTCGCTGGGCAGCTCGGGCGAGAAGGCAGTGCTGGCGAAGCACGTCGCGCTGTCGCTGGTCGGCCGCACCCAGCACCGCGCGAAGAAAGTGGTTCGCCACGCGCTCGAGATCCGCAATACCGCCGACGTCGTCGCGAAGCTGTCTCTGGTCGGTGGCTACGCGAAGTCGCTGGTCGGCCGTTTCTTTTAAACCCTCACCTGGAAAACCAAACCAACCCCATGGCGCAGACCGTAAACGTGATCGAGATGTTCAAGCAGGCGGCCCTCGAAGTGAACGGCAAGAAGCTGTCGGAGCTCACCAGCGACACGGTGATTTCGAAGCTGGGCCTCGACTCGGTGGCTGTGATGGAGCTCGTCAGCTACTTCGAAGAGAAGCTGAACATCCGCATGCCGGACGAGGACCTCGCGAAGGTCCAGACGCTGGGAGACCTGGCGTCGCTGGTGAAGCGCCTGGTGCCGGCGGGCACTGAAGTCACCGCCTGATTCTTCATCGCTTGTCTCAAGGGGTGTCACCGTGAGCGTCTCGAAAGTTCTGCAGGAAAAATTCCACCGCGAGTACATGACTTTCTTCGAGCACGCCGAGCGCTCGAGGCGGTGGAACCCGTTCACGGACATCGACTGGGAAGCGGCGAAGAACGCGCCGAAGAACGACAAGCTCGCGCTGTGCACCGAGACCTTCTGCGGCGTCGAGATGTACCTGCCCGACTACGTGAAGGGGCACCTCGACCTCTTCCGCGACAACTTCGCGCGCAGCTGGTTCGCGGTGAACTGGGGCTACGAAGAGAGCAAGCACGCGCTGTCGCTGCGCGAGTTCCTGGTGCAAAGCGGCCACCGCACCGAAGACCAGATGTTCGAGTACGAGAAGAAGATTCTCAGCCAGCAGTGGAAGACGCCCTTCGACACCGGGCGGCAGATGACGGCGTACGGCGCGGTGCAGGAAATGACGACCTTCGTCATCTACAAGAAGCAGCAGGCGCTGTGCGAAGCGGAAGGCCAGACCGCGCTCGCGGGCATCTACAAGCTGATCGCGAAAGACGAGATGGCGCACAAGCGGTACTACGAAATCGTTCTTGGCCACTACCTCGACGATGACCGCGAAGGGACGCTGAAGGACATCGCGACGGTCTTCTATGGCTTCACCATGCCGGCGTACGAGCTGATTCCCGACTACGAGTCGCGGGTCGAAGTGATGCGCACCGCGGGCATCGATCGCGGCGTGTTCCTGTCGGAAGTGTGGGGCCCGATCTTCAAGACGCTGAGAATCTCGCGCCATGACCTGCCCCGCGTGTGGAAGGACCGCGCGAAGGCCGCCGATGCGTCGGTGACGCCGGTGAACCCGGCCGCGAACCTGAACGCATGAGTGACATCGCCGTCATCGGGATGGCGTGCCGGTTCCCCCACGCGAGGGACCTGAACGCTTTATGGCGCGTCATCCGCACCGGCGAAGTCACCTTCGAGGACATCCCCGAAGAACGTTGGCACCACGCGAGCTTCTTCGACGCGACCGACCTTCGCGCGGCCGACAAGACGTACGTGCGCAAGGGCGCCTTCATCGACGGGTACAAAGAGTTCGCGGCGCTGCACTACGGGCTCGCGCCGCGGCGGGTGCAGGTGATGGATCCGCAGCACCGGTTGCTGATCGAAACGGTGCGGCAGGCGATTCAGGACGCAGGCTACGACGGCAAGCCCTTCGATCGCGCGAACGCGGGCGTCTTCGTCGGCGCTTCGGTGTCCGAGCACAAGGACCTGTTGATCAGCCGGGTGCGGGCGCAGCAGCAGATCGACGGCCAGTTCGGCGACAAGCTCTCTCCGGCTGAAGCCGATGCGTTGCGTGCGTCCGTTGCGGACGTCGTTCCGATGCGCGCGTTCAGCATCGCGGGCTCGCTGCTGAACATGGGCGCCGCCAGCGTCTCGCAGACCTTCGACCTGGGCGGCCCGAGCTGGTCGATGGATGCGGCGTGCAGCTCGGCGCTGGTCGCGATTCACGAGGCCGTCATCAACCTTCGCGCAGGCCAGTGCAGCGTCGCCTTCGCGGGCGGCGTGTACCTGAACCTTCAGCCCGACAACCTCATCGGCTTCTCGCGCATCGGCGCCATCTCCCCTTCTGGGGTCTGCCGGCCTTTCGACGCGCGCGCCGACGGCTTCGTGATGGGCGAAGGCGTGGGCATGGTGATGCTCAAAAAGCTCGAAGATGCGCGCCGCGATGGTGATCGCATCTGGGCCGTCATCAAGGGCAGCGGCTGCAACAACGACGGCCGCGGCGATGGGCCGATGACGCCGCGCCCCGAAGGGCAGATTGCCGCGATGGCGCGCGCCCACAAGGACGCCGAATTTCCGGTCGAGTCGATTGGCTTCGTCGAGACCCACGGCACCGCGACCACCGTCGGCGACGCCACCGAGGTCGGCGCGCTGAAGACGTTCTTCGAAGCGCGCGCGAAGCAGCCGGCCACCGAGCCGTACTGCTACCTGTCGAGCATCAAGGCGAACATCGGCCACACGATGTCGGCCGCGGGCGTGGCGGGCTTCATCAAGGCGGCGCTGGTGCTTCACCACCGCACAATTCCTCCGCAGCCGTCTTGCGAGGAGCTGAACCCGAAGCTCGAGCTCGAGCGCTCGCCTTTCAAGATTGCCCAGGCCGCCACCGACTGGAAGCCGGCCGCGAAGCACCCGCGCCGCGCCGCCGTGTCGAGCTTCGGCTTCGGTGGCACCAACGCACACGTGCTGCTGGAAGAGACGCCGGTCGTTGCGTCGTCGGAAGTCGAGCAGCCCCAGCTGTTCTGTCTCTCGGCTGCCACCGAGCCGCTGCTGCGCCGCTATGCCGGGGAAGTCGCCGAGCAGGTGCAGGCGCTGCAGCAGTCGTGTGCCGACGTCGCGCTGACCCTCGCGCAGCGGCAGACCTTCGATTTTCGCCTCGCCATCGTCGCCCAGGGGCGTGACCAGCTGGTCGCGCAGCTTTCCGCTTTTGCGAAGGGCGATGGGTCGGCCACTGTCATCTCAGCGCCAGAGCTCCGCCAGGTCGCCTTCCTCTTCCCCGGCCAGGGCGCCCAGCGGGTCGGGCTGCTCAAAGACCTCGTCACCCGCTTCCCTGCTTTCGCTCACCGGCTCCAGGCGCTCGACGCGGCAGTGCAACGTGACGTCGGCACCTCACTGATGGCGGCGCTTTACCCGGCCGAGCCCTACGACGAGACCGCGGCGCAGGCGCTGCTCACCCGCACCGAAGTCTGTCAGCCGGCGATGGCCGCGCTCGGCCTCGCGCTCGGCGAGTGGCTCAAAGAGCTGGGCGTCGTCCCTTCCGTCGTTCTCGGGCACAGCCTCGGCGAGTTCGTCGCGTCGTCAGTGGCGGAAATGCTGCCGGGCGAAGACGCCGTGAAGCTGGTCGCGCGCCGCGGCCTGCTGATGAACAAGCTCGGCCTCAAAGACCCCGGAGCGATGCTCGCCGTCATGGCCGACCGCGCTGTCGTCGAGCCGCTGCTGTCGGGCCTCTCGAACGTCTACCTCGCAAACCACAACCACCCCACCCAGCTGGTGCTGTCGGGCCAGACCCCGGCGATCGCCGCCGCGAAGAAGAAGCTCGAGAGCAACGGGCTGAAGACGGCGCCGCTCGACGTGTCTCACGCGTTCCACTCGCCGCTGATGGAAGGCGTCGACGACGGCATGCGCCGCATCGTGTCGCGGCTCGAGCTGACGCCGTCGTCGATTGCAGTCGCCTCGTGCATCTCGGGCGGGCTCTACGGCTCTGTCGACGAAGCGCGCGACATCTGGGTGGACCATGCGACCGCTCCCGTTGATTTCGTCGCGGCGCTCGAGACCGTGGCCGGCACGGGCGCGAGGCTCTTCGTGCAGGTCGGTGCGGGCAACACGTTGTTGTCTTTCGCGCGCGGCGTCGCTCCGAAAGAGAGCGCCTTCTTCTCGCTCGCGACCGCCGACGGTGGCGACGCCGGGGCGCAGCTGCTGAGCAGCCTCGGCCAGCTGTGGTCGCGCGGCGTCCCGCTGAATCCCGCCGCGCTGCTCGCGAACACCACGGCCCGGTTGGTGATGTTGCCGCCGCTGCCACTCGAGACGCAGACCTACTGGGGCATCGAACGCCCTGCCCAGCGTGCCCCTCGGGCTGCGACCCCCGCCAGAGCCGATGCGCCGCCTTCTGCGCGCGTCACCACCCAGCCGACCAGCAAGACCGGAGCTCCCATGGATTCCCTCGTCAGCCTCTTCCGCGAGCAGATGGCACTGCTGACCCAGCAGGGCGAAATCTTGAAAGCCCAGGCCGCGGCGCTGCAGGCCGTCGCCAGTGGCAACCCGCAGGCAGCCGCTTCGCTCGCGCAAGCGCAGACGACGCCCATCGTGGTGAAGGCTCCGAACTTCTCGAACATGGTGGCGCAGAAGGAGCCGAAGCCCGCGCTGGTGGTCGAGGATGTGCGGCCCCAGGTCGCGGCAAAGATTCTCGCGTCGATCGCGCGCATCAGCGCCTTCCCGGCGGCGGCGCTGAAGATGGAACAGGCGCTGACCGGTGAGCTCGGCTTCGACTCGCTGATGCTGGTCGAGCTCGACGGCGATGTCGCCAAGGCGTGGCCGAAGCTGGGTGGCCTGCCACGTGAGCTCTTCAACAAGACGACCACCATTGCGTCGGTCATCGACCACGTCGTCGGCGCGCTGGCGAAGCCGGCCGAAGCGCTGGTCGAGAACAAGTCCACGGCCCCCGTGTCGCGCTACGTCCCGGGTGCGGTTGCGGCGCCGCTGCGCGCGCTTCGTGAGTCGACGCTGGGCTTCGACGGCCCGGTGCTGTTGACCGTCGACGCCCACGGCGTGGCGAAGGCGTTGGCGGCGCGGCTGACTGCGCGCGGCGTCGAAGTCGTGTCGGGCGACGGCAGCGAGAAGGGCAAGTTCGCCGGCGTCATTCACCTCGCCGACCTCACGGCGCGTGACAGCGATTACCGCGCGGCGTCGAAGCGCGTGCTGTCGCTGGCGAACAAGGTGGGCCCAGAGTCGAAGCTGTTCGTGACGGTCGCGGGCCTCGGTGGCCGGCTGACGTCGGCGGGCGGTGGACGGGAAGCGTTGGGCCAGGTCGGGGCGTTGGCCTTCACCCGTGCGCTCGCGCAGGAATGGCCGGACGCAGCGGTCAAAGCGATCGACGTCGAGCTCGCGTTGGGAGCCGAGGCGATTGCACAGGCGTTGTTCGACGAGCTCGCCTCGGGCGATCGCTGCGTCGAAGTCGGCTATTCGAGCGGCGGCCGCGTCACGACCGAGCTGAAGGAGCTCAAGGTTTCTGGCCCCGTTGCTTCCGCTCTCGACGCGCAGTCCGTTGTGCTCGTCACGGGCGGAGCGAAGGGCCTCGGTCTCAAGTTCGCCCGCGCGCTCGCCTCGAAGTACCGCTGCGCCGTGGTGCTCGCGGGACGTTCGACGGTCAGCGACGAGACGACGAAGGCGATCGCCGCGGTGAAGGCCGACGGTGCGCGCGAGTGCGGCTACCAGGTCATCGACGTGCGCTCGACGAAGTCCGTCTACGACGGCGTCGCGGCGGTGAAGGCTGCGTACGGAAAAATCGACGCCATCGTTCATTCGGCTGGCGTCATCGCCGACTCGGTGGTGGCAAAGAAAGACGCCGCGGGCCTCGACGCGGTCATCGAGCCGAAGGTGGGCGGCGCGCTCGCGCTTCTCGATGCCACTTCCGCGCTCAAGCTCTTCGTCGGCATCGGCTCATGGGCGGGCCGCTTCGGCAACGCGGGCCAGACGGACTACGCGTCGGCGAACGCGATGCTGGCAGCACTCTCGCAGCGGTCGCGTGCGTCGCTGCGCTGCGTCACCATCGACTTCCCGCCCTGGGAAGACAGCGCGATGGCCCAGAAGATTCCGCAGTTCAAGAAGCGCGAGATGCTCGAGCAGGGCATCACCTTCCTCAACGACGAAGAAGGCATCGCCAGCTTCCTCACCGAGGTCGAGCGCGGCTCGGGCGAGGTGTTGATCGGCCGCGAAGTGACGGCGCCCCGCGCGCACCACGTCTCGCGCTTCGCGGTGACGAAGCAGAACCACTTCTACCTGGGTGACCACCAGATGGCCGGGCAGCGCGTGATGCCGCTGGCGGCGGCGGTCGACCATGTCGCGGCTGCGGCGCTCGACGCGAAGGGCGGCGCGACCAGCTTCACCGTCGAAGACTTCAAGCTCTTGAAGCCGGTGCTGGTCAACGACACGCTGTGGATGGGCGCGGAAGTGAAAGAAATTGCCGACGGTGCGCAAACAGTCACGCTGCGACAGGGCACGACCGACAGCTACCGCGGCGTCGTCAAGCCAGCCGTCGACGAGAAGGACCTCGCGAAGGTTCCGCAGGTTCCCGCTTACGACACGCTGCCGCTGTCGCTCGAGTCGTTCTACAGCGACTTCACTTTCCACGGCCCGAGGCTGCGCGGCATCGTCAGTATCGAAGGCCTCACTGATACCGGCGTCAGTGGTTGGGTGAAGGGCAACCGTCCTGCCGACTGGGTGAAGGAGCCAGCGCGCAACGAGTGGACCATCGACCCGCTGCTGCTCGACTCGAGCTTCCAGCTCGCGGGCTACTGGGCGTGGGTGAAGCACCAGCGCGCGGGCTTCCCCCTGGGCTTCAAGCGGTACACCCAGCTGCACCCGTTCGGCTCGGCGCCGGTGCTCTGCAGCGCGACGTTCGAGGCGGCGACTGGCGACGTGATGCGCGGCACGCTGGCGTGGACGGATGCGTCGGGCAAGCTGCTCGCGGTGATGGAAGGCGTCGAGGCCGAGTTCAAGCAGCGCGACCCGCAATTTGTCGCCGCCGCGGCGAAGAAGTCCGAGCCCATGCCCGATGCAGCGCCCCCCGCGCGCGTCGGTGAGGCCGAGCCGTCGACGTACCAGTTCGACAAGTTCCCCGAGTACGAGGACCTTCAGGAACGCATCCAGATGGCGGCCGCGTTCGGTTTGAAGAACCCGTACTTCAGCGTGCACGAGGCCATCTGCGGCGACACCACCGTGGTGAACGGAAAGGAGATGATCAACTTCTCCTCGTACAACTACGTCGGCAACTCAGGCGACCCGGTGGTCTCGGGCGCAGCGAAGGCGGCGATCGACAAGTACGGCACGTCGGTGTCGGCGAGCCGCGTCGCGTCGGGTGAGAAGCCGCTGACCGGTGAGCTCGAGCGCGAGATGGCGCGGTTCTTCGGCACCGAGTCGTCGCTGATTTTCGTCTCGGGCCACGCGACCAACGTCACCGTCATCGGCCACGTCGTCGGCCCGGGCGATTTGATTCTTCACGACGCGCTCGCGCACGACTCAATCATCGGTGGCGCGAAGCTGTCGGGCGCCAAGCGCCGCCCCTTCCCCCACAACGACTACGACGCGCTCGACCGTGCGCTGACGTCGCTGCGGCCGCACTACCGCCGCGTGCTCATCTGCATCGAAGGCACCTACTCGATGGACGGCGACATTCCTGACCTGCCGAAGTTCATCGCGGTGAAAAAGAAGCATCAGGCGCTGCTGCTGGTCGACGAGGCACACTCGGCCGGCGTCATCGGCAAGACGGGCCACGGCATCGGCGAGTACTACGACGTGGTGCGCGGCGACGTCGACATGTGGATGGGCACGCTCAGCAAGTCGTTCGCGAGCTGCGGCGGCTACATCGCGGGCACGGCGGCGCTGGTCGAGTACCTGAAGTACACGACGCCTGGCTTCGTCTACTCGGTCGGCATCAGCCCTCCGAACGCAGCGGCGGCCCTCGCCGCGCTGCGGCAGATTGAAGCCCACCCCGAGCGCGTCAGGAAGTTGCAGGACAACGCGAAGACCTTCTTGAAGCTGCTCAAAGACCGCGGCATCGACACGGGGATGTCGAAGGACTCGGCCGTCGTCCCTGCCATCGTCGGTAACTCGGTGCTGTGCCTGCAGCTGTCGGACTCGCTGAAAGACCGCGGCATCAACGTGCAGCCGATTCTCTACCCCGCGGTCGAAGAGCACCTCGCCCGCTTGCGCTTCTTCGTCAGCTCGCTGCACAGCGAAGAACAACTGAAGAAGACCGCCGACATCGTCTCGGAAGAGCTCAAGCGGCTCACCCGCGAGATGGAAGCCGTCGCCTAAACTCTCACCACCCGAAGGGAACTCAAAGATGACCTCCACCCGCGAAGAAGTCGAAGTCGGTTACGACATCTCGAACGAGTTTTTCCGTCTCTGGCTCGACGAACGGATGCACTACACGTCGGCCGTCTACGACGAGAAGAACACCACGCTGGAACAGGCGCAGGTGAACAAGAGCCGGATTCTGGCGGACTTCGCCGAGGTGACGCCGGACTCGCTGGTGCTCGACGTCGGCTGCGGCTGGGGCGCGAACCTCGAGTACCTGGCGCTCGACCGGAAGGTGAAGCGCTCGCACGGCATCACGCTGTCGCGCGCGCAGCACGAAGAAATCATGGCGCGGAAGCTGCCGGGCGTGACCACCTGGTCTGTCGACTACAAGGACTACGCGCCGGCCGAGAAGTACGACGGGCTCATTTCGATTGAGATGATCGACCACCTCGTCTCGCCGAAGCAGCAGCAAGAAGGCCTCGCCGTCCCCATCTACCGCGAGTACTTCAACAAGCTCGCGACGTGGGTGAAGCCGGGCGCGTGCTTCGGCTTCCAGGCGATTCTTCGCAACCGCGTGCCCCGCACCCGCAAGGACCTCGAGGACTTGAAGTTCACCGCCGACGTCATCTTCCCGGGCGGCCTCAACCCTCGTCTCGAAGAGCTCGTCACCGCATGCGGCCAGAGCTGGGAAGTCGTCGAGCTGAAGACCCGCCGCGAGGACTACGGCAAGACGACCGCCGAATGGCTGCGTCGCTTCCGCCTCAATGAAAAGAAAATCAAAGAGAAGTGGGGCGCGATGAAGATGTCCGACGGCGGCACTGTTTGGGACAACTACGAGCGCTACCTCTCGACTTGCGTCCGAGCGTTCGCCAACCACTGGTCGTCCGACGTGCAGATGAAGCTGCGGCACATCGCCTGATTCAGCTGCTCGGCGCATCGGTGCTGGCGCTGCGGCGGGCCGACGTGGGCGCCGTCGTGCTGGGCCCTCGAGAACAGAAGGTGCTCGAGGAGTTTCTTCAGTGGCCGCTGCGCGCCGACGAGTGGCGCGCCGGCCGCTTCGTTGCAAAGGAAGTGCTGCGGCTCGGGTTCGGCCTCGAGTCATCACGGGTCGAGATTCTTCCCGCCGAATCTGGAGCGCCGGTGCTCTATGTCGACGGCGCCGTGTCCCCTTCCCTCTTCCTCAACCTCAGCCACACCACCCGCTGGGTCGTCGCGGCGGTCGCGCCTTTCGCGGTCGGAATCGATGTGGCGGATGACGAGGACGGCGCGCGGCTGCCGCGGATTGCGAAGCGCGTGTTCTCGGAAGGTGAAGCCGAGGCGTGTGGTGCGCATGACAGCGTCGCGAACCAGGCTGCGGTCTGGGCGTTGAAGGAAGCGGCGCTGAAGCTGCGCATCGGTGGCGTGTTTTCTCCTGGGGCGCGCAGTGTCAGGGTGCTGTCGCTCACTCCGCCGCGGGTCGAGGACCCGAAGCTGCAGGTCGCGCTGCTGCGGTTGGACGGAGCGGCGGTCGCTGTCGCGCGGGAAGTTTCATGAAGGCGCTGAAAATCGCGGTGCCGGTGCTGATGATTGTCGGCACGTTCGCGGCGTGGCGATTCTCGGGCGTCGGCGTTGATGCTCCAGCAAAGGTGACGGTGGTCGACGCGGGCCCGGTGCGGTTTCTCAAGGGGCAGACGCACGCGCACTCGAACAAGTCGGGAGACAGCCAGACACCGCCGGACGTCGTGGGGCGCTGGTACTCCGAGCATGGCTTCGACTTCGTGGTGCTCACCGACCACAACTTCGTCACGCAGCAGGCGGCGGTGAACGGCACGCTGATGATTCCGGGTGTCGAGCTGACGCAGAACCTCGAAACGTGCGAGCCGCCCCCACCGCCGGGCATGGGCTGTCTGCTGCACGTGAACGCGCTCTTCGTCGAACCAACCAGAGCAGCGGCGATGGGTGCGGCGAAAGAGGCAACGCGGCTCGGGCTCTTCACCCGCGCGTTGAAGACGACCGAAGCGATGAACGGGCTCGCACAGCTGAACCACCCGAACTTCCAGTACGCCGCCGACGCGAAGACGTTGGCCGAGCTCACGCGGCGTGGCGCGACGTTTCTCGAGGTCGCGAACCAGGCCAGCGACTCGAACAACAGCGGCGACGCGACGCACCCGAATACCGAGGCGCTGTGGGACGCGGTCTTGAGCGAGGGCTTGACGATTTACGGCACGGCCACCGACGACGCGCACCACTACGACGACGCCGAGACAGCGAAGCCTGCGTTTCCGGGTGACCTGGGCTTCGTGATGGTCCGGGCGAAGAAGGTCGCGGCGTCGATTCGGGACGCGATGGCGCGCGGCGACTTCTACGCGTCGACGGGCGTCTTGTTCCGGAAGCTCGAGGTGACGCCCACGGAAATCGTCATCGAGACCGACGCCGACGCGGACTTCCGCTGCGTGGGCCAGGGCGGCAAGATTCTCTCGCAGCAGTATGGGCGGCAGGCGCGGTGCGGGGTTCCGGCCGAGGGGTACGTACGTGCGGTGGCGACCAACTCGGCTGGCAAGAAGGCCTGGAGTCAGCCCGTGCGCGCCGCCACAATGCCGCCGTGAGCAGAGCGTGGATTACCGCGGCGATCATCTTCTTCTTCGCCTCTTGCTGTTTCGGCGGGCTGGTAATGGCCGGCTTGAACGGGCCCGAGGGCCTGGGCAGCGCGGAGTGGAAGAAGACCTTCGACCGGCCAGACGCCGGCCGATGATGATGAAGCCGCACCAGTTTCGCGATCGCGCGCCCCGCATCGCGCAGGGCCTGTACCTGGGCTTCGGAGCGCTCTACCTGGTGCTCGGCCTCGCGCTCGGGCTGCGCGGCGTGCTGATGGCGTGGCTCGGCGTGAGCCTGCTGGTGATGGGCGTCTCGTACTCGCTGAACAGCGCGCGGCTGCTGGGCAAGCGCAGCAACGGCACCTTCCACCCGTTGGCGATGGTGGTGCACTGGGTCTACTTGTTCACCGCCTGGGCCGCCTGGAAGAACCGGCGCATCGAAGACGCGTGGAATGAGGTCGCTCCAGGGATTTTCGTGGGGCGCATGGCACCGAAGGACAAGTTTCCGCCCGGGGTAACGCTGGCGATCGACATGACGTGCGAGCTGCTCGCACCGATGGCGGTGCGTGAGTCCGAGTACCGGTGTCTGCCGACGCTCGACGGCACGGCGCCCAGTGAAGGTCCATTTCGCGCGCTGGTCGCCGAAGCCGCGAAGCACCCGGGGCCGGTGTTCGTCTTCTGCGCCGCCGGGCACGGAAGGTCGGCCACGATGGCCGCGGCGATCATCGTCGCGCGTGGCCTCGCGAAGAATGCAGATGAAGCGGAGGCGATGATGCAGGCGAAGCGCCCCCACGTCGGCCTTGGCGCGGCACAGCGGGCGCTCGTCCATCGCACCGCCGGCTAAAGCGCCGACCCGTTCATCTAGAAGTGAACGGAACTCCGTGGTCCGTGGTGCCCACTCAGCGCGCGGTGAGCTCCTTCGCGACGACGTCGGCGCCGTAGACGGTGCGCAGCGCGTTGAGGATGAGCTCTGCGTGAACGGCGGTGGCGCGGTTCTCGCGGCCGTCGTACCCGAAGTTTCCGCCCAGCGACTGCAGGTTGCCGTCGAACACCAGGCCGATTACGTCGCCGTTGCGGTCAACCAATGGAGAGCCGGAGTTGCCGCCGATGATGTCGTTGGTGGTGATGACGTCGAAAGGCGTCTCGGGCTTGAGCTTCTTCTGCGCGGCGAGCCAGGGCTCTGAAGCCGCGAAAGGGAACTTGCCGGTGAGCCGGGTGTAGAAGCCGCCGACCGTCGTGTACGGCTTCACCGCGCCGTAGCCCTTCACCGCGCCGTAGCTGAGCCGCAGCGTGAACGTCGCGTCGGGGTAGCCCTGCGTTCCGTACGCGACCCGCCGGGCCTCGCCGACGAGCTCGAAGCTCTTCTTCAGCACGGCGTCGACGGTGTCTTCCGACTTCTTCCGCACCGCGCGCGCCGCCGGGTCGAGCTTCTTCGCGAACACCAGCAGCGGGTCGGCGTCGATCGCCACCTTTCCTTCGAGCACGTCTTTGCGGAAGGCCGCGTCGTCGAGCTTCGTCGCGGTAATCAGCTCAGCCGCGAGGTCATCGGGCGACTTGTTGCCGAGCACTTCGCGTACGAAGGAATCATCGGCTCCCAGCAGGTTGCGCATGCGCGTCAGCGACCAGCCGAGCATCGCCTTCTCGAGGTCCTTCGAGACGGGCGCAGCGCCAGTTAGCTGCTGCACGAGCACGGGTTTCCGCGCGTCGGTGTATTCGGGAAGACGTTCACCCGGGGGCTTCTTCGATTCCTCGGCGTTGCGAACGAGCAGGCGTGCGTACGAGAAGAGCTCGCCCGACGTCGCCTCACTGCCTTCCTTGAAGCGCAGCTCGCCATAGATGGGGCGCAGGTCGGCCATCGCCTTCGCGATTGCGTCCCACGCGCCGGCCGACTTTTCAGGAGCCTTCGCGCGCAGCGCCGCTTCGTCGGCCCGCTTCTTCTCGAGGAACCCCGGAGCGACCAACGCCTCGTGCCTTCCCCGCAGCGCCTTCAGCGAGTTCTCTACCGACCGCAGCTTCGACCGCGCCACCCGCGTGCGCTCGACGTCGCCGCGCATCCACTCGTCCATTCGCCCGCGCAGCTCGCTGAGGTACAGCAGCGACCACGGCAGACCCACGTCGCGCTGGAACTCGAGCTGGGCGACGGTGCGGTTCCGCTCGGTGCCGCCCGGATGTCCCGACGTGAAGACCAGGTCGTTTTCCTTCGCCGGCTTCTTCGCGAACTTCAGCGCCTCGGGGCTCTTGCGCGGCTTGCCGTCTTCCCACACGCGCAGGAACGCCATGTCGACGCCGTAGCGCGGGAAGTTGAAGTTGTCGGGGTCGCCTCCGAACGCGGCCATCGAGAACTCGGGCGCGAACACCATGCGCACGTCCTGGAAGCGGCGGTAGGTGTAGAGGTGAAACGCGGCGCCGTTGAACAACGTGACCAGGTCGCAGCGCAGCTTCGTGTCGCCCTTCGCGCATTCCTGCTCGACCTTCGCCTGCTCGGCCTTCAGCGCCTTCTGGTAGTCGGCGCCGGCGAGGTCCTTCGTCGCGGCGAGAACGCGCGCGGTGACGTCGGTGATGTCGGTGAGCTGATTCGCTTCAATCTTCGGGCAGCGCTCTTCCTGCTCGCGCGTCTTCGCCAGGAACGGAATCGTCAGCAGGTCGCGCTGCGGCGTCGAGAGGTCTTCGAGGCAGCTGCGAATGCAGTGGTGGTTGGTCATCACCAGGCCATCGGCCGAGACGAAGCTGGCCGAGCAGCCGTTTGCCAACCGCAAAGAGCCGAGCCGCACGCGCTGCAGCCACGCCGCATCGGGAGCAAACCCGTACGCCTGCTTCACTGCCGCCGCCGGGAAGTCGTTGTACAGCCACATGCCCTCGTCGGCCTGCGCGGCCGCGGAGCTGAAAAGAATCGCCAGACAGAAGGAACGCATGGGCGCGCCTTATAGCGTGCCGCACTGCCGGCACACGCCAGTCGCCCGACGCTTTTCAGTGCTCGACGTCGGTGCGCTTGCTCAGCGCGTTGACATCGCTTGAGACCCGCGCCGGCATCAGCTTTTCGTACTCCGCAGGAACCTTCGCCGCTGGATCCACTCTTTCAGGTCGGCGTCGTCACGCCTTGGCGATGAGGTTGAAGATGTCTCGGCCGTCTTCTAGATTTATGCGCATGAAGCATGCGCATCAGAAGCAAGCGATCAAACGGCGCCCGACCAACGTCTCGTTGCGTGCCGACCTTGTCGAAGCAGCCCGCCTGCTGAACATCAATCTCTCGAAGGAGTTGGAGGCGCGGCTGGAAGTGCTCGTGAGTGAGGGGCGAGCAGCTCAATGGCGAAAGGAAAATCAGCGCGCGATCGCCGCCTACACCAGGTACTTCGAGAAGCACGGCGTCTGGAATGAGGACGTGCGCGGGTGGTGAGGCGCCGCTTCGATGTGTTTCGGAACCTCAATCCAAGAAGCAACCGAACGGTTCCCTACGTGGTTCTATTGCAGTCAGAGTTGCTGGACGAGCTGCCGACCCAGGTCGTCGCCCCACTCGTGAGGTCGAGCGCCCTCGGCGGCAAGGCGGCTGCGCGGCTCAACCCCCAGTTCGAGGTCGACGGAGAGATCGTCTTCATGTTGACCCAGCAAGTCGGCGCGGTTCCAACCAGTTCGTTGTCGAGCCCAGTCTCGAGCCTCAGCCAGAACCGCGACCTCATCGTTGCTGCGCTCGATTTTCTCTTCAGCGGAATCTGACCGCCGCTCTACAGCGCGCCGCACGGCCCGCACACCGCGGGGCGTTCGTCCTCGAGCGGCAGGCACGACTCGCAAAGCTGCTCGCGGCACTGCGTGCACTGCTTCGTCTCGGCATGCGCGAGGCAGCGGGTGCAGACGACGAGCACTCGAATGTGGACGTCGGTCGGCGCCACTGCATCTGGCACCCATGCGTCGGGCTCGTCCCACTGCTCATCGGCTGCTTCGACGTCTTCGTAGTCGGGCTCTTCCTCTTCTTCCCCTTCCGGCTCGGGCACCGCGGGCTCTTCAGTGAGCAGCGGCGGCAGCTCGGCCCCGCGTCCCAGCGGCTTGCCGTGGAGCACCAGCGGCAGCGACTCATCAATCGCGTCGAGCATGCGATTGACTGCGTCGAGGCCCGGGTCGAAGCCGAGCATGTGGTCGAGCATCGACCGGACAAGCCCGTCGCGCTGGTAGTGACCGCCTTCATTCTTGTGCGCCGCAGCCAGCTCGACCCGCGGCCGCGCGCACTTGCCGGGCGGCTTCTCGACCACCGGGCCCCCGAACACGAGGCCTCGCGTCAGGTCATTCGAGCTCGAGACGGTGAAGACGCCGCACCGCACCTGGCGGGCTTTCGCGATGGCGTGCGCGAGAAACGAAGGCAGCAGGGCCGCGCTGGTGTCGTCGCTGTGCAGCCGCACGACGGCGACCGCGCGACCGGGAAGACGCACAGTCCCGGGGAAGGCGATCAGCTGCTCGCAGCGGCATTCCTGCGCCAGGCGAATCAGCACCGCGCGGCTCTCTGCATCGAAGTGAGGCGTGTCGAGCACCAGCCACGCCGTCTCGAGCCCTTCGGCGTGCACGACTTCGGTGACGCCCGGCAGCGCCACGACGAGGCGTGCTTCGGGCTCTGGATCCTGATTCAACAACAGGCGCGTCGGCAGCTGGCCAATCGCGAGCGCGTCCATCGACTCGATCGGCATCTGCCCATCGGCAGCGACGAAGGCGAGCTTCGGAGAATTGGCGTGCGCCGAGAGGACGTCGAGCGCGCGGCCGTCGAAGCGTTCGAGCCGCAGCTCGCGAAGCTTTGGAGGAAGGTTGTCCAGCAGCGCCTCGAGCTGTTCCGGGCTTCCGTGTTCGAGCGTCAGCGATTGAAGGCGGGTCGCGAGGCTCCAGTCGAAGGCGGGCGGGTCGCCGTGCGGCAGCGCGAGGTCCAGCCGGGTGAGGTTCGGCAGCGCGAGCACCACCTTCGGCTCAATCTGGTGTTTCGGCGAGCCGAGCCTCACCGTCACCGTCTGCCAGCTGGCACCTTCGATCAACGACGACCAGTCTTCGTCCGGCACGTCGGGCCCGGTCATCATCGGGTTCAACACCACGGCGCGCAGGAACTTCGCCGACGGGTGGACGACCAGCGCCTCCAACGCCGCGCGCGTGTCGACCTCGGCGGAATAGAGGAAGCCGCGGAGCCACACCGCCTTGTCGGCGTGCTTCAGCAGCTCAGGGCCCAGCAGCCAGTCTTTGTTCGCCTCGAAGAAGGCACGCTCGGCCTTCGCGAGCTGCGGGTTCGGCGACGCTTCACGTGCCAGCTGCAGGCCGACCCACTGGCCGCGCGGGTCTCCGTCGGCTTCCAGCGAGTCGCCGTAGATGCTCCAGACTTGCAAGTCGTCTGGCGCTGCACGCACCGCCCCTTCCAGCTTCGAGCTCACGGCCTCTTCAACGCCCGGGCGCGCAGAAATGCGAAAGCAAAGAAGGCACAAAGTGGTCCGGGCGAGGCGCCGCAACCGCAGCCCTTCGGAGCAGGGGGCGTGATGGTGCCAGCGTCCGGCGTCATCGGCACCGTCTCGTCGAAGTACGCGCCGCACGCCGGGTCGCCCGGGTCGTCAGCCAGGGCGAGCACGTAGGCACCGGCGCCGAAGCCAATCATCGGGGCGTTGAACTTCCACGCCCCCGTCGTCTCGTCGAACGTCTCGGGAATCACGCGGCCGTTGGCGAGCGCCTGCGACGTCACCCACGCGAGCAGCGCATCGGCGCGGGCCGCGTTTCCGTTGCGGCGCATCGCGATGGCGCCGCGGAGATCCGTGAACACCCACTCGGCGCTGTCGTACTCGCTGCCCCACGGCGAGAGGTCCACCTTTCCAGGGTGGTCGGTGCGGTCATCGTTGCGCGACCAGCCCGGGCCTTTCGTCGCGCGCAGCTTCGACTCCATTGCAGCGAGGGTGGCGGTGGCGATGCGGCCCTTCGGGTCGAAGAGTCCCAACGAAATTGCCTCGAGCGCCGCGGCGTCGAAGTAGCCGGCCTTGCTGTCGAGCTCTTCGAGGTTGGAAGCGAGCGCTCCGTTCGCGTCGGTGAGCTTCGTGGCGATCGCCTTTCGCAGCGCGAGGCCGGCGAGGCGGTATTGCATCGCGCGCGCTCCGTCGGCTTTGCGTTCGGCCAGCACCGCGGCGTCGCAGAGCCCGCGCGCGGCGGTGAGGCTGGTGAAGGTCCACGAGCGCTCGCGGCCGAGCCAGTGGCTTTCCCAGATGGAAGAGTCTTTGCGCACGAGGCCGGTGATGGGGTCGATCAACGCGAGCAGCGGGTCCGCGACGCGCGTCGAGAGCGTCGTCCACTTCTCGTCGGTGAGCGTGAGGTCGCCCGTGCGGCGTTCGTGCTCGCGCAGCGCCCAGAGCAACAGCCCGAAGCCGTCGAACTCGAGGTTGGGCCCGAAGGCGTTGAAGTCCGTCTCTTCGACGCCGAAGCCCGTGTAGCGGGTGAGGCTCACCACGTATGGCGGAAATGCGTACGGCTTCAGCTCGTTCCACTGCTGGAAACGGCCGCCTTCGGCGTCGAGGTAGAAGCGCAGGGCGTCTCGCGCCTGCGAGGTGAGGCCGAGCCGCGAGAGCGCCGCCGCCGCGTACGCGCCATCGCGCACCCACGCGTAGGTCCACTCGCCGGGAGGAAGGCTTGCGAGCATCGCTCCGAAGCCGCGGTGCTGGACGACGCCGGGCAGCGGCCCGGGGAAGCGGGACTTGCGCGGCTGACCGTCGGCGGCGAGCCACTCACGAAGAAAAGCTTCCCGCTCACGCACCTGCGCCATCGCGAGCATCACGGCCGACTGGCGGAAGACGGCCTGCTGATCTGCACTGAGTCCGGGCGGCACTTTGACACCCGCCTGGAACGTGGCCCACCCAGCGCGTTCGTCGTCGAGCAGCTGCTTCGGCCCGCGGCCGGCGACGTACCCGTCGAGCCACGCCTGCACCTCGGCGGCAGCGAACGGGTTTCCTTGGTGCGCGACGACGAGGCCGGCCCACGACTCACCGCCCGCAGCGAGGGTGCCGAGGTCGAACTGGTACCCGGTGGCCCAGTCGTCGGCGACGCCGAGGTCTCCGCTCGAGTCAGGGAAGTCGGTAACGCCGCCCGCCTGCACCAGCTGAAAGCCGTTCTGCGCCGAGCCTGGGTTCCACGCGAGCGCGTGCGCGACGGGGCCCAACGGGCGCGCCATCACCACCCCGGCGAAGCCACGTTCTTGAAGGTCGCGGTTCGCAGCGACGACGACGGTCTCTCCATTCGCCATCGGCTCGGGGCGCCCGAAGCCCAGGTGAAAGTTGTGCAGCGAGAACGCGCTGACGCCTGGCACCGCCGCCGCGCCCAGGTTCTTCACGCGCAGCAACGCGACGAAGCCGGCGTGCGCGAGCCCGCGTGGAGCGAAGACCCACGTCGTCACCTCCAGCCCCGAGACCTTCTGCGTCCAGGTGACGAGGCCTTGCTCGTAGTCGGGCGCCTCGACCGCGACGCCCGGAAGCCAGCGCTGCTGCCCCGCGACGCGCAGCCCGAAGTACGCGTCGAAGAGCAGGTCGCGCGTCTTTACGATTTGCGGCTGGTTGCCAACCCAGGTCTCCAGGCCCTGCGCGTCCAGCTGCGGCTCTTCCGTCGCGGCGAGGTGCTCGCGGAAGTGGACGATTCTTCCAGTCGTCACGTCCGCCATCACCGCGCCGTGCCCGTTCGACGAGGGCATCGAGTTGAAGAATCTCGTCTGCGCAGAGGCAGAGAGCGCGACGAAGGTCAGGCCGAGAAAGACTCGCATCGGCCGCGGGTACTAGCCCAGTTGCACGCCCGAACCGAACGACAGCAACAAACCAGCCTGTCCCCCTTCTTCTTCTTTGCGCTCCGGTGGAGCTCGGGTGTCGTGCCCGCATGCGATCTCTTCTTCTCGCCGCCCCGCCGACTCTCGTCGCAGCGTGTGGGCCGATGAACTGTCAGGGCAGCAGTGCCCCCTGGGCGCGTGCGTGACGCCTCCGATGTGCGTGGCGAAGACGTGCGCGAGCTCTCGATCAACTGCGGCGACGCGCTCGACGGCTTCGGCGCCCTGCACCGCCGGCGTGTCGACGCGACCACTCTGTGAACAGTCGGTTCACGAGAGCGAGTGGCACGGCCCACTTCAGAGCGTGCGCAGCCAGGCGACGACAGCGACGCGATCTTCTTCCGGCCAGTCGGTTCCGTACGTGTGGCCCTTCACGGGCCCGGGGCCCAGCGGGCTTCCGCGGTAGCCGGGCTCCAGGCGCCTGGGCGACAGCAGGTCTTCGAGCGTCGGCACCGCGCCGTGGTGAAGGTACGGCGCGGCGTCCCCGACACGAATCAACGCGGGCGGCCGGTAACGGCCGGTGCCGCGGGCCGCTCCGTTGGCGAGCGCGGCGTCGGTGCCAATCTCTTCGACCGCGATGGGTTCTCCGCCGTAGCCGGCGTTCGAGTGACACTCGCTGCAGCCCTGCCCGAACAGCTTTGCACCGCGGACATTCTCGGAAGTGACGGCCCGTGGTGCTGGCTCGAGGGAGTACAGAAACATCGCCAGCGCCCACGCGAGCTCGCGCGGCGGCCGCACCCGCTCGTGCGCCGAATGCAGCAACTGCGTCTCTTGCCGAATCGCCAGTGCCGTGGGCCCCGTGTGCCGAATGCCGCCAGCCTGCGTCAGCGCAGACTGCGACCTCAGCGCCCACAAATCCGGAATCGCCACCGGGTCTTCGTCGACATCTTCCGTCACGTCCGCGCGCCCCGCGCCCCACGTCGCCATGCGCCGCGCGAGGCCCGCTTCCACCGGCTCTTTCGTCTCGCGATGAAACGTGAGCCGCAGCTTCCCGTAGTCGAACTCCCGCCGTGCAGGGCCCGCCACCGCTTTCCCGTCGCGGGCCACCGCGTGGCACAGCGCACACGTGATGCCGATGCGCGTGCGGCCATCGATGTCTGCGAACCGCACCAGCCCGACGTATTCGCCGCGGGCCGTGCGCTCGAGCCCGACCTCGACCGCGAGCTCGGGCCGCGCGACCGCGAACTCGACCAGCGGTTCGGCGCGCATCGGGTACGCGAAGAACACCTCGCGGCCCAGGGCGACCCACCCTTCCGGCGAGGTCGGCTTCACCCCATTCCACAGCGGCACGGCGGGCGGCGCCGTGACGGCGAGGTCCAGCCGGGCCGACCGCGGATTCCATTCAGGCAGCAGGTCCCAGCCCGCGCCATACGAGGTGAGCCGCTGCGACGAGTATGTGTTCGACGGATTCTCGAGCGACGCGATCAACGCCTTCCGGCGAAACGCGGCATCGTTCAGGTACTGCTCCCGCTCGACGGCGAACGGATCAGCCTTCGGCCTGCATCCAGCGAAAAGAAGTGCGGCGAAGACAACCGCCGCGAAGACTTTCAGGTCGCAACCTCAGGCTCGCGCGTCGCCTCGACCGACAAGGTGCGCAGCTCGCCGTCGACCAGCACGTCGACTTCCACGATGTACGTCTGCAGGCGGTAGCGCGCGTCGCTGGCCCAGTGGTAGCCGGGCGCCGACAGCTTGTACGAGGCCTTCACGCCCTGGTTCGAGAGAATGATTTCGTCCCACGCCTGGTACGACTCACCCGACCAGCGGCGCGGCTCTCGCGAGGTGAGCGTGTCGAGCAGCTTGCGCGTCGACGGCTCGAGCAGGCGCACTTCCTTGATGTCAATCTTCACGTCGTGCGTCGCCGACGAGCCGAACGCGAGCTGCATGCTGGTCTGGCGGCAGAGCGACAGGCAGTTCGAGTCGGCCGCCTCACATGCGCCGGCTGCGGGCCGCCCGAAAGCGAAGGCCGGATCTTCCGACGCCTTGTTCAGGCAGTCATCGGCCAGCGTCACCGAGGCCAGCGAGGCAACGACATGCGGCCCACCGCACTTGATGGCCTGCTCTTCGTAGACGGCCAGCGGGCCGCACGCGAGAACCAGAAGGGAAGGCAGCAGCAACAGCTGTTTCGTGTTCATGCCGGGGTCCTTCGCAAACGCCGCACCAGCGAAGATTCGCCCGATTTCAGTGGGTTCGCAGCTTTAGCCCCCTCAACTTCTTGAGGACGGCGCAGATGTGGGCGGGCGAAAGCTGTGATCCTCACCCGCGGCGTGGCTAGCCTCCCGACCCATGAGCCTCGAAGAAGACAGCGCCTGCCTGGGCGCGACCCTCGGCGCCACGATGCGAACCCCCTCGCCCGACCCGGCTGGCGCCACGCTGCAACAGCTGCCCAGCGTCAATACCTACGAGCCTGGAAATCTGCTCGGCCGCGGAGGCATGGGTGAAGTGCGGCTGTGCCGTGACCCGCGCCTCGGCCGCGACATCGCGCTGAAGACCGCGACCACGAAATCGGCAGTCGAGCTCGAGCGCTTCGTGCGCGAGGCCCAGGTGCAGGGCCAGCTGCAGCACCCGTCAATCGTCCCCGTGCACGAGCTGGGCGTCGGTGCCGACGGCGTGCCCTTCTTCACGATGAAGCGAATCAAGGGCCACACCCTGCAGGAAGTGATTCGACAGGTGCGGACGAGCGAAGGCGACGCCGCGACGCGCTTCAATCGCCACCGCCTGATGTCCGCCTTCTTGAGCGTCTGCCAGGCGATCGAGTTCGCGCACAGCAACGGGTGGATTCACCGCGACATCAAGCCGGCGAACGTGATGCTCGGCGACTTCGGCGAGGTCTACGTCCTCGACTGGGGCCTCGCGCGCCGGGTGGACAAGGATGATCGTCCGGCCGCTCCGTTCGAAGACCTCAAGCTCTCGCCCGTTGGAGCGACGACTCCCGGAACCCTGCTCGGCACGCCCGGCTACATGGCGCCCGAACAGGTGCTGGGCCTGCCCGCCGACGTCCGCAGCGACGTCTACGCGTTGGGCGCAGTGCTGTTCGAGCTGCTCACGCACCAGATGCTCGTCACCGGCAGCTCTGCGATGGAGCTGCTCGTCTCGACCCGCGACGGTGCCGATGCCCACGCGCGTTCGCGATTCCCCGAGCGCGAAGTGTCCCCGGAGCTCGAGGCCATCTGTCTCAAGTCAACGGCGCGCGAGCCGGCGGGGCGCTTCACTTCCGTGCGCGAGCTTCACGACGCGGTGGAACGCGTGTTGTCGGGCGAAAGAAACCTCGAGCTGCGCACGGACCTCGCGCGGCAGCACGCCGACGCCGCGCACGAGCTCGCAAAGAAGGTGCGCAGCCACGACGGCGACGAGGTCGAGCTGCGGCGGCAGGCGCTGAAGGAGGTCGGCCAGGCGCTGGCGCTCGACCCGACGCACCCGGTGGCGCTGCGGGTGTTGATTGCGTTGATGACGACCCCGCCCGACAGGACGCCGCCCGAGGCGCAGGCCGAGCTCGACGCGGGAAGGTCGCAGCAGGTCAAGAGCGCCGGTCGGGCTGCGACCCTGGCCTTCCTCGCCATCATGCTCGACGTGCCGGTGCTGCTGTACTTCGGCATGCGCAACGGCTGGGTGCTGACGCTGTGCTTCAGCCTCGTGATGGCGGCAGCGATGGCGGCGGCCTACCTGGGCTTCGTGGCGAAGAAGCCGACGAGCCTCACCGCGGTGCCGTCGCTGGTGATCAGCAACATCGCGCTGGCGAGCATGAGCCTGCTGATGGGCCCGTTCATGCTCGTGCCGATCCTCGTCGCGTCGAACAGCATCGTCTTCATCATCTTTCTCGAGAAGCGCTTCCGCAGGTTGACGATCTCGCTCGGCATGGCAGCGGTGACATTGCCAATCATCGCCAGCCACCTCGGCATCGGCCCGCGAATGTTCAAGTTCACGTCAGAAGGCCTGCTGATTCTGCAGGAGACGGTGAACATGCCGGCGATGGGCACGATGGTCTTCCTCGGAACAACGGCCGCCGCCACGATTCTCGTCAGCGGCCTGGTCACCGGCTACGTGAGAGACCAGATCGACGCCCTCGAGAAGCACCGCGCCGTGCAGGCCTGGAGTCTTCGACAGTTCGTCCCGCCCGAGACGACGGTAGGCTCCGAAGCTCCGGCGGTCCCATGCGTGATCCTCAACCACTGAAGCACCCGCTGGCAGTGACGGTGAGCTCGATGGTGTCGTCCGCGCACGACGTGCGGGCGAAGGAAAGGGCTGCGCAGTGGGGCCTGCCGTACCTCGACCGGCAACGAAACGCGCCGCAGCCCGAGGGGGCAGAGGCGCTGCTGATTCTCGGCGGCGACGGCTGGACGCTGCGCCGGCCCGAGGGTGCGCTGCGGTTCTCGCCCGGCATGGCGCAGCTGCGAATCAAGCGCATCGACCAGGGCTTCTCGGAAGACATGCTGATGCGGCTGGGCGAGCTGCAGCCTGGCGACGCGGTGCTCGACTGCACGATGGGCCTCGGCGCCGACTCGCTGGTCTGTGCGCGGGTGGTGGGTCCGTCTGGGTCGGTGGTCGCGCTGGAAAAGAGCCTCGCGCTTCACGCGCTGGCGTCCGACGCGCTGAGCCTGCCGTATGGCGAGAAGTTCGCGCAGATTCAGACGCGCCACGCCGACGCCGCGGCGCTGTTGCCGACGCTGCCGCCGAAGAGCTTCGACGTGGTGCTGTTCGACCCGATGTTCGGCCGGCCCAACAAGTCGTCGCAGGCGTTCGACATGCTTCGCCACTACGCCGACCCTGCGGGCCTCACCCTGCAGATGCTCGAAGACGCGCAGAAGGTCGCGCGCCGCTGGGTGGTGGTGAAGGGGTCCCGCTACTCGAAGGACTTCCGAAAGCTCGGGCTCGTCGCCGTCGACCGCAACCTCTCGCGCGGCGTGCAGTGGGCGCGCGTGCCGGCTGCGCCCTGAGGCGCGCCGCGCCTATTTCGCCGTCACGAAGGCGGCAATTGCGTTCACCACCTCGGGCGCGACATGCCCGGGCACCTCGTACTCCTTCGGGCCCGGCTTGCCGGTGCCCACGATGAACAAGTGGTTCGCGCCAGGCACGTCGACGTGCTTCGCCTTCGGCAACCCTTTCCGCCACGCGGCCGCGTCTTCCTCAATCACCTGGTAGTCGCGCTCGCCGTGCATCACCAACATCGGTATCGACAGCGTCTTCGCGACCGCGAGCCCGTCGCGCGAAGCCCAGTCGCGCCAGTACGCCGCGGGAGCGCCCATGATGGCTTCCTCTGACTTCCCATCACGCACCGCGTTCAGCTTGCCTTCGAGCAGCGCGACGTCGGCCTCGGGCACGCCCAGGTACCGGTACTGCTGCGGCAGAATCTGCCACGGCGTCCGCGCCGGCGGAGCGAGCAGCACCACCCGCGACGCCTTCGACGCCTTCGCCACCTGCGGCCCCAGCTGCGCGCCGAGGCTGTGCCCCACCACCGTCACCCGCTTGGCGTCGACGTCCTTTCGCGCGCGAAGCAACGCCACCGCGGCGACCGCATCGTCCACGACCTCTGCCTCGATGGTCGGCGCGGTCATCTTCGCGCCATGCACCAGGGTGCGCTTGTCGTAGCGGAAGACGAGCACGCCCTTCGACGCGAGCCCTTCGGCCAGGTCTCGAAACGGCTTGTTGGCGCCCTGGGTCTCGTCGCGGTCATTGGGCCCCGAGCCGTGCACCAGCACCACCGCCGGAAATGGACCTTTGCCCACGGGGACGAGCAACGTGCCGGGCAGCTCGAAGCCCCTGGTGCCGAAAGTCACTTCCTCGCTGGCGAACGCGTCGGCCACCGAATACGGCGCCCCGACATACGGCACGGGCGCCGGCTTGATTTGAAACCCTTCGACCTTCAGCAGCCTGGAATTGACCGTGACGAACGTCTGCACCGCGCCCTTCTCGAACTCGACGCGCCGCACGAAGAGCTCGCGCTCACCCATCGCCTTGCGCGTCGCCTCACCCAGCTTCGAGAGCTTGCCCAGCGCCGACGTCTGCGCGACCCACGCCTGGTCGATGACAGCGACCGGCGCCTTCGCCTGCACCGCCTCGCTGAACAGCGCCACCGCCTCGGCGGTCTTCTTCTGCGTCATCAGCTCGACGAACTTCGCTTCGATGGCGTCGGAGGACTGTGGAGCGAGCACCTGGGCCATGAGCATCCAGACGAGAGGGTTCATTCTTTTCCGAAGGTGAGGGTCTGGTCGAACACCGGCGTCGCGCCCTTCATCGGGTCGGTGAACACGACGCGCACGGTGTCGGCCTTCGGGTCGAAGGTGAGCACGGTGGCGAGAAAGCCTGAGCCTGCGAAGAGAAACTGCTCGGGCGGGAAGGCAATCTTCTTATTGGCTTCCTGCCCTGGGTCGAGCACCAGCCAGAGCGGGTTGATGTTCCCGGCCGGGCCGGCGGCAATTTCCATCAGCCGCCGGCGTGGGCCCGTCTTCTCGAGCCGCATCACGAGCCCGACGTGAAAGTCGCCGCTGACAAACCAGACATTCTTGATGTCTTCCTTGTCGATGAACGACAGCAGCTCTTCCCGCGCGGCGTCGTAGCCTTCCCACCGATCGGCCTGCGCGCCCCACAGCGGCGGCGGCATCTTCGAGATTGGCACCGAGTTGAGAATCACCTTGAAGTGGCACTCGCTCTTCTTGAGCCCCGCCTTCAACCAATCCATCTGCGCGCGCGACAGGTACTGCGCGTCGGGGCTCTCGCGGGTCGACAGCTTCCTTTCCATCCGCGCGTCGATCGCGAAAATCTCGGCCGTCTTGCCCCAGCGGTAGCTGGTCCAGATTTTGTCGTTCTCGAGCCGCTCGACCGGCAGCGTCTCGAACCACGCCTGCTTCGCCGCGAGAATCTGCGGGTGCGACGGCCCCATTTCCTCGGGGTCGACGTTGTTCAAGAAGTCGTGGTCGTCCCAGACGAGGTAGCCCCCCGTCGACGGCATCAGCGCGCGGTAGCCCTCGTCGGCCAGCTGCGCCTTCCACTTGGCGCGGTACTCGGGAAGCGTGGTCGCTCCGTCGTTGTACGAGACGTCGCCGAGGTGAACCCAGAAATCGAGCTTCTTCCCGCCCAGCTCGATCAGCGGCTTGAAGGGCGTGTAGCGGTAGGACGCGCAGCTGGTCGCTCCAATCGTCAGCGGCTCGAGCCAGTCGTCAGGAAAAGCCGTGCGCACCTTGCCCAGCGGCGACCGGCGCTCGAGCTTCGAATCGAAGAAGCCGTAGTGGTACCAGGTGCCCGGCGCGAGCCCGTCGACCGTGACCTTCAGGTTCCCACCGTCGGGCACGGGCAGCGTCGCTTCCTTGACCAGGGCGACCTCGGTGTCCGAGACCTCGCGCCAGACGCGCAGCACGAGGTCGCCCACCGTGGGGCTCGCCGCCGTCCAGACGACGACCGAGTCCTTCTTCATCGCGCCCGACGAAACGGTCTGCGGAAAGACCGTGGGGTCGAGCAGCACCGTCGATGGCGCGAAGGAAATCTTCGTCGCCTTGTCGATCGCCTGCGGGTCGACGACCGAGTTCCCCGGCGCACCGCAGGCGCTGAGCGCGACCCCGCCGGCAATGACTTCCCTGCGGGTGAGCTTCACGTCAGATGAAGTGGTTGAAGAGGTTCCAGAACTTGCCCGTAATCTGATCGAGCTTGCTGATGTCCGACGCCTTCATCAGCTTCGACACCGAGACATCTTTCGCGAAGAGCCTCTCGCTCGTTTCCTTGGCGAACGCCTCGTTGTCGACGTTCAGGTTCATTTCATAGATGTGGTACAGCGCGACGTCATCGAGGTTGCTGCTGCCGACGGTGGTGAACTTGTCGTCAACGACCATCACCTTGTCGTGGTTGAAGCCGGGGTACTCGTAGATCTTCACGCCGGCGTTGATCATCTCGGGGTACTTCTGCGCCGCGGCCAGGTGGCTGAACGCGTGGTCTGATTCGCCGGGCAGAATCACCGTCACGTCGACGCCGCGCTTGGCTGCTTTGATCAGCGCGTTCTGGATGTCGGGGTTCGTGCAGTAGGGGTTCTCGATCTTCACGCTCTTGGTCGAGCTGTTGATCTTCTCGAGGTACATCTTGAGGATCGCCGGGTTCTCACCGGGCACCGACTGCATGTTGGTGATCTGCGTCTTGCCCGGCGCTTCGCCCGGCTTGTACTCGGGGAAGTAGCGCTGCTTGAAAGACGCGTCGTCGCCGCCAATCTTGCCGCCGAGGTGCATCCACGCGGTCGTCCACTCGCCCTGCATCTGCTTCACCACGTCGCCTTCCGCGCGCACCATCACGTCGTGGTACTCGCTGCGGTAGTGGTTGGCCATGTTCATGCCGCCCGTGTAACCAACCTTGCCGTCGGTGATGACGATCTTACGGTGGTCGGGGTGGTTGAGGACCTGCGAGTCGCGCGTCACGTCGACGACGTGGTTCTTGCGAATCTCGATGCCTGCCGATTCCATCTTCTTGATGAGGTCGTAGTTGTCGGACATCGGGTTCACGAGCTGTGAGCCGATGCCGTCCATCATCACGCGCACGTCGCAGCCGCGCTTCTTCGCGGCGATCAGCTTGTCCGCCATCTCGTTGCCCTGGGCGTCGTTGCTGAAGATGTAGAAGCTGACATGGACGTGGTCCTTCGCGGCGTCGATGTCCTGCATCATTCGCGGAAAGGCGGTGTCGCCCTGGATCAGCAGGTCGATTTTGTTGTTCGTCGTCGGCGCGTAGGTGTTGACGAGCTCCGACTCGCTGATGGTTCCCTGCTTGCGCAGCTCGATCACCTTCTCGGCGATGCCCGACGTGCCGGTGGTGTCGGTGGGGCGCACGTGCAGCGCGTCCAGCTTCGAGAGGCCGCGGCGCAGGTCGGCGCCCGACAGCTCACCATTCAACGCCTTGCGCAGCGTCATGCCCGTCTTCGCCTCGAAGGCAGTGGCGATCGCAGCCACCAGCGCGGGCGGGTTCTTCTCGAGCACCTCGAACACCACGCTCTCGGTGGTGCCCATGCCCTTCATCGCCTTCTGAAGGCGGGCGACTTCACTGTCGACGAGGCTCGGACCCTTCGCTGCGGGGCCGGCACCGATGGCAGGCGGTGACTTGCCCGCGGGACCCACGGTGTTCGGCGACCAGCCCTTTCCCCCGGCAATCGGCGTGGGAGCGGTGGCTGCTGCAGGCGCGGCCGGCGCTTTGCTGGCGACCGGCGCAGCAGGAATCATCCCCGGCGTCTTGTCGATTTTCACGGGGTCACCCGGTTCAGCCCGCTGGCGAAGCGGCGCGCAGCCGACTCGTCATCGAAAGTGCCGAACATGTTCTCGGCGCCGACCTCGAGCGTCGCGGCGCGGGCCTCGACGACGAGCTCTTTCTGCTTCACCAGGTGCGCGACGACCTCGAGCCCCTTGTTCGCAGCGCCCATCTCGATGCTCTTCATCGCTCCGGCGCCGCCTTCGTCACACGTGGTGACCTGGCGCAAATCCATCAGCAACCCGAACGGCCGGCCCGAGAGCGCGTCGATGCGGGTCGACACATCGGCCGCGACCGTCTGCGCAGTCTTCGCGTCCAGCGGGCCCTCGAGGTGAACGTTCAGGAACGCGAGCCCGGGGTCCACTTGATCCAGCTTCACGGTGTGACGGAAAGGGCCTGCAGCAGCCGTGGTCATGTGCGCAATAACCTCCGAAAGGAACCTGCCTTGCTACTCGGGCCGCGGGCCTTTGACCAGTTGGCGGCGACTCACTTACCTGCGTCGGGTTGGGTGAAGAGCTGCGCTTTCCGTACCGGCCCACAACGCCTTCGTGTCGACGGGGGCTCACCACGAAGGTCAGCTCTCCGACCTTCACGGGCCGGCCGTCAGCAGCACCGCCGTCAAGAGGAACGCGCCGATGCGACGAGAGGGCAGGCTGGCCTGGAGCAATGAACGGTCGCGACCGGCCGTTGAACCCCGGGGACACCTTTCCGCACCGTGCGTTTCGACATACCCGCGAAATTGGAACGTGCGAGCCTGCTGCGCGGGGGGCGAGATGACCGATTTTGGCAAGAAGCTGCTGGTGATCGCAGTGGGCTGTGCGCTGACTGGCGGCGCCATTGCGTGGCGGGTTCACGCGATGCGCGCCGAATTGGGTGGTGGAGACCAGCACGCGCGTTTTCCTGCGGTCATCGAACGACTGGGTCCGGCGCCCTCAGGTCTGCAGGGAAGCCCGGTCGCCGAGAGCAAACTGCCCATCGACCAGCTGACGGCGGTCAAGCTCGGGTCGATCACCTACTTTCACGATGCGGACGAACTGGCGGCACTCGAAGCGCGAGGCAATGCCCCGCTGGACGTCAAGGCGGCCCAACGAGACCTGGGCGGCAATGCGTACCGGGTTCGTTCTCTAGAGGTTGATGTTCCGGGCTATCCGCCGGGCACGGGGAAGCAGATCTCCGACGTGTTCTTCGTGACGACCGGACCTCTGCCCGCACGGCTGAGAGCAGAGGTCGGCTCGATGTGGCCCGTGATTGTCGAGGTGTTCCCCGGGAAGCCCGCCGAGCGCGGTGGAATGAAGATTGGAGACGTCGTCCTCGAAGTCAGTGGGGCTTCGACCTTGAGCATGCCGATCGGAACTCCTGTGAATTTCCTCGTCTCGAGGAACGGTGAAGAGACGGCACTGACGGTGACCAAGACCGAAGCCATGCTGGGCTATTTGACCTTGGCCGTGCCGTTCGCAGGCGTAGAGAAATGAAGCTGACCGGCCCAGCAGCGATTGTCGCAGGGACGCTGTTCACGCTGTTCATCGCTTCTACCTCCGGGTTGAGCATCTGGGCGGCTTCGGAAGAAGGCGAAACGCGAGGAGTCGCCGCTCTTCACGTTTCCGGGCATCAGGTGGTGATCGCCGTCGATCGCGTCGTCTGGCTTTGTGATGACCTCGGCGATTGCTCCGGCCGGCTGAGGGACGCTGCGGGGCGTCCATTCGTGTTCGACCAGGTTTCGAATCTGAGCTCATCAATTGCCGGGGACATCTATGTGGCGGATCCCGGCCGCCATCGGGTCGATGTCTTTGGGTCGGAAGGCCGGTTCTTGCGCACGATTGCGCTCGAGGTTCAGCCGGGTGCGACCTTCGAAGTCCTGCCGCTGGGCGAAAACCTCGTCATCGCCGACACGATCGCCCATCGGCTGCGGCTGGTCGACGCACAGGGCAAGACGCTGAGGTCGGTTCTCGTGAAGTACCCGAACGGCCTCAGTCGCTTCAAAGGCAAGAACGGGTCAGGACTCCTGGTCGCCGAAACCTGGCGTGCCAAGCCGCTGGCGTTCGACGCGAACCTCGACGTGCTGCCCGGAGAAATCGACGCCTTGAGCGCGATGGTCACCGCGAACCACGACCAGACGGCTTATCGAGAGCTGCTCGACCTGACGACTGGCGAAGGTGACCGCATCGCCGTCGCGCAGTGTCGAAACACCAAGGCCGACTGTGCCTTCTTCGGGGTCGAAGCCGGCGCGTTGAAATCGTACGGCGACATGGAATCGTTGAAGCCCGAGCACGCAGAGCTGTTCGAGAACGATCAAATGAGTGGAGAGATTGGCCTGACCGCTCGGGGCACCTTGTTGGTGGCCTCGACCCGAATGACCCAGATCTACGAGTTCGAGTCCGGCGTGCCGCGACCGTTTGGAGATGCGGCGCTGGCCCACGCGCTCGATGAAATGCGTGCGCGGCGCCCTGCTTTCTCTCGACTCGAATCGATTGGTCGGTGGGGAACGCTGATGTCGAGCGGACTGCTGATCGTGCTGCTGCTGGTCGCGCGCCAGTCAGGAGTGCTCTCGCCTGCGCGCGCACAGGATCGCCTGAACGCAATCTGGCAAAGGGTGGTGCGGCCCGACCTGCGCGCTTTCCTCGGCCTCTTCGGGTCGACGATAGGGATTTCCGCAATCGCTGCTGCACTGGGGGCGCGAATGGCCGGGCAGGGAGTGGCCATCGTAGCCGCCCTTGCGACGGCGTTTCTGAGCGTGCGATTCGTTGGGCTGCGGTTCTTCGTTTCTCAACGCAGCAGCAAGGCCGCGAGTGAAGCGTTCTTGTTGCAGCTGGGCTCCGAGGCTCCGCGGCCGATGACGATGCGGCTCGGTGAGACGATCGCCTGGTGCGCGTTCGCTCGCCCTGCAGGGAGCCCCGTGCGCGACGAGCTGTTTGCCGCAGCCGAGTTTGCGAAGGAAAGCGGCCTGCTCGAGCCGCTGGCTCCACCACTACATCTGGTGATTCGGACGACCGAACGGCTGCTGCTGGCGCGGTGCTCGATCTTCGGAGCTCCAATCGATGACATCGCTTTCCTCGAGCTTCAGACGGACCAATTGATGGTGGCGCCTGCGGACCTCGGCGTACGTGCGGGGCCCGACTCGATTCGCCTGCGACTAAGTGGCGGAGAAGGAAGGGCGGTCGTTGCTGGCACGTTGAGCTGGCTGTGCCTGGCGTGCCGAGCTCCGATGGCCCGTTGCGGCCACCGGCCCGTCGGCACCCTTGCCGCCGTCTCGCTCGGTCTCGTCTTCCCGGGCCTGGGGCATCTGCTCCAGGGTCGTTACGGCCCGGCGCGAACCGCGATGCTCGCCGCCATCGCCGCGTCCGCCGATGCGCTGCCCGCGATGATTCCTCAGTGGTCGGGGCGCCTGCCGTGGAACCCGTCGACGTGGGCGCCGGCACTCACCGCCTTCTTCATCGTCGCAGTTGGTGCATTGGTAGACGTCGTGGCTCACGCCTCGCGCCTTCGGCGGCGACGCCGCTGAGGCGTCGGTATGGCGCAGCGGTGGCCGTTCGGACTCCGCCCCGAGCCGGCCTGTCTACCGGCGAGCCGCAGTTTCACGGGCTGTTCATCGCCCACGCGAGGCCGGCGCCCAGCTGCAGCACGTCGGCTTGCCGGAAGTAGCCGACGTCGGTGCCCCCAAGGGCCTGGAGAAAGAAGGACAAGCTGTCGGCGCTGCGGTGCCGGATGACGCCGAGCCGCACCGACGCGCGGCGGCCAGGAAAGATGAGGTTCGTCGGCAGCGTCACCTGGCCCCACAGCGCGGCGAACAGGCTCCACTTCTGGAACCAGCCGGTGAGCCGGAGCTCCTGGGCGAGTGAGAGCTCGGCCTCGAACCCGACATCGCCAGCGAGCCCGCCGCCCCTTCCGCAAACTTCCTGGTCGCGGGTGCAGGTGACCGCGTGAAGCCGCGCCGTGACAGCTGCGTGGGTGGGAGCGATGACGCCATGCCGCACCCCCACCGTGGCGAGGAGGTCGTTCAAGTTCACGAACCCGACATCGGGCGTCGCGCCCCGGACGTTCGGCCCGGTCGGGTGGTCAGACTCGTGCTCGACGCCGCCGGTGAGCCGCAGCGTCCACGGCCGCGTGCCGCCGAAGTGAAACCGGTACCCCGCCTCGAACGCGAACCGCCCGCGCCAGTACGCGTACGGAATGACGCCGTGGTAGCCGTGGTACCCGGGCTCGTTGTGCAGCTCGATGAAGCCTGCGAACTCGAAGAAGCCGCCGCCCGTGTCGTCGCCGTCGCCGAGAATCCGAATCCGCCCGCCACCCTTCGCGCGAATGCCGTCGCGCCACCCCACTTCCAGCGCAGGGGCATCGGGGCTCGCCGTCGCCAGGTCGATGGGCGCCGCGGCGGCGAAAACCGAGACAGCGACGAGGGCGAAACTCAGGCCTGCGGCCCGCCCGCAACGCCGCCGAGCAAGATGGTCAGCACCACGTAGTGGCCCCAGGCTTCACCCTTCTCGCGCTGGACGCCGACGAAGACCAGCACCTGCGGTGCCGGGTGGGCCAGCACGTCATCGGCCCACTCGACTTTCTCGAGCGCGCTCACGGTCTGAGTCAGCGCGGTCAGCGGGCGGTTCGTCACCCGCAGCGTCTCCTTCATGAACGCCTTCTGCACCTGCTGTGGAGTGAGGTCGTTGTTCAGCAGGGCCTTCGCGGCCGTCGTGTAGAAGTCGCCGGCGTTGGCGAGCCACTCCACCGGGCCTTTGCCAAGCTTCGCGCGCGCCTCGTTCAGCTGCGCAATCAGCTGCTTCGGCGCTTCGATGGCGTCGACGACGGGCATCAGCGCGTACGTACTGATCAGCGCGCCGACCGTGTTCCCTTCGACCAGCATTCCTGCCGCAATCTGCGTCACCTTCGGGTCGAGCAGGTCGCGCCGGCTCGACGGGTCTTCCAGCATCGTCGAGACGAGGGCGCCCGAGTCGGGCTGCGGGGCCCACGCGCCGTCGAAGCTGCCCGACGACAGCATGCCTTCCACGTCCCAACCCGCCATCAACCCCAGCGCGATGCGGTCGACCATGTCGGCGTCATCAAGCTCACTGAAGTAGTAGGGAGCCAGCTGCGATGCGGTGTCCGACTGCTTGCGTGCAAGCCTCAACGGGCCGAGCCCCTGCTGGCTGCGCACGCCGTTGAGCTTCTCGACGAGGGCCTCGACCGTCGGAGGACCTGCCGTGGTGATTGCCGGCGCCGTGTAGACGTCAACGGGCGTGCCCGCGGGGAACAGCAGCACCTTCGCCGCTGACAATCCGAGCACGCGCCCGGCTTCCCACGCGCCGACCGACACCCACGCTGATGCGTCGTCCTTCTTCGTCGGGCAGACGAACCGGAAAGCCGGCAGCGCGACCGCCTTGTCGTGCACGCAGTCGGCCCAGCCCAGCGCGCCCTGGTTGATCATCGTCTGCATCTTTTCGGCGGCCTTGTGCAGCGTGCCTTCGATGGTGACCTTCCCTTCTGCATCTGCGGCGGCCAGCGGCTTCAAGGTCGCCACCGGCGTCGCGTAGAGAAGGGTCGCCAGCGCCTTGCCCTTCAGCCTTACCAGCGCGAAGCCAGCCTGC
The DNA here is from genome assembly GCA_038206395.1 of Myxococcales bacterium. Taxonomy (GTDB): domain Bacteria; phylum Myxococcota; class Myxococcia; order Myxococcales; family Myxococcaceae; genus JAGSPQ01. The sequence goes on along the minus strand of JBBRAX010000050.1, from coordinate 6,241 downwards.
GACTGCTCGGGCAGCTTGCCAATCATCTGGGCCAGGTCGGGCTGCCACTGCGCGAAGAGCTCGGCATCGGACATCGAATCGTCCACCGGCCCCTGCAGCGTGCGCGTCCCTACGTGCCCCAGCGTCGAGCCGCACCGCGCGACCACGAAAGACTTCAGCGACGAGGTCGGATTTCCCCCGTTCTCGAGCGTGAACCGCGAGAGCTCTCGCGCCGCGCAGCCCAGCGCACCATCGGCCTGGAAGCGGCCCGCCGACTTCACCAGCAGCGCTCCAGTGGACGTCGCCGTCTCGTGCGCGCCCGGCCCGAAAGGCCCCGTCAGCTCGAACCGGGGCACGTCGATCGCCGCCGCCTCAAACGCCCTGGCCGGCTTCGGCTGCTGCGTCAGCTTCCGCAGCTCTTCAGCGGTGGTGAAGTTCGATGGGTGGGCACACCCAGCTTGAACCAGCGCCACTGCAACGAAGAGCGGCTTGAACATCCAGCGACGATAGCTACGAACAGTCGGCGACACACGCGTGATTCACGCAGCGCTCGAAGGCCACGCCCCCATCGGCGCACGTCTTCGAAGCCTGCGCGGCGGGGCAATCACCGTCCCACGCGCAGACGCCAAGCTTCGTGCAGCGGTTCTGCCGCGCGCCGCACTGCGGACACGCGTCGCGGCAGTACAGCGTGCCGGTCGTCCCACAGCCCAGCGTCGACCCGACGGGCGACAGGTCGCACTGCATTCCTTCGCCCGACAGACACGCACCGTCGTGGAGCACGAGCACGTTCGCAAGCTGGGCGTTGCAATCATTGTCATACGTGGCGCCGTTGACGCCGCACACCGGCGCCAGGTTCTTCGGGCAGGCGTTGCAGTCGACGCACACCGCGCCCGCGCGGCAACCCGTCTGCGGGTTGATGCCACCCCCAGAGAGACACTTGTTCGCGGAGCAGACGGGCGGCGCCGACGCGGGGCACGCACTGCAGCACCCGCTGTTCGAGTCACAGGTGAGCGAGCCCAGGTTGTTGCACGCGAAAACGTTCGCGCACTGGCTCTGGCCGCCGGGGCACTTGACGCACGCGGGGTCCTGCCACTCGTACTTCCCGTCGCAATTGTCGTCGATGCCGTTGCTGCAGACCTCGGCCTGGCCCGGGTGCACGTTCGGCTTCAAGTCGTCGCAGTCGCACAGCTGCTTGCCGGGGCACACGTCGGTCGCCTTGCACGACTGCACGTAGCCATCGTTGTCGAGGTCGAGGCACGGGTCGGGCTCACACCAACCCGGAGGGCACGGACACTTCGAGCAGACGACCCCGCCCTTGCACAGCTGCCCCGCCTTGCACTGGTCGGTGGTGCGGCAGCCAGGGACGCAAGAGGTCGCTCCGTTGGGGCAGGACTCGCAGACCATGCCGTTGGGGCACCCGGTGTCGGCCGCGCAGGACGTGACGACCATGCCCCCGCCCCCGCCGCCGCCGCCGTCAGCGAATGACGGACGAAGGTTGGTGCAGCCTGTGCCCACCACCACCAGCAACACCACCCATGCGCGGCTCGTCATGGCTTCCGCGCGAAGCACGCCACATGCCCGCGGAAGGACGGCGTGTTTGCGCGCTGTTGAGCGCCCGGCTGCCTCAGTTTTCCGTGGGCGGGTACAGGTCTTCGACTGCCACCACGCGGGGAAGAAAGGCCTCGCGGTCGAAGCGGATTCGACCCATCGACGGCGGCGTGTTGGGCGCCTTCGTCTCGACCGCCACCATCGTCGTCGAACCGCGCACGGCAAGCTTCCCGGTGCGCAGGTTGTCGACCCGGTAGTGCAGCTCGCAAGAGACCCGCAGCAGCTTCGTCATCGCGCAGCGGATTTGAATCTCGTCGTCGTAGCCGACGAACTCTTCGTAGCGGACGTGCAGGTCGCGCATCGCCAGGTAGATGCCCCGGCGGGCGAAGTCGACGAAAGGCACCTCGAAATGGCGGAAGTACGACTCGCGCGCCTGCTCGAACCAGAGCGCGGCGTTCGCGTGGTGCACGTAACCGACCGCGTCCACCTCGGAAAAGGTCACCCGCCGGAGGATGGCGACGGTGCGTGGCTGGATGGCTGGATTCACGAAGGTACGGACCTCGGCAGGAGGCGTTTTCTCAGTGGCTGAGGAACCGCGGGCTGTATCTGTTTTTGCGCTTGAAGGAAACCTGGGGCCTACACCGGCGGATAATGTACGTGTGAGCCCCGAACCTCTTCTTCCGTTGATTGCACCCGCGCTTCGGGCCGAAAAGCAGGCCGATCGCCGGGGCTCGCGCTCTGACTCGCTGCTGGGCCTCTTCAACCGCCTCGCCAAGGGTGACACCGAACGCCGTCACTTCCGTGAGCGCCGCGCCACCCCGCGCGTCTCTGTCGAGCTCGAATGTGAAGAGCGCACGAACGACAGCCGCTACGTGCGAATGACCCACGACCTTTCGACGTTCGGGATGTCGACGCGCCAGGGCCACACGCCGCCTGCAGGCACGCGCCTCACGCTCTCGCTGTTTCTGCCCGACGAGCCGCTGGCGCCGCTGAAGCTCGACGCCGAAGTGCTGGGCCCGTACGACGGCGGCGGCGGCATGCGGATGCGGTTCAAGAACCCATCGGTCGATGCGGTGAAACGCATCCACCGCTACCTGGCTGCGATTCACGACTGATCCGCTACAGTCGCGCGCATGAGCGACTTCGAGCGCCGGCGCGCAACCCGCGTCAGCGTCGTCATTCCCATCGAAGTGCGCGACGCCCGCGGGTTCTCGCTGCACTCATCCAGCGACCTGTCGGTCGGTGGGGTCTATTTCGATCGCGCCATCCCTCACCAGGTCGGCACGAAGGTCGAGCTGTCGTTCACCCTGCCCGGCGAGTCCCACGCCATCGTCTGCGCCGGCGAAGTCGTCAACGTGCCCAACGCCTCGAGCTACGGCATGGGGGTGCGCTTCCTCGACCTCAAGTCCACAGACCAGGCCCTGCTCATCGGCTTCATCGGGGGAACTCCATGACCTTCCGCCTCATCGCTGCGGTGCTCGCCATCTCGTGCCTCGGCTGCATCCGCGACACCCGGCCCCAGCGCGACCGTGGCGCCGCCGGCCTCATCGAGAACACCGAGACCATCAAGGGCCCGCTGAAGCACCGCTGCGAGAGCCTTGGCAAAGGCCAGGCGAGCAAGCGCTGCGAAGAGGCCAAATACCTCGCCGAAATCTACGTGCGGAAGCTCGACGTGGGCACCGACGTCTGCCTCGAGGGCGGGTTCGGCGACGAGGTGACGGGCGCGTGCCTTTCGCGCGCGCAAGTGGCCGATGTCAGGCCAAACGAGGTGTTGTTGGAGGTCCGGGGAGCAAAACCCGACTCGCGGTGGTTTCACAGAGACCAGAACCAGTATTGGTTCGAGGAAGCCGCGCTCGTCGACCTCTACCTCGCAGACCACGGTTATTGAAAAAGCCATGCCCTTCTACGACCCGCTGCTCGCCAACCTGAAGAAGCTGTCACCCTCGTCGCTGCGCGGGCTCGCCGACGAAAAGATTTCGGACGTGGTCTTGAAAGAGACCACCCGGGCGAAGAGCAAAATCGACGAGCTGAACCAGCGCTACCCCGCCGCCGGCCCGCGCGAGCTCGCCCAGCGAATGATTGACTCGAAGAAGGCGTTCGCCGGCATGGTGGGCGGCGTCAGCGGCGTGTTCGGCCTCGTCTCGCTGCCCGCTGACCTCGGCCTGATGGTGTACCTGCAGCTCGCCCTGCTGGTCGAAGTCGCCACCCTCTACAAAGTGAACCTGAAGAGCGAGCGCGCGCGGCAAGAGCTGCTCGACGTCTTCGGCTACGCCAACGGCATCGGCCCGCTGCAGCGCGCGAGTCCGAAGCTGATTGGCAAGCTCGCCACGATTCTGCTGACGAAGGGCGGGCTCGAGACGTTTGGGCGGGCGATGCCGCTGGTCGCAGCGCCCATCAGCGCGTACCTCAACAACCAGCACATTCAGCAAGTCGGTGAGCAGGCGATTCGCCACTACGACGGGTTTTCCGCGGCGAGCGCGAAGACGAAGAAGGCCAGCGGGGCTTGAACCGCCTCGACGCGCTCACCCACTGCGTGGCGCCGGCGTTCTTTCGCACCGAGCTCGCCGATGCGGTGACGCGGGCCCGCAAAGAGAAGGTGCCGCTGTCGCTCGTCTGGCTCGACGTCGACGAGTGCGCGATCGCCAACCAGGACCACGGCATCGACCGGGTCAACCTCGCGCTGGCGCGGCTGGGGCTCACGTTGCGCGTGCTGGTCGGAGCTGCGGGCACCGTCGGCCGCGTCCAGGGTGCCGCGTTTGCGGTGCTGCTGCCGAACACGAATCGAGACCAGGCGCTCAGCCTCGGCCAGAAGCTCCGAGCCGCCGCGGGGCAGCTGGAGCACTTAGGCGAAGACGACTCTTTTGGGCTGCGCCTGTCGGGCTCTGTCGTCGAGGCGATGCCCAACGAACTGCCCCTGAACCTGCTCGACGCGGCTGAAGGTTTGAGTGTGCGCGCCAAGCAGGCGGGCCGCGATACGTTGTTGCTGCGATGAACTACGCTTCGCCGCCATGGTGAAGGAATCGACGTACGTCGGAGAGAGCCCCGACGAGCCGCGCAAGCCGACCAGCCAGGTGACCCAGCCGCTGCCGAAGCCGCGCGGCCCAGCTTCCGGCTCTCCTCCCTTTCGACCGCTTAGCCAGCCGCCGGCCGCTCCACTGCCGCCGCCGTCGTCGACCCCGCCGGTGCCTCCACCGGCCCGCGAGAACTCGCGCGAGTACGCGGTTCCCAGAGAGTTCAAAGAGACGTCACGCGAGATGCCGGTGCCGCGCGAGGCGTTCGAATCGACGCGCGCCTCGCCGCAGCGCAAGCGCGACGGAGGGCCGCCCGCAGTCGAACGGCGGGTGACGCCTCGGTTCTTCCCTCCGCAGCCGCGCAACCTGGCCGAGACCGGGCTGACGCAGACGATGGTGGAAGAGCTGATTTTGAAGGCGCTGTTCGCCTCGGGCGAGATGCGCGGCTCGGAAATCGCCCAGCGGTTGTGCCTGCCGAGCATCATCATCGACGACGTCATCGACGTGCTGCGCAAGCAGAAGTTCGTCGACCTGAAGGGCGGCGGCATGGGCGTCGGCAAGTCCGCGCTCGTCTTCACGCTCACCACTTTCGCCACCGACACGCTGCGGCAGATCAACGACCGCAACCGCTACAACGGCCCCGCGCCGGTGCGAATGGAAGACTGGTTCGAGGCGGTGAAGGCGCAGACGTTGCGCGGCAGCCGGATTACGCGCGCAAAGATGGAAGACAAGTTCGGCGGGCTGATTATCACCGAAGAGGTGCTCGACTCGCTGGGGCCCGCGATGAACTCAGGCCGCGCGATCTTCTTCTACGGCGCTCCCGGCAACGGCAAGACGGCCATCTGCCAGAAGTTGATTCGCTGCTACGAGGGCGACATCTACGTCCCCCACGCGCTGCTGGTCGATGACTTCATCATCCGGGTGTTCGACCCGATCATCCATCAAGAGCAGGCCGAAGAGGCGAGCAGCAACGCGCACGACAACCGCTGGGTTCGCTGCGCGCGGCCACTGGTGGTGGTCGGCGGTGAGCTCACGCTCGAGACGCTCGACCTCATCTACTCGCCCGACGTGAAGTACTACGAGGCGCCCTTTCAGCTGAAGGCGACCAACGGCATGCTGCTCATCGACGACTTCGGTCGTCAGCAGGTGAGCCCGAAAGACCTGCTGAACCGGTGGATTGTGCCACTGGAAAACGACGTCGACTACCTCACCCTTCACACCGGCAAGAAGCTGCAGGTGCCTTTCGACTGCTTCACGGCCTTCTCGACCAACCTGAATCCGGCCGACCTCGTCGACGACGCGTTTCTGCGGCGCGTTCGCTACAAGCTCGAGGTGCAGGCGCCCGACGAAGACCAGTTCCACCAGATTTTCGAGCTGATGTGTGCGAAGCGCGCGGTGCCGTACGACCCGAACGCGGTGCAGTGGCTGATCGACACCCACTACACGCCGACGCGCCGCCCGTTCGCCGCGTGCCAGCCGCGCGACCTGCTCGAGCAGGTGGTCGACATCGCGCACTACCGCAACCAGCAGCCGAAGCTGACCCCCGAGCTGCTGGACGTCGCGGTGAAGAACTACTTCGTGAAGTTCAAGAAGACCGTCTGACCCCCCGTTCATCCCGAGATTCTGACGGCTCCGTTCATCCCGAGATTCTGACGGCTCCGTTCATCCCGAGATTCTGACGGCTCCGTTCATCCCGAGATTCT
>JBBRAX010000049.1:0-57575 GCA_038206395.1 Myxococcales bacterium | reverse complement strand
AGGTGCCAGACGCGGGCGATGGCATCGAGCGTGTCGTCATCGAGACCATCGACAACCGCCTTCATGGTGGGGTCCACGCGCGGGTCGATGGGCGTCGCCCCGACCGGCGGGAAGGCCTCGAGGGTGTCGAGGTCGACCGCGAAGGCCGTCACGCCCTTCAGCTCTTGAGCTGTTGCCGGGTAGTCCGCGCCGCCGAGCCAGGCATCAGCGACGACCTGCCCGCACTCGAGCAACGTGTCTCTTCCTTGGGAGGCAGACAGCAACAGCGCCGTTCGACAGCCGCAGTCGGGCGTCGGGCAGGTGAAGGCCCAGAGCCACCCTCCCGGGATTGCTGACGCCTCGATGAGGCCCAACTCGGAGTTGCTCGTCGTGGCGTCCATCTATCTGTTCCCCCTGCGCGCCTTCTTCGCCGCCTTCCGCTGCTTCTTCTTGGCGCTCGCGTCCGCGCGCGTGGCCGGCCGCGCGGGAACGCCGAACGGCAATGGAAACGAGTCAGGCAGCGGCTTGGATGAGACCTGCTGCATCCACGCGTCGATGCCCTTCTTCGTGCTCATGTCGAACCCCGCCGCGGCGCCGCCCATGAGCAGAGACTTCGCCATGCCGAAGTTGCTCTTGTTCGACAAGGCAGCGGTCAGCTTCTTCACCGCGTCGCTGCCCAGTTCCCGCAGGCAGGCGTCGGCCTGCTTGAGGCCGAACTCGCGCTTCAGGAACGAATAGAAGGCGCGCAACTCGGCGATGAGGCCGCTCGCGGCGGCAGCTTCGATGCTCACCTTCCTCGGCACGATGTCGAAGATGATCTCTCGCAGCTCATGGGCATCGAGGGTGGCGATGGTGGCGTTGAAGTAGTCCGCCGCGTAGTCCATCAACAACGGGGCGAAGCCGACTTCAGCCAGAGCCTGGGCTTCGGGCGAGTCCTCGAAGCGGGCGAGCAGCTCCTCTTCGAGGTCGGCGCGAGACTCGGCGTCGACCTCTTCTTGCATTCCAAGCTCGAAGAGGTCGGCCATGAGGTCGAACGGTGGGCGCTCAATCACCTGCTCATGCGGGGCCCGAAGGGTGACCTCGATGTCTGCCGCGTGCGTGCTGACCTTCAGGGTGGACGAGACGGGCGGACCCTCTGCGTTCCACGCGGCCTCGAGCGCTTTCTTCTGGGTCAGCAGCTGCGGCAGCGCGAGGCAGATGGCTTCCGTGATGGTGAACTCCTTCGCAGTCGGGGGACGCGCGACCATGTCTGGGTCGACGGCGACTGGCCACGGCCAGGCCTCCGGGCCAGCGACCTCCCAGCGGTGCGCCGATACTTCCTTTCGCAGCGCCGGCGAGAGGTCTGCGCCCCGCTCGAAGTTGAGGGCGAAGTGGCGCGGAAGCTTCGCGTCCTCGTCGCGCTCGAGCGCGCTCGCCGCCTCGTGGAAGAGCGCGTAGTCGTCGAGGCTCGCGAAGAGAATGAAGCCCAGGCTCTCGCCCATTTGGCCGATGACGACGAGCGCCGCTTCACGCAGCCCGAGCTGCTCGCTGGTGAGGGAGAAGACGCTCCGGTTGGCGGGAATGTGGGCCCACGGCCGCGCGCGGTACAGCGTCGCCGCGGAGCGGAAGAACGACGCCATCACTTCCGGGGTGATACCTGGCCCCAGGTAGGTCTGCTCCTCCTCGGTGTGGTCGCCCATGTGCTCGCGCATGGCCGCCATCACCGCGTCCACTTCGGGCGTTGGAGCGCACAGAATCTCGAGGTTCGGGTGCCCTGCACGAAGGGCCTCGGCGAGCTCTCTCGTCGCGACGCGGATCCGCGCCGGCGCATCGGCCTTCCCCACCATCGGCTTCGCCATCGTCTCGGCGAGGCTCGCGGAGGCGCGCGCCAATAGCTCGCCGGGCTTCTCGGTCGTGAAGCCGAGGACCAGTCGGTTGTCGTCGAGCCAGAGCAGCGCCTCGGGCCGATACGGCTCACCCTCGCCCGTGACGTAGCCCGGCATCACCACGACTCCGCCTACCCACTCGATTCCAGGCTTCTTCTTCTTTGCCATGCGCTCTCCTCCGCTCACAACTTCTTCCGGGCCTGCCACTTGCGGTACGTCGTCAACGCCTCGTGCGCTGATCGGCCCCAGAGCACTCGGTCGAGCGGGGGACCTCGAGTCCGCATTCGCGAGCAGCTTCCGCAACGCTGCCGCCCACCCACGAGACCGCATCTTCCCAGCGGTCACGCTCGACCTTCCCGAGGCATTGATCGTTCGGTCCAAACAGATACGCGTCTTCTCCTCGACGCTCGCGCAGGCCCTTCTGGTCCCGCGAGTTGTGTTGCGGCTCACGACACCGTCCCCATGCAGCACTTCTTGAACTTCTTGCCGCTCCCGCACGGGCACAGCTCGTTCGGACCAACCTTCGGCGACTCTCTGCGGACTGGCTTCTTGGGGAATGCGGGCTTGCCGTAGTCGGGGCGGCCGGGTGGGCACACCTTCGCGTGGTCTGGGTGCTTCGGGTCGTCGACGACGCACTTCCACATGTCGTAGTGCCGGTGGAGACGCGCCACGTAGTCGGCGTCGGTGAGCATGAGCGTCTCGAACGCCCCCTGGAGCCGGTCCGAGTACTCGCTCTGCGGGTTCATCGGATCGAGGAAGACCTGCGGCTCGTCCTCGTATGGTGGCTTCGACGGCTCGAACCCGTAGTTGATTGTTGCCACCTGGCGCCTCGTCTCGGCGTGAAGCACCTGGATGAGCACTCGCCGGCAGTCGCACTCGGGTTCGGTGCAGTACGCCTCCGTGAAGAGGTACGAGCCCTGAGGAAGGCTGTCCCCCGGTGGCGGGTACAGCACTCGGGTTTCCTTCTTGGCGAGGTCATCAAAGAGCGCGTGAAACGGCAGCATCGTTGCGGCTCCTCGGGGCTTTCGAGTCGACGAGCACCACGCGGCAGTGGTTCGGCGAAAGGTGGGCGAAGTCGTTGTCCGTCGTCAGGAGCGTCGCACGCGCGACCTTGGCGGTCGCGGCGATCCAGAGGTCATGGTGGCTCAACGTGCGCGCGCTCGGCCGGTGCTGCCGTGAGGCGAGCTCCATCGCCACGTAGGCCTCGAGCAGCGACCCGCTGCGGATGTTGATGGTCACGACGTTCGCGAGCGCGGTGGCGAGGGCCGCGAGCTTCGCCGGTCCCCAACCGTTGCGACGTGCGAGCACCTGAAGTTCGGCTCGGGTCACGATGCTCACGAACGGACGCACGGTTGTTGTTCTCAGGCCGAACCGCTGCTCGATGGCGAGACCTGGCTCTCCTCCGCGGATCAGCAACAGCATGACGGAGGTGTCGAGGAGGTAGCGGTCGGTCATCGAATGGCCTTGAGCGCAGCGAGGAGTTCCTCGTCTGTCTCATCGCCAGGCCAGATTCCAAGGAAAGCGTTCACGCCGGTGAGCGCGTCCTGGGGGACCGAAGGAGGCACGAAGTCCAACGGGTGCGCGCGGGGTACTTCGTCGAACAGCTCGTCGCCCGGAACTTCAGGGCCGACGTACTCGGCGTCGACGAGAAAGCACGCCCCCGAGGGGCCGAAGTGGCCGATGCCTGAGACGACCGTGCGAGCGCCGACGGGGACAAGCCCCGTGAATCGAACTCGGACCGAGTCGCCTTTCGGAACGACGAGCGTCGCCATCCCCGGCGTGGACGCAGGCATCAGGTCTCCCGCGACGCGTACGGCGCGGTTCCCTGGCGTGACGTGATGCAGGTGCTCGAGCACGGAGAGGTCGGCAGGTCGGAGGTTCAACGCGACGCCGTTGGAGCGGACCAGCTCGAGCCCAGCCGTGCTCGAGCGTGAGAATCGAACGAAGAGTTCGAGCAACGGCCCGTCGGCGAACACGGACTCGCGGTTCTCAGAGAGAGCACCAGAGAGCCCGTCCGCGAACACGTCGATGGCCGTGACTGCGTTGACCACCGCCGGCGCTTCGAGGGTGACCACGCCCCCGGTGACACTGGCGATCTCGATCTCCGATTCGCCCCAGCCCTCATACCGCGACGCCAATCTGGCGCCCTCGATGAGCGCCGACACGGCGTCAAGCAGCGCCTTCGCTGGGACACGACCGAGCTTGAGGGTGTGCTTCGGCACCGCGACCTCCAGCAGTGCCGCAGAGGTTGGTGAGCAGCGCCCTTCAGGGTCGTTGGTCGCCACTTACGAACACCACGAAAAATCGCGAGGTTCGCCGGACCCAACGTTTAGCGTTTAGCAGAAGCTGTTAAACGCTCTGCGAAACTCTCTCCCGCGGGGACGAGAACAGAGAGCTGAAGCCGTCCCGAGCGCCACCCAACCGCGCCGCAGAATTCTCTGTTCGCTGCCCGCAGAGAGCGTTCCCTCGGGGGGAACGACCCGGCGACCTGTAAAGCGAAGGGGCCGGTTGGGTTAGCAACCGGCCCCTAGTAGCTCCCTGACGTGGACTCGAACCACGGACATGGTGATTAACAGTCACCCGCTCTACCAACTGAGCTATCAGGGAATAAGGCGCGGCTGAATTATGGCGCGTCTCGCACAAAGTCAATGATCCGACGCAGGGGCTTGTCGCTTCATCCCGCCGGTTCCTGACACCCGCCAAAGAACGACGGTGCCGTCGTAGGAGCCGCTGACGAAGTGGTCCCCGTCGACCCGGGCCAGGCAGCGAACGAAGTCGTCGTGGCGACCTTCCCCCAGCAGCACGCCTTCCGCCGTCCACAGCCGCACCGCGCCGTCTTCGCCCGCGCTCACCCAGGCGCCGCCGCCCAGCTGAATGACCGCCGTCACCGCACCCTGGTGCGCCTGCCACGTCTTGCCAACCCGCAGCCTCCCGTCGCGGTGTCCTTCAGCGCCTTCCGTCACCGCGCCAGCGTCCCACACCACCTCGACCCGCCGCGATTCCAGCAGCTCGCCGCGCGGCGACCATCTCATCGCGCGGCCGTCGGCCCCAGACGACACCACCGTTCCATCTGCCTCGCGCGCAAGTCCCAGCACCGCGCCGCGGTGCGCCTGCCACGAACGCTCGCCGTCTTCGAGCCGCCCGTGCCGGCCTCCCGTCCACAGCCGGCCTTCCACCTCCACCAGCGCCGTCACCGAGCCTTCCGTCGTCCGCAACAACTGGCCGTCGCGCCGCACCGTGCAGTCGCGCGAGCCGCTCGCGATGCCTCCGTCGGCCAGCACCTTCACCGCCCAGACGTACCCGTGATGCCGCGCCACCACCTTCGCGCGGTGCAGCTGCCCCGACGTTGCCGCTTCGACCGCCTTCCCAGCGCCCTGCCTTCGGTACATCACGTCCGTTCGCATCACGTACTTCACGCCCTTCGTCACCGCCTCGCCGTCGTGCCACTGCCGGTGGTCGAACACGATCGCCTGACCTTCGCGCGGGGCAATCGATTCCGGCGCGTCGTCGAAGAAGCGCGTCGCTCCACCCACGAACTCGCCCGCGTCGTTCAGGTACAGCATCACCGTCAGCCACGACCGCTCGTCCGCCGATGGCGCCCACGCACCATCGCGGTGCTTCGTGAACTGCTGCCCTTCGCGATACCGGCAAAACCGGAAGCGCGAGTTCAGGCCCTCGAGCCGCCAGTCGCCGTACTCCGCCGGCAGGTGAGGGCGCAGCCGGTCGAACAACCTCGCGGCCAGCGCCTTGTCGTCGAGCAGCGCACGGTCGTTGTTCCGGTAGCCGCCGGGGTACCTCGGCCCCATCGCCTCGAAACCCTTCGCCTCGGCCGCCGCGATCGTCTGCCGGCACTCGTCGCGCGTCAGCACGCAGGGCACCACCCTGCGCAGCCCGGTCACCGCAGCAACCCCGCGGCCATCTTCTTCGCCGTCGCCGCCGCCGACCCCTTTGGAATCAACGTCCGCGCCGTCGCTGCCAAGACGAAGTACCCGTGGATCAACGCAACCAGCCCCGCTGCCGCCGCCTTCGGATCTGCCGAGCGCTTCAGCGGCGCCTCGAGCCGCGCCGCCATTCGTTGCAGCGCCTTCTCGAGCTCCACCCGCACCTTCGCGTCGCGCAGCGCCTCGCCCGTCATCAGTATCCAGCACGCCATCGCCTGCGGGTCCGCGTCGCGCCCCAGCCCGAGGTGGAAGTCGACGAACGCGCTCACGCCATCCTTCCCGGCCTGTGCCATCACCGCGGCGAGCCGCTGATCGTGTTCCATCACCAGCTGTTCCAGAGCGGCCAGCAGAATCTCGCGCTTGTCCTTGAAGTGGTAGTGCACCAGCCCCGGCGTCAACCGCGCCGCGGCCGCCACGTCGGCAATCGACGCCCCGTCGTAGCCCCGCTTCGCCATCACCTTCATCAGCCCGCCTGCGATCTGCCCTCGCCGTTCTGTCGTGTTCGAAGGTCGCGCCATGGTGTCTGAAAGTATGTTGGTTGACCAACCTATAAACAAGTGGCTTCATCGCGGCGACCCCATGGGCGAGACTCCGCTGCCGATGAACTTCGACTTTCCAGCCCCGATGATCGAGGCGCTGAAGCAGGCGTACCGGGTGCCGTCGCGCGCCTACCATTCGTGGTCGCATGTCGAAGAGGTGGCGCGGTGGATCCAGCAAGTGCCCTCCTGGAGGCAACCGCGCGAGGTGATGCTCGCGGCGCTCTTCCACGACGCCGTCTACGTGCCCAGCGCGAAGGACAACGAAGAACGCAGCGCTGGCCTCGCGCTCGAGCTCATCCCCCGGTTCTTGCCTGATGCCGATGCCGCGCGTGTCGCCGCGCTCGTTCGGCTCACCGCCCGCCACGGCACGCTCACGCCCGCCGACGTCGACACCGACGCAGCGCTCTTCCTCGACTGCGACATGGCGATCCTCGGCGCCGCGCCCGACGCTTTCGATCGCTACGACGCCGGCATTCGCGAGGAATACTGCGCCGTGCCTTCCGTGCTCTATGCCCTCGGCCGCAAGCGCTTCCTCAAGCGACTGCTCGACACACCCCGCATCTACTTGAGCGACTTCTTCCATGCGCGCCTCGACGCCGCCGCCCGCGCCAACGTTCGCCGCGCCCTGTCGTGAAGGGCTTCGACCGCCTTCGCCACGTCCCCTGGTCCGCCCTCGAAGGGCTCGAGAGCGCTGTCGGCCCGGCCCTCGATGACGTGCTTGCAGGTAAAGCCGCCGACCGCGTGCTCGATCGCCTGCTGCGCAAACACAAAGACGCGACCGCTGACCAACGCACCGCGATGGCCGAGGCGCTGTTCGGCGTCGGGCTCTGGCGCCGGCGGCTCGGTGACGGCACCGGGCTTCAGAAGCTGCAGCGGCTCATCGACGGGCACCCCGAGCCCGCGTCGTTCGCCGACCGCTTCTCACTGCCCGACTGGCTGGCGGCCGAGCTTCAGCGCACGGACGCCCCCGAGGAGTTCGCCGACGCGCTCAACCAGCCCGGCCCCATCTGCCTTCGCGCGAACCGTCTGCGCATCGATCGCGACGCGCTGGCCCGGCAGCTCGCTGAAGAAGGCGTCGAGACCGTGCCCGGACGTCTCGCCCCCGACTGCCTCGTCATCACCTCGTCCCGCCCCAACCTCTACGGCCTGCGCGCGTGGAACGAAGGGCTCTTCGAAGTGCAGGACGAAGGCAGCCAGCTGCTCGGCGTGCTCGTCGACGCCCAGCCCGGCGACGACGTGCTCGACCTCTGCGCCGGAGCGGGCGGCAAGACCCTGCAGCTCGCCGCCCAGCTGAAAGGAAAGGGCAGGGTGCACGCCGTCGATCTCGACCTCGCCCGCCTCGAGCGCCTTCGCACCCGCGCCACCCGCGCCGGCGCCACCGTCAGCATCCACGGCCGGGCTCCTCCCGCAGGACTTCGCGCGAACCGCGTCCTCGTCGACGCTCCGTGCTCCGAGCTCGGTGCGCTGCGCCGCGGCCCCGACCTGCGCTGGCGCCTCGACCCGAAGGACTTCGAGCCGATGCCGGCGCTTCAGCGCGCCCTGCTCGAGACGGCGGTGCAGCACCTGGCTCCGAGCGGCCGGCTCGTCTACGCGACGTGCACCTTTCGCCCCGAAGAGAACGAAGCGGTCGTGCGCGACTTCGAGCGCGCGCACCCGCAGCTCACCCGCGTGCGGCCCGACGTCGATGCGCAGCTGCTCGACGCCGACGGCTTCCTTCGCACCTGGCCCCACCGCCACGGCACCGACGCTTTCTTTGCGTCAGTCCACGCGGCGCCGCGGCTTTGACGGCGGCCGGTTCCGAAACTCGCCCAGCGCCTTCAGCTCGGCTTCCTGCTTCTGCAGCTCGGCTTCGTGTTCCTGGGCCTTGATGCGTTTGGGCCCATAGCGCCACCACGCCCACAGCACGCAGATGACGACGCCGCCCGGAATCGCCCAGATGAGCGCCTTCGACGGGCCTTCGAGAAGCTGCTCGGGCGCCCAGCCGCGATCGCGCACGCCGACGACGAGGAACTGCTGGCGGCTCTCGCGAATGCGTTCGTGCATCGCCGACACGGCCTCGGCCCGCATCTTCAGGTCGGTGTCGAGCTTGAATTTCCTTTCGTCGAAGCGCCACCGCAGCGCCTCGATGCGTTGGTGCACCCACTTCTCTTCTGGCACCAGGCGGCCGACCTCGAGCATGTGAACGAGGCCCGCGACGAGGTTCTCTTGCGAGCAGGTGCGGCCTTCATCGACACCCAGCAGCTCTTGCGCCTGGGCGTAGTGGCGGGCCGCCTGATAGCCGGGCGAATTCCAATAGGTGCTGTAGACGTAGAAGCTGACCGTCATCGCGTAGACGCCCAGCGCGATGAGCAGGCCCCATGGAATCGGGAAGCGCTGCCGAACGGGGTTCACTTTGACGGCTGCGATGCTCATCGGTCGCAGCGGACACTACTGCTAAAAGCCCCCCGTGCCTTTCCTTGCTCCACCCGCCCTGCGCCCAGGAGACGCCGTGGCGATCGTCGCCCCCGCGGGTCCCTTCGATCGCGAGAGCTTCGAGGCCGGCGTGTCGCTGCTGAAGACGCGGTACTCGCCGCGCTTCACCGACGGGCTCTTCGCGCAAGACCGCTACCTCGCAGGCGACGACGGTCGGCGCGGCGCCGAGCTGAATGAGGCCTTCAGGGCCGAAGGAATCAAGGCAGTGTTCACGGCCCGAGGTGGTTACGGCGCGATGCGGCTGCTGCCGTCGCTGAAGCTCGGCCCGCCCCGCATCTTTGCCGGCTTCTCTGACGTGACCGCTGTTCACGGCGCGCTGCAGGCAAAAGGGGTACGCAGCTGCCACGCCCCCGTGCTCACCCAGCTCGGCAAACAGCCGCGCGCGGTGGTCGATCGCTTCTTCGCGATGCTCGAGTCGCCGGCGCCGGCCGAAGCTTTGGACGGCAGCTGCGTCGTGGCTGGCGTCGCCGAAGGCCCGCTGATTGGGGGCAACCTCTCGGTGCTCACCCGCCTCATCGGGACGCCCTTCATGCCGCCAACGAAGGGCGCGGTGCTGCTGCTGGAAGACGTGGGCGAGCGGCCCTACCGCCTCGACCGGATGTGGACGCACCTGAAGCTCGCGGGCGCGTTCGACGCAGCCGCGGGCATCGTGCTCGGCGACTTCACCGGCTGCGAAGAGAAAGACGCGGCGTACGGCAGCGCAGACGTTCTCACCGGGCTCGCGCGCGAGACGGGGCTGCCTTGCGCGCGTGGCTTCGCGATTGGCCACGGCGCCACCAACTTTCCAGTCGCCCTCGGCGCGAAGGTTCGCCTCGACGCCACCGCCGGCCGCCTCGACTTCCTCGAAGGCCTGGTGGGCTGATGGGCAAGCTCGATGCGCTGGTCGAAGAAGGCGAGCGCGCAGGCGTCTTCCCGCTGGCCCGCGCGAGTGTCTTCGTCCGCGGGCAGCTGGTCTGGCAGGGCGGCAACACGCCGGCCGACACGGTGTTCGACCTCGCGTCCGTCACCAAGGTGATGTCGACGACCGCGCTCGCGCTGAAGCTGGGGCTCGACCTGAAGGCGCCGCTGCGCGACTGGCTGCCTGCTGCCCGCGCCGGTCACGCGACGCTCGAAGACCTTCTCTTCCATCGGTCGGGGCTCCCGGCGTTTCTGCCCTTCTTCGCAAAGGCGATGGCCGAGGCGCCGCAGCTGTTCGACGACGACTGTCCACCGAAGCTGCGGGCCGTCGTGCGCGAGCGCGTGGTGGCGCAGGTGCTGGCGACGCCTCCGATTCGCGGCGTCGGCGAAGGCACCACCTACAGCGACCTGGGCTTCATTCTGCTGGGCGAGGCGATCGCAAAGGCAGGTGGGGCGCCGCTGAGCGCGCTCTTCACCGAGCACCTCGCCAAGCCGTTGGGCCTCACCACCGAGTACCGCCCGGTGTCGAAGCGTCTGCCGCTGCCGCCCTCGCTCGCTCCGACGGGGAGCACGCGGCCCCGAGAGCCTGCGCCCGGGCAGGAAGGCCTGTGGAACGTGCCCCTGCGCCCGACCTGGCCGGGCGACGTCGACGACGACAACGCGTGGGTGCTCGATGGCGTGTCGGGCCACGCGGGGCTGTTCGGCACCGCAAACGACGTGGCGAAGTTCGGGCAGGCGGTGCTCGACGGCTTCATCGTCCCGCCGGCGCCGTGGGCGAAAGACAAGAACAGCACCCGCGCGCTCGGCTTCGACACGCCATCGGATGAAGGCCCGTCGGCGGGCGCACGCTTCGGCAAAGCAGGCCCGAACGGAGCGATCGGCCACTTAGGCTTCACCGGCACCAGCCTGTGGGTCGACCTCGATCGCAAAGCGGTGGTGGCGCTGTGCACCAACCGGGTCGCGCTGGGCCGCGCGAACACCGCGATTCGAGAGTTCCGCCCCCGCTTCCACGACGCCGTGCTCGACGCACTGGCCCCCTGAGACAACCATGACCGACGGCAACGTCCTTTCCACCATCGACCCGGGCAGCATCCGCCGCATCCACCTCGTCGGCGTCGCCGGCACCGGCATGGGCAGCTTCGCCGGCATGCTGAAGGCCGCGGGCTACGAGGTGACGGGCAGCGACGAGAACGTGTACCCGCCGATGAGCACGATGCTGCAGACGTGGGGAATTCCCGCGCTGACGCCGTACTCGCCGGAGAACCTCGAGAAGACGAAGCCCGACCTGGTGATCATCGGCAACGTGATTCGCCGGGTGAACGTCGAGGCGACGGCGGCGCGCGAGTCGGGCGTGAAGCAGATGAGCTTCCCCGCTGCCCTGGGCTCGCTCTTCCTGAAGCAGCGCCACTCGGTGGTCGTCGCCGGCACGCATGGGAAGACGACGACGTCGTCGATGATGGGGCACGTGCTCGCGTCAGCGGGAAGAGATCCGACCTTCCTCGTCGGCGGCGTCACCAACAACTACGCGGGCAACTTCCGGCTTGGCAAAGGGCCGCACTTCGTCGTCGAGGGCGACGAGTACGACACCGCGTACTTCGACAAGGGCCCCAAGTTTCTTCACTACCAACCGAAGACCGTCATCCTCACCAGCATCGAGTTCGACCACGCGGACATCTACCGTGACCTGCCGCACTACGAGGCGAGCTTCGAGAAGCTGCTCGCCCTCATCCCGAAAGACGGGCTGCTGGCGGTGAGCACGGCGTACCCGAACGCTGTTGCCCTCGCGAAGAAGTGCGCCGCGAAGGTGGTGACGTATCGCGGCGTCGACGGTGCGGACGCGGACTACGCGCCGAAAGACCTGACCTTCGGCGAGGCCGGGGCTTCGTTCACAGTGCTGGAGCGCGGCGTGGCGCTGGGCAAGATCGCCCTGCCGATGGGGGGTTCGCACAACGTCGAGAACGCGCTGGGCGTGGTTGCGGCGGCGCGAGGCCTGGGGCTGACGCACGAAGAAACCGCGGCGGGGCTGAAGACGTTCAGCGGGGTGAAGCGCCGGCAGGAAGTGCGGGGCGAGAAGCGGGGCGTGATGGTGATCGACGACTTCGCACATCACCCGACGGCGGTGCGCGAGACGATCGCCGCGGTGAAGGGCCGCACGCCGGGCCGGCTGCTGTGGGCGATCTTCGAGCCGCGCAGCAACACCAGCCGTCGCAACATTCACCAGCAGGACTACGCGAACGCCTTCATCGGCGCCGACCGCGCGAGCATCAAGGTGGCCGACCCGCACGACAAGATTCCCGCAGGCGAAGGGCTCGACGTGCCGAAGCTCGCCGAGTCGGTGGCGGCGCAGGGAATTCCGTGCTTCGCGGCGCCGACGGTGGACGCGCTGCTGGACGAGGTGGTGGCGGGCGCGAAGGAAGGCGACGTGCTGCTGGTGATGAGCAACGGCAGCTTCGGCGGGTTCATCGACAAGCTGCTTGCGCGGCTTTGATCAAGGCGGGACAAAGGTCGCCATGCGAACTCTTGGCCTCGCGGTGTTGGTGCTGCTCACGGGCTGCCTGAAATCGGACCCAGCGCCGCCGCTGACGGGGCCGGTGGCCGGCGAAGAACGGCCGGGCCTGCAGACGATGGTGCTGAAGACGCTGGACGGGAAAGAGTGGCGCCTGAGTCAGGACAAGGGCCAGGTGGTGCTGCTCGATGTCTGGGCGACGTGGTGTGAGCCGTGCGCAGACTCGCTGCCGATGTACCACGACCTTCTGAAGGAGTTCGGGCCCCGGGGCTTCAAGCTCTACGGCATCAACGTCGACGCCGACTCGAAGGTGGTGACCCCGTTCTTGAAAGAGCTGAAGGTCGAGATTCCAGTGCTCGTCGACCCGGGCGCCGCCACCGTCGAAGGCGCGCTGAAGGTGTCGGTGATGCCGACGGCGTACCTCATCGATCGCCAGGGAAAGCTGAGGCACGTGCACGACGGCTTCGCGGAAGAGTTCTTGCCGCGCTACATGAAAGAGATCGAAGAGCTGTTGGCGGAGAAGGCCCAGTGAGCCCAGCCGAGCTGCTCGAGGTCGCGGTCGAAGCTGCCAAAGCGTCGGGCGCGGTGCTGCACCAGAAGCTGTCTGAGCACCGCACGATTTCGTTCAAAGACCGCGACCAGATGGACCTGGTGACGGACGCGGACAAGGCGGCCGAGGCGGCGATCTTGAAAGTGCTGCACGCGCGCGTGCCGGATCACGGAATTCTGGCCGAGGAATCGGGCGCGTCGCACCTCGAGAAGAGCCACGTGTGGTTCGTCGACCCGCTGGACGGCACGGTGAACTACGCGCACCGAATTCCGCACTACTGCACGACGCTGGCGGTGGAAGAGCGGTCGACGCACCAGCTGCTCGCGGGGGTGGTCTTCGACCCGGTGCGCAACGAGCTCTTCACTGCCTCGAAGGGCAACGGCGCGTACCTGAATGGGGTGCGGATCCACTGCAGCGAGACGAAGGCGATGAACAAGGCGCTGCTGTCGACGGGCTTCCCGACGGACGTGCACTTGAACCCCGACGTTCCGCTGGGGTTGTTCAACACCATCGTGCAGAAGGTGCGCGGGGTGCGGCGCATGGGCAGCGCGGCGCTCGACCTGGCGTACGTGGCCAGCGGCCGGCTCGACGGGTACTTCGAGGTGGGGCTGAAGCCGTGGGACGTGGCGGCGGGCGGGATTTTGATCGAAGAGGCAGGCGGGCGGATGCGGCGCATCGACGGTGGGCCTTTCGATGAACGGCCGTACAACGCGCGCATCGGCGACATCATGGGCGCGGCGCCCGGCGTGTTCGACGCGGTCACCGAGGAGTGCGCGAAGTTCCTGCGCACGCTCGGCTGGAAGCCTACCGAGCTCCAGGGGCTCTAGAAGAGGCTCTCGGGGATGAAGATGATGTCGCCGGGCTGAAGCAGCACGTTCTTCTCTTTGCCGACGCCGATGTCCTGAACGGCGACCTGAATCTTCTTTTCCTGGCCGTCGATGATGCGGGTGACGTTGGCGCTGTTCTTCGACGCGGTCTTGGTGAACCCACCGGCCAGCAGCACGGCCTGGATGATGTTCATGTTCTCTTCGTAGGGGAAGGTGCCGGGCTTGGCGACCTCTCCGAAGATGTAGATCTTCTTCGAGTTGTACTCGCGGATCAGCACCGACACCGAAGGGCGCTTGAGGAAGCCGTTCTGAAGGCAGGTGGTGAGCGCGTCGGCCGCAGCGCTGGACGTCTTGCCGAGCACGGACACGCGACCGCAGAGGGGGAAGTCGATGTTGCCTTCGGTCGACACGCGCCAGATGCCCGACAGCTCGGTCTCTTGAAAGACGCGGACCTCGAGCATGTCGCCGGGGCCCAGGGTGCTGGACGAGGCTTTGGGCTCTGCGCCTTCATCAGGCTTCGTGTTGCCGGTGCCGCTGGGCTTCGGGGTCACACACGCGGCAAGGGCGAGGACGCTCGCCAGCAGCATGGAGGCCCGGCGCATGTCAGTAGGTGAAGCTGAGCCGCAGGATGACTTCGTGGCGCGTGATGTCCGAGCCAGGGAGCTTGGTCACCGGCGCGCCAGTGGTGGCATCGCGCTGCGACGAGCTGCGGAAGTTGAAGTTGTAGGCGAGGGCTACCGAGAACCACGAGAAGATGGCGACCGAAGGGCTGATGCCGGCCGAGATGACCGAGTCGTTACGGATGACGAGGGGGTCGTTGTAGAAGGTCAGGTAGTCGAAGGACGCGTTGCCGAGGATGGTGAAGCGGCCGATGCCGGTCTTCGCCTCGAGGTAGCCGCGGTCGTCGCCGAAGATGCCGTAGACGGGCACGGGCGCGAGGGTGCGGACGTAGCCGAACTTGAAGGTGGTGGCCTCTGAGAGCAGCACGCCGAGCTCGGCCTGGGCGATGAACGTCTGGGCGGGATTCACGCCGACGAAGTCGCGGCCGTAGCCGGCGAGCAGCAAGACGGAGATCTTCGAAGAGATGAGGCCGGCGAGCCCCAGCTGCAGCTTCATCAGGGTGGCGGGCTTGCCGACCGAGTTGAAGTAGGTGCGGTAGTCGACGGTGCCGTCGAACACGACTGCCGTCTTGGGGAGGAACTTCCAGCGGGCGCCGAGGCCGGCGTTCAGGTTGCTGTAGTCCAACAGCCGGGCGGCGTCGGCCTGGCAGAGCGGGTTGCCAGCGGGGCAGTTGACGAGGGTGCCGCCAATAAGGGGCGAGAAGAACTCGACCGCCCACTGCGCCTTCGGGGTGAACTCGAGCGCGCCGCCGCCGGGGTGAATCGGAACCGCGACGCGCAGCGCGTTGTAGAGAGAGAGGACGGCGATGGTGAGCGCGGGGTTGTTGGTGCGGTCGCTGCGCAGCAGCTGGTCGCCGATTTGAAACTCGACGGCGCCCTGCTTGTTGAAGGCGGCCTCGATGCCGACGTCGGTGGCGAAGTGCGACGCCTCGCGCGAGCCCGTGCTGAGCGCGCCGGTGTAGAGCACGTACTCGGCGTTGCCGTTGAAGTTGACGCTGTTGTTGCTGCCGAGGAGCTCGAACTTCAAACCGGGGCGGAAGCGAACGGCGATGTCGCCCTGAAGCGTGGGCGGGGTTCCGAAGTAGCCAACCGCGCTGTCGTAGCGGCCTTCGAGGTCGAAGTAGGGGTGCAGCCGGCCATCGCCGATCTTGATGCCGGCGGGCTTCTCGACTTGTCCCAACGCGACACAAGACGCGAGGAGCGCGACGATCGCGATGAAACGGCTCGACATTACCCCTCCAGACGTCATTGGTGCGCCGCGCTCCTACCACAGGCCATAGGAGCCAAATGCATAAAGTGATTTTTGGTTTACAGGCCCGGGCTGGCAGGGGCGCTGCGTGAATCGACACGGCCGATCGGGATCAGAACCGTGGGGTCGCCCTTCGGGAGGTCATCGGGCTCTTCGACCTCGGTGGTGGCGTTCTCGTCGGTGCGGAAGGCGAGCTGGCCGATGCACTCTTCGGCTTCGGCGCTGAGCTGGTTGACCTTCACGACGGCGATGCTGACCTTGGTGTACTCGTGCTCGGCGGTCGCCGACTCTTTCTTGGCGACGGATTCCTGGAGGGCGATGTCGCTCTGCTCAGAGATGCGGAGCAGGCCCTTAATCTGGGTCAGCTTCTCGTTGACGCAGTTGAGCTTGACGACGTCTTTGCTGTTGCGCGCCTCTTCGAGCTTCACGAGCACGGTCTTCAGCGCGCCGCGCATCTTGGTGACGGCCTCGGCGCTGCGACGAATTTTTTCTGGATCAGAAAGGTTCGACCCTTCGGTCTTTTCAGGAGCAGCAGCGGGAGCGGCAGTGCCCTTGTCTTCGGGCTGCGCGGCGCCTTGCGCGATCGCGGCGCCGCCGATCAACAAGCCGAGCGCGATGAGTTTGCGAGTGTGCATAGGACCTACCCCTTCCCGAAAATGAACCGGCGGTACTCTAAAGATCTCTGCCGCAAGGTGTCAACGACAGCGCCACGCACAACATACGATTCTAGTTACTGGTTTTGCTTTGTGTCCGCCGGGTCAGGTCGCATTCAGCCGCCCACTCACCAAGTCTTGAGCCACGTCGCTCGAGAAGTTCAGGCGGCTGCAATCAGGCGGGTTTCCGATGACCCCCGCATGCGCCCCTGATGCAATTTTCGACGCCTGGGGCAAAAGGCAACGATCAGAGGCGGGCGGCGAGGCGGGTGTTGGCTTCGCGAAGGCGGCCGGAAAGAACGCGGGCGATGTTGATGACGATGAAGGTGAAGCCATCGCGGTACTGCTTGCGGAAGGTGGTGAGGTTCTCAGCGGTGAGGTGAAGCAGCTCGGTCTCGCCGCGCGCGCGAACGGTGGCCGACCGGTATTCTTTGTCGATGAGGCTCATCTCTCCGAAGAACTGCGGGGCGGAAAGCACGGTGAGGACCTTCTGTTCCCCCGTCGCATCGCGGCGCATCACCTCGACGTCGCCGGCGCCGATGACGAAGAGGCTGTCGCCCAGCTCCCCTTCTTCGAAGATGGTCTGACCGCCTGCGAAGCGGCGGGGCCGCGAGAGCTCGGCGATGAGCTCGAGCTCCTGGTTCGAGAGCATTTCGAAAAGAGGCGAGCTGGACAGAATCGAGATTTTTTCCATCGTCGTCACCCCTGGGCGCGGACTTCGCCTTTGCGGCCCTTGAGGAAGTACTCCTCGAAACGAAGGTCACCTTCTTCCTGCGACAGCGGCAGCGCTCGGGCGGGCTCGAGGAAGGCGACGCCGCGCGTGCGATCGACCTGGTAGACCGACAGCGGCTTCACCTCGAGGTTGTAGCCCTCGCGATCCTCCAGCAAAGCGACGCACCAGGCGAACCGCGGGTCATCGCGGTGGCGGAAGTAGAGGAAGTCGGTACCGACCGAGCAACCGAACTTCTCTCTCGCGTCTTCGAGCAGACCTGACCTGCGGGCGCGCGCCCCTTCGACGGCAAGCGCGGCGGCTTCGGTTTCGGCCTTCAGATCTTTGGTGCGCTGCTTCCGTTCTTCGGCGACGCCGAACAGCTCTTCGGCGTTGCGGCGCACCTTCTTTCCGAGCGCGCGTTGTTCGGCGACGCCCAGGCTGACTTCGGCGCAGCGGGCCCAGAGCCTCTCGACCTCGTCCCACAGGCGCGCCTTGCGGCCGTCCTCGCTCGAGTACTCGTCGGCGACTTGCCGGACACCGCGCTCGAGCGTGGCGAGCTCGGCGGGGGTCCGCTTCTTGTCGCGCGCCTCTTCGAGGCGTTTTTCGGCGGCGCCGAGGCGGTACCAGTTGTCGGAGGCGCGAATGCGCTGCTCTTCGAAATCGGCGACGAACTTGAAGCTCTTGTTCTCGAGCTCAGAGGCCTCGAACAGCATGTTGGCGGCGACGTCTTCGTGCTCACCCGCGCGATAGAGCGTGTCGATCGCGTTCTTCTGGGTGAGCTCGGCGCGAAACTCGGTGAGCGTCGTCTGGCCAAGCAGCTCTTCGTAGCGGCCTTCCGATTCCTTTAGCGCGGTGCGGGCGGCGGTCAGCTGGGCCCACCACGCCTGGAAGTCGGCAGACGCAATCAACGCCCGGACTTCGTTGAGCCGCTTCTGCTTCAAAATCACCCCGCTTGAGACAGCGGGGGCTTTCTACGCCACTTCGTCAGCTCGCGGGAGAGAAGACGAACGGGTAGGCGACGGGCACGTCGTCCTCGGGCTTGAAGGGGAAGACCCAGCCACGGATGAGCGACTTGATGCAGCTGCCGACGGCCTCGTTACCCATCGTGTCTTCATCGATGCCGATCTCGATGGCGCGGCCCGTTTTGCTGATGGTGAAGCGGACGACGACCTTGCCCTTCAGCGACGGGTTGCGCTTGAGCTCTTTCTCGTAGCAGCCCTGAATCGCCGTCTTGCGCGAACGGACATAACGGGCGAGTGCTTCGCGATCGACGTCCTTGCTCTCGACGTCGGGGGCCGCATCGGCGACGCGGCCGCGAATGACGGTGTCACCCTTCGAGCCGATGTTGACGTTGCCGGCGCCTTCGGTGCCGAGGTCTCCGATGCCGGCTGCGGTGCCTGCGCCACCGCCCTTCGGGCCACCGGCCGCGAGAGAATCGGCAGTCGCGACGCCGACGCCACCGGCGCCATTGAGGGCGTCTGAGATGGCCGCGCCACCGGTGCTGTTGCCGAGGACGTCTTCGAGCGCGCCGGCGCCGCCAGACGAGCCGAGAATCTTGAGCAGGCCCTTGCTGGCGACCTTCTTCTCGAGCGCGGCCTTCTTGTCGGCGGTGCTGGCGACCTTGGCTTCTTCCTTCTTCTCTTCCTTCGCCTCTTCCTTCTTCTCGTTCGACTTCTCGACGACCTTCGCAGGCGGCGGCTTCTCGATCGTGACCGGCATCATCACCTTCGCGAAGCGGTCGGGCAGCTCGTCCAGCGAGAGCTCGCGCTCTTCGGGCATCGGCTGGCAGGCGATGTAGGTGGCGCCCGAGAAGTGAATGAGGAGGCTGACGGCGAGAATCGTGAAGAAGAATTGATCGATGCCAGACCAGAAGCCGCCTTTGACGCCGGGCGGAAGCTCGGGGCGGGGCGGCTCAGGGGGCGGGGTGACGAACTGAAAGAGAAGGGAGACTTCGCCGACAGAGACGCGGCCCTTCATCGTGTCGTTCAGCGGCAGCGCGTAGTTGGCGCCGCGTTTTTTGGCGAGGCCCTGCTGCTTCAACGCGGCGAAAGTGAGGTCTGCGTCACCGACCTTCACCTTGCCGTCCATCTGCTCGGTGAAGACGAGGGTGTACTGGTTGTTGATGTACTCGAAGAGCGTGTACGCGGGAGGCAGGTTGCTCACCGGCACCACGAAGGTGTTCCGCGAGTCGGTACCGAGGGTGATTGGGCCGCGACGCTTCAGCGACCGGTCTTCGGTGATCTTGCTTCCTTGAATCAGCGCAACACGCAGATTCTTGTGACCGTGGCCGGGCGCGGGGGGCATTTGAATTCCTTAGACCTCAACTGACCAGTTCGGGTTCCGAACTGTCAGAGGTTCTTAACTAGTCCAATTTGCTCAAAAAGCATCTTTCTCGACGCTCTTCTCGACCTTGGGAATGAAGGACTCGGCGCGATTGAGCTCGTCGAAGTTCAGCGTGCTGCGCTGCAGAATGTAGAACGCCTGCGGTTTCTGAATGCGGCCTTCGACGGTGAGCGCGTCGAGGCGGATCACCTTCTTCTTCTTGGCAGGCGCGGGCGCCTGGGCCACGGCGGCCGAAGCGGTGAAGAGCAGGGTGGTGAGCATCAGCCAGCGCATGGTGAAGACCTCTACTTGTCGTCCGACTGCAGCTTAGCCGGAGCGGCCGATTTGTCCTCTTCGTCCGGGTCTTTCAGCTTGGCCGGGGAGCCGCCCTTCTTGGCGGCGGCAGCGGCCTTCTTGGCGGCGGCAGCGTCGGCAGCATCCTGCTTCTTCTTGTCGGCCTCGGCCTTCTTCGCATCGGCGGTGGCTTTCTTGGCGGCGGCGGCATCGGCGGCGGCCTGCTTCTTCTTGTCGGCGTCGGCCTGCTTCGCCGCGGCAGCATCAGAAGCCGCCTTGTTCTTGGACGCGTCGGCTTCGGCCTTCTTGGCGGCGGCTTCGTCGTCCGACTTCTTCTTGGCGGCGTCGGCGTCGGCCTTCTTGGCGGCGGCCTCGTCGTCGGCCTTCTTCTTGATCGCGTCTTCCTCGGCCTGCTTCTTCGCGTCGATCTCACGCTGGGCCTTCTTGAGGACGTCTTTCTTCTCGCGCTCGCGGCGCTTCTCTTCCTTCTCGCCGCCCTTCTGCGCGTCCTTGATGTACTGGTCGACGCGGTCGTCCTTGCCCCCCTTCTCGCGGTACTGGTTGAAGTACGAGATCGACATCTTGAAGCGGTCGAGGGTGTCGACGTTGGGGATCTCGCTGTCGAGGTGAAGGATGGCGAGGTTGAAGTAGGTGTCGGCGAGCCCGGAGTTCAGGTTCATCACCTGCTTGTATTGTTCGATCGCCTTCGGCAGGTCTTGCTTGCCGCGGTAGGCGTTGCCGAGGTTCAGGCGGGCCGCGACGAACTGGGGCGCGGTGCCGACGGCCATCTCGAGCACTTTGATGGCGCCGTCGTAGTCCTGCGACTCATTGAGGAGCGCGCCGTAGTTGTTGTTGGCCTCGGCGTAGTCGGGCTTCAGCTGCGAGGCCTTCTGGAAGGCCTCGAGCGCAGGCTGCTTCTGCTTCAAAGAGAGGTAGACGAGGCCGAGCGCGTTCTGGGTGCCGGCGTCGTTGGGGTCGATGGCGCGGGCGTTCTCGAGCACCATCTTCGCAAGCTCGTTCTTTCCTTCTCGGGCGTAGATCTGCGCGAGCAGCTGCATCGCGCGAACGTCGCGCTCGTCGGCCTTGAGCACCTTCTTGGCTTCGGCGGCGCCGGGCTCGAGCTTGCCCTGCTGCATCAGGGTGTAGACGAGGGCGGTGCGAAGGCCGAGGGAGGCGGGGTTCTCGGCGATCTTCTGGCGAACCTCGTTCTCGAGCTGGTTGCAGCGCTTGGTGCGGCAGTAGAGGCGGGCCAGCGAGTCCCAGGCGACGTCCTGGTCGGGCTTGATCTCAATCGCGTTGCGGTACGACTTTTCGGCGGCAGAGAGGTCGCCGCGGCGCTCGTAGATCATCCCGAGATTGGTGTGCGCATAGTCGGCCCTGCTGTTGCGGCTCAGCACCGACTTGAAGTTGCGTTCGGCGCCGTCGAGGTCACCGCGGGAAGCGGCTTCGACGCCCTGCTTGAAGGTGTCCTGGGTGGCCGAGTCGAAGACAGGCTTCGGCGCAGGAGCGGGCTCGGCAGCGGCGGGCGCAGGCGCAGGGCCTCCGGCGGCAGGCGCGGCCGCGGCGGGAGCGGGGCCAGCGGGGCTGGTCTTCGCGGCGGGGGCTGGAGCTGGCTGGTACGGGACTTCAGGCGTCTCGCCGCCGGCGGCGACGTTGTTGGTCTTCGGCGGGGGCGTGGTGGCGCAGGCCGCACAGAAGGCGCAGAGCAGGAAAATAGCGCGCTTCATTTGTCGTCACCCTTGAGCTTCTGTGGCGCTTCGACGGCGCGAACGGGGCCATCGACGCCACCGACGACGCCATCGGGGTAGACCGCGTCGCCCGACAGCAGCAGCTTGGGCTCTTTGAGCACCGGGTATTCCTTCGGGCGGAAGCGGTTCAGCGACTCGAGGGTGCGCCTGGTCCACTCGTTCGAGATGTGTTGCTTGCGCGCCTCGGCGAGGGTGAGGGCGTAGTTCTCGACCGCCTTGTCTTCGAGGGCGACGGTCTGCTGGGCCAGCAGGTCCTGGTAGGTGGCGACGGCCTCTTCCCCAGAGCGCTTCACTTCGGGGGGCACTGGCGTCTCGAGGATGGTCGCTCCGAAGCGCTCGAGCAGGTAGCCCTTGCGGTAGAAGGCAGCCAGGGTCCACTCGACGCGCTTGTACTTGAGCACCTTGTCGTAGCTGGCCTGCACGTCCTTCACGGCAGTCTTCTTGGCGGTGAAGCTCTTCTCGAGCGCCTTGCCCGACCCGCCGATCTTCAGCCGGTCGAAGTCCTTGAAGTCGTACTCGGCGAGCTGGAAGCGCGAGATGGCGGCGGCGTCGGCAGCGACGGGGCTGGTCTCGGGCTTGAGGCCGCGCTTGTCGAACTCGTCGGCAGCAGCGGCGAAGGCCTTCTTCGCTTCGGAGTCTTTGTTGAGCTTCTGCCACGACTCGGCGATGCGCTTCTTCGCGTCGACGACGAGCTCGGTCTGGTTCTTGTCGTTGCTGAACTTCTGGACGAACTCGTTGAGGGCGCCGATCTCTTTCGGGTAGTCGGCCTGCTTTTCGTAGATGAGCGCCGCGCGGAACTGGTTCTTCGGCGCGTCTTCCGACTTCGGGTACAGGTCGGCGTAGCGCAGGTACGCGTTGGCGGCCTCGTTGTAGCGCTGCAGCCCTTCGAGCAGGCGGGCGGTGTTGAAGAGGGCGGCCTCGCGGTCTTTGCTCTTCTCGTAGTCCTTCACCAACTTCTGGTAGCTCACGACTGCTTTGTCGAAGTCGTAGCTGTTCTCAGCGTTGACGGCGACGCGAAAGAGGGCAGCGTCGGCGAGCTTCGACTGGGGGTAGTCCTTGGTGATGCGCTCGTAGAGGCGAAGGGCCGAGTCGAACCGACGGGTGTTCTCGTAGCTGACGGCGGCGTTGTTCAGCGCCTTGTCGGCGAACTCATGCTTCGGCTCTTCGTCGACGAGCTCGAGGTACTTCTTCGCGGCCTCGTCGAACTTGCCTTCGGCCATCAGCTGCTCGGCGAGCTTGAAGCGGCCACCCAACTTGAACTTCTGCAGGTCCTTGGCGAGGTCCGACTTGGGGTCGATGACGTCTTTGTTCTGCGCGAGCTCCTGGCTGACCTTCTCGACCATCGCCCAGTTCTTGTCGATGAGGTAGGTCTCGACGGTGAGGTTGGCCGCGTACTTGGCGACCTCTGCCTTGGGGTAGGTGGTGATGATGTTCTTGAAGCGCTTGCGGGCCTCTTCGAAGTCGTTGTGAACGTAGAAGAGCTCGGCGGCCTTGTAGGCGATGCCGGGCGACTTCTCGTCGGTCTTCACCTTGGCGACGTAGGCGTCGGACGCGGCGATGAGGGCCTTCTCGGCGTCGACCATGGGGATGGGCTTGATCTGCTCGTTCTCGGGGCGCTTGCTGCTGGTGAGCACCGGCAGGTTGGGCGCGGCGTTCTTGAGCACGTCGAGCTCGAGCTGCTTCTGCAGGCTGAGCACGGCCGAGAAGGCAGCGTCAGACAGGTACTTCACGTCCTGGCTGGAGTCGCGAACGGCGTTGTAGTGCCTGGCGGCTTCGGCGAACTGCAGCGAGTTGTACAGACACTCGGCGAGATAGAACTCCATCTCGTAGGCGTTCTTGCTGCGCGGGAAGCGCTTCAGATACGTGTCGTAGGCCCTGGCGGCGCTCTCGAAGGTGGTCTTCGCCTGGTCGAACTTGCCTTCCTGCTTGAACACCAGCGCCTGCTGGTGGTGGTAGATGGCGGTCGAGTAGAGGCTCTTTTCGGCCATCTCGCTGGCGGCGAGGATGATGTCCGGGTCGCGCTTCCACTTCTCGTTCCACGGGGTGCCGGGGCCGAACATGTTGGCGAGCTTGGACGACTCGCCAAAGGCCTCTTCGAGCTTGCGGTCGCGCTCGTAGGCCTGGACGATTTTCTGCTGAATCTGCGGCGCGTCTTTGATGAGCGGGTTCTTGGCGAGCACCAGGCGGTAGGCCTCGATCGCCTCGGCGCCCTTCGTCTGGTCGAAGTAGATGTCGGCCATGCGCCGGTAGATTTCGGGCTCCCAGGCGCGGCCGCCAATCTTGGCGAACTTTTCCTGCGCCTTGGCGAGGCTGCCCCACTTCTCGTCGACGAAGCTGACGGCGGTGTACTGCAAGGCCTCGCTGCGCAGGTCGCCACCGACCTCTTCCTCGTTCTTCTTCTTTGCCTCGCCCTGGTAGAAGTCGATCAGGGTGATGAAGCGGTCGACCGAGTCGTCGAACCTGTCCATCCGGTAATAGACCCAGCCGAGCTTGTAGAGCGCCTTGTCGTAGAGGGCGTGCTTGGTGTCGAGAATCGCGTGCTCATACGCATCGGCCGACAGGGCCAGCGCGTCCTTCACGTCGTACGCGTCAAAGTAGTACTCGCCGATGCGCACCCAGGCTTCGGTGGTGAACTTCGACTTCGGGTACTTCGCGATCAGGTCGGCATAGGCCGAACGGCTGGCCTCGAAGCTCTCTTGCTTCTCGAGGCAGTAGCCGAGCAGGTAGTAGGAGGCGTCGTTGAGGCGGTAGGTCGGGAA
The DNA here is from genome assembly GCA_038206395.1 of Myxococcales bacterium. Taxonomy (GTDB): domain Bacteria; phylum Myxococcota; class Myxococcia; order Myxococcales; family Myxococcaceae; genus JAGSPQ01. The sequence goes on along the minus strand of JBBRAX010000049.1, from coordinate 33,642 downwards.
CTGCGAGATGAGGCGCTGGTAGAGCGCGATGGACTTGCTGAAGTCGACCTTCGGCTCGGGCGGAGGCGGCGCGTTCTTCTCGGGGTCCATCTTGCGAATGCGTTCTTCGTAGTCGCGCATCGCCAGCGAATGGTCGTCGCTGGTCTTCTCGTAATAGAGCTCGGCCAGACGGAACGTCACGTCGGGCGTGTACTTGGGGTCGTCGGGGTACCGCAGCAGGAACTCTTCGAACTGGGCGATGGCGTCGAGGCGTTCGCGGCGCTCGAGCACTTCGAGATCGCGAATGGCACGCTCGTAGCTGTTCGAGAGCGAGTTCCGCTTTTCCTCGTACTTCTTCTCCACCAGCAGCTGCACTTCGCGCTTGAACTCTTTCGATTCGGCTTCGTATTCCTGCAGCGTGGCCGAGAGCTCTTCGAGCTGTTTGACCTCGGCGGGCGAACGGCCCATGCCTTCGAAGTATTTCGTCTTCGCCTTTTCGGCGGGGGCGACGTCGGCCTTGGTGCCGCCGTCAGCGATGACGGGCTCGACCGCTCCAGACGGAGAGGGCACGGGGCCGGGGCCACGCACAGGCTCGGCGATGCCGGCGTCGGGGGTCTTCTTCTTGTCGGTCTTCGCTGCGCCCTTCGCCTGACCAAAGGCACAGAGGGAACAGACGACGACGGCTGTCGCAAAGAGGCGGAGCATCAGTCGACGTCCTTGAGGACTTCTTTGAACTCGTCGTCCAGCTGCCGCAGCTCGCGGTCTTTCTGGGCGGAGAGCTTCTGGATCTGGGCGGTCTTGTCCTGCTTCCGCGTGAAGGCGACGTCGACGACGCCGACGTCTGCTTTGAGGACGAGGTCGTAGAAGCTCTGGCGGACCCGCTTGAAGCTGTCGAAGGCGATGCGGCCGACGAGGTCGCGGGCGTCGGTGGTGATTCCAGTGACTTCACCGCCATAGCCTTCGAGCTGGGCCTGTTCGGCGATGACCTGCTCGCGGAGCTTGTCGGCGCGGCGCTGGACGCGATCGCGAAGGGTCTTCTTGGCCGAGGCGATGCGTTCTTTGATGCCCTGCGCATCGGCGCGGACGACGTCGGCGCGCAGCATCACCTGCGCTGCGTCTGCGGGCAGCACGCCGCGCACCTGCTCGTAGGTGCTGCGCTGGCGCTTCAGGGCGGTGTCGAACTCGCGCTTCAAGGCCTCGTCGCCACCGACGGCGTTCTCGGCGTTGTTCTTTTCCTCGACCAGCAGCTGACGGGTCTGGTCGAGCTCGGCCTGCACGGCGTCAAGCGCCTTGCGTTCGAACCCGACCTTTTCGAGGAAGGCCTTCTCGTCTTCGGTGGAGTTCTTGCGCTGCTGGCGCGTGTCGTCGACGTACTTCGAGATTGCGGCGAGCTGGGCGTACTGCGACTGAATGTCGACGCCGAGGCGAAAGGCGGCCTGGTCGACCTCTTCGATGCGCGCGCGAATCTTGTCGCGCCGGGCCTGCACCTCGTCGGGGGTGGTGGGCAGGGTGGCGATGCGGTCTTGCAGCACCTTCGCCTCGGCGCGGGCTTTGTCGATCTGCGTCTTCTGGTCGGCCGAGAGGGAGGTGCCGACGAGCACGCCTTCGATGCGGGTCAGCGCGTCTTCGGCGCGGATGATCGAGCTCTCGACGGCGTCGGCGCGGGTGTAGCCCTCTTGCATCACGGGGAAGGACTCGAGGCCGCGTTCGTCGAGCGCCTTCAAGATGCGGGTCGCCGTTTCCTGGCCTTCGATGACGCCGCGGCGGCCGGCTTCGAGGGCGTTGATGATCTGCACGGCGTCGGCGACTTCGCGGCGGGTGGTGGCCCACTTGAGCGCAACGGGCGGCAGCAGCGCGGTGACGTCGAGCGTCTTGTCGTTGCGGGCGATCAGGTCGTCGAAGTAGCGAACGGGGTCTTCGCGCTGCAGCAGCGCCTCGATTTCGTCGCGCACGGGCGCGTAGGCGTTGATGACCGAGACATAGGTCTCGGTGGCCTCTTCGTACTTCTGCAGCTTCAGCAGCAGGGTGCCCTGAAGGATGCGGGCCTCGGGCGCGAGCACGGAGTCTTCGGCGACGAGCAGCAGCACTTCGGTGGCGTTCTTCGCGCGCTGGAAGTCGCCCTTGCGAACGTAGGCCCACGCGGTCTCGTAGAGTGAGTCGGGGAAGTTGTCGGACTCGCGCGCGACTTCCTGGTAGCGGTCGATGGACTCGTCGAACTTGCCGGTCTCGAAGAGCACGCGGCCCAGCGAGAGGTTGGCGAGCTCGCGAACGGCGTTGTCTTTGGCGTCGCGGCCGGGCTGGGAGGCGACCCACTTGAACTGCTCGATGGCTTTGTCGAAGTTCTTGAGCTTCACGTACCCGACGCCAATGAAATAAGCCGACTGCAGGCGGAAGGGGCCGCCTTCGGTTTGCACGAGGCCCGCGAACGCACCTTGCGCGCGGGGCAGGCGCTGCTCGAGCGAGAGGTCTTCGCGGCGGAAGAGCCACTTCGCGTAGACGTAGGTGAGCTCGGGGGGAAGCTCGCCGCCCGACAGGCCGCGCGCCTGGTTGATGTACTCGTCGATGCCGTTGAACTCGTTGAGGCGGCCGGCGATCTCGAGGTAGCGGGCGAGCGCTTCCTTGTAGTGGCCTTTGCGAAGCGCGAGCAGCTGGCGCAGGTAGAGGCGGGCGCCGAGGTAGTTCTTCTGCTGGTACAGCGAGTCCGACAGGTAGAAGAGCGCGTCGGCGTAGCGGGGGCCGGCCTGAAAGTCCTTGTTGGCGATGAGGTCGTAGAAGAGGACGGCGGCGTTCGAGTAGTCGCCGAGCAGGTAGTTGATTTCACCGTCAGAGAACCGCTGGTTGCGGGCGGCGTCTTCGGTGGGCTCGTCGACCTGGCTGTACTGCTTCTCGACCAGGCGCAGGTTGTCTGAGGCGTTCTTGACCTGCTTCGCGACCTCGTCGACCTGGCCTGAGAGCTCGGAGACGCTGGCCTTGCCCTGGCCCTGGCCGAAGGCAGACGACGTCAGCGCGAAAGCGAGCGCGAAGATCGTCCGGGTCGGTGGGCTGCGCCTGGGCATGGGGGGGTTCGCGACTGCGACTTGAGGGTTATTTCGGCGCGTCGGCCGCGGGGGCGGGCGCAGGATCCGAAGCGTTGGCGGCCTTCTTCAGCGAGGCATCCTTCGCGGTGGTGATGTCGTAACGGATGCCCGGGCGGTCTTTGATGTCGGCGGTGATGCCGCCCTTCTCGTAGCCGACGACCTTGACGGTGGTGACCTTGGCGCCTTCGGCGTTGAAGGTCTGGTTCGACTGCAGCTTGAACTTGTAGCCCTCGAGGTAGCTGAAGATGCCGTAGCCCGAGCCGCGGTAGACCATGCGAACGGCGATCTGGTGGTTGCCGGGGACGATGCGGCCGTTGAAGATCTCGAACTCTTCGCGCTTGTCGAGGTCGCCATTGACGTCGACCTTGGTGAAGACGGGAGCGCCGTCGAGCGCGTAGGCCACGGACTCGAGGATGAAGGCCGAGCCCATTTCGTTGCGGTGGAAGATGACGGCGCGAGCGCCGGTCGAGAGGTCGCCACCGAGCACGGTTTCCTGCAGCAGCAGCAGGCGGGCCTTGGTGCGGAAGATCTTCTCTTTGAGGTCGACGACGTTCTCTTCCAGCGTCTTCACCCGGGTGGTGAACGCTTCATCGGCAGTCTGTGCGGCGGGAGACTTGGCGGCGGGAGGCGGGGTGGCCTGGGCCAGCGCAAGGGAAGAGCAGAGCAGCGCGGCACAGAGCAACGAACGGGAAATCATCCCTGACCACCTTTGCGGAGCTCGGTAAGGACGAGCTTGGCGACGGCCTTGAGGGTGTCGAAGACGCCGACGCCGGTGGGCGCGACGGCCTGCCACTCGGGGACGTTGCGCGGGTTCAAGACCTTGCGGAGCTCTTCGGCCGAGACGGCGTTGGGAAGGTCGCGCTTGTTGTACTGCATCACAAAGGGGATCTTGTTGAGGTCGTAGCCCTGTTCGGCGAGGTTGATGCGGAGGTTTTCCATCGACTCCATGTTGGCCTCCATGCGCTCGACCTGGCTGTCGGCGACGAAGACGACCCCGTCGACGCCCTTGAGGATCAGCTTGCGGCTGGCGTCGTAGAAGACCTGACCTGGCACCGTGTAGAGGTGGAAGCGCGTCTTGAAGCCGCGAATCTCACCGAGCGACAGGGGCAGGAAGTCGAAGAAGAGGGTGCGATCTGTCTCGGTCGAAAGCGAGATCAGCTTGCCCTTCGTCTCGGGGTTGGTCTTGTTGTAGATGTACTGAAGGTTCGTCGTCTTCCCGCAGAGTCCCGGGCCGTAATAGACGATCTTGCAGTTGATCTCGCGGCTTGAGTAATTGATGAAGGACATTGGGCGGGCGGTTACTCGCTGAACAGGTTGTCGATGTCGGCGTCGGAGATTTCGGCGAAAGGCGAGCCGGCTCCGGGGGCTTCACTGCGCTTGGTCAATTGCTCGAAGATCTTGCTCAGCTCGTCCGACGCCTTCTTGATGCGAAGCCGGACCAGACCCAGCGACGTGCGGTTGTCGAAGATAACGACGAGCACGATGCGGCCGCCAACCAGGGTCATGTACAGCGAATCTTTGGCGCCTTCGTGGAACTGGTTCGGAAACTCGTTTTCGCCGATCAGCTTGGCGAGGCCACCCATCGCGGCCACGTTTCCCGCGGTGAGGGAGGCAAGAGAGGTCGTGTCGATGTGCTGGGTCTGCCCTGCGGCGGCGATCAACTGCCCGTTCTTGTCGACGATGAATACAACTTTGGCGTTCGCATCTTTGGTCAGCCGGTCGCACACCGCGTTGATTCGGTGGAACTCCTCTTCGTACATCACCAACTGCTGACCCATGGGATCGAACGCCCCCAAAATTTGACGGAAGCGCGTTCCTAGCAGACCCACTCAGGTCTTTCACCAATTCAAACGTCGCGACACAATTGAGAGAAACGGGACAAAAGTGCCCCTATACTTTGGTCACCTTGCGTGAGGGACTGATGGGCCTCCTGACCGGGTTGCTGCTGGTGGTCGCGTCGGCGGCAGAGGCGGAAGAGGGGCTGACGGCCAGTGCGCCAGTCGCCGGGCCGGAAGTCTTCCAGGCGCGCGTGCGGTACGGCGTGTCAGTGCGCAGCGGCGCCCAGCGAAACGCGGTGGATCCGGATCTGTCGTACCGCGGCCTGACGCCCAACGATCTGGGGTTGAACGCCTGGGGCTGGTTCGCGCTGAACGGGCACCTGGGCGTGTTCGGCTCGCTGCATCGGGAAGCGTTCGCGCTCTTCGACGGGGGAGAGAAGGTGGCGGGCGGTGGGCTGATTCGGTTCGCGGCGGGGCCGACGGGGAGAGTCTTCCTGGGGCCTTTGAAGCTGGAAGCGGCGGTGGGGTATGCGTTTCACCAGCTGCCGATGTTCGGCAACGTGTCGCAGGCGCCGGCGTTCAAGACGGCCCTGAGGCATGGGGTGCTGCTGGCCGCCAGAGGAATCGTCGACGTGGGGCCGGTGTCGATCGAGGCCAGGGGCGAGGTGCCGATCGCGGTTTCGGTGGCCGATGATCGCGGGCAGCCGGCCGGGAGCTTCGGGTACGCCGTGGGTGGAGGCGTGCGGTTGCAGCTGCTGCGGCTGGGGAACCTGCGGTGGGGCCTGCTGGCCGACGTGACGTACGTCAGCGATTCGCTGACCGCCGCGGGAGGCCTGACGGCGACGCAGGAGATCATCCGGGCGGGCGGAGCGCTGGACGTGAAGTGGCAGGAAGACGTAGCGGCGGAAGCGGCGCGGTTCGGCGAATTGCAGGTGCAGGTGTTCGACGCGGACACAGGGCAGGCGGTAGCGGACGCTGCGGTGGAAGTGGCCGGGCAGCAGCTGCGCACGGACGCGGGCGGGGCAGTGAAGGTGTCGGGGCTGGTGCCGGGGAGCATCGCGGCGCGCGCGACGGCAGAGGGCTACGAGGCAGACGCGGCGCAGGGGACGGTGGTGGGCGGCGGCGTGGCGTCGCTTACGCTTACGCTGAAACGGGAAGCCGCCAGGCCGGGGAAGGTGGTGGTGACGGTGGTGAGCCGCGAGCTGAAGACACCCGTGGCGAAAGCGACGGTGACGCTGGGTGACCGTGCGGCGCTGACGGACGAGAACGGCGTGGCGGCGTTCGACGAGGTCGCTGCTGGCGTGGCGGCGGTTGCGGTCACCGCTGAAGGGTTCAACGCCGGCGAGGAAGCGGTGACCGTGGTCGCGGGCCAGCGCGCGGAGGTGACGGTGGCGTTGGTCGAGGTGAAGAAGCGGGTGGCGGCGACGATCACGGGCCTGGTGCGAAGCACGGTGGGCGGCAAGCCGGTGGCGGCGAACCTCGAGATTCCGCAAGCGAAGATCAAGACGCGGGCGAGCGCGGCGGGCGCGTTCTCTCTGCGGGTCGAGGGCGGCACCTACACGATTACGATCTCGGCGCCGGGCTACCTGCCGCAGACGAAGCGCGTCACTGTGAAGGACGGTGACCAGGCGATCTTCAACGTCGACTTGTTCCCGAAGTGAGACGCCTTTTTCGAATCGGCGCGCTCTGCGTGCTCGTCGGCGCATGCTCGAAGGGCGCTGACGGCCCGCCCCTGGACGCAGGCGTCGCGGAGCCCGCGCCGGCGGCGCACCTCGAAACCACGAAAGGAGAGGTGACGCTCGATCGCGGCGGCAAGGTGGGGCCGGCGCAGCTCGGCTACCTCTTCGTCGGCGACGCGATCGAGACGGGCGAGGGCGGAGAAGCGACGGTGCGATTTCCGGGAGGACGGCGGGTCGAGGTGGGGCCGGACGCGCGGTTCACGATTGCCGAGGGCGAGGGGGGCCTGGTGTTGAACGTGGCGCGCGGCCTGGTGCTGACGCGGGTGCCGGCGGCGAAGGCTGGCGAGAAGCTCGAGCCGCAGGTGTCGCTCTCGATTCTCACGCCGTTCGGGCTCACGCGCGTCGGCAAGAGCGAAGTGGCCGTCGACGTCGGCGCGGACACGACGAGGGTGGACGTCAAGATCGGGCAGATCGAGCTGGTGTCCCGCAACGGCGAAGTGACGACGGCCGGGGCGGGCGAGAAGGTGGAACAGGGCACGAAGAAGGTGATGGTGTTGCCGGCGGTCGAGGTGACGATCTTCGCGGGCGGGAAGTCCGAGCTGAAGAAGAAGGACGGCAAGTCCTGGGTGGCGATGGGAAAGAAGCCGATGGCGCTGGCGGACGGCGACGCGATGCGGGTGAAGGACGGCAAGGCGACGCTGCAAGCCGGCACGACGAAGCTGGTGTTCGGCAAGGGCACCGAGGTCGGCTTCGCGAAAGCTCTGGGCGACGAGACGGACCTTGACCTGAAGAAGGGCGACGTCGCGGGGACGCTGACGAAGAAGGGGAAGGTGCGGCTGGGCGGAGGGCTGACGCTGGTGAGCGACCTGGGCGGGCAGTTCACGGTGACGCGCACGGGAAGTGGGTTTGACGTGAGCGCGGTGGCCGGCGACCTGCGCATCGAAAGGCCGAACGAAGAAGCGAAGGTGCTGCAGGGCGGGCAGAGCGCAAAGGTCGGGAAGGCCGTCGAGGTGACTGAGGCGTCGCGCGACGTGCTGGCGCTGCCGACGCGCATGGGGCTGAAGGTCTTTCACCCGAACGTGGGGCGCATGTCGCTGGTCTGGGATGGCGACGAGGGAAAGGCGTACCGGGTGGAAGTGGCGCCGGGGCCGTCATTCACCGAGCCCCTGGTGGCGGGCGTGCTGCACCAGCGCTTCGTGTCGGTGGCCGTGCCGGCGCGGGGAAATCTCTACTGGCGCGTGTTCGACGCAGAGAAGGAGGTGGATCGCGGGAGCGCGTACTTCGCTCCAGAGCCGAGGTCGGCAGGCGAGCTCGACTTGCGCCGCAACGAGGTCCAGGACGGCGCGGACAAGACGACCATCTATTACCAGGACAAGCCGCCGGCGCTGACCTTCACGTTCGCGGGCGACCCGGGCGCGGCGAAGTACAAGCTGTCGGTGTTCAAGGAAGGCGCGCTCTCGGTGCCGGTGCTGGAGAAGTCAGTGAAGGAAACGCAGGTGGTGCTCGACGGCGCGCTGGCCGAGGGCAAGTACCTCTGGAGCGTGACGCCGCTGGACGCGAAGAACGCGGGCTTGCGCGGCGGCAAGCTGAACAAGCTGGACATCGTCTACGACAACGCGGTGCCGACGCTGCTGATCAAGTCGCCGAGGAATGGGGACGCCGGAGGCGGGGCGGTGCTGGGGGTCGCTCCGGTAGGCGCGAAGGTCTTTGTAAATGGCCGGGCGCTGGAGCTCGACGACAAGTCGCGGTTCAACACGAAGGTGGCCGCGCTGCCGGGCGGCCGATTCTTTTTTCGCGTCGTTGGGAAGAACGGCGCCGAGGTCTATACCGTGCGCACGGTGCGCCGCTGAGAGCACCGCTGACGAAGATGGCACCCCCGCTTGTCACGACTGCTGGTGGAACTCGCGAGCCGATTGGCCAGGTCGCCGTGCGTCCGTTCGGGAATTACTTCCTGGTGCGGAAGCTGGCCGAAGGCGGAATGGCCGAGATTTTTCTGGCGAAGCAGCTGGGGGTCGAGGGCTTCGAGCGGAACGTGGTGATCAAGCGGATGCTGCAGCACCTGTCGTCGGTGCCGGACTTCGTGAACATGTTTCTCGACGAAGCGCGGCTGGCGGCGCGGCTGGCGCACCCGAACATCGTGCAGATCAACGACCTCGGGCACGCGGACGGCTGCTACTTCATCTCGATGGAGTACCTCGCCGGCGAGGACTTCTCGACGCTGCTGCGCACGTGCGCGCAGCGCCAGGACTACGTGCCGCTGAACATCTCGCTGAAGGTGGTGGCCGAAGCGGCGACGGGGCTGCACTTCGCGCACGAGTTCACAGATGCGAAGGGCGCTCCGATGAACGTGGTGCATCGCGACGTGAGCCCGTCGAACATCTTCATCACGTACACCGGGCAGGTGAAGGTGCTCGACTTCGGCATCGCGCGCGCAGAGACCCGGGTGACGAACACGACGGCGGGCGTGGTGAAGGGCAAGTACCAGTACATGGCGCCCGAGCAGGCGAGCAGCGGCAACGTCGATCGCCGGGCCGACATCTACTCGTTGGGGGTGAGCCTCTACGAGGCGGTGACGAACACGCGGCCGTTCGCGCGCGACAACGATCTCGCGATTCTGAAAGCGTTGTTGGCGAACGAGTACGTGCGTCCGCGCGTGGCGCGGCCAGATCTTCCTGAAGAGATCGAACGGATCATCTTGAAGGCTTTGACGCCGGATCTGCAGAAGCGGTACCAGACGGCGGCCGAGCTGGCGCAGGACCTCGCGGTGTACCTGCAGGCGAACACGTCAGGCGGGGGGAAGGTGGGGATGTCGGCGTACCTGACGGCGTTCTTCGGGCCAGATCGCGTGGGCAGCAAGACGCGCATCGATTCGCTCTCTGAGCTCGCGATGAAGGGCGTCGACGTGCCGGGGTTCGCGAACCCGCTGACGCCGAAGACAGATCCGGGCGAGGGCGCGACGAAGGCGACTGGGCTGCCGCGGTCGATCGAGGCCACGCGCCCGAGGTTCTTGTTGGCGATCGTCCTGGTCCTGGCGCTGGTCGGCCTCGGAGCGGCCCTCGCCGTCGCGGCCGTGGTCGGAATCGGATCCGCGGCCGGCCGCGCGCAGCAGGTCGAGGCGGTGGCGGTGATTCCGGCTCCTACCCTGGCTGTGGTTCCTGTCCCCGTCGTTCCCGTGGTCGAGGAAGTGGTGGATGCGGGAGTGGCAGCGGTGGCCGCGGCTCCCGTCGTGCGGCCGCAGGGCCCGGTGACGCTGACGCCGGGGCTGATCATGAAGGTCGTGAACGGGAACAAGGGCGCGGCGTCGCGGTGCTTCGAGCAGAACAAAGGTGACCTGCCGGGCGAGAAGGGCGAGCTATCGGTGAGCTTCACCATCAACGCTTCCGGGCGGGTCAGCGGCGCGAAGAGTCAGCTGCCTGACAAGAAGGTCGGGCGGTGTCTCGAGCAGCTGGTGTCGGGGATGCGGTTCCCGGTGCAGAAGGACAAAGAGGTCTCGCTGACCTTGCCCTTCGCGTACCAGGTGAAACGTTAGAGTTCGCGACGTCCGGAGAAAGCCCGGGCCAGCGTCGCTTGATCCGCGTACTCGAGGTCGCCACCCATCGGGATGCCCTGCGCGATGCGGGTGACCTTGAGGCCCATCGGCTTGAGCAGGCGGGTCAGGTACAGCGCCGTCGCCTCGCCCTCGATGTCGGGGTTGGTGGCGATGATGACTTCTTCGACAGGCGTGTCTTGCAGGCGCAGCAGCAGCTCGCGGATTCTCAGCTGCTCGGGGCCGATGCCTTCGAGCGGAGAGAGCACGCCGTGGAGCACGTGGTAGCGGCCTTTGAACTCGCGCGTGCGTTCGAGGGCGAGCTCGTCGGCGATGCCTTCGACGACACAGACCTGGCGGTGATCGCGGCGGGTGTCGGTGCAGTAGCCGCACAGCGAATCGTTGGGGCCGTCGGTGAGGCTGAAGCAGCGCGGGCAGAGGCGGACCTTGTCGACGACCTCGAGCAGCGCGCCGGCGAGGGCGCGGGCGTACTCGGGCGGCGCGCGCAGGACGTGGAAGGCGAGCCGTTGGGCTGTCTTCTCGCCGATGCCCGGCAGCTTCGCCAGCTGCGCCACGAGGCGGTTGATCGCGTCTGGGGTCAGGTGATGCCCGGAATCTTGATGCCGCCGGAGATCTTGCCGAGCTCCTTCTGCATGTGGTCCTTGCTCGCGGTCAGCGCGGCATTGACGGCGGCCGTGACCATGTCTTCGAGCATCGCGATGTCGTTCGGGTCGACCAGCGCCTTGTCGATCTTGATCGTCTTCAGCTCTTGAACGCCGTTGGCGACGGCGACGACGCGGCCGTCACCGGCTTTGCCTTCAACGGTCTCTTCGGCGAGCTCCGTCTTCCGGGCCTCGATCTTCTCGGTCAGCTTGTTGGCCTGCCGAATGAAATAGTTGAGGTCGACTCCGGGCATGTTGCTCCACTGGTTGGAAGGGCTGCGGCCCTATATCCGACTCTTCAGGAGTCGTCTTCCTGCGGTGCAGGGTTCTCGGCGCCAGCGGGGGGAAGGGGGTCGAGGACCTGCACGTGCTCGACCTGGCCGCCGAAGTACTTGAGGACGTTTTGCACGGCGGGGTGGACGCGGACGCGGGCGTCGATGCTGTTCTCGCGGGCGGTGCGGTCTGACAGCTCCTGCTCGGCGATGCTCTTCGGCGCGGCGGCGAGCGACGCGTTCGACGAGTCTTCCTGCAGGCGCGTCGCGTGGCCGAGGGCGACCGAGATCTGCTTCTCGATTTCTGGCTTCGCGCTGCCGAACACCGTCGCGCGGTGGAAGCCGGCTTCGTTCGGGAAGGCGATCTTGAGCAGGCCGGGCTCGAAGCTGACGAGGCGCGCGAAGGACAGCGACTTTCCGAAGCGAATCGATTGGGCGCGCACCGCTTCGACCGCGCGCCGCCAGACGTCGTGCGAGGTCAAAAGGGCGGGGGCCGACTCGGCTTCGGGTTCGGCGACGGCTTCCGGCAGGCACTCGCCCGACGCGCAGCCTTCGGCGGAGCCTTCAGGGGCGAAGAGCCGCTCGTCCGGGTTCTGTGGTTCAGGGCTCGGCGGAGGCGGCTCCGCGGGCTGCTCCTTCTTCTCTGCCTGAGGCGGAGGCGCTGGCGGCGGCGCCGGGTCTCTTTGGACGCGGCTAGGAGGGACGAAAGCCCGGCGCTGCGGAGCGACCCCCAGGCGCGCCGGAGGACAGCTTTTCGATGCGTGAGATGAGCTCGGGAATCGAGCCGGCGGGGGCGAGGTAGACGCCCTTGAGCAGGGTCATCTCGAAGCTAAGCTTCGGCTGGGCGGCGCGCGAGATTTCCCAGACGCTGCTGTGGACGATGTCGAACAGGCGGGCGAGCTGGGCGGCGTCGGCGTCGCGGGCGAGCAGGACGACGGCTTCGCGATCGGACTCGGCGAGCTCTTCGGGCGCGGCGCCGGTGCTCTTTGCGATGAAGAGGTGTCGCAGCTCTTCGGCGAGCTCTTCGGCGAGGCGGCGCAGGTCGACGCCGCGGCTCCAGACTTCTTCGATGCGCGCGAGCAGCGCCTTCGCATCGCGCTTCACCAGGGCCGCGGCGAACGCGTGGACGAGGGTGCGATCGATCGCGCCCAGCGCGTCGGCGACCTGTTCGTCGGTCGGAGCCTCGCCGCACGCTGACAGCACCTGGTCGAGCAGCGAGAGCGCGTCGCGCATGCCGCCTTCCGACTGGCGCACGAGCAACGTGAGGCTGCGATCGGTGAGCTTCACCTTCTCGAGCGCGCAGATCTGCTGCAGCCGCTTGAGCATCGCGCCCTGCGGAATGCGGCGGAAGTTGTGGCGCTGGCAGCGCGAGAGGATCGTGTCGGGCAGCTTCTGCGGCTCGGTGGTCGCGAAGATGAACTTCACGTGGCCGGGGGGTTCTTCCAGCGTCTTCAGCAGCGCGTTGAAGGCGGCGCCCGAGAGCATGTGGACTTCATCGATGATGTAGATCTTGTGCCGGTCGCGCTGCGGCAGGTACTTCGCGTTCTCGCGAATCTCGCGCACGTTCTCGACGCCGTTGTTCGAGGCGCCATCGATTTCCGCTACGTCCGTGCTGATGCCGTCGCGAATCTCGGTGCAGGCCTGGCACTTCCCGCACGGGGTCGCGGTCGGGCCGTTTTCGCAGTTGAGCGCGCGGGCGAGCAGGCGGGCGGCGGTGGTCTTGCCGGTGCCGCGCGGGCCGCAGAAGAGGTACGCGTGGGCGACGCGCCCGAGCTTGATCGCGTTCTCGATCGTGCGGACCACGTGCTCCTGGCCCGTCATGTCTTCGAACGTCTGGGGGCGGTATTTTCGAGCGAGAACCGTGTAGCTCATGGCCCACTGCTTCTAACCGCAGAGGTCCCTGCGAGTCGATGGATCAGAGCGTCGCGTACAGATACGCAAGGCACATCTCGTCGCTGGTGCCTTCGCCCCACTGCACGTACTTGCTGGTCGGGTTGTCCCAGGTGCAGGTCAGCGTGACCTTGGTGTTCTTCTTCACCAGCTGCGGTTGGTCGAAGAAGTACTGCTGCTGCCAGTGGAAGTCCCACTTCGGGATGTCGACCATGCAGCGCTCGGGGCCTTTGACGGCGATGCGCTTGCCCTTCTGGTGCATGTGGGGGAGCACGCCCCAGACGCGGGCGTCGAAGCCGAGCGTGTTGGGGAATTCCTTCGGGTGGCCCAGCGGCGTGTAGTCCATCGCGTTCGGCGGAATCGCAAACGTGTAGTCGAGGATGGGGATCAGCGTGGCGGGGATGACGGTCTCGCGCGCGTATTGAAGTTTCACCGTCGTGGTGTCGGCGCTGCGGGGGACGAGGCTCGTGTTGTAGTGAATCTGCATCGCGAAGACTTTGCCGGCCGCGAGCGGAATGCCGGTGCCCGCCGGGTAGCTGACCTTCGCGGTGCCAGGAACCCAGCCGCCGATGAGGTCGGCGTCGTCGATGCCGGACGCTCCGAAGCAGGTCCAGCCCTCGCCGGCTTCGGCGTCGTCCTTCGCCTGCGCCTTGGCCTTGTCGACCGCGTAGATGAGCACGTGGTGCACTTCGCTGCGCTGGCCGGGAATCACCTCGTAGCCGATGACGGACTTCGCGCTCGTGACCTTCGGGTCGACGAGGAAGCAGTGGTAGTCGTCGACGACGCTCTCGCTGGGCAGGTAGCTGTTCAGCGGAGCGACCGTCGCGTCCACCCACTCCAGCGCGTCCTGCTTCGCCGCGACGGGCGCGTCGGCCGGGTTGCCTTCGACCGCGCCGCCTGCAACCCACGCGGTGAAGACGTCGATTTCCTTCTGGCTCATCCGCCGCGAGTCCCGGTAGCTCTGGCCGCACGATTCGGCGGGCATCCACGGCGGCATGCGGCGGTTCTCAGTGGCGTTGGCCATCTGGTTCGCCCACTTCTTCACTTCGGGGTAGCTGTCCATCGAGAACGAGGCGATGCCTCCGGCGACGTGACAGCCCTGGCAGCGCGTCTGCGCCACCGGCAACACATCGCGGTACCAGGTGGCGACGCCGCCGTCGGGCAGCGAAACGACGGGGCCGGCATCGAGACTTCCGCCGTCGTTCGGCTCACCACCGAGGGGGATGAGGCAGCCAGACGAGAGGACGAGCGCAGAGGCGAGCAGGCTGGTTCGGATCATGGATTTGGGAAACAGACACGGCAACCGCACTGGAACGCAAACGTGCACGGTGTATGACGCGGGCGCACATGAAAGTCCTCGCCATGACCCTTTTGACTGCCACCGCCGCCGCCGCCGCTGATTCGTCATTCCTTCGAGAGTTTGCCGAGACGCGCCGGTACCTGGCTGGCAGGCCGTCGTCGCCGAAGTTCGCTCCCGATGGAAAGACGGTGCTGTTCCTTCGCGCGAAGGCGAAGGCGCCCGAGCAGACGCTCTTCGAGCTCGACGTGGCGACCGGGCAGACGAGGGAGCTGCTGACTCCCGAGGCGCTGCTGAAGGGCGCGGCCGAGACGTTGTCGGTGGCCGAGAAGGCGCGAATGGAACGCATGCGGATGACGGCGCGCGGCTTCACGAGCTACCAGTTCTCACCCGACGGCTCGAAGATTCTGCTCGGCCTCTCGGGGCGCCTGTACGTGGTCGAGCGCGCGAGCGGCAAAGTGCAGCAGCTGAAGACGGGCGCCGGCGCGGCGATCGACGCGAAGTTTTCGCCTGACGGCACGCGGGTGGGGTTCGTTCGCGAGAACGACGTGCGCGTGGTCGAGCTGAAGACGAACGCGGAGAAGGCGGTGACGAAGGGCGGTACCGAAGCGAAGCCACACGGGCTGGCCGAGTTCGTCGCGCAGGAAGAGATGTCGCGCTTCGCGGGGTTCTGGTTCACCGCCGACGGCAAGAACGTCGTGTTCCAGGAAACGGAGCACACGGGCATGGAACAGTTCGGCATTCCCGACCCGATGCACCCGGAAGGTCAGCCCGAACGGTTCTTCTACCCGCGCCCGGGCAAGGCGAACGCGAAGGTGAAGCTGCTGATGACCCCGGTGGCGGGCGGAAAGGTGACGGAGCTTGCGTGGGACGCGGCGGCGTTTCCGTACCTCGCGACGGTGAAGGTTCCGAAGACGGGGCCGGTGACGCTGGTGGTGCAGAACCGCGAGCAGACGAAAGAGCAGGTGCTGGCCGTCGACGGCAAGACGGGAAAGACGACGGTGCTGCTGACGGAAGAAGACGCGGCGTGGCTCAACATCGCGCAAGAATTTCCGCACTGGTTGCCCGATGGGTCGGGCTTCTTCTGGATGACGGAAAAGAACGGTGGCCCCGAGGTCGAGCTTCGAAATGCCGACGGCACCGCCAACGCGACCTGGGTGAAGGTGGCGGCGCGGTACGGCGCGGCGGCGCGGCCTGAAGGCGGCTTCTCCGAGCTGGTCGGCTACGACGAGGCGAAGAAAGAGCTCTGGTTCCTCGGCGGGAAGAACCCGGTCGAGACGCACATCTACAAGGTGAAGGCGGGCGGGAACCCGGAACGGGTGAAGCTCTTCGCCGACGACAACAGCAACGAGGCGGCGGTGTTGTCGCCGGATGCGAAGACGGTGGTCGCGCGGCTGGCCTCGCTGACGAGCATGCCGAAGCTGGCGGTGTTCTCGGTGGACGGAAAGCAGATCGGCGAGCTGCCATCGGTGGCGATCGAGCCGAGCTTGAAGGTGCGCGCCGAGGTGAAGAAGTTGGGCGGCGACGCGGGCTTCTGGACCACGATTCTGCGGCCCGCGACGATGAAGGCCGGCACGAAGCTGCCCGTCATCCTCAATGTGTACGGCGGCCCCGGCCACCAGGAGGTGATGTACACCTTGCGCGAGAACCTGGTGCTGCAGTGGCTCGCAGACCAGGGCTTCCTGGTGGTGAAGTTCGATGGGCGGGGAACTCCGAACCGCGGGCGGGAGTGGGAACGGGCGATCAAGTACGACTTCGCGACGCTGCCGGCGGACGACCAGGTCGCGGCGCTCAAGCTTCTGGGCAAGGAAGTGCCCGAGGCCGACATGGCGCGCGTCGGCGTCTATGGCTGGTCGTTTGGCGGGTACATGGCGGCGCTGCTGGCGATGCGCAACGGCGACTCGGTGAAGTCGGCGGTGTCGGGCGCGCCGGTGGTCGACTGGCTGGATTACGACACGCACTACACCGAACGTTTCCTCGGCGTGCCTCCTGCGGCGCAGAAGGCCTACGACGTGAGCAACCTGCTGACGTACGTGCCGAAGGCGACGCGGCCGATTCTCTTCATGCACGGCACCGCGGACGACAACGTCTACTTCTTCCACACGCTCAAAGTGTCGGACGCCCTGTTCCGCGCGGGGAAGCAGCACTCGGTGCTGCCGTTGGCGAACTTCACCCACATGGTGCCCGAGCCGCTGGTGATGGAACGGCAGTGGGAATGGATCGCGCGCTACTTCAAGGACACGCTCTAAAAAAATGCTCGACCCTGCTTTCGTGGCCGACTGCCCGTATGGGCCGGGCGGCCTGTTGATCGATGAAGTGCTCGAGGTGGACGTCGAACAGTCGATGGTGAGGTTGCGGATGCCGGCGCACCCCGAGCTGCCGCTGACGCGCGAGCAGAAGAACCACCCGGTGCTGCACCCGCCCCACGTGTCGGGCGGGTTGATGGTGCACATGACGGGCATGGTGGGCTTCGTTCACGCCTACTACGTGTTCGGCCTGCGCCACGCGGAAGGCTGGGTCGGCTACGGGGTGCGGATCCACGCGGCGCGCTTTCACAACCTGGCGGCGATGGGCGAGCCGCTGGTGCTGAAGGGCTGGTCGACGCACGCGCGAAAGGGCGCCGAGAAGATCCTGGCGCGCTACTCGTTCGAGTTCAAGCAGGGCGAGAAGCTGATCTACGAGGGAGACCAGACGGCGCTGTGGACGAAGCTCACTGACAAATGAGCCCGCCGTCTCCGGGCGCGCAGTTCTTGGCGCCCGAGCACGTCGAGTACTTCACGATGCCGCCGTCGGTGCACTTCACGACCTGCTGCGTGTCGACGGAATCGCAGAAGTAGCTGGCTTCGTAGGCTGCTGGGCACGAATCGCCGATGGTGACGTCGCAGCCGACGACGCCGTTCTCGACGAAGCACTGGCGTGGGCCGCTGCAGGTGCGGAACTGGCGCAGCTGGCCGCTGACGCAGGAAAGGGCGCGCGCGCCGCTGACGAAGTCGCACTGCGAAGCGCTGCCCGCGCAACCTTCACCGAGCGTGTGGGTCGAGCTGTCGCACTTGTTGCCCATGCAACCCAGCGGGCCTTTGCAGGCGACGGTGCGGGTCTTGCCGTTGTCGCAGACGGTGAGGTCAGTGCCCTGGCACGTCGGAGCCGTGCCCGCAGTGCAGGTGGCAGACGCGCCGCTGGAAGAGCAGGCGGTGAGCAGCAAGACGAGTGACAGGATCGCGCGCTTCATTTGTCGAAGCAGGAGTATAGGGTGCCCGACCCCCATGCGCCCTTGCCTCTTCGTTTTGTTCGCGTTCGCAACGACCGGCTGCATCGACCGGATGATCCTCGACGGCACGATCAAGTCGACCCGCGACGCGTCGGGTGCCTTCGACACGCTGTCGGATCTCGAGGTGGCGAAGATCGCGGCTGGCTCGAGCCTGGTGCAGATCGAAGGCATGCAGCAGCTGGCGCCCGACAACGAAGACGCGATGTTCCTGCTGCTGCAGGCGTGGACGGGGTTCGGCGGCGCCTTCATCGAAGACGAGTGGGAACAGGCGTACGACCGCGGCGACGAGGAAGCGGAAGCGGCGCAGGGCAAGCGCGCGAACGAGGCGTACGACCGGGCGATTCGATTCGGGACGATGCTGCTCGAGCAGCGCAAGCCCGGCTTCGTCGCGGCGCAGAAGAACTACGACACGGTGGTGAAGTACCTCGCGGGCCACGACGACGCCGAGGCGCTGTTGTGGCTGGGCGCGGCGTGGCTGAGCCGGGGAAGCGTCGCGGCCGAGAAACCAGAAGTCGTCGCCGAGCTCTACGTGGGCGTGGCGCTGATGGAACGCAGCGTCGCTGTGAACCCTCGTCTTGCGTACGGGCTGGGCTACGCGACGCTGGGCGCCTACCACGCGCGATCTCCGGACGCCGAGCTGGCGGACGCGAAGGACTTCTTCGAGAAGTCGCTTGCGGTCTCGGGCCGCAAGGCGCTGACCACGCAGCTGCTCTACGCGCAGAACTGGGCGTGCCAGGCGCGTGACGAGACGGCGTATCGCGCGTTGCTGCAAGAGATTCTGGACGCGGGCGATGTGCTGCCGGCGCAGCGGCTCGAGAACACGATCGCGGTGCGAAAGGCGAAGCGGTACCTGCAGGCGCCGCGGCTGAAGCGGTGTGGTTTCGGAGGTGCGCCGTGAAGAAGACGATTCTCTGCCTGGTGATGCTGGTCGCTTTCTCCACGCAGGCCGCGACGACCCTCAAGGTCGGCTCCCTCGTCCCGCGTGAGTCTCCGTGGGGCCAGGTGCTGCGCGTCTGGGCGAAGGCGGTGAAAGAGAAGACGAAGGGCGAGGTCGAGCTCGAGTTCTTCTGGAACGCGACCCAGGGCGACGAGCCCGCGCAGATGAGCAAGCTGAAGACGGGGCAGCTCGACGGAGCGGTCGTCTCTGCTGTCGGCCTCGGCATCGTCCACAACGACGTCAACGCGCTGCAGATGCCGGGCGTGTTCAACGACTGGGCGCAGCTGGACAAGGCGCGCGAGCTGCTGCGGCCGCGGTTCGAGAAGGCCTTTGTTGCAGCGGGCTTCGAGCTGGTGGGGTGGGGCGACGTCGGCCTCGATCGGCTGATGTCGAAGGGCTACGCGGTGACGGGGCCCGAGAGCGTGAAAGGCAAGCGGCCGTGGGTGTGGAAGGAAGATCCGAACCTGCCCCCGGTGTTCCAGGTGATCGGCGGCATCACGACGGTGCCGACCAGCGTGCCGGAAGCGATGCCCGAGCTGTCGACGGGAAACGTGAGCTTGATGAGCGTGTCGCCGCTGGCTGCCGAGCAGCTGCAGTGGAGCAGCCGGCTCGATCACCTGAACCTGATGGTGGTGGCCCCGAACATCGGCGGCATCGTCTTCTCGAAGGCGAAGCTCGACGCACTGAAGCCGGAACAGCGCCAGGTGATTCTCGACACCGGGAAAGTGGTGGGCAAGGCGCTGACGGATCGCATTCGCGCGGAAGACGTGGCGGCGCTCGAGCGGGCGAAGAAGAAGATGACGGTGAACGAGCCGACGCCGGCCGAGCGCGCGGCGTGGAGCAAGGTGTTCGCCGAAGCGCGCGCGCGGATGGCGAAGGGCACGTACTCGGCCGACGTGGTGAAGCAGATCGAAGACTCGGTTCGCTAGGGCCGTGCTCGCCCGGCTGGACGCGCAGTGGACGCGGCTCGAGCTCCTGCTGTGTGGAGTGGCGATCGCGGCTTTGATTGCGGCGCTCACCGCGTGGGTGGTGCTCAAGGGGCTCGCGCAGCCGTCGATTCCGTTTCGCGCGGCGTTCGGAGCCCTGGTGCTGGGCGTTGCTGCTTTCGCGCTGACGAAGCGGCGGGCGGTGGTGTTCGCAGCGATCGCGGTGGGCGTGGTGTCGGCCTGGGCGTGGCGCGACGTCGGGGTGGCGTACTTCTCGAACCTGCTCGGTTGGCTGCAGGACGGCTCGACGCTGACGCTGGCGGGCGGGCTTCGCGGGGTTGGGACGCGGCTGACGTTGTGGCTCGCGCTGCTCGGTGGCTCGCTGGCGACGGCGTCGGGTCGGCACGTCACGATCGACGTGGTGTCGAGGGCGCTGGGGCCGAAGCTGAAAGTGCCGCTGTCGATGGTGGGTGGCGTGGTGGCGGCGGCGGTGTGCTTCGCAGCGGCGTGGGGCTTCACCGACTTCATCGCGAAGGACGGCTTCAAGGCGCGCGACGCAGTCATCGCTGCGCTCATCGACGGCCTCGAGCAGCAGGCGTTCGTGGCGCGGCAGCAGGTAGCGCTGGACTTCACCGTGGCGGGGAGGGTGCTGACGGGGACGCGGTGGGACACGTCGTTGACGGCGGCCGAGTGGAACGCGCGCGTCGATGGGGAGCCGAGGTTCGGCGAGGGGATGCACGACGACAGCGCTGAGAACCGGACGCCGTTGATCGCGATGCGGGGCGTGGTGCCGCAGGGCTTCCTCGTGCGCGGGCTCAACCTGCTGGTGCCGTTCGGGCTGCTGATGATCGGGCTGCGGCTGTTGCTGTGGTGCCTGCGCGGCGCACCGTCAGCGGAGAAGGTCTCGTGACGCGGCGCTGGCCTGGGTGGGTCGCGCTGGGCGGCGTCACGGGCGTGGGCGCGCTGGGCGCAGGGCCGATGGGCGGAGTCGTCGCGCTGGCCGCGATGCTTGGCGTGCCGTTGTTCGCGGTGATGGCGGGCGCGGCAGAGCTTGCGTGGTTGTGGGAAGGAGCGCCGTTGAGCCGGCTGGCTCCGAAGGTGCTCGACGAACAGTTCGCGGGCTCGCCGGTGCTGGTGACGGTGCCGCTGTTCATCTTCCTGGGGTACGTGCTGGCTGAGTCGCGCGCGCCGAAGCGAATCGTGGCCGCGGCGCAGGCTTTGTTGGGCTGGATGCCAGGCGGGCTTGCGATCGTCTGTCTGGTCGCGAGCGCCTTCTTCACCACGCTCACCGGTGGCTCGGGCGTGACCATCGTCGCGATCGGCGGCCTGCTGTTGCCCGCGCTGCTCAAGCAGGGCTACCCGGAAAAATTCTCGGTCGGGCTGGTGACGACCGGTGGATCGCTTGGGCTGCTGTTGCCTCCGTCGCTGCCGATTCTCGTCTACGGCCTGGTCGCGGGCCTCGACTTCATGACGTTGTTCAAAGCGGGAGTGCTGCCGGGCTTGCTGGTGATGCTGCTGCTCGGCGGCTACGCGGTGTGGGTCGGGCACAAGGCCAGGATTCCGCTCGAGCCGGCGAATGGCCGCGTGATGCTGAAGGCGCTGTGGGACGTGAAGTGGGAGCTCGGGCTTCCGGTGTTGCTGCTCGGCTCGCTGTCGCTGTCGATCGCGTCGTTGGACGAGTCGGCGGCGCTGGGCGCGCTTTACACGCTGGGGGTCGCGCTCTTCGTTCACAAGGATCTGACGCGAAAGGAGCTGCCGAGGATCCTGAAGTCGTCGATGGCGCTGTCGGGAGCGGTGGTGCTGATCTTGATGATGGCGAACGCGCTGATGAACTACGTCATCGATCACCAGCTGCCGGGGCAGGTGCTCGAGGCGCTGGCGCGGGTGGGGCTGACCGAGCGGTGGCAGTTCTTGATCGCGCTCAACGTCTTCCTGGTCGTGGTGGGGATGTTGATGGACGGCTTCTCGGCGATTCTGGTCGCAGTGCCGCTGGTGCTGCCGTTCGCGGCGCGCTTCGGGCTGCAGCCGTTTCACCTCGCGATGATGGTGATCCTGAACCTCGAGCTCGCGTTCTCGGCGCCGCCCCTGGGGCTCAACCTCTTCATCGCGTCTTTTCGTTTCGGGCGGCCGTTGACGTCGCTGTACCGCGCGGTGATGCCTTTCGTCGGGCTGCTCGCGGTGTCGCTGGCGCTGGTGATGGCGATGCCCTGGCTGTCGACGGCGTTGGTGAAGGGCGACATCGACGCGGCGCGCGCGCAGGCCGAGAAGCTGGGCGAGCCGCCGCGCGAGGCGTGGGTGCTCGAGTGCGTGCAGCTGGACGCGACGCATCCGCACCCGTGCTCGGACGCGGACAAGCAGCGCTACGAGTCGGTGGATGCGGGGGCGTCGGAGGAAGACGACGCCCTGATGAAAGAGCTGATGGGCGCGCCTTCCCCTTGAGGCTTCAGGCGAGGGGGTTGAGCCACCGCAGCTGCGCGAAGCGGCCAAAATCCGAGTCGTTTGAGTGCAGCTCGGCCTGGTTCTCGATGGCGAGTGCGGCGAGCTGCGTGTCGGTGGTGAGGTTGCCGGCCGAGCCCATCTGTTGCAGCAGCCGAAAGGCCACTTCCAGGTGCCTGGGGCCGGGAGTCAGGAAGTGAACCTGAGGTCGCGCCAACCAGCCGGTCACGCGCGCAATTGCATCGTCGACCGCCAGCGGGCGATCGAAGATCCGCGGGTTGGTGGCGATTCGGATGAAGCCGAAAACCACCACGGCGGGGATCCCAACCTCCTCGTCGCCGTTCATCACGTCCTCGAGCCAACGGCGCGCTTTGGGATGCTCAGGGTACGCAGCGATGTTTGCGTAGAGCATCAAGTTGATGTCGGGGATGATCACTTCCGGGCCCCGCGGGTCGCGCGGGACTTCGAGATCAGCGCGTCGTCCTCGAGCTCGTCGGCGAGGCGATTGAGAGACAGCCGGTCGATTCCCGGGAGCAGCTTCGCGGCGTGAGGGACGACCCGAAACGGCTTCGCCTTCTCACGGGTCCCGGTTCCGCCCAGCGCCTTTCGAACCGCGTCGTTGACCACCTGCTTGAACGGCTTGCGAAGGCGGTGGGCTTCTTCTTGAAGAAGGCGCGCGACGTCTGGGTCCAGCGTGAGCGTCGTCCTCATCGAGGCATCATGATGCCTCGGTTATTTGACGTCAAGATGCCTCGAACAGGCCTGGTGCTGCTCAAATCTCGAGCAGAATCCGTTCGGGCGCCTCGAGGCATTCCTTGATGCGCACGAGGAACTGCACGGCTTCGCGGCCGTCGATCAGGCGGTGATCGTACGAGAGCGCGAGGTACATCATCGGGCGGATGACGATCTGCCCGTCACGCACGACGGCGCGGTCGACGATGTTGTGCATGCCGAGGATGCCCGTCTGCGGCGGGTTGAGAATCGGGGTCGACATCATCGAGCCGAAGATGCCGCCGTTGCTGATGGTGAAAGTGCCGCCCTGCAGGTCGCTGAGCGCGAGCTTGTCGGACTTCGCCTTCACGCCGAGCTCAGCAATCGACTTCTCGAGCTCAGCCAGCGACTTCTGGTCGGCGTCGCGAACGACGGGGACGACGAGCCCTCGGCTGCCCGAGACGGCGACGCCGATGTCGTAGAAGTGGTGGAAGACGACTTCGTCGCCGTCGATGCTCGCGTTGACGGCGGGGAACTGCTTGAGCGCTTCGATCGCCGCGCGGACGAAGAGGCTCATGAAGCCGAGCTTGATGCCGTGCTTCTTCTCGAACTTCTCGTTGTACGCCTTGCGCAGCCCCATCACCGCGCTCATGTCGAGCTCGTTGAAGGTGGTGAGAATCGCGGCGTTGTTCTGCGCCTGGATGAGGCGTTCAGCGACGCGCTTGCGAAGCGGCGTCATCGCGACGCGCTCTTCCCGCGATCCGGGCGTCCGCGTCGTCGTCGGGCCTGCCGGAGCGGGAGCTGGTGCCTGCGCCTTCACCACGTCGCCCTTCATCACGCGGCCGTTCGTGCCAGTGCCCTGAATGCTGCCCGTGTCGAGGCCCTTGTCGGCCGCGATCGCGCGCGCGACGGGCGTCGAGAGCTTCTGGGGTTTGTCTTCGGCCTTCGGGGCTTCGGCTTTCGCAGCTTCGGGCTTCGCGGCTTCAGGAGCGGCGGTCGCGCCAGCGGCCGACGGGTCGACCGTGCCGAGCGTGTCGCCGATCTTGACCTTCGCGCCTTCCTTGAACGCGATCGACCCAATCACTCCGGCAGACGGCGCCTGCACATCGACGGTGACCTTGTCGGTCTCGAGCACGACGATCGGCTCGTCGACCTTCACCGGGTCACCAATCTTCTTGTGCCACTTGCCGACGACGGCTTCGGTGATCGACTCGCCCAGCTGCGGGACCTTCAGATCGACGGACATTGTTTTCCTCGTCTAGCCCCCAAGTGAGCTCGGGGGCGTGGATGCTCTAGCTCTTTGCCAACGCTTCTTCGACAAGCACTTTCTGCTCGTACTCGGACGCCTTGAGGTAACCGGTCGCGGGACTCGCGCTCTCGGGGCGGCCGACGTACTTCAGCTTCACCTTCGGAGCGCTCTCTTCGAGCAGCTTCGTCAGCGGCTCGATCATCGCGAGCCAGGCCCCACCATTGCGCGGCTCTTCCTGGACCCAACGCACGTCGTTGAGCTTCGGCATCGACTTGAAGAGCTCGGTCAGCTCCGGAGCCGGCAGCGGGTAGAGCTGTTCGAGCCGGACGATGGCGACGCTGGTGTCCTTCGCCGCATCACGTGCTTCGCGAAGGTCGTAGTAGACCTTGCCGGAGCAGACGATCAGCCGGGTCGCCTTCTTCGGGTCGACCTCGGCGTTCGTCTCGCCGATCACGCGCTTGAAGGTGCCGCTGGTGAAGTCGGACCAGGCAGAGGCGGCCACCTTGTTGCGCAGCAGGCTCTTCGGCGTCATCACCACCAGCGGCTTGCGAATCGGGCGTTCGATCTGCCGGCGCAGCAGGTGGAAGATCTGCGCAGAGCTGGTCGGGTAGCAGACCTGAATGTTGTCTTCGGCGGCCATCTCGAGGAAACGCTCGAGGCGCGCGCTCGAATGCTCGGGCCCCGCGCCTTCGTAACCGTGCGGCAGCAGCAGCGTCAGGCCAGAGAGCCGGTTCCACTTGTCTTCGCAGGCGACGATGAACTGGTCGATGACGACCTGGGCGTTGTTGGCGAAGTCGCCGAACTGCGCTTCCCAGACGACGAGCGTGTCCGGGTAGTCCAGCGAGTAGCCGAACTCGAAGCCCATGCACGCCATCTCAGACAGCGGGCTGTTGAGGATGACGGTGCGGCCCTGCTTTGCGCCGAGGTTGCCGACGGGGAAGGCGAAACGGCCCGTGGCCTGGTCGTGAAGCACCGCCTGGCGATGGGCGAACGTGCCTCGCTCGGTGTCCTGACCGGTGAGGCGGATGCCGTAGCCCTCGCTGGCGAGCGTCGCGTAGGCGAGCATTTCACCCGCTCCCCAGTTCACAGGCAGCTCGCCGGCGACCATCTGCGTGCGCTCGTTGAGCACCTTCTGAACGTTGGGGTGAAGGACGAAGCCTTCAGGCACCGTCGCGAGCTTCGTGAGCAGCGCTTTGAGCTTCGCTTCGTCGAGCCCGGTTGGAACCTGGGGGACGCCCGCGTCGGCGCCGCCCTTGTAGCGGGCCCAGATGCCGAGGTTGCTGCTCGGATCTTTGACGCGGTTCTCGGTCTTGCCGCGCGCGACCGCGTTGGCGAAATCTTCGGACGCCTTCTTCAGAATCTCGCCCGACTCTTCGAGGGTGATTCGGCCGGCCTTGGCGAGCTGCGCCGCGTAGAGCGTGCGAACTGTCGGCTGCGCCCGGATCAACTTGTACATCGTGGGCTGGGTGAACGAGGGCTCGTCGCCTTCGTTGTGGCCGTACTTGCGGTAGCAGACGAGGTCGATCACGACGTCGCTGTGAAAGCGCTGGCGGTACTCGGTCGCCAGCTGCATCACGTGAACGCACGCTTCGGGGTCGTCGCCGTTGACGTGGAAGATCGGGATGTCGAGCATCGCCGCCATGCCGGTGCAGTACAGCGGCGTGCGGCCCTGGTCGGCTTCGGTCGTGTAGCCAACCTGGTTGTTGACGACGAGGTGGATGGTGCCGCCCGTGTCGTAGCCCTCGAGCCCGCCGAGGTTCAGCGTCTCGGCGACAAGCCCCTGACCCGAGAACTGCGCGTCGCCGTGAATCACCAACGGCGCGATCGCATGACGACCTGCTTCCCCGACGCGATCCTGCTTCGCCCGAACGCGGCCTTCGACGACGGGGTGCACGATGCCGAGGTGGCTGGGGTTGAACGCCATCGTGAGATGGATGTTCTGCCCACCGCGCGTCTGCCAGTCGCTGGAGTACCCCATGTGGTACTTCACGTCGCCGCGGTTCAGGAACTTCTTCGGCTCGGCCATATAGGCGAACTCAGAGAAGATCTCGTCGGCCGGTTTCCCGCAGATGTTGACCAGCACGTTGAGCCGGCCGCGGTGCGCCATGCCGATGACGACCTCGCGCAGTCCCAGCGCTCCGCCGACCTCCATCATCGACTCGATCATCGCCAGCATCGACTCGGCGCCTTCACCTGAGAAGCGCTTGGCGTTCTGGAACTTGGTGTGAATCGTCGACTCGAAGGTCTCGGCGAGCGTGAGGCGGGTGAGAATTCGACGCTGCTCATCGACGGTGAAGTCGGTGCGGTTCTCGCTGGTCTCCATGCGGCGCATCAGCCAGCGGCGGCGCTCGCTGTTGAGCATGTTCACGTACTCGACGCCGACGTGGTCGCTGTACGTGCGGCGCATCCGCTCCAACACCCGGCGAACAGTGACGCGGGGCTCGTCGAAGGCGCCCTGGCTGTCGACGAGGGCGTCGAGCTCAGTGTCTGAAAAATGGGCCGGGCTGACCATGCCGATGTCGGCGACGTGATCGAGGATCTGCCGAGGGGTGCCGAGCGGGTCGAGCTGGGTCAGCAGATGCCCGCGAAGGCGGAAGCTGAAGATCGTCTGGTCGATCTTGCTCTGCAGGTCGATGCTCTGCTGCGCGACGACCGCGGTCGCGAGCCCGTGCGCGCCGTTGCCGTTCTTCTTCGGCATCGGCTTCAACTGCAGACCATCGATGACCAGCGGGTTGCCCTTGCCGCCGCTGGCGTTGAAGAGCTCGCTCCAGCTGGGGTCGACGCTGTGCGGGTCTTCTAGCCACCGCTGGTAGGTGGCTTCGATGAAGTCGATGTTCTGCCCGGTGAGGAACGTGTCTTGAGGAATCGACATGGGGTGGCCTTTCTATTACGCAGCGGCACCGCTCTCCATGATGCGTCCGCTTTTCTTCATCGTTGCTCTCTTAAGCCTGCCGGCCTTCGCCGACCCGCCAAAGTTCTCGAGCGGAGGCGTCATCTTCGGCGTCCAGTACGGCCCGGGCCTCTGGTCCTTCGACCGCGGCTTCATTGGCTCGCAGGTGGGCCAGGGCTTTGCCGACAAGTACATCGCCGACCTGCAGGGCTGGCCGAACGCCCAGACGGTCGCGATTCGGCTCGGTTACAACATCCTCGGGCACGCCTCGATCGAAGTGAACCTGCTGGCCACCGGCTGGAACCTGTCGCAGCCCTCGCGCGGTGGCGGCGGCTTCTTGACCGGCATCCTCGCGTGGCACCCGCTGCAGCTCGTCTTCATGAACAAAGAGCGGCGCCCGATTCCGATCGATTTCTCGATCTTCTTCGGCGCCGGCTACGGCATCGTCGGCCAGACGCTGGGCATGGACGGGCTGGTCTGGCAGTGGGGCATGACGGTCGACTACTGGTTCAACCGCTTCATCGGCCTCGGCGCCTTCGTGCGCGGCACCTTCCCCCGCTTCGGCGCGATGTACCTCGACTACGACAACCGCACCGCTCCGGGAAACACGCTGACGTTGCCGCAGACCAGCGGCGGCATGTTCTGGCACCCGGGCCTCGAGCTGCTCCTTCGCTTCGGCGAATAGGTTCCGCGTCGCTGCGACGACTCCGCGGCGGAATCGCTTCCCGCCCGCACTTGCTCAGAATGCGCGTTAGACCTGATTTTCCATTGGGTCTAACGCGCAACCAAAAAAAGTCCGCGGCGGGCGCGTTCCGAAGGCTATGGCCCTGCCTCTTCAGACCAGCCGCGCGGCCAGCAGGTCCTGCACATCGAGCAGTCCCACGGCCTTTCCACTCGCGTCGACCACCGGCAGCTGATCCACCTGGTGCTCGCGCATGCGGGCGGCGGCTTCGAGCACGAGCTCATCGGGCGAGACGAAGCGCGGGTTCTTCCCCATCACGTCTTTCACCTGCACCTTGAAGTCGAGCTGCTTGCGTTCGGCGAGCCGGCGCAAGTCGCCGTCGGTGAAGATGCCGACCAGCATGCCCTTCGCGTCGACGACGTTCGCCGCGCCAGGCCGGCCGGGGGTGTTCGTCATCACCACCACCACTTCCGCCAGCCGCGCCGTCTGCTTCACCTTCGGGTGCGCCGCGCCCGCGCGCATCACCTCGCGCACCTTCAGCACGCTGCGGCCCAGCTTCCCGCCCGGGTGAAGGTGGGCGTACTTCTCGGCGGTCAGCTCGCTCTGCTGGGCGACGCACATCGCCAGCGCATCCGTCATCGCGTGAAGCGCGGCAGACGACGCCGTCGGAATCAAGCCCAGCGGAGACGCTTCGTCGAGGACGCCGATGTCGAGCAGCAATGAAGCCGCCTTCGCCAGCGGGCTCTTCGGGTCAGACGTGATCGCGACCAGCGTGACGCCGATGCGCTTGAACGCGGGCAGCAGCGCGAGCAGCTCGGTCGTCGAGCCCGAGTTCGACAGCGCGACCACCACGTCGCCCGGCCGCACCCGCCCCAAATCTCCATGCGCGGCTTCGGCCGGGTGCAGGAAGAGGGAAGCGACGCCGACGGACGCGAAGGTGGCCGAGAGCTTCTGGGCGATGAAGCCGGGCTTGCCCATCGCGGTGACGACGACGTGGCCACGGCAGGCCGAGATCGCATCGACGGCGGCGACGAAATCGGCGCCCACCCGGCGTTCGAGCGAGGCGATCGCCCGGCTCTCGGTGCGGAGCACTTTTCGCGCGTAATCCAGCGTCTGTCGGGAACCCATGGCCTCCTGCTTCTATCGGGATTAAACGAGGCGCATGAAATTCTTCATCGACAGCGCCGACGTGAAAGAGATTCGCACCGCCCACGCGATGGGCTGTGTCGATGGCGTCACCACCAACCCGTCACTGCTGGCCAAGGTCGGCCGGCCCCTGGTCGAGACGATCAAGGAAATCTGCGACATCGTCGACGGCCCGATTTCCGCCGAGTGCGTGTCGATGACCGCCGACGAGCTGGTGGTCGAAGGCCGCGGGCTCGCGAAGCTTCACAAGAACGTCGTCGTCAAAGTCCCGATGGGCGTCGAGGGGATGAAGGCGACGAAGATCTTCACCGCCGAAGGCATCAAGACGAACGTCACCCTCGTCTTCTCGCCCAACCAGGCGCTGCTGTGCGCGAAGGCCGGCGCGACCTACGTCTCGCCCTTCGTCGGACGCCTCGACGACATCGGCCAGGACGGAATGGAGATGGTGCGCCAGGTGCTGGAAATCTTCCGCGCCTACGACTTCAAGACCCAGGTGCTCGTCGCCAGCGTGCGCAACCCGATTCACGTGCTCGACGCCGCGCGCATGGGCGCCCACGTCGCGACGCTGCCGCTGTCGGTGATTCAGCAGCTGGCGCAGCACCCGCTCACAGATTCTGGCATCAAGAAGTTCCTCGCAGACTGGGACAAGGTCCCCAAAGCGAAGTAGCGGGAAAAAGGTCGAAGCGGTGGTACACGCCTGCCGCCATGAACTTCGACTTGTCGGACGAGGAAAAGAGCTTTCAGGCCACCGCGCGCAAGTTCTCGAAGGACGTCGTCCGCCCAAAAGCGGCGCACTTCGACGAGACCTCGACGTTCCCCAAAGACATCATCAAGGCGGGCTGGGAGCTCGGCCTGATGAACATGACGGTAAGCCTCGAGCTCGGTGGAGCTGGCCTGTCGCACTTCGCGCAGGTGCTCGTCGCCGAAGAGCTGGCCTGGGGCTGCGCCGGCGTCGCGACGTCGATGATCGCCAACGACCTCGCGCTGCTGCCTGTCATCCTCAGCGGCTCGAAAGAGCAGCACGAACGGTTCGTGAAGCCCTTCACCGAGGCCTTCAAGCTGACGAGCTTCGCGCTCACCGAGCCGTCGGCTGGCAGCGACGTGGCAGGCCTCACCACCACCGCGCGGCGCGAGGGCGACCACTACATCGTCAACGGCCAGAAGCAGTGGATCACCAACGGCGAGTACGCGGATCAGTTCTCGCTGTTCTGCACCACCGACAAGGCGAAGCGGCACAAGGGCCTGATGTGCCTGGTCGTCGAGGGCCGCCCGCAGGGGCTCACCGTCGGCAAGCACGAGAACAAGATGGGGCAGCGCGCCTCGAACACCGTCACCCTGACCTTCGAAGACGTGAAGGTGCCGGTGAAGAACCGCATCGGCGAAGAAGGCGAGGGCTTCTCGATCGCGATGGCGACGCTCGACAACAGCCGCCCGCTGACCGCGATGTTCGCCGTCGGCATCGCCCGCGCCGCGCTGGAACACAGCATCGAGTACGCGAAGAGCCGCCAGCAGTTCGGCAAGCCGATCGCCGACTTCCAGGCGATTCAGTTCATGATCGCCGACATGGCGAAGGACACGCACGCCGCGCGCCTGCTCGCGTACCAGAGCGCCTGCATGCTCGACGCAGGTCAGCGCAACACCCTGGTGAGCAGCTACGGCAAGTGCTTCGCGGCCGACACGGCGATGCGCGTCACCACCGACGCGGTGCAGGTCTTCGGCGGCTACGGCTACAGCAAGGAATACCCGGTCGAGAAGCTGATGCGCGACGCCAAGCTCGTGCAGATCTACGAAGGCACCAGCCAGGTGCAGCGGCTGGTGATGGCGCGCGAGCTGCTCAAAGGCTGAAGAGGGGCTTGCTTCGACGGCGACTGATTTGTATGTCAACGGCGCGAACGCACTGCGTCAAAACTTAGAAAACACCAGCAGAGGTCACCATGAAGATTCTCGTCACTGCCAAGCGCGTCGAAGACCCCGAGTCGAAGATCAAGGTGAAGCCTGACGGAAGCGGCATCGTCGGCGAAGGCCTGAAGTACAAAATCAACCCGTTCGACGAGATCGCGGTCGAAGAGTCGCTGCGCCTGGTCGCGAAGTTCCCGGGCGAAGTGGTGGTGGTGAGCATCGGCGGCAAGGAAGTGCACGAGCAGCTGCGGCACGCGCTGGCGATGGGCGCGACCCGCGCGGTCTGGGTGAACCACCCGGGGGCGCTCGACCAGATGGCGATCGCTGGCCTGCTGCAGAAGGTTGCCGAGAAAGAGAAGCCGGACCTCGCGATCCTCGGCAAGCAGAGCATCGACGACGATCAGAGCCAGGTCGGGCAGTACCTGGCCGAGTGGCTCAACTGGAGCCAGGCGACCTTCGCCTCGAAGGTCGAGTCTTTCGAGTCCGACGCCGAGAAGAACAAGGTGCCGGCGCTGGTCGTCAGCGCCGACCTGAAGTCGGTGCGCGTCGTTCGTGAGGTCGACGGTGGCCTCAACACGCTCGACTGCAAGCTGCCGGCGGTGGTGACCACCGACCTGCGCTTGAACCAGCCGCGCTACGCGTCGCTGCCGGGCATCATGAAGGCGAAGAGCAAGCCGATCGAGGAGCTCACGCCCGCGACCCTGGGAGTCGACGTGACGCCGAAGCTGACGGTGACCAGGATGTCGAGCCCTCCGCCGCGCAAGGCGGGCATCAAGGTGCCCGACGTCGCGACCCTGGTGTCGAAGCTGAAGAACGAAGCGAAAGCTTTCTAAAGGAACCACGACCATGCCCATCGTCCTCATCGTTGCCGAAGCCCAGCCTGACGGTTCCATTCGCAAGGCCACCCTGCACGCGCTCGCCGCGGGCGCCCAGCTCGCGTCGAAGGTCGGCGCCGAGCTCCACGCCGTCGCGCTCGCGAAGGACGCGACCGCGCTCGCGAACGTGGTGAAGGAGTACGGCGTGAAGGTGGTGCACGCCGCCAGCGCTCCGCAGTTCGAGCAGTACCTGGCCGAGACCTTCGCGCCGGCAGTGGCCGAGCTCGCGACCTCGCTGAAGGCCGAGTACGTCGGAGCGGCGGCGTCGGCGATGGGCCGCGATCTACTGCCCCGCGTGGCAGCGCGCCTCAAGGCCGCGATGGCCAGCGACGTGATGGGCTTCAACGGCGACGCGGCGAGCCTCACCTTCGTGCGCCCGATGTGGGCCGGCAGCGTGATTGCCGAAGTGAAGCTGTCGAGCGAGGTGAAGGCGTTCACGGTGCGTGCGACCGAGTTCGAGGCGGCGGCGAAGGCGGGTGGCGGTGAAGTGAAGGCGTTCACCCCGGCCGCAGTGGCCTCACCGACGACCTTCGTCGACTTCAAGGAAGTGAAGAGCGCCCGCCCCGAGCTGACGGAAGCGAAGGTCGTCGTCTCGGGTGGCCGCGGCACGAAGGGCGACTTCAAGGAAATCGAAGCGCTGGCCGACGAGCTCGGCGCAGCGGTCGGAGCGTCGCGCGCGGTGTGCGACGCCGGCTGGGTGCCCAACGACTTGCAGGTGGGGCAGACGGGCAAGGTGGTCGCCCCGAAGCTGTACGTCGCGGCTGGCATCAGCGGCGCGATTCAGCACCTCGCGGGCATGAAGGGCAGCAAGGTGATCGTGGCGATCAACAAGGACCCTGAGGCGCCGATTTTCCAGGTCGCCGACTACGGGCTGGTGGCAGATCTCTTCAAGGCGCTCCCCGAGCTTCGCGAAGGCATCAAGAGCTCGAAGTAGTTGAGCGCCCTCTACGCCTCACCCGAGGCGGCGGCGCCGGTCGACGAATCGTTTCTGTTGAAGCTTGGGGTTCATCGAATCCCCGTGCCGGTGCCGTTTCTGGAAGCAGGCGGCCCGGCCAACGTCTACGTGCTCGAGAACGCGGGCGGCACGCTGACGCTCTTCGACTGCGGCATCGCCACCGACGCCGGCCGAGAGG
The DNA here is from genome assembly GCA_038206395.1 of Myxococcales bacterium. Taxonomy (GTDB): domain Bacteria; phylum Myxococcota; class Myxococcia; order Myxococcales; family Myxococcaceae; genus JAGSPQ01. The sequence continues at coordinate 1,330 of JBBRAX010000049.1, read as the reverse complement.
CGCTGGGCAAGGGCCTCGACGATCGTGGGCTCGACCGAAAGATGATTCGCGACATCGTGGTGAGCCACGGCCACGTCGACCACTACGGCAACGCGCAGGACCTGTCGGAAGAAACCGGAGCGGCGGTTCACGTTCACCCGCTCGACCTCGAGAAGGTCTGCGGCGAAGGGCGGTGGAACAAGCAGCTCGAGAAGGCCTTTGCCTACTTCCTGCGTCTGGGCGTGCCGCGCGCGACGCTTAATCAGATGCTCGAGATTTCGGGCCGCAACAATTCCTACGCGCGCCAGGTCGACCGTTCGCGGGTGAAGCCGTTGGCCGACGGGCAGCGGTTTCACTTCAAGCACCTCTCGGTCGAAGTGCTTCACATGCCGGGGCACACCCCGGGCCTCGTCTGTCTGTACAGCGAAGCGAACAAGCTGCTCTTCGCCGATGACCACGTGCTGGCGCGGGTGTCGCCGAACCCGCTGCTCGACCTCACGGCGGGCTCGGGCGAGAATAAGTTCCGTTCGCTGGTGGCGTACTTGAAGAGCGCGCAGCGGGTGGCGCAGATGGAGCTCGACTGCGTGCTGCCGGGGCATGGCGAAGGGTTCAAGAACCACCGGCCGCTGCTCGAAGGGCTGTTCTCCTTCTACGCGCGCCGGCAGGAAAGGCTCTTGAAGCGGTTGGCCGATGGCCCGGCCACGGTCTTCGAGCTGGTGAGGGTGGTGTTCCCGCGCGCGGACGCGGCGCGGCTCTACCTGATGCTGTCGGAAGTGATGGGCAACCTCGAGGTCCTCGAAGACGCGGGGAAGCTTCGCCGCATCGAGGACACCGACGTGTTCCGCTTCGCCCTCAGTGGGGCGTGTTCAGCACCTTGAACAGCTCGTCGCGCTCGGCGGCCGAGGCGGCGCTGGCCTTCTGCGAGAAGCCGTAGGTGATGAGCTTCAAGTCTTTGGCGAGGCCCTCGACGGCGGCGTCGGCGAACACGTCCAGCGGCATGCCGGCGCCGTTGGCTCGCGCCATGAAGAGGTCCGTGTTCACGTGCGGCGGCGCGAGCTCCACCACCTTCGGCGACGGCAGCTGGTGCTGCAGCGACAGCGTGAACGAGTGAAGGGCGGCCTTGGTGGCGCAGTAGATAGGGAAGGCTGCCATCGGGTCAGTCGCGGCGGTTGCCCGCGCGCGTCAGGGTCTTCATCGACTGGGTCGCGCAGGTCTACGCAGACGAGGCGCGGCAGGCGATGGCCTTCGCCGCGCGACGGTGACGGCTACTTGTCGACGGCCTTGTCGGCGGCGATCTTGTTCACGATCTGGTTCACGTCGAGGGTCTGGATGTTGGCCCCCTTCGACGGCA
>JBBRAX010000048.1:0-57875 GCA_038206395.1 Myxococcales bacterium | reverse complement strand
GTATCAAGGCGTTCATGCGCGCTGAAGGCGCAAACGGCGAGTACATCGTCGAGAGCGTCGGTAGCGCGCTCGACCGCCAGTCGCAGCGCGAGATCCAGACGCTGAAGCGCGGCCAGAGCGTCGTCGCCACGGTGTCCTCCACGGCGCCTTTCGTCGGTCTTCTCGGGACCGTCATGGGTATCGTCAACTCGTTCCAGGCCATGGCGTCTTCTGGCTCTGGCGGTCTTGGCACCGTGTCGGCCGGCATCGCCGAGGCGCTCATCACCACCGCCTTCGGTCTCCTCGTCGCGATTCCCGCCGTCATGGCCTTCAACTGGCTCCAGACCTGGGTCGATGCCCGCGCAGTCGACCTGGCGGAGTCTTCGAACGAGCTCCTCGATACGATCGCGCGCCAGGTCGGCGCCGAGCACATCCCGCGTGAGGTGAAGGTCGATCCTCGCTTCGACGTGAATGCCCGGACGGCTCGTTCGGGCGAGGTCGGCGCGGAGTAATGGCCTTCGGCGGCGGCGGCAAAGGCGTCAAGAACGAGATCAACGTCACGCCGCTCGTGGACGTGGTCCTCGTGCTCCTCATCATCTTCATGGTGATCACGCCGATGCTCCAGCGCGGCAAAGACGTTCAGCTGCCGAAGGCGACGGCGATCGAGAAGGAAAAGAAGGACGCCGACCCAATCATCCTCTCGGTGACCACCGACCATCAGATCTACATCGAGAACGACGCCTTCAGCGAAGGTGACTTCGAGTCGAACCTGAAGGCGAAGCTGCGGGTGACTCCGCACAAGAAGATCCTGCTCAAGGGCGACAGCTCGCTTGCTTACGAAGACATCCGCAAGGTGATGAATCTCGCGCGCAAGGCTGGCGCCAAGGGCATCGCGCTGGGTGTCGAAGAGGTGAAGAAGTAATGGCACGCCGGAAGATGCGGAAGTTCTCGGTGAAGGCAACGCAGCCGATGAACTCGGAGATCAACGTCACCCCACTGGTCGACGTCGTGCTCGTGCTGCTCATCATCTTCATGGTGGTGACGCCGCTGCTCGAGAAGGACATCGAGGTGCGCGTCCCCGATGCGGACGACATCCAGGAAATCACCGACGTGCCGCCCGACCAACTGGTCGTCTCGCTCGACGCGGAAGGGAACCTGAAGATCAACGCCGACAGCATCACCCTGCCCGAGTACGTAGACCGCCTCAAGCGCATGGTCGCTGCGAAGCCCAGGGGCGAGCGGCTGGTGTTCTTCATGGCCGACGACCGCACGAACTACGCGAAGCTCGTCAGCGCGCTCGACGGCGCCCGCCAGGCCGGCGCCGAGACGCTGGGCATGATGACAGACAAGCTCGAAACGGCCGCCGCGGTGCCTGCGCCGGAAGGCGAGCAGCCAGTGGAAGCAGCGCCCGCTCCGACGCCGTAGAAGTGGAGCGTGTGGACTCCACACGCTCCGAAGATCGAGACGGTTCGTTTCTCTTAGCCCTCGAGAATCCTCTCTGAGAATCGCAGGGCCTCTGCCAGAGGCACGCACGTTGCTCGAGTGAGCTCCCGTGGATTCACACGGGGGGCACGCAATGCTGGCGAGGGTGAGGTCGGGAGCGCTGATCGGCGTTCAAGCAGTGGTGGTCGAGGTAGAGGTCGACATGTCCCTGGGCATGCCCTTCACCAACGTGGTGGGGCTGGCCGAGGGGGCGGCCACCGAGAGCAAGGTGCGGGTCGCGAGCGCGCTGCGAAACTGCGGCTTCACGTTGCCGCAGAAGCGCGTGACGGTGAACCTGGCGCCCGCCGACATTCGCAAAGACGGGGCGGTGTTCGAGCTGCCGCTGGCCCTGGGGATTCTCGCCGCGGCGCAGCTGCTGCCCCACGAGCCGCTGGAGCACTACCTGTTCGGTGGAGAGCTGTCGCTGGACGGCGGCGTGCGGCCGATACGTGGGGTGCTGCCGTTGGCGCTGGCGGCGCGCGACAAGGGCTTCCGCGGGGTGATGGTGCCGCTGGCGAACGCGGCCGAAGCGGCGCTGGTGGATCGCATCGAGGTGATCGCGGTCACCGACATTCGGGAAGCGGTGATGCACCTCAACGGCGAGAAGCCGATTGCGCCGTACTCGGCGATTGCGGTGACGCAGAGCTTCACGCCCGCCGGCCAGACGCTGGACATGAGCGAGGTGCGCGGCCAGGCCGAGGTGAAGGACGCGGTCGAGCTCGCAGCGGCTGGCGGTCACAACCTCTTGATGTGCGGCCCGCCCGGCTCGGGGAAGACGATGCTCGCGCGCCGGCTGCCGACGATTCTGCCGCGGCTCGAGTTTCAGGAAGCGCTCGAGGTGACGAAGATCTACTCGGTGCTGGGGCTCTTGAAAGAAGGGCAGCTGGTCAGCGATCGCCCTTTTCGTTCTCCGCACCACACCATCTCGGATGCGGGCCTCGTCGGAGGTGGGCCGATGTCGCGACCAGGCGAGCTGTCGATGGCGCACCACGGGGTGCTGTTCCTCGACGAGCTGCCCGAGTTCCGGAAGAACGTGCTCGAGGTGCTGCGGCAGCCGCTGGAAGAAGGCGTCGTGCGGCTCGCGCGGGCGAACCTGAACGTCGAGTACCCGTGCTCGCTGATGATGGTCGCCGCGATGAACCCGTGCCCATGCGGGTATCACAACGTTCCCGATCGGATTTGCAACTGCCCGCAGCTGCGCGTCGCCGAGTACCACGCGCGGATCAGCGGCCCGTTGCTCGACCGCATCGACATCACGGTCGAGACGCGGCCGGTGGACGCGAAGGCGCTGGTGGCGGCCGATGGGCTCGAACTGCCGTCGTCGTGGTACCGGGATCGCGTCGAGGCGGCACGCGAGCGGCAGCGGCACCGGTTCAAGGCGCACCCGTCGGTTCGGTGCAACGCGCAGATGACTTTCGCGCAGCTGGTGCTGCACTCGGGGATGAGCGCGGGGGCGCTGAGCCAGCTCGAGCGAGCGGTGACGCTGTACGGGTTGTCGGCGCGGGCGCACGACAAGATCCGCAAGCTGGCGCGGACCCGGGCGGACCTCGAGGACCACGAGCGGATCACCGACGAAGACATGCAGTTCGCGATCAATTGCCGAATCGTCGACAGGCGGGCGTGGTCGGCGAAGCCGTCGGTCGAAGCGCCAGAGTTTCAGTCCGAAAGACTCGACAAGATGATTCACAAGCAGAACCAACTCAAAGGAGGAGGCCTCAAATGAACGGAAGGTCGATGCAGACGGAGTACTCGGTCGACAAGGTTGAACGGGAACTGCTGCGCGGAATCATCTCGGGGCTCTACCGGGCGAACGACTTCATGCCGTCGGTGGAAAGGCTGTGCCGGAACATGGGCGTGGGCGAGCACACGATGCGCGGCGCGCTGGGCAGGCTCGTGTCGCGTGGCCTGCTGCGGACACTGCCGGGGGACGCGAAGCGGGTGGTGGACCTGCAGTCGTGCGTTGACCTGCGGCTGTTGATCGAAGTGATCGAAGAATCGGGTGACGAGCCCGTGCGCAAGTGGACGCTCGTGACGCAGATGGTGGGGTTCATGCGCTTCCTGCTCGCGGAAATTGGCGATCGCGCGGCGCTGTACCGCGACGACACACAGCTCGAGTGGATGCGGCACCTGCTGCGGTCTACGGCAGATCATGTCTCGATGAAGTCTGATCGCTACCAGATCGGCTCGTTCGAAATGCAGTTCGTGCGCGTGCTGGCGACGTGCTCGGGGTGCGTGACGCACACGGCGATCGTGAACTCGGTTCGAGCCCTCTTCACGTCCGAGATCCTGGCCTCTGGGTCCGAGCCCATCGTTCCCATCGATTCGTACTGGAAGGTGATGGAGTCGATCGCATGCCGCGACGCGAAGTCCGCCCGCGCGCTGCTCGATGCCGCATGGTGGCGCGTCGAAGAACGCTGCCTTCACGAGCTCAAGAAGCTCGGCTGGACCGAGACCCCCACCGGCGCCACGCCAGGAGAGCCTTGATCGCAGCGCGAGGTGCTGGGCCGTCGGAGGCGCATCGCGAAGTCGACGGGGCGAGGTGTCGGGAGGACGACGGGTCGGAGATGCGGCGCGCAGTCGAATTCGTCGAAGGGCCGGGGGAAACGACCAGACGTGCGCGAAGCGACGTGGTGCGCGTGGCTGATCAGCTTGAGGTCGGAGCGTCGGAGCGTCGGAGCGTCGGAGCGTCGGAGCGTCGGAGCGTCGGACCGTCGGAGCGTCGGACCGTCGGAGCGTCGGACCGTCGGTGGTCACCTGTGGTCCGGGGGGCGTGAGGCCTGAGGGGGGGGCAGGGCAGCAGGCGTCAGGCGGCTGGATCGCCGCATGCAAATAAAAGAGACAGCGAGACGGGGTTGGGGCGGGCCGGCGGGGAGAGGCCAGGGCGTGGCGGGGCCGGCCCGCGGGGGAAGGACGGGTGGCGGGGAAGGGGAGACGGGGGAGGTGGGGTCGCCCGGTTGGACACCTGGCAAAGGGCGAACGCGACCGGGGGGACGCGTACGGCGCTACGTCAGGTGAAACGGGGGGAAGGGTGGCGGAGCAGCTGTCGCGCTGACAGCTGCTTCCGCCGCTCTTTCAGGCGGCTTCCATTGCGCCGTGGCACTTCTTGTACTTCTTGCCACTGCCGCACGGACACGGATCATTGCGGCCGACCTTCGGGCCTTCACGCACCACCTGCTTCGGTGCCTGCGCGATGGCTTTTCCGTCTTCGCCCGCGCGTCCTTCGATTGCTGCGCGGCGGGCCTGTTCCATCTTTCTTTTGAGACGCTCAGTCTCTTCCTGCGCTTCGCTGCTGCTGCGCGGCTGGGCCCGCATGATCTGCGAGACGAACTGCACCTTGATCGCCGCGAGCATCTTGATGAACCCTTCGTAGCCTTCGCGCTTGTACTCGAGCTTAGGGTCGCGCTGACCGTACCCACGCAGACCGATGCCCTGCCGCAGGTGGTCCATCGCCTTCAGGTGGTCCTTCCACATCTGGTCGATCGTCGCGAGGTACCGGACCTGCGAGAACCGATGCCACTCTTCGCCGTAGTCCTTCTCGCGATCCAGGTAGAGCTTCTCGACCCGCTTGTAGATCTGTTCCTGCAGCTCTTCCGACGTGCCCGACGGCTGGAACGTCATCTCGATGCCGAACGTGTCCTTGATGCCGCGGCTCAGCGCCTCGAGATCCCACGTGTTCGGGTTGCGGCCCGCCGCGTACGTCTCGGTGAGCCCGACGATCGCGTCTTCCACCGCGTCGAGCACGAGCTCCTTGAAGTCCTTCAGCGACACCATGCGCTCACTGCGCGACTTCACCCGCGTCTTCGGATCTTCCGTGTACTCGACCAGCGCAACCCCAGCTCCCGCCGCCAGCACTTCGCGGCGCAGCTTGTAGATGGTCTTGCGCTGCTGGTTCATCACGTCGTCGTAGTCGAGCAGGCTCTTGCGGATGTCGAAGTTGTGCCCTTCGACCCGCTTCTGCGCGTTCTCGATCGCCCTCGAGAGCCACTTGTGCTCGATGACTTCGCCCTCTTCCATTCCCAGGCGTTCCATCAGCGACGTGATCTTCTCAGAGCCGAAGATCCGCATCAGCTCGTCTTCCAGCGACAGGTAGAACTTCGACATGCCCGCGTCGCCCTGACGGCCGGCACGGCCTCGCAGCTGGTTGTCGATGCGGCGCGACTCGTGGCGCTCGGTGCCGAGAATGAACAAGCCTCCGAGCCCGATCACCTCGTCGCGCTCGGCCTTCGTCTGCTCCTTGAACTTCGCCAGCAGCTCTTCGTAGCGCGCGTGGTGCGCTGATTTCGCCGCATCGAAGCCCGCCAGATCCACAGCGGCCCCATCAACCCCCGCCGTTGGCGCCTCAGGCACGGGCCCCACTTCATTCTTCGCCATGTTCTCGGCGTTGCCACCGAGAAGAATGTCGGTGCCTCGGCCGGCCATGTTGGTCGAGATGGTGACCGCGCCCTTGCGGCCTGCCTGCGCGACGATGTCGGCTTCGCGCTGGTGCTGCTTCGCGTTGAGCACGTTGTGCGGCACGCCCGCCTTCTTCAAGAAGGTCGAGAACACTTCGCTCTTGGCGATGCTGACCGTACCCACCAGCACCGGCTGTCCCTTCTCGTGAAGGACCTTGAGCTCGGCCGCGGCCGCTTCGAACTTCTCGCGCTCGGTCTTGTAGACGACGTCTTCGACGTCCTTGCGCACCATCGGCCGGTTGGTCGGCACCACGCGCACGTCGAGGCTGTAGATCTTCGCGAACTCTTCCGCCTCGGTGTCGGCGGTGCCCGTCATGCCCGACAGCTTCGAGTACATGCGGAAGTAGTTCTGGAAGGAGATCGTCGCGAGCGTCTGATTCTCGTTCTCGATCGTCACGCCTTCTTTCGCTTCGATCGCCTGGTGCAGGCCGTCTGACCAGCGGCGGCCCGGCATGATGCGGCCGGTGAACTCGTCGACGATCAACACCTCGCCGTCTTTCACCACGTACTCGCGGTCGCGCTTGTAGAGGGTGTGCGCGCGCAGGCCCTGCTCGATGTGGTGCAGGTACTCGATCTCTTCCGGCGCGTAGATGTTCGCGATCTGCAGGCGGTGCTGAAGCTTGTCGACGCCCTGGTCGGTCAGCGAGACCGAACGGTTCTTCTCGTCGAGCAGGTAGTCCTGGTCGGGGACGAGGCCGTACAGCACCTTGTCGACCTTGCCGTACTTGTCGGTCGCGTCGTCGGTGGGGCCCGAGATGATGAGAGGCGTGCGCGCCTCGTCGATCAGAATCGAGTCGACCTCGTCGACGATCGCGAAGTTGAGCTCGCGCTGCACATAGTCCTGCAGGCGGAACTTCATGTTGTCGCGCAGGTAGTCGAAGCCGAACTCGTTGTTCTGCCCGTAGGTGATGTCGGCGCGGTACGAGTCCTGGCGCTGTTGATCAGACAGGTCGTGAAGAATGCAGCCGGTGGTCATGCCCACTGACTTGTGGATGCGGCCCATCCATTCGGCGTCGCGGCGGGCGAGGTAGTCGTTGACCGTGACGATGTGCACGCCGCGGCCGCTGAGCGCGTTCAAGAATGACGGCAGCGTCGCGGTCAGCGTCTTGCCTTCACCGGTGCGCATTTCCGCGATGCAGCCCTGGTGCAAAAACATGCCGCCGATGAGCTGGGCGTCGAAGTGGCGCTGGCCGATGGTGCGGCGCGACGCTTCGCGAACGAGCGCAAAGGCCTCGTAAAGAACGTCGTCCAGAGACTTGCCGTTGCCGACCTCGGTCTTGAGGCGGGTCGTCTCGGTCTTGAGCCCGTCGTCGGTGAGCGCCTTGAACCGGGGCTCGAGCTCGTTGATGCGCGCGACCTTCGGCCAGGCCTTTTTGAGCTCGCGCTCGTTCTTGGTGCCGATGATTTTGCGCAGCGTCCACTCGATCATTTTGTCAGTGCTCCTACCCGCGCCTTCTGTCGCAGAAGGGTCGGGAAAGCCAACGGAAATGCGGCTGGCAAGGTAAGACCCAACCGACGATGCGCAACCGACGTTCCCGTCATCCGGCCGGTCGACCGATGCACTCGACCAATAGCGCGGCCCCGCCGTCGCCGCCGAAGGTGCGCCTGCCCTCCATGCCCTTGACCATGCTCGCTCCCGAGCCCGGCCGTTGGTTGTGGACGTGCCGGGCCGGCTTCGAGGCCCACCTCTTCGAAGAGCTCGCCTGGCAGAAGACCGAGCCCCGCCTGCTGGGGCCTGGCCTGATCGAGTCCGACGCGGCCGAGGCGCCTCCCGTCTTTGCGCGGGTCGGCTTCGAGGTCAGCGACGTCGTCGGGTCGATCAGCGAGCTGCGTTTTCCCGACCAGGCGTTTCACCTGCAGGTCTGGGAGCCCGACACCGATTTCCACCACCGGTTCGCGAACCTGGCCGAGACGGTGACCTCGGCGGCGAAGCTGCCAGCGCACGCGCTGGCCGATGCGGCGACGGCGCTGAAGCTGGGCTCTTTGCTGTTCCAGGTCTGCCTCGTCGACGACGGATGCTGGGCGGTGGGTGAGATCCGCGCGCGCGATGCGCTGAGCCTGTCTGCGGGTGGCCGCCACCGGATGCGCCGTGAACGGGAAGCGCCGTCGCGCGCGTCGATGAAGCTCGAAGAGGCCCTCGACTGGTTGGGCGTGAGTCCGGGCAAAGGCGAAGAGTGCGTCGACCTCGGAGCGGCCCCTGGCGGCTGGACCCAGCGCCTCATCGTCCGCGGAGCGAAGGTGATTGCGGTCGACCCCGCCGACCTGGTGCCCGAGCTCGAGAACCACAAGAAGGTCGTACACATCAAGGCCAGCGCTTTCACCTTCGAGCCCGAAGAGCCTGTCGAGTGGTTGTTTTGCGACATGGCGTGGCGCCCGCTCGAGGTCGCTCAGCTGCTGGGGAAGTGGGGCCGCCGGAAGATGGCGACGGTGCTGGTGGCGAACTTCAAGCTACCGATGAACGACAAGAACACGATGCTCTGGCGCATTCGCCACGTGCTCGCCGAAGGCAACTGGGAGCAACTGAAGATGCGCCAGCTGTACCATGACCGCGATGAGGTCACGGTGACGGCGGTCGCGCGCAAATGAGAGGGTTGCTTGGCCTGCTGCTGGTGTGCGGCTGCGTGACGGCGGCTCCGCCACCGCTGGCGCCAGTGAAGCCGAGCAACGTGGCAGAAGACGCGCAGTTCGTGCGCGGCAAGGCAATCATTCGCGATGCCCACTGCGCGAAAGAAAAGGTGACGCCGCGATCCGACGCGAAGCTGCGGCGGCCGGCGGCGAACGTGACGCTGCGGTTGTACGTGGGGCGAGAGAACTTGCCCGTGCCGGCGAACGCGGTGATTCAGACGGACGCCGAGGGGCGGTTCGACGGGTGGCTGAAGCCCGAGACCTACTGCGTGGTGTTGGGGACGCGATCGCGGGAAGCGGGGAGTCTGCCGGCCGCTCCCGAGTCGGTGGCAGGGCACGCGGTGAGCGCCGAGTGTCTGAAGGCGCTGGAGTCGAAGTGCGACGGCGAGCTGGTCATCGGAGCGAGGCAGCAGGAAGTCTGGGCCGATCTCAACGGCCGCACCTGCGCGTGGAGCTCGCCGTGCCCTGAATTCGTGCCGGCTCCCGCCGCGATTCCGTGAATGGGCAGGCGGCTCATCGGAAAAACCTGGATCGCCGCCGGTTCGCGATCGCGTTGGCTGCTATGACTGCTGCGGACGCTGAGCATGGACCCCCTGAGCACGTTGCCGCCGCTCGATGCGCGTTGGGTGGAGCACAAGGCGCAGGGGCTCGTGTTCACGAGAAGCCCGACCGAGCTGACGTTCAGGCTGTGGTTCCCCGAGCTGGTCGGCAAAAAGCACCTCGAGATCTTCACTTTGCGTGTCGAGGCGCGCGCGGCCCACTGTCACGTGGCTGGGCCATTCGCCAAGCTGTTCACCGGCGACGCGCGCAGCTTCTTCTTCGACGACAAGGTGCTGTTTCTGTCGGTGGGCGGCTTCGACGTCGAGCACCGGACCCTGATGCAACCGCACGAGTGGGTCGAGAAGAACGTGCGCGCGGCCGAGGCGCTGCAGCGCGCCATCGACGAGGCCCGCGAGTTCTTTCGCGATGAACACCTGCCCGAATTCGACTTGAAGTCGGGGATCTTCGAGATCTTCGTGAAGGACTACAAGTTCCACAAGCGCGAGTTCCCGAACGCCAAGAGTGCCGCCGAGGAGTTCTGTCGGCGCTTCGCAGACAACAAGAAGTTTCAGGAGCTGTTTCACCCCGAGCTGTCGGCCCTGCGCTACTTCGCGAAGTGATGCCCGCCCACAAGAATCATGAAGCTTTGGACAAGCGCCGGAATGGACGCGCCAACGTCGAAGGCCATCGTTCGGTTTCAGGCGAGCGGGTCAAGTTGCTCGATGCCCGACGCTTGCCCGCTGCCCTGGGTTTACGCTCGACCTTGAAGGCACAGAAAGTTGGCCGTTTCGCGCCGGCGCCCGCCGCGGCTCCTTCGGGTCTCTGCTTGCGGGCCCCGGGTCCCGCTTGTTGTACGCCGTCGCGCGCGCCCAGCTGGGGGCGGGTTGGCATGTTGGCTGCTCAGGTCCCATGCTCAACATTCACGGAGCGTCCCCATGTCGTCCAGAATCGAAGGCAACAGCGTCCCCTCGCAGCTCGCCCCGCACGAATCAGAAGCCGACGTTTGTGTTCCGGCCACCCAGGCGCGGCCGCAACCGAAATCGACGAAGAACGACGTCGTCGACTACCGGAACCAGAAGTGCGCAGACATCGTCTATCGCCTGGACAACCCGAACGCCGATCCTAAAGCGCAAGGCTCGACGCAGGAGCAGGTGAAGCAGGTCTCGTCGATGGGGCTGATGACCAAACTCGCGACGGATCGGGCGACAGGAACCAACGTCAAGCAACTGGAAGCAGAGGTGTTGAAGCACCTCGATGCAACGCCCCCCGAAGTTTCGGCGCCCACCGAGAGCGCCAATTACAACAGCACCATGAAAGGCGTCGGTGCGAAGGCCGCTTTCGACTACTTCGTGAAGAATCCCAACGCGGTCTTCGGCGCGTCGGGCATCACCCTTCACCCGCCAACTACCGAGCTCAAAGACGGCGCCCGCGTTTTCCTCGCCGAGCCTGGCGTGACGCCGCCGGTCTACGCGCCCATCGAGGTTCACATCGATGAAGCTGCGCGCACCGTGCGAATCACCACCCTCGACGGCCACCCGCTTCGTGGCGTCAACCAGTTCAGCTTCGACGAGAATGTGAAAGGCGATTGCGAGCTGCGTCAGTCCTCGCTGTTTCAGCTCAGCTCTTTCGCGTCGGAGCTGGGTTCAAAAGGGATGGCGGCCGCACAGAAGGCCGGGGTGCCCGGCGTTCAGAACCCGATCGAACGGCAGCACCAAATCTGGGAACGGGCCCACGCCGACGTCGCTGACCACGCGGGTCGCCGATGAGCGCTTCTGACCTGCTGTTGTACGACGGGAACTGCCGGTTGTGCGGTGCCTCGGCGCGCACCTTGCGCGCCTGGGCGCGCGGAACACTCGAGCTGAGGTCCTTTCGCGATGCCGACCTTGTGAACGATTTCCAGCTCTCGGTGGAGCAGTGCGAGCGAGCCATTCACCTCGTTCGCAGTGACGGGCGGATCGAGGCTGGGGTGGGCGCGTTGATGGGTGCGCTTCGTCACCGCTGGTTTTCGCCGTTGCTGGCCTGGGTTCGATGGCCAGGAATTCGGTGGGTGGCCGACCAGGTCTACGCGCTCGTCTCGAAGTGGCGATTCCGCATCGCAGGGAAGACCTGCGATGGGGGTTGCTCGATCTACCGCTGACTGCTTCTCAGCCGAGGCCGTTTTCGGTCATCCACCGTTCGGCGTCGATCGCGGCCATGCAGCCGGTGCCGGCGGCGGTGACGGCCTGTCGGTAGTAGTGGTCGGCGACATCGCCGCACGCGAACACGCCCGGGATGTTGGTGACCGTCGAGCCGGGCTTCACCTTCAGGTACCCGTTGTCGTGGCTGTCGATGATGCCCTTGAAGAGCTCAGTGGTCGGCACGTGGCCGATGGCGACGAACACGCCGGTGGCCTTCACCACATTCGTCTCGTTGGTCTTGAAGTTCTTCACCATCGCTCCGGTGACGCCCTTCGCGTCGCCGACGATTTCGTCGATCGCCGAGTTCCAGAGGAACTTGATCTTCGGATTCTTCAGCGCGCGTTCCTGCATGATCGCCGAAGCGCGCAGGGTGTCGCGGCGGTGGATGACGGTGACCGAGCTGCACATCTTCGTCAGGTAGGTCGCCTCTTCCATCGCGGTGTCGCCGCCGCCGACGACCAGCACGTCCTGGTTCTTGAAGAAGAACCCGTCGCACGTCGCGCACGCCGAGACGCCCTTGTTCATGAAGGTGTCTTCGCCCTTCACGTTCAGCCACTTCGCCGCCGCACCGGTGGCGATGATCACCGTCTGGCTGAGCGTCTCTTTGCTTTCGCCAGTCAACCGAAACGGCCGCTGGCTGAAATCAATCTTCGCCACGTTCTCCATGTGGACGACGGTGCCGAAGCGTTCGGCCTGTGCCTTGAACTTTTCCATCAGGTCGGGGCCCGTCACCGACTCGGGGAAGCCGGGGTAGTTCTCGACGTCGTTGGTGATCATCAGCTGCCCGCCGGGCACCCGCCGGGGATCCGCGTCAGCGGGGCCTCCCGCGAACATCACCGGCTTCAGGTTCGCGCGCGCCGCGTAGATGGCCGCCGTGTAACCGGCAGGACCCGAACCGATGATTGCGACCTTGTGAACCTCAGCCATGTTGCTCCTTGTAGAGAAGGGCACAAAGTAACTGCCCCTCGAAACGCGTGCTACGAACTACCCAAGATGGACGTCGAAATCCTGCGAAAAGTGGCGCTGTTCGAGGGGCTCACCAGCTTCCAGCTGAAGAAGCTCGGAGCCGCGTTGACGCTGGTCGAATTCCCGATCTCGAAGCACATCTTCAGAGAAGGTGACGCTGGCACCTCGATGTTCATCATCGCGGAAGGCAAGGTTCGCATCTCGAAGATGGTGCCCGGCATCGGCGAAGAGGCGCTCGCGATTCTCGAGCGCGGCCAGTACTTCGGTGAGATGAGCTTGATCGAAGACGGCCCGCGCTCGGCCGACGCGATCGCCCACAGCACGTGCAAGCTGTACGAGCTGCAGCGCGACAAGCTCGACCAGGTGATGTTCACCGACAAAGAGCTCGCCTACGTCCTGCTGTGGACGTTCGTGCGAACGCTGTCGGCGCGGTTGCGTGAAACCAACGACAAGATCAGGGCTTTTTTCGCCCTCTCGTCATTCGGGCCGCGCTGACGCCACGCCCAGAAGTAGCCGGTTTGCTTCCCTGACCACCCCTCGCGTATGTCCCCCCGGCCCCTCGTGCCCAAGCAGGTGAAGTGATGGTCCGCAGTCTTCCGGTCTGGTTCTTCGCTGCCCTGCTCGCAGCGGCTTTCGGCTGTGGTGCCCCCAAGAAGCTGGTTCCGGTCGTCGACTCCGGCACTCCCATTCTTCCGATGGAGACGTGCTTCGACAACGACGGCGACGGCGTGCCCGGCACGGGTGACTGCACCAACGAGCCCGAGCGCGACTGCAACGACAATGACCCGATGGTGAAGCCCGGCGGCACCGAGGTGTGCGACGGGCTCGACAACGACTGCGACGGGATGATCGACGAAGGGCTGCCGACCACCAGCTACTACAAAGACGCCGACGGCGACTCGATTGGCTCAGCCGAAAAGACGGGCGAAGGCTGCGCGGCTCCTCCGGTGGGCTCGGTGACGAGCAGCGGCGACTGCAACGACAATGACAACAAGGTGCGGCCGGGCGTCGCCGAAATCTGCAACGACGTCGACGACGACTGCGACGGCACGAAGGACAACGGGCTGCCCTTTCAGGAGTTCTACGTCGATGCCGACGGCGACAGCTTCGGCGACGCGGTCGGCATGCCGGCTTCCAGCTGCCATTCGACGGTGATGGGGCGCGTCCCGAACAAGGCCGACTGCAACGACGCCAACCCGACGGTGAAGCCCGGGGTCAGCGAGCTCTGCAACAAGGTCGACGACAACTGCGACGGCCAGGTCGACAACGGAATCTCCTTCCAGAACTACTACCCCGACGTCGACGGAGACAGCTTCGGCAGTGACGGCGCGTCGCCGGAATCCTCGTGCGCTCCTGTCGCGGGCAAGGTGACGAACAACGCCGACTGCAACGACAGCGCGGCGACGGTGAAGCCGGGCGCCCCTGAGGCGTGCAACGCCATCGACGACAACTGCAACGGCCAGGTCGACGAGAACCTGTCGTTCGCGAGCTACTACGTCGACGGCGATGGCGACGGGTTCGGGAAGTCGGGCAGCACTGCCCAGAGCGCTTGCCTCCCCGTGACGGGCAAGGTGACGAACGCCACCGACTGCAACGACGCGAACCCGACCATCAGGCCCGGAGCGACCGAGCTCTGCAACGGCGTCGACGACAACTGCAGCGGCGCGGCCGACGAAGGGCTCACCTTCCAGACGTACTTCACCGACAGCGATGGCGATGGCTACGGCGCGGGCACTGGTCTGAGCGCGTGCCTGCCGCAGGCCGGCAAGGTGACGAACAACACCGACTGCAACGACGGCAACCCGATGATCAAGCCGGGCGCCGCCGAGACGTGCAACGGGGTCGACGACAACTGCAACGTGCAGGTGGACGAGGGCCTGACCTTCGTCGACTACTACCCCGACAGCGACGGCGACACGTTCGGCAACAAGAACGCGACGCCGATCAATGCGTGCAACCCCGTGGTGGGCCGCGTCACCAACAAGCTCGACTGCAACGACGCGAACTTCGTGATCAAGCCGGGCGCGACCGAGGTCTGCAACGGCGTCGACGACAACTGCAACGGCAACACCGACGAAGGGCTGACCTTCGTGAGCTACTACACCGATGCCGACGGGGACACGTTCGGCGCCACCACCGCGGTCGCCCAGAGCAGCTGCGCGCCAGTGCTGGGCAAGGTGACGAACAACACCGACTGCAACGACGGTGTGCTCGCGACCCACCCGGGCGCGATCGAGGCGTGCAACGGCGTCGACGACAACTGCGACGGGCTGATCGACAACGGCACGATGACCCAGAACTACTACCCCGACGGCGACGGCGACGGGTACGGCGCGGTGGGCAGCACTCCGATCAACTCGTGCAACCCGATCGCCGGGCGCGCCACGAACAACACCGACTGCAACGACGCAGTGGCCTCGGTGCACCCGAACGCGATTGAGGTCTGCAACGGCGTCGACGACAACTGCGCGGGCGGCATCGACAACGGGCTCAGCTTCCTCAACTACTACCCTGACGCGGACTTCGACGGCTTCGGCTCGTCGAGCGCGGCGGCGCAGAGCGCGTGCGCGGCGGTCGCCGGCAAGGTGACCAGCAACACCGACTGCAACGACAGCAACGCAGGCATCAAGCCGGGCGCGACCGAGATCTGCAACGGTCAGGACGACAACTGCGTGGGCGGCATCGACGAAGGGTTGCCGACGACGCCATACTACACGGACGGCGACGGCGATGGCTTCGGCGCGGTCGCAGCGGCGCCGGTGAACAGCTGCGGCCCGGTGGCTGGCCGGGTCACGAACAACACCGACTGCAACGACGCGAACGCGAACGTGCGGCCGACGGCGACCGAAGTCTGCAACGGCATCGACGACAACTGCTCGGGCGGCACGGACGAAGGAAACCCTGGCGGCGGCGGAGCGTGCGGCACTGGCCAGGCGGGCGTCTGCGCGGCGGGCACTTCGACCTGCACCAGCGGCTCGGTGATCTGCGTGAGAAACACCGCGCCTTCGGCCGAGCGCTGCAACGGGCTCGACGACGACTGCTCGGGCGCGGCGGATGAGACGTTTCCCACCAAGGGTGCGGCCTGCAACGCGGGCCTGGGCGTCTGTCTGCGAACCGGCACGAACGTGTGCACGGCGGATCAGCTGGCGGTGACCTGCAGCGTCACGGCGGGCAGCCCGACGGGGGCGGCGTGCGACGGCCTCGACAACGACTGCGACGGAGCGGTCGACGAGCCTGCCCTTTCTTCCACCACCGACGTCAGCACGACAGCGTGGTCGGACGTCGAGGTCGAGCCCTTCTACTACACGTCGTCCAGCTGCGCGGGCGGCGCGAACTTCACCGGCACCGACGCGCTGTTCGGTGGAGCGATGGCGATGGCCGGCAGCACCGGCGGCATCTACTTCCAGCCGCTGTCGTTGACGGGGGCTCCCGCAGGTCCGTTGGGCACGGGCTCGAGCCTCACCTACATGGACATCGATCTCGCGCAGGCCGGTGACGGCTTCATCATGGCGGGCCTCTTCAAGTACTCGGGCGCCAACTACGACATCGACCTCTATTACATGGACGCCGTCACTGGCGTGAAGCGCGTCCAGCTGTGGAGCCAGTTCGCGGCGCCCGGCACCCTGGATTCGTTGCGGCTGCTCCGCGGCGATGGTCGCCGGGTGACCCTCATCTGGCGCGAAGCGGGCATCGGCTACAAGCTTGCGCGGGTCGAGGCGTGCCCTGTGAGCGGTTCGTGGGAAATCCGAAATCCGGGCTGCGTGGCGGGTGCGCTCACCGCCCCTTCCATTCTCGCCGCTACAGCGAGCCACGTCGCCGGCCTGGGCGCCGACTCGACGCACCAGGACTGGGTGGCGAGCCAGACCTGCCCGGGCGCCGGCACGTACCGGAAGATGGGGCTGTCGTGGCTCACCACGGCGGGCAATCTGACCACCTTCACGATCGACGAAGACGGCCTGTTCAAGAGCGCCGAGACAGTGGTGCGGACGTACACGGGCACGCAGACGATCGACGCGCCGGACGTGACGTACTTCCGCAGCGGCACCACCGACAGCTACGCGGTCGCGTACGTGATGCGCGATACGGGCACGACTCCCAGATCCGACCTCGAGTTCTGGCTGACGACCTCGCCCAGCTACCACTTCGCCTACCTCAGCTTTGCGACCGCCAACCTCGCGCAGTCGATTCAGCGGCCACGAATTACACCCACGGCGACCAACCTGCTCATGTCGGCGGTGCGGTACGACGTCGACCCGACCGGCACTGCGTTTACGAAGCAGGTGATGACTCGCCAGACGGACCTCATGGGCATCAAGACGCCGGCGGGCACGGCGGTGGAGACGACGGCCACCACGGGCTCCTGCACGGGGCAGCCCGCCTCGTGCCGCCCGGGCAACAAGGACGGGTTCACGAACTGGGCGCCTTTCGGGAGGCTGTACTACTCGGGGTCGGGCTCGACTCCGGTGGGTACTTTCACCAGCGTCCTGACGTGTAACTGACCGTTTCATAGGCCGCTCGTTCGCCTGCGGGACTGTATTTCTGGGGCCGCTCGTTCGCCTGCGGGTCCCATGCGGGACCCGCTGAAGCGGCTCTCTGGAGCGGCCCGGGGGCTGGGGTGGTGTTGGCTGAAGCGGGTCTCTGGAGCGGCCCCGGTTCGCGGTTGCCTCCCGGAAAGGGGTTTGTTACACGCCTCAGCGCCTGCGACGCGGTCCCGGTCGAAGGCGGCAGCAAAAATTCACACACGATCGTGCTGAAACCCCGGTGCTTTCTGGATCGTCCAGAAAGAGGGTCTCAGTGCCCCATCAAGCGATCGTGGAGGCTCAACCGAACCGCAGCATTCAAAAAGAGAATTGACCGCAATGGACGAGACGAATCAGCAGCAGCAGATGGCTCCCGCAGGTGGCATCACGATGCGTCAGTTGCTGGAGGCCGGCGTGCACTTCGGCCACCAGACCAAGCGCTGGAACCCGAAGATGAAGCCGTACATCTTTGGCGCCCGCAACGGCATCTACATCATCGACCTCCAGAAGACCGTGGCGATGGCCCGTGCGGCCTTCCGCTTCGTCGCCGACATCACGTCGCGCGGGGGCTCGGTGCTCTTCGTCGGGACGAAGAAGCAGGCGCAGGACGTGGTTCAGGAAGAGGCGGCCCGTTCGGGTCAGTTCTTCGTCACCAGCCGCTGGCTGGGTGGCACGCTGACCAACTTCAAGACCATCAAGCAGGGCATCGACCGCCTGAAGACGATCGAAAAGATGAAGGAAGACGGCACCTACGATCGCCTGCCCAAGAAGGAAGTGGCGAACCTCGAGCGTGAGCGCTCGAAGCTCGAGAAGAACCTGGGCGGCGTGAAAGAGCTGACCCGCCTGCCGGGCTGCATCTACGTCATCGACCCGAAGAAGGAGCAGATCGCCGTTCACGAGGCCACCCGCCTCGGCATCCCCGTGATTGGCCTCGTCGACACCAACTGCGATCCCGATGGCATCGACTTCGTGATCCCCGGCAACGACGACGCGATCCGTTCGATCAAGCTCTTCACCTCGAAGATCGCCGAAGCGGCGATCGAAGGCTCGGCCCGGTACAAGGCGTCGGGTGCGGCTGACCGCGACGCGCAGGAAGATCGCAAGCGCAGCACCGGTGGCCGTGACGAGGGCGATCGCCCCCGCCGCGCTTTCCGCCGCGATCAGGCGCCGGGCAAGGGGCCTGTTGTCGAGATGAAGGCTGGCTCGTCTGCCGAGCCCGCGCCCGAGATGATCCCGGAAGCGGCTCCCGAGGCCGCTCCGGCTGCCGAAGCGAAGCCCGAGTAATTTCGTTCTCGTTTTTCAAGGGTGCCCGAGATGGCTCGCGAAGGCGGGTCGTTTCGGGCCTCTTTCCTCTAACCTTTCAAGAGAGAATTTCCATGGCTGAGATCACCGCCACGATGGTGAAGGATCTGCGCGAGAAGACGGGCGCGGGACTGATGGATTGCAAGCGGGCCCTTTCAGAGTGCGCCGGCGACTTCACCAAGGCCGAAGAGTGGCTTCGCAAGAAGGGCATCAGCAAGGCGGCCAGCAAGGGGTCGCGCATCGCGGCTGAAGGCCTGATTGGCCTGTCGACTTCTGCGGACGGCCGCACCGGCGCCCTCGTCGAAGTGAACTGTGAGACGGACTTCGTCGCGCGGAACCCGGACTTCGTCGCGCTGACCAAAGACATCGCCGACCTGATCGCGAAGAAGGGCCCGGCCGACGTCGCGGCGCTTCAGGAAACCGACTGGAAAGACGGCAAGAAGGTGAAAGACGTGCTGGCTGAGTCGATCGCCAAGATCGGCGAGAACATCTCGGTGCGCCGCTTCGCCCACTTCGCGCTGCAGGGCGCGACGACGCTGGGCAGCTACCTTCACAGCAACGGCCGCCAGGGCGCGATGGTCGAGCTCACGGCCGCCAACGACGGCGCCGCGAAGCACGAAGCGGTGACCTCGGTGGCGAAGGACCTCGCGATGCAGGCGACCGCGATGAAGCCGCCGTACCTGAAGCGGGAAGAGATCCCGGCCGACGTCCTCGAGAAGGAAAAAGACATCTACAAGGCAGAGCTCGCGGCGGCGAAGAAGCCAGAGGCCATCTGGGACAAGATCCTCACCGGCAAGGTCGAGAAGTACTTCGAAGGCGTCAACCTGGTCGATCAGGTCAGCATCAAGGACGACAAAAAGAAGGTGAAGAACCTGCTCACCGACGCCGGCAAGGCCGCGGGCGGCGACGTCAACGCCACCCGCTTCGCGCGGTTCGAGGTCGGCGAGGGCATCGAAAAGAAGAAGGAAGACCTGGCCGCGGAAGTCGCCAAGACGATCAGCGGCGTCTAACCAGCCAGATTCCTTGAGGTTCAAGCGCAGACCGTTTCCATACGGCCTGCGCTTTTTCTTTGCGGGCGCCAGGCAGCATCTGCCCGGCAACATTGGGAAATCCACCACGACAATCCTCAAAGCGGGGGCCGCGAGGACGAGAGCCGTGAGCAAAGTGCACAGCGCAGGAAAAGGTCCCGGAATCGTGATCCAGAGCCGAACGGGCTCGGGCGCGGTGCGCGTCGCTCCCCGTGAAAAGCGCAACGAGGCGGTGGTCGAGCTGCTCGATGCGTCGGGCGGCATCACCCAGATTCGCCTGTCGGGCGACGAGCTGCGGCTGCTGGCTGCGCAGCTGATGAAGGTCGCCGCCCACCTGCAGGCGATGAACCTGGCCGACGAAGTGACGCAGATCTGAAAGAGGCAGAAGCTTGCTGCCGCGGGCCCGCACCTCCAGTAGAAGCTCGGGGTCATGGCGTCGACCGTTAAGACCTCTGGCTACAAGAAGATCCTCCTCAAGCTGTCGGGCGAAGCGCTGGCCAAGGAGGGCGAGTACGGCATCAACACCGAAGTGATCTCGCAGATCGCCAGCGAGGTGAAGGAAATCGTCGAGTCGGGAGTGCAGCTGTCGATCGTGATCGGCGGCGGCAACATCTTCCGCGGCGTGAAGGGCGCCACCCAGGGCATGGATCGCGCGAGCGCCGACTACATGGGCATGCTCGCCACCTGCATCAACTCGATGGCGCTGCAGGACGCGTTCGAGCGCAAAGGCGTGCACACCCGGGTGCTCTCGGCGATCAAGATGGAACAGATCAGCGAGCCCTACATTCGCAGGCGGGCGGTGCGGCACCTCGAGAAGGGCCGGGTGGTCATCTTCGCGGCTGGCACCGGCAACCCATACTTCACCACCGACACGGCGGCGTCGCTTCGCGCGATGGAAATCAACGCCGAGGTGATCTTGAAGGGCACGAAGGTCGACGGCATCTACGACGCAGATCCGAAGAAGAACAAGGCGGCGAAGCGGTACCGCACGGTCAGCTACCGCGAGACCCTGGACAAGAACCTTCAGGTGATGGACGCAACGGCGATCGCGATGTGCATGGACAACAAGCTGCCGATCATCGTCTTCGACATGACGACGCCGGGAAACATCGTAAAGGCGGCGAACAACCCGCAGGACATCGGCACCATCGTTTGGACGGGCGAGACAGTTTTCGCTTAAGCGACAAGGGAGCAACGACATGGGATTGCATGACGACGTGGTGAAGGGCCTGGGCACGGCGATCAACAAGACGATCGACGACCTCAAGCAGGGCTTGGCGAAGATCCGCACCGGCCGCGCGAACGCCGCGATGCTCGACAGCGTCCGGGTCGACAACTACGGCACGCCG
This sequence comes from Myxococcales bacterium, assembly GCA_038206395.1. Classification (GTDB taxonomy): domain Bacteria; phylum Myxococcota; class Myxococcia; order Myxococcales; family Myxococcaceae; genus JAGSPQ01. Next base: position 37,456 of record JBBRAX010000048.1, on the reverse strand, counting down.
ACGCCGCTGAACCAGTGCGCCGCGCTGGGCGTGCCCGAGCCCCGCTTGATCACCGTCAAGCCGTGGGACAAGGGCATCATCAAGGAAATCGAAAAGGCGATTCGCGACGCGAACCTGGGCCTCAACCCGATGAATGACGGTGAGATCATCCGCGTTCCGATTCCCGCGCTCACCGAAGAGCGCCGCAAGGACATCGCGAAGCAGGTGAAGGCGAAGGGCGAGGACCACAAGGTCGCCATTCGCAACGAGCGCCGCGACGCGAACGAGAAGCTCAAAGAGCTCTTGAAGGTGAAGACGATTACCGAAGACGAGAACAAGCGCGCGAACGAGAAGGTGCAGAAGGAAACGGACGCGGGCGTGAAGACGGTCGAAGACCTCGTCATCAAGAAGGAAAAAGAAGTCCTCGAGGTTTGAGCGGTTGGCGCGCGCGCTGGTCGCCGAGCCTTCGCTGCCCATCTCTGCCGCGCTGAGGAAGTTCCTCGAGAGCGCGCGGCACGAGGTGGTGGCGGCGCATTCGGTGGCCGAAGCGGTCGAGGCGCTCGCGGGCGACCAGGCGCTGGACGTGGTGTTCGCCTCGGCGTCGGGGAGCTTCGACGGCGAGGCGCTGTGCACGCGGGTGAAGACGCTGCGGCCGCTGTGCCCCGTCGTCCTGGTGTATGCGCCCGAGGAAGATCGCCCGGAAGACAGGGCAGCCCACGTTGGCGCCGATGCGTTTCTGTTGGGGCCGCTGAAGCGCGCGGCCGTGGTGTCGACCTGCCAGCTGGTGCTGCGCAACGCGGGGCTGAAGTCCGAGCTGATGAAGGCTGTCGAGCTGCCGAAGGCGCGCGAGGCGAAGCTGCTCGAAGCGACGGCGCGGCTCAACGGACACCTGTCGGAAATGAAGGGCCGCGAAGACCCGATGCGCCAGCGGATCCGCGCGCTCGAGGAAGAGGCGGTGTCGCTGTCGGCGCAGGTCGGGAAGCTCAAAGATCAGCTGAACCAGGCGGGCCCCGCGGTGCCGACGCCGGCGGCCGAGGTCAGCTTCTTGAAGCGCTTCCTGCCGCTAGAAGTGAAGCGCAGCCGGCGGTACCAGTACCCGATTGCGGTGGTGCTGGTCGGGCTCGACCGGCTGGAAGAACGGTTGGCCGGCACCGAAGCGCCTGAGTTCCAGCGGGCGGCGATTCGCGCTGAGTCGATTGCCGGCATTCACAAAATCATTCGCGACATCGACCTCACCGTGCCGTTCGCCGACGACAAGTACCTGGTGCTGCTGCCGCACACGCCGCGCGACGGAGCGATGATCGTCGCCTCCCGCCTTCAGGCCGAGCTGTCGAAGATGGCGTCTTTTGACGGCGGCAGCGCGTCGGCGGGCGTGGCGTCCTACGAGCCGAAGTACTGGACGAAGGAACACGTCAGCTTTGGCGGGTTGATGCGCGAGGCGACGGCAGCGTTGCTCAAGGCGCAGGGAAGCGGGGGCGGGCAGGTCGAGGCGTCGCCGATGCCGGGCAAGCCGAAGCGCGATCGCATCTCGCTGGGTTAGAGCTTTACCGAGGCTCCGCTGGCGGCCTCGACGCACGTCGAAATCCAGGCGTAGAGCTCGAGGCCCTTGCCCTTGTCGTCGAGCCACCTTCCGGTCGAGGGCTCGAAGTCGAAGTGGATGCCGGCCCCGTTGCCGGCGACCCAGAGCTGGCGCACGGCGCGCTGGGTGTTGACGACGACCTTTTGCCCGGACTTGTTGCCGGTGACCGTCACCATGTCGCCCGTGCTGTCGGCGTCGAGCGCGTCGGGGTCGACGGTGTCGAGGCCTTTGAGGAGCCGCTTGAAGACGTCGGCGACGAGCGTGTTGTAGGCGGCGTCTTCCAGCATCTAAAGCGACTCGAGCAGGGGCTGCCCGGGAGGCGCGTAGAAGAGAAGGGAGGCTTTGAAGGGGCCTTCGGGGGTGGTCGGCGCGGTGAGCTCGAGGCCGAGCACGGTGCCGGGGGCGAAGGGCTTGGGGAAGCTCGGCAGGCCGAGCAGGTGGGCGGTGATCGAGCCCATCGACGGCTGGTGGCCGACGAGGACGAGGGAGTCTTCGGTGTTCTCGCGGAGGAGGGCGTCGATCGCTCCGACGGGGCCGTCGGGCAGCAGGGCGCGGTGCGAGCGCAGCGGGCCGTCGTAGCCGATGGCCTGGGTGAGAATGGTCGAGGTCTGGACGCAGCGGGTCAGCGGGCTGGTGAGGACCAGCGCGGGCGCTCCGAGGCGTTCTTTCAAGGCCCCGAAGTGGGCGCGCACGGCAGCCCGGGACTTGGTGGTCAGCGTGCGGGCCTCGTCGCCCAGCCCTTCGGGGATCTCAGCGTCGGCGTCGGCGTGTCGTACGAGGAAGACCTTCACAGTTCGAGCAACCTAAACCAAAGCCGCTTCTCTCGCGTCAAAGGATTCGGGCAGGATTGCGGTCGTGAACGGCTTTCGGCTGGGGTTCGTGGGTTTGGCGTTGCTTTCAGGGTGCAAGAGCAACCCGCGGGCCGATGCCGGGGCCGTCGCCCAGGTGGCCGCTGAAGCCGAGGCTCCGAAGGGCTGGGCGCTGACGCCTGCGATGCTCGAGGGGTACGTGGGCTACCAGGAAGCGTTGCTGGTGCAGTTCGGGAAGGCGACGCCGCCCAAGTGGGACGGCGGGCTGAAGGTCTTCGAAGACCCGGGCATCGAGGCGAAAGCAGACGCTGACGAGCTCGCCCGGAAGAGGGCGGGGCTGACGGCCGACGACGTGGTGCAGATCGAAGCGATGGTGGCGCGGGTGGCGTCGCGGCGAATGACGTACCGGCTGTTGGGAGGGGACCAGCCGCCGCTGAGCCCAGGCGACCCGGAGCAGTTGGCGAACCAGCCCGAGGTGGCGCAGGCGGTGGCGATGCAGGAAAAACTTCAGAAGGAGACGCAGGCCCTGAGGGAAGAACGCGAGGAGTTCGGCAACCAGAACATCGACGTCCTGCTGACGCGTGAAGGGCCGCTGCTGAAGAACTGGGCGCTGATGATGGGCGTGCCTGAGCTTGCTGAGTCGCGGCCGCGGTGAGCGCGAAGCTCGAGTTGGCGCAGTTCGCCGCGCTGCATCCGTGGCCTACGGAGCATGCGGCGGGAAGCGGGTGGAGTGGTTCTGGACGTACGACCTCGACCTGACGCCGCAGGCGCTGTGGCCGGTGCTGGCGGACTCGTCGCGCATGAATCGCGCGCTGGGCGTGGCCGAGATGAAGTTCGAAGACCGCGACGGCGTGCGGTACGGCAGCTCGAAGCCGGGCGGGGTGCCGCACGCGTGGGTCGAGGTGCCGTGGAACTGGGTGGTGGGGCAGTGGCTCGAGTCGGTGCGGCTGTACGAGCGGGGCTTCTCGAAGGTGGTGTTCGCGGCGTTTCACCTCGAGCCGCTGGGCCCGGCGAAGACGCGCGTCTACGTCTACTTCGGCGCGATTCCGCGTGGGCTTGTCGGCAGGGTGGCGCTGAAGCTCGGGTTCCCGTCGCTCGAGAAGGGCTTCGCGAAGGTCTTCGCCGAGGTGGTGGAGAAGCAGCCGAAGCGGGCGCCGCTGGCTGTCGAGGCCGAGGCGCGGCTGATGACTGTGCGCGATGCGCTGTACGCAAAGAACCAGCATCGGGCGTCGGTGGATGCGTTGATCGACTGGGTGCGGGTGGGTGACGAGCAGGACCTGCACCGCATCCAGGTGCGCGAGCGGGCGCGGGCGTGGAACCTGGATGAAGACCGGTTGTTGGGCGTCTGCCTTCACGCGACGCGGCTGGGGCTGCTCGAGCTGTCGTGGGATGCGGTGTGTCCGCACTGCCGGGGCGTGGCGGAGGCGAGCGCGAACCTTGGCGGGCTGCAGGCGAACGCGGCGTGCGAGACGTGTCAGATCGACTTCGGCACGGGCGCGTCGGAAGCAGTGGAGATTACCTTTCACGTGCACCCGTCGATTCGGCACATCGAGAAGCGCACGTACTGCAGCGCCGAGCCGGCGACGAAGGAACACATTCGGGTGCAGCGGGCGGGTCAGCGAGCAGCCCGGAGAACAGCCGGCCGACGCGGCGGCGACGGTGCGATTCGTCAACGACTCAGCGGAAGAGAAGCGGTTCATCGTCGAGGCGTCACAGTGGACGGATTTGGCGCTGTGGCCGGGGCGGCTGTTGAGCTTTCAGGAGTTCCGTGACCTGTTCAGCGAGGAGTACCTGAGCTCGGACGTGCAGCTGGCGATCGGCGAACAGACGATCATGTTCACGGACATGGTGGGGTCGACGGCGATGTACGCGCAGCGCGGTGACCCGGCGGCGTTCGTCGAGGTGAAGCGGCACTTCACCGATGTGTTCGCGATCGTCGCGAGGCACCGCGGCGCGGTGGTGAAGACGATTGGTGATGCGGCGATGGGGGCGTTCAACAGTCCGCTCGATGCGGTGAAGGCGTCGCTCGAGATTCACCAGTGCTTTCATCCGGGCCGCGCGGATCTTCCGTCGAAGCTGCGCATCACGCTGAACACCGGGCCCTGCATCGCGGTGAAGCTCAACACCGGCATCGATTACTTCGGCCACACCGGTGTATTCGGCGCCCGGTGTCGCGGAGTGGTTCGCGTCCCAGGGCGCGGCCATCGAGACCCTCGCGTATGTTTCCAAGGCGCTGCCTGAGCCCGTCGGCGTGAAGCGGTGGTCTGTGTTTCGAGCGCTGTGATTTTGTCCTGGGGGAGTCATGAGAAACGTTTCGCTTTCGCTCGTTGTGTCGGCCTTCGTTGCTGGCTGTCTCGAATCGCCCCTTCCGAGATGCTCGACCGAACTGCGTAGCAGCTGTTTATGGGGTTGAGCCGGGGGTCTTCACGCCGAAGTTCGGTGTACCCAGGAACCAGCTTGCGCCGAGGTTCTCGCTCGTCTCGTTGTGGCCCGTGATGCCGTTGCCTCCAGTCTTCGTCTCGCCGAGCTCGTTGTAACAACCGCGGACGTAACTGCTGGAGTTGGCGAAGCCTGCGTCCGCAAGAAGGGTTCCTGAATCGAACACCTGCTGCGCCGCGACAAGGGTGTCGTTCAGATAGGTGCCAACACCCGTCTTGTCCGTGCGGATACCGTTGCCGTAGATGAAGTAGTCGACGTCTTGAACGTTCGAACCCTGCACGCCATCCCACTTGTAGAGGATCAGATCCTCGGAAGCGTTGGTCAGAAGGCCAGCCGCCTGGTTGAGGTGCCAGACACCACGCATGTCAGGGACAGTCGCGCTCTGGCCACCATCGGTTGGCGGAATCTCGAAGTCCGGCATCGCGTTCGCGCAATTTCCCGCGGCGCAGAACGAGGTCGCCCCGTTGATCGCAATCACGCGAATTTGTCCGGCTCCGATTGAGGAGCCGGCCGGAAACTGAATGTCGAAGTCGGTGAACGCCTCGCCGCAGGTTCCGCCATCGATCAGGATCGCGTGGTTGTAGTAGCGGCAGTCGCTGAGGCCGTCCGGGGAGATGAACGTCGCGTTGTAGATGCGGTAGTCCGAGAGGTCGACCGAAGCATTCGTCGGGTTGTAGATCTCGATGCCTTCGTTGTTTCCTGGCTGCGTACGAACCTCAGAGAAGACGATGTGGTCGGCGACCGCGCTTGCGCCGCAGGCCAGGACGACTCCGCCGCCGCCGGCACCGCTGCCGCCACCGACTCCGCCGCTGCCGCCACCGACTCCGCCGCTGCCGCCGCCAACTCCGCCGCTGCCGCCGCCAACTCCGCCGCTACCGCCGCTACCGCCGCCGACTCCGCCGCTGCCGCCGCCGACTCCGCCGCTGCCGCCACCCGAGCCCGAGGTCGCCTTACAGACGCCCGCCGAACAGAAAGGCGTGCCGGTCGAGCACTTGCTGCACGTCGCGCCACCTTTGCCGCACTCAGTGTCCGCGGTGCCTCCGACGCACGTGCCACTCGCCGAGCAACAGCCCGTGCAGTTCGAGGTGCTGCAGCTTCCCGTGCCGGTGCTGCTTCCACAGCCCACGGCGACCGAGAGGAAGACTCCAAAGACGAACCCGACCACGACTGCTTGTTTGGCTTTCATGCGATCTCCAAGGTGATGACGTGCCGCGGGACTAGCATGGCCGCCATGTCATTCGCACTCGTCCTCTTGTTGATCAGCTCCGCTGCTCCCGTCACTCCGAAGTCACTGAACTCCGCAGGGATGGACAAGTACAAGGCGAAGCAGTTCGTCGAGGCCATCACCCTGTTTCAGCAGGCGATCGAGCTCGGCGACAAAGAAGCCCCCACCACCACGCGCGAGAAGGTCGACCGCAACCGCGCCGTCGCGCTCGCGCACTTCAACCTCGCCTGCGCGCAGTCGCTGCTCCGCAAGGCCGGCCGCGTCTGTGACGGCGACGCCTACCGCAGCTCGATCACCGGCCACCTCGAAAAATCCGTGCTGCTCGACCCCAGCCGCCTCGATCGCGTCGCCGTCGATCGCGACCTCGAGTCCATTCGCGACACGCTCGCCTACCAGTCGATGGTCGGCCTCTCGCCCTCGCGCGAGAAAGACCTGCCCGCGCTGCTCGCCAAGGTCCGCTTCTGGAGCCCTGGCGAAGGCGCCTACGGTTCCTTGAGCCAGCTCACCTTCGCCGCCAACGGCACCATCACCGAGACCACCAAGGTGATGGAAGAAGGTTCGGGGAAGGTCGACAGCAAGACGCTGAAGGGCAAGTGGACGCTGACCGGCCGGAAGCTGTCAGTGACGATCGACGGGAAGACGCGCGACGGCACCATCGGCGAAGACGGGAAGCTCGACCTTTCCGGCGTGGCGTACCGCGACGAGCCATCTGAGTGCGGGGCCTGATTTTGGGGATGACTCGCGCAGCTCCACTGCTGCTCGTCTTCACCACCGCCTGCAGCGGGCTGTACTCGCGCAACCCCGACGGCGGGAACACCATCGTCACCGGCCTCGGGCCGCCGGTGTGCATGCGGACGCTGTCCGATTCGATTTCCGTTTCGTCGCCCGCGGGCAACGACGCGTTCAAGGACATCCGCGCGATCGTCTTCGACAAAGACCGCAACCTTCACGTCCTCTCAGAGCTTGATCCGGACTCGTTCGTCGCGGTGCTCGCCCCGCCGAGCTACGGGCTCTCTCGCACGTACGGGCGCGGACACCTCGGGCCCGTTCGTGATCTCGCGCTCGATGCGGCCGGCAACGCCTACGTCGTCGAGAACTTCGAGTCCGGCCCACCCAGCGTGAAGAAGTTCGACGCGAAAGGGAACTTCACCGGCACCTTCGTCGCCAACGGCGGCAGGCAGGACGAGGGCCTCGCGACCGCTTTCGACGGCGAAGGGCTGCTCAACATCGGTGGGCTGAGCCGCATCTACCGGTACAAGACCGATGGCACGTACGTCGACGAGTACGGCATCTCGGGGGTGGGCGTCGGGAAGATGCTGCTGCCCGCCGGCCTGACCTGGGACTACACGTCGCAGACCATCTGGGTCGCCGACATCTTCTTGAACGTGGTGTCGCAGTACACGCCTGGCAGCAGCTCGCAGCGGGTGCAGTTCGGCGGGCGCGGCCCCGAGAAGGGCCAGTTCGACGGCAACGAAACCGGCGCCACGCACTACGGCCCGAGCCGCGTCGCGATCGACGCCGAGGGAAAGGTCTACGCCAGCGACCCGGGTGCGTCGCGGCTGCAGAAGTTCTCGCCGAATGGCGGGTACCTGGCGCAGTTCGACTTCGGGACTTCGAAGCTCTTTGGCGCGATGGCGATTCACCCCGACACGGGCGTCATCTACGCGGGCCGCGGCGGCGTCATCGACGTCATCTGCCCGTTCTAGTCGCGCCCCTCGAACTTCTTCATCACCCGGGCGACGTAGAACTCGGTCTGCCCGTTCTTCGGCACGGCGCCGTTCACGTTGTTGGGTCCGGCGTTGTAGGCGGCGACGGCCAGCGTCACGCTGCCGGTGCGCTTGAGCAGCTGGGCGAGGTAGCGGGCGCCGCCGTTGATGGCCTGCTCGGGGTCGAAGGGGTCTTTCACGCCGAGCATCAGCGCAGTGCCGGGCATGAGCTGGGCGGGGCCCATCGCTCCGGCGTACGAGATGCGGTGAGAGCGCGCGTCTGACTCGACCTCGACGATCGCTTGCATCAGCCCTTTCGGCAGGCCGGCGTCCTTCTCGGCCTTTGCGGTGAGGCCGCTCAGCCCTTCGTGTCCGGTGAAGAGGCACGAAGGCCGGTGCCACGCGTAGAGCTTCAGCGCCGCCCACTTCTCGCCGAGGAAGAACGGCGACAGCGGGAAGATGATGCTGCTGCCGAGGAAGGCGACGGTGAGGTTGAGCAGCAGAATCGGCAGCGCCACGGCGGCCGCCACCTGTTGCCACCAGGCGAGCTTGCGGAAGAGCTTGAAGAGGAAGCGGGCCACGTCGAACCACACCGTAGTGCTTCGCCGCCTTTCTGGCCCCTCGAAGCCGAACCCGAGGGCGGGGCCTGCAAGCCTTCAGGGCCTTTCCCGTGCCGAGGTTGGCGTATCGTGCGGCGCCGTGCGTTCCCTCGTCTGGCTGTGTCTGCTTTCCTGCCCGGCCCTCGCAGCGGGAGCCGTGGAAGGCGTCATCACCGTGAAGCGCGACGGGCAGCCTGCGTACGCGAAGAACACGCTCGTCTACCTGGGTGACACGGTGGAAGGCGCGAAGCCGACCAAACCGGCGCTGATGGCACAGCAGGGGCGCGCCTTCGACAAGGTCGTCTTGCCCGTCGTGCGGCGCGGCGTGGTGCGGTTCACCAACGAAGAGACGCTGGAAAACATCTACCACCACGTCTTCTCGCCCGACCCGAAGGTGGGCATCAACTCGAAGAAGTACCGCCCGACGGACGACCCGTACGACACTCGCCCGCTCGATCGTGTCGGGCCAATCACCGTCTTCTGCGACATTCACAAAGAGATGATCTCGACCGTGTACGTCGTGCCCAACGACTTCTACACGCTGCTCTCGAGCGCGGAGGGCGCGACGGCGCCGTACAAGCTTCAGGGCATCCCCGCGGGGAAACACAAGCTCACCGTCTGGCACCGGTCGGCGAAGGCACCCCTGGAAGTCGACGTCGTGATTCAGGACGGCAAGACGACGAAGCTCGACATCACGCTCGAAGGCACGACTGAGATTGAAGCGTCACTGCTGAAACACCAACGGCGCGACAAGGTCGACTACCGCGCGCTGATGCCCGACGGAGGCTCGCCCGGCGAGTCCGAGGACAAGTGGAAGTGAGGTTCGGACCCCGGCTCTTCCTCATCCTCTCTGGCCTCATCGTCGCGCTCGTCGTTCTCACCGCCACCATCGCCAGCCGCATTCTGCAGCGCACCTACGAACCAGTGTCGCAGCGTGCGATCTCTGCCGCGTCGGCCGTCATCCTCAGCACCATCGATGACCGCGATCACCGGGCGCGTCTGTTGTTGCGCCCGCTGACCAACGACGCGCGCATCAAGGGCGGGCTCACCGCGCGCGCCGGGCTCGCCGACCCCGAAGGCCTGGGCGGAAAGACTGACGAAGAGCGCACGAAGAACGCGAACGACTACTTCGAGTCTTTCGTCGACGAGTACTGGGTCGACGACGAGCAGGACGTGATGATGCTGGTAGGCGCCGACGGCACGCTGGCGTACGGCGAGGCGGGCGACGGCGCGCGGTCGCTGCTCGAGAACGAGGTGATGAACAACCTGCAGGTGTCGACCCTGCTCGGAGCGATCGCCACCGGAAACGAGTCCGCCCGCATGTTGTGGAGCGGCCCGCGCCTTCGCAGCGACGCTCCGGTGCTTCCGGGGCTCACGAAGGGGCTGTACCTCGCCGCCGGCAGCCGCGTCGTGTTCCACACCTCGGGCATCGGAGGTGACGAGGTCGTCGGCGCCGCGCTGGTCGCCAGCCACCGCCTCGAGCTCGAGAGGGTGAGCGCAACCGGGGCCGACGCGGTGTTCATCGATCGCGGCAAACCCATCGACAGCACCTTCCGCTCGCGCGACGCAGGCTCGGAGATCGAAGATGCAGCCGCCGCCTGGCTCGCGACGAAACCCACCGGGAAGGCAGCAGTGACGCTGGCCGGGGTGCCGCACTACGCGCTGCCGCTGGCGGTGCCCGGCCTGGTCGAAGGGCCGGTGAAGGCAGGCGTCTTCTATTCGCGCGCGGAAGAGTTCGAGCGCATCAAGGCGGCGCAGACGGAGCTCGCGGGCATCGGCCTCGGCGTCGTGTTGCTGGCGATGGGCATCGCGGTCGCGCTGTCGCGAAACCTGAGCCGGCCGATCAACCAGATCTCCGAAGCAGCGGGCCGCGTCGCGAAGGGCGATCTGCAGGTGACGGTGCCGGCCGACCGGAAGGATGAGCTGGGAGACCTGGCGCGGCGCTTCAACGAGATGGTGCAGGGCCTCAAAGAGCGCGCGCTCGCGAAGGACGCGCTGGGCCGGTACCTGTCGCCCGAGATGGCGACTGATGTGGTCGGCGGCAAGGGGCTGTCGATGCAGGGGCAGCGTCGCGAGCTGACGATTCTCTTCTGCGACGTCGCAGGCTTCACGACGATCTCCGAGTCGCTGGAGCCAGAAGCCCTGGTCGAGCTGCTGAACCAGTACCTCGACGCGATGGTGAAGGTGCTGCTCGCGCATGGCGCCTACGTCGACAAGTTCGAAGGCGACGCGATCATGGCGTTCTGGAATGCGCCCCGCGACTCGGCCGACCACGCGACGCGGGCTTGCCTTTCGATTCTCGAGATGTGCGCGGAGGCGAAGCGGATCTCGATCGAGTGGAAGGCCGCGGGCAAGCCCGGCTTCGGCGTGCGCTATGGCCTCAACACCGGCCCGGCGATCGTCGGCAACATGGGCGCCACCGACAAGATCAACTACACCGCGATTGGCGACACCGTGAACCTCGCGTCGCGGCTCGAGGGCGCCAACAAGCAGTACGGCACCGAGCTGATGATTTCCGAAGAGACGTACGCGCAGGCGAAGGACCACGTCGAAGCGCGCGAGCTCGATCTGCTGCAGGTGAAGGGAAAGCTGAAGCCAGTGCGCGTGTTCGAGCTGTTGGCGCGCAAAGGTCAGCTCACGGGTTTGCAGCAGAAAGTTCGCAGCGATTTTGCGGCCGGCCTAAAGGCGTACCGTGAGCGCCGGTTTGGGGAAGCCAAAGCCATCTTCGAGTCCATGCCTGCCGATGGACCTTCGCGCACGTTTGCCGCCCGCTGCGATCGCTTCCTCGCGCAGCCGCCACCCGCTGACTGGGACGGGACCTATGCGATGCAGACGAAGTGAGCTCTTCGCCGCGCTGGCGATCGTGCTGCTGGCGGTGCAGGCAGACGCGGGCGTGCGCCGGTTCGACTTGACGACAGACGCGTCGAGCAACGCAGAGGGCGAGATCGAGCTCGAAGGGTGGTTGGACTTCGGCCGGCCGCAGTTCGCCGGTGGCACCGCGACGAACGGCATGGCGTGGCTGGGTGCGCGCTTCGGCCTGCTCGACAACCTCGAGCTCGCGGGCTTCCTGGTGTTCGAGAAGACGGACGTGGCCGAGCCAACGGGCGAGAAGTCGGGGCTGATGATGTGGGTCACCGAGCTGCGGTGGCGGCCCGTCGAAGAGGGCAAGTGGCCCGTCGACTTCTTCATTCAGGCGCAGATGCTTCACTGGTTCGAGGCGCAGCACCCACTGCAGTTCCGCTTCACCGTCGGCGTGTCGAAGAACGTGGGTCGTTTTCTGCTCGCCGCGAACTTCTCGTTCTGGGAATCGCTTGAGTTCAACGGGGTCAACGGCCCGGGGACGCGGTGGGAGTGGACGGACCTTTCGGTGGGCGTCTCGGCGAACCTGATGGAGGCCGATGGTCCACGCCCTTCGATGAACTTAGGGCTCGAGGCGTGGTCGCTGAACAAGTTGACGAACGTCGCGGTGCACAGCCACCTGCTTCAGGGCGGTGGCGTGGTGGTGGGGCCGACGCTGTCGCTGGCGCGCGGGCGGCTCTGGCTCACCGCGCACCTGGGCTTGCCGGTGTACGTCTTCACGGCGCCGAACGCGGCGCGGGCCGGGTTCGACTCGACCGTGGTCGGCCGGATCATGCTCGGGTTGGCGCTCTGACTCATTTCCGCAGCCAGTAGGCGAGCGCGATGAAGAGCGCCTGAAGCGGGAGCCGCGCGTATCCAATCCACGCGGGCATCGGGTTCGCCGGGTCGAGCTGCACGTGCTGCACCGCCATGTAGATGTTCGCGGGGAAGACGGCGATGTAGAGCGCGATCAGCCCCCACGCCGCGTAGAGCCGCACCTTCGACACGAGCAGGCCAAGGCCGCCGAGAATCTCGAAGAAGCCGCTGACGTAGACGAGCAGCAGGGGCGCCGGAAGAAACGGCGGGACGATGCGAACGAAAGGCTCGGGTGAGACGAAGTGCAGCACGCCGACGCCAACCATCGCGGCGGCGAGGACGAAACGAACGACGTTCTTCACGGGGCTCCGATCTTCAGCTCTTTGATGACGTCGGCGATCGGCTTCCCGGCGTAGTGCGACCGCACGTGGCTGGTGAGCGCGAAAGATCTCGTCTTCATCCGGTCGATGTAGAGCGTGCCGTTGATGTGGTCGACCTCGTGCTGGAGGATTCGCGCGGGCCAGCCCGTCACGTGCCACACCTGCTCCACGCCGTGCTCGTCGAGGCCCGTCACTTCGACCTCGTGGAAGCGTTCGACCAGCGCGGCATAGCCGTCGACGCTCAAGCAGCCCTCGAAGAACGTCTCGGTCTTGGTGCCGAGAACTTTCAGCTCGGGGTTGATGAAGACGCGGGTGGGGAAAGCGACCCGGCCCTTCTCGGTGCGTTCCGTCTCGGTCGTGCTCGCGATCATCGACTCGTCGTCTTCCAGCACAATAATCCGCAGCGGAATTCCGATCTGCGGAGCAGCAAGGCCTACCCCCGGCGCCTCACGCATCACCGCGATCATCATCTTCAGCAGCGCCTGGAACTCGGGCGAAGGAATCGCCTCAGGCGTGACTTCAGAGGCACGGGCGCGAAGCACCGGCGTGCCGGCCTGCACAATCGGCATCAGCTCCACGGCCTAGAGTCCGGCCTGGAACTCGTCGAGGTGGTAGCTGGCCTTGATGTCGTGGAGCGTGCGGTTCGCCGACGCCTCAACCTGGATGCCGAAGTTGTTGAAGAACAGCGTCTGCGACTTCGACACCGGCACTTCGAAGCGGGCCTGGGTGCTCTCTTGGGCCTTGAGTCCCTTCGCGGTGCCAGCAGGAGGAATGAACGCGAGCAATCTGTCGAGGTCGCGCGGCGTCTTGCACTCGGCGCCCTTGAGCTTGCCGTCGGTGCCGACGAGCACCTGCTTCTTCTGCAGTGGCTCCGAGCCGTCTTTCGACTTGAGGCCGACCTCGAAGAGCAGGCCTTCTTTCGTGACGATGCCCTTCGGGGCGACCAGCGGCTCGTAGTCGGCCAGCGACTTCTTCGGCTCGAACAGCGCGGGCGCGGCGTCGAGGAAAGAGATGATCTTCCACGGCTCGCCCTTGAGCTCGAGGTCCGTCTTGCCGCCGCCGAACAGCGCGCCGACGTCTTTCTGCAGCTTGCCGTATTCGACCTGCTGCTTCGGGTCGACCTTGAGCGCTTCGTTGACGGCCAGCGCGCGGGCGACCGCGAAGGCGTCGTTTACCTGCGAGGTCGAGCCCGCAGGCGCCTGGGGCGCGGCGACCGGAGCCGCCTGCGCCATCGGGGCGGCCTCCAGCGCGCGCTGCATCTCTTGAATCTGGCGGACGCGATCTGCGGGAGTCCGGGCCTCGGCGCCGCTGATCGCGGCCGTCTTGCGGTTGCCATTGTTGTCGTCGTTCACGCGGCGGAATGTCGCAGCGGGTTGGGGCCGATGCAAGCCGGGCATCGGCAGCTTCATTCGGGAAGGGGTGGCTCGGGTTCGACTGCCGTAGCGCCGGCGTCGGCCTCAGCCGCTTCGCGCGCCTTTCGCTTCCAAAGACTCTCGTGCGCGGGGTGTACGTCGGCCGAATGGTCCATCGCGCACTGCAGCTTCGGCTGGGTTCCCGGCACGAAGGGCGCGGCGATCACCTTGCAACCCTCGCCCGGCAAGAGCCCGGTGACGGTGCAGATGCCGGTCTTCACGAGCACGGGCTGTTTCGGAAAATCGGGGAAGGGCGGGCCATCGGCCTGGGCGACCTTTCCCATCCACCAGCCCCACAGCGGAGCGGCGAGATCGGCGGCAGAAGCTCCGACCCGCGCCGGAAGATCGAAGCCGAGCCAGACGACGGTGGCGATTTTGGGGGACGCTCCGACGAACCAGAGGTCTTTCTCGGAATCGGTGGTGCCGGTTTTTCCGATTGCCGGGCCCTGGTAGCCGGACTCGCCGGCGACGCCGCGGGTCGCTCCGCCGGTGCCGTACTCGATGACGAGGCGCATCAGATCGCGCGTCAACGCAGCGGCGACGGGATCCAGCACCTGCGGCCCGTTGGCGATCGTGCCGAGCCGCTGCACCCCTGCGACGTCGACCGCCGAGACGATGGGCGTCGCATCGACGCGCCGGCCGCCGTTCGCGATCATCGCCGCGAGCTGCGCCATCTCGACCGGCACCACCTCCGCCTGGCCCAGCGCGAGGCCCAGCTCGACCGGGAAGGTGCGTGTGTCGAAGCCGGCCTTCTTCGCGAAATCGATCAATGGCTGCGGCCCGCCCAGCTCTTCGAGCAGCGAGGCGGTGGCGATGTTCTGCGACCACGCGAGGCCCTGGGCCAGACACGCGGTCACCGAAGTCTCGCCGCCCACGTTCGTCGGCCGCCATTTTCCAGCGGGCGTCTTGAACTCGCGAAAGCTGTTCGGCTGCGTCGACGCCGCGGTGTATTTCCCGGTCGAGAAGGCGAGCGCGTACACCAGCGGCTTGAACGCAGAGCCCGGCTGCCGATGCGCCTGCGTCGCGCGGTTGAAGCTCGAGAGGGTGACGCCGCTGCCGCCGTAGAGCGCGAGCAGCTGCCCCGTCTGCACGTCGAGCGCGATGCCGACCGTCTGCAGCAGGCCCGGCTTCGCGCCCACCAGCCCTTCGTACTTCGCCGTCTTCAGCGGGAAGAGCTTCTCGGCCTCGTCCTGCATCACGAGATCGATCGACGTCTCGACGCGGAGGCCGGCGCCGTAGACGACCGCGGGTGGCAGCTGCGACTCGAGCGAGGCGCGCACGGCCGACAGGTACGCGGGGTAGCGCTCGACGACCGGCGTGGGCTTCGCGAGCGCGATCGGCGAGGCGAGCGCTTCCTTCACGTCGTAGCCGTACGACTTGCCGAGCTCGGTGAGCAGGCGATCGCGTCGCGCCCGGCAGGCCTCGAGGTTCTTGTCAGGCGCGAGCTTCCCCGGCCCCGGGAGAATCGCGACCAGCGTCGCGGTCTCGGCAATATCGAGCGACCGGATGTCTTTGCCGAAGTAGTGCCGCGCCGCCTCGGCGAAGCCGCAGATCGAGAAGGTGCCGCGCTGCCCGAGGTACGGCGCGTCGAGGTACATCTGCAGCACCGCGTCTTTTCCCAGCGCAGAGTCGAGGCCCATCGCCAGCGCCATCTCGCGCAGCTTTCGCGACACCTTCTTCTCGCTGCGCTGCGAGAGGCTTCGCACCACCTGCATCGTCAGCGTGCTGCCGCCCTGCGAGTATTGGCCGTCTTTCGAGTTGGCGAAGACGGCGCGGGCCAGGGCGGTGAAGCTGACGCCGCGGTGATCGCGAAAGTCCCGGTCTTCTGAGGCGAGGATCGCGTCGAGCAACACCTTCGGCGCCTCGGCGATCGGCAGGTGGGTGCGCAGCTCGCCGTCGGGGCCGACGAAGGTCGCCAGCTGCACGGCCTCGAGCGAGGTGCCGGATCGCGGGATGACGCGCTTGCTCTTCTCGCAATAGGTGCCCGGGTTCTCTTCCTTCGCGAAGCAGTTCTCGGTGTAGCCGCGCAGCTTCGCCTCGGCGACGCGGCGGCCAGGGCTCATCGAATCGAGAGGAAGCGCGCGGGAAAAAATCCGGGCGGGGAAGCTCCAGCCGGGGTGGGGCGCGGTGAGCTTCTGGTGCGACCTTCCCAGCTCGCCACCTTCGAGCATCCAGCGCGACCAACCGATGCCGGCGACGACGAGCGCGGCGAAGATCAGCGAGCCGGCGAACGCCAGTCGAATCAGCCAGCGACGGCGCGTCGTCTTCTCCACGCGAAGCCTCGTACCAGACGCGCGCTGCCGCGGAATATGTTCGCACCCATGGGCACGGATTCTTTCGGGTCGATGTTGCGGCGCTGGCGCGAAGGGGCGCGGCTGACGCAGGAACAGCTGGCAGATGACGCCGAGGTGTCGACGCGGCACTTGAGCTGCCTCGAGCGGGGCAAGGCGCGCCCGAGCCGCCAGATGGTGCTGGTGCTGGCCAGCGTGCTCGAGCTCGAGCTGCGCGATCGCAACGTGATGCTCGGCTGCGCGGGCTTCGCGCCGGTGTACCCGAGCTCGGCGCTCGACAGCCTCGCGATGGCGCCGATCAAGAGGGCGATTGACCTCGTGCTGCAGAAGCAGGAGCCGTATGGCGCCGTCGTCGTCGATCGCACGTGGAACCTGCTGCGCTTCAACGACGGAGCGACCCGTATGCTCGCCGCCTTCTTGCCCGTCATGCCCGAGGACCCGCGGATCTCAGGCAATCTGCTCCGGGCGCTGCTGCACCCTCAGGGCCTGCGCCCCTGCATCGTGAACTGGGTCGAGATGGCGGCCTTCACGCTCGAGCGAATCGATCGCGAGTGCTCGCTTCACCCGCATGATGAAGATCGCAAAGCGTTGCGCGCCGAGCTGCTCACCTACCCCGGGGTCGCCGCGCTGATGCCCGACGGAGCGCCCCGCGCGAATGATCCGGTCGCGACCATTCACCTCAAGCACGGCGACACCGAGGTGAAGCTGTTCACGATGCTCACCACGCTGGGCACGCCGATGGACGTGACGGCGCAAGAGCTGGCGATCGAGTCCTACTTTCCAGCCGACGAGGCGTCCGAACGGTGGCTCAGAGGACTCCCTTCCGCATGAAGCCCAAGGTGGCCCACGGCTCGGCAGCGACCGCGGCGAGGGCGCCCCCCATCATCGCGCCGACGACGCCGACCGAGGCGACGTCGCTGCCCGCGAAGAACAGGCCGGGCACGGGTGAGCGTGGCTTCAGGTAGCGGTTGCCGAAGCGCGCGGGCGTGGGCTCGATGCCGTAGATCGAGCCGGACGTCGGGCGCACGAAGTGATCGGTGGTGATCGGCGTCGACAGCTCGGCGAAAGCGAGCTTGTCCTTCAGGCCGGGCAGCTTCTCGAAGAGCTGCTTCAGCAAACGGTCGGTCATTCGCTGCTTGAACGCTTCGTAGTCGTCGCCGCGCCGCTTCCACTTCTTGTCGCGCCACGGCTCGAAGATTTCCCACGGGACGAAGGTGACGACCTCGCCGGTGTGGTTGTCGTCGCCCTGGTGCAGGGGATCTTTGAGCGAAGGGAAGCTCGTATAGAGGACGGGAGCGGGCGGCAGCTCACCTGTGGGCGTCACCTTCCACGCGTCGTCTTCGCTGTCCCACACTTCGTAGAACCACTGGTTGGCAGGGGTCGCTCCCGCCTTGCGAATGTCGCCCTTGAAGCCGAGGTAGAGGCAGACGTGCGCGGACGAGGGCTTGAGCGTGGCGAAAGACTGCGCCCACTTCGTCTGCTTCATCGATTCGGGAAGCAGGTTGCGAACCGTCGACAGGACGCCGGCTGCGCTGATGATTCGTGGGGCGCGCAGCTCTTCGCCGGACTTGAGCCGCACGCCGACGGCGCGGCCACCTTCGATCAAGATCTGCTGCACGTCGGCCATGATTCGCGTCCAGCCGCCGTTGCTCGCGACGGTGTCGAGCAGCGTCTCGGCGATGCGCTGCGAGCCGCCCACCGGGTAGTAGCCGCCCCAGAGGAAGTGCTTCACCACCAGCGCCTGCATCGCGAAGGCAGAACGGCTGGGCGTCGAGCCGTAGTAGCCCCACTGCGCCGAGAAGAGCGTGCGCAGCTTCGGGTCATCGGTGAGGCCGGCGATGACTGAACGGGTGGTCGCCTTGAGGTACGGCTGAATTCTGGAGGCGAGCAGCTTCTCGGCCGGGTGGCTGACCTGGTTCGGCAGCACGCGCGAGAAGTAGTAGCCGCGCATGCCGGCCGAGATGGTCTTCGCGAGGCCCAGGTACTTGTCGATCGCCGCGCCTTCGCGCGGAAACGCCTGCAGCAGGTTCTCGCGGAACTGCCCCGGGCTGTCGGGGAAGTCGATGTGCATGCCGCCGGGAAAATGAAACGCGTCGTACACCGGGCCCAGCGGCGCCCACTCGAGCTTGCCGTCGGTGAGCGCGTGAAGAAGCCGGCCCGGCATGCTGCGAACGGTGACTTCGCCGACCGCGTGCACGCCCACGTCCCAGCGGTAGTTCTTGCGGGTGAAGGTGTGGGTGAAGCCACCGGGCACGTAGTGCTGTTCGAGCACGCAGACCTTGAGGCCGCACTTCGCGAGCAGGGCCGCTGAAGTCATGCCGCCGATGCCTGAGCCGATGACGATCGCGTCCCAGGTGCCGGCCTTCTCTTCGCGTCCCCACGGGCGGGTGTCTCGGTTCGTCACGGCGCAGATCTAGTCGTCCGACCTGCCATCGTGAACATGAATCTGGCAAGGTCCGCGGCCATGAATCGCGCCAACACTCCAGAGATCCCCTACGTCCGCGGCGTCGTCGATGGTTCGGTGTCGCAGCACGACTTCGTCCAGACGCAGCTGCAGTTCTTCTTCGCCGTCGAGGCGTATCCACGGCATCTGGCAGCGCTGGCCGCGCGGTCGAAAGATCCAGGCGCGAAGCAGGCACTGGAAGAGAACGTTCGCGACGAGACTGGCAAGGGCGAAGGCGCTTCGGCGCACTCGCACGTTCAGACCTTCCGCGGCTTGCTCGAGAAGCTGGGCGTCACGGCGGCCGAGACCGACGCGACGCCGCACTGGCCATGTGTCGACGCGTTCAACAAGGGCGTCGAGCAGGCGTGCATCGCGGCACCGGAAGAAGCGGGGCTCGCGACAGTGGCGGCGATCGAAGACGTCTTCACGCGTGTCTCGCGCGACCTCGGCAAGGCGATCGTCGAGCGCGGCTGGCTTGGGCAGGAAGAGGTCGTTCACTACAACGCCAGCGAGACGCTCGACCTGCAGCACGCCGAGGCGCTGTACCGCGAGGTCGACGCAGCGAAGGGTGAGCACGTGGCCGAAGGGCTCGAGGCCGGCGTGAAGTTGATGACGGCGTTGTACGAAGGGCTGTTGCGCGGCCGGAACTGACCGGTCGAGGCGTTTCGCCACAACTTCGTCGGTCGGCCCTGGGCACGCAGGCTGGCACGTCGAATGCTCTCTGCTCGTGCATGGACGCCGTGACGATGTTGACCGAAGACCACCGTTGGCTCGCCGACCTCTTCGCGCGCTACCAGGCGGCTAAGAATCCCCGGGCGAAGGACGACCTTGCGCAGCGGCTGTTGCAGCTGGCCAACCTGCACCTCAAGCTCGAAGAGTCGTACCTGCGGCCCATTGTTTCGGCGCGCCTGACGGTCACGATTTCCGAGCCGCGCCGGGGAGCCCTGGATCCGGCCGACGTTCGCTTCTACGAAAAGCTCAACGGCTTCATCACCCAGGTGCTCTCGCACTCGGCGGTGCAAGAGGCGCAGGTCTTCCCCGCGTTGCGGCGGGTGATGCCGCGCGGCGAGCTCGCCACGCTGGGCCGTGTGCTGCAGAACGCGCGCGAAGTGCGGCCCGAGGAAAAGCACGAAGCGGGCAGCCTGCTGGCTCGCGTCGCCACTTCCTTGCAGAACGAACTCAACGACGCGGCGGAGCGGCTCTGGTGGTCGGTTCTTCGCGGCCACTCACCCCGGACCCCGAGCCCATGAACAACAAGCCCCTGCTCTCTCTTCTCGCGCTGATGGCGCTCCCCGCGGCGGCGGTCCCCCCGGCGGCCACGCCTGCGGTCGAACGCCCCAACCCGACCAAGACCCCCCAGGAGCCGAAGCAGCCGATGCCGGCGCCGGCGCCCGTTCCGGGCGAGAAGGTCGAGAAGCCAATGCCCACCGATCGCGTCGAGATGCGCGGCGACGCGGGCAGCCCGATGAAGAAGTAGGGGCCGCACGCGCTCGGCCTGAAAGGGCTCAGAGCTGCAGCGGAACCTTGTCCATCGGCCCGGCGAGCTTGTTGATGTCGCGCGTCTCGAGCACGGGCTTCTCGTATCCCTTCCGCACGGCGTTGATCATCGCGAGGCCGACTCGTTCGGTGGTGGTGATGCTGCTGGGAAGCACGGCCTTGACGAGCGGGAAGAGCCACCCGAAGACGGCGTAGAAGTAACGGTACATCGGGGTGCGCGACTTGATGCCCTTGGTCGCCTGAATCAGCCCGGGCCTGAACATGTACGCCTTCTTGAAGTTCATCTTCAGCAGGTCGTTTTCGGTGCGACCCTTCACGCGCGCCCACATCGCTCCGCCTTTCTCACTGCTGTCGGTCGACTGACCCGAGATGAAGCAGAAGGTGACGTCGGGGCTCGCCTTGTGAATCGCCTGAGCTGCAGAGAGGGTGAGGTCGTGGGTGATGCGCGTGTAGTCGGCTTCGTTCATGCCGGCAGACGAGATGCCGAGGCAGAAGAAGCACGCGTCGTAGCCTTCGAGCTCGGCGCCCACCGTCGAGTAGTCGTGCATGTCGGGGAGCACGAGGTCCTTCACCTTTGGCTCCTTCGAGCCGCTGGGGCCGCGGCCCACGCAGAGCACGGTCGTGACTTCTGGATCCGCGAGGCACTCGAGCAACACACCCTGCCCAACCATTCCTGTCGCGCCGAAGAGGATTGCCTTCATGCGCCGCGATCTACTGTTACGAGGTCACCATGTCGAAGACCATTCCCGCCCGGCCGCGCGCCGTCCTCGTCGGCATTCAACTGCCGGGCGTCACCGAGGAAGAGCACGCTTCGGATCTCGCCGAGCTCGGCCGCCTGGTCACCACGCTCGGCTACGAGCCCGTCGTCACGCTGATTCAGAAACGCGGCGGTCTCGGCTCGGGCACGGTGCTCGGCAGCGGAAAGCTCAAAGAGCTCGCAGACCTCACCGGCGGCCCCGGCGTGATCGCCTCCGGAGCGGCGAAGGTCACCTCGAAGGCCCGCGAGAAGTGGGAGGAAGAAGAAGAAGCAGAAGAAGAGGAAGAGGAGTCCGCGCCGGTCGAAGCGCCCGAAGGTGCGCGGCCCACGGTCGTGATCGTCGACCAGGAGCTCTCGCCGAGCCAGCTGCGGAACCTGGAGAAGGCGACGGCGGCCCAGGTGCTCGATCGCACTGGCGTCATCGTCGACATCTTTCACCGCCACGCGCGAAGCCGCGAAGCGCGGATGCAGGTCGAGATCGCGCGCCTCAACTACCTGGCTCCGCGGCTGCGGGAGTCGACGGGCCGCAGCGAAAGGCAACAGGGCCGTGGCTCGGGCGACTCGGCGGTCGAGCTCGATCGCCGGAAGATTCGCGATCGCCTCGCCGAGCTGAAGGCGGGCCTCGCCGCGGTGCAGGCCGAGCAGGACAACCGCAGGTACGCGCGGAAGGATCAGCTGCGCGTCGCGTTGGTCGGCTACACGAATGCGGGGAAGTCGTCGTTGATGCGCGCGCTGACGGGAAGCGAAGTGCTGGTGGCGGATCAGCTGTTCGCGACGCTCGACACGACGGTTCGCGCGCTGCAGCCCGAGACGAGGCCGCGCATTCTCGTCTCTGACACGGTCGGCTTCATCCAGAAGCTGCCGCACGATCTCGTCGCGTCGTTCCGTTCGACGCTCGACGAGGCGCTCGAAGCCGGGCTGCTGCTGTACGTGGTCGACGCGTCAGACAAGACCTACGAGGCGCAGCTGGAAGTGACGCGTTCGGTGCTGAAGGAAATCGGCGCCGACGTTGTTCCTTCGCTGCTGCTGTTGAACAAGGCCGATCGGCTCGACGCTGCGGCGCGAGAGGCGTTGCTGGTGAAGCACCCGGACGCGATCATTCTCTCGGCGCATCAGCCGGCCGACGTCACGGCGCTGCGGCAGCGGGTGATCGACTACTTCGAAGCGTCGATGACGGAAGCCGAGCTGGTGATTCCGTACGCGCGGCAGGGCGACCTGGGCGAGGTGTACGAGACGGCGCGGGTGGTGTCTGAGACTTTCGATGAGACGGGTCGGCGCCTGGTGGTGCGGTCGCTGCCGGCGGCGATCGCGAAGCTGGTGCGCACGTTCGCAACTTGAGATGTTTGGCGCCCCGTGAATTGCTCGCACTGCAGCGCGACCATCCCCAGCGACGTATTGACCTGCCCGTACTGTGGGCATGAGACCCCGAACTTCGCCCCGGCCCGAGAGCGCGAGAAGCAACGGAAGGCGCAGGAAGCCCAAAGCCACGTCGCCCAGACGGCGCGAGAGAAGCAGCAGGCGCTCGGCGGGCTCGCGGGTTCGGCAAAGGTCTCGCTCTACTGGGCGATGGGTGGCGTGCTGGTGTGCTGTCTGCCCGTCGGCTCGGTGGTGGCGATCGTGCTCGCGCTGCGGGTCCGAAAGCTCGCCGCGTCGCTGGATGCGGCGACGCCGTGGCAGGCGATCGTCTCGATCATCGGCTCGCTGGTGTGGATCGCCACGTACCTGCTGATCGCGGTCGTCGCGGTGGTCGCCGAACACGAGAAGTCGGTGCGGGTCACCGCGCTGAAGGAATCGACGCGTGTCACCGCGACTTCGGCCGAGCTCACCGCTGAGACCGCCTGTGAGCTCACCGAGCTCGCCCTTCTCGATGGCAGCGCCAACCGGAAGGGCGAACACCTGGCGATCTTCCGCTGCGACGGCGCCTTCGAGCCCGCCATGGGTACCGCGGTGCTCAAGGACTTCGAGTACGCCCGGCAGTCGCGCGACAAGCCCGTGAAGGCGAACGCGTGCTTCTCGAAGGGGATCCGCTGGAAGGTCGATTCGATTGGCGTCGGGCCCGGGTGCCTGGGGCAGAGCGACGCGGGCGACACGGAATAGGCGGAACACGAGAAAGACTTGAACCAGTCTAGGGTGGGGTGGTGCGCCGCTTCACCCTCACGCTTGCCCTGCTGAGCCTCGCCGGCTGCCGGCCGGGGCAGGTGAACGGCGTGACGGGCGACCTGACTTTTGGCGCGCCGCGCACGGACTTCGAGACGACGATCATCGGCCACCCGACGACCGCGACGGTCGAGGTCCGCAACGGCGGGCGCGCGTCGAGGACCTTCAAGCTCACCACCTCCACGCCGTTCTCCGTCGACGGAGCCGAGCGTTCGATCGAAGGCGGTGCGAGCGTCACCGTCGAAGTTGCTTTCACACCGGACACGCCCGGAATTTACGAGCTGCTGCTGCACCTCGCGTCGAACGATCAGTCAATCGACACCACGCTCGCCGGCCTCGCTGCGCTTGAGCCCGCCTGCGCAGAGCGCGGCCCGTGCTGGACCCAGGTGTACGACCACAGCATCCCGGGGTGCCGCCGCATCAACGACGCCGACGGCAACGCCTGCGAAGGCGGCACCGCATGCCTGCTCACCTCGCAGTGCAGCAACGGCGTCTGCATTGGCACCCCGCGCGTGTGCGTCGATGGCAACGCCTGCACCACCGACTCGTGCGACCCCGACACCGGCTGCGTCTACTTCTCTTCGCTCGCGCGGTGCGCCGCTTCCAGCGACCCCTGCAAGGCCCCCAGCTGCGATCCCTTGACGGGCTGCGGCCTCGAAGACGCCCCCGACGGCACGCAGTGCGGCCCTTCTGACTGCGTCACCGCGAACATCTGCCTGATCGGCGTCTGCAAGAAGGTGAGCGTGTCCGACGGAGCGACCTGCGGCACGCCCAGCCCCTGCCAACGCCTCGGCCTCTGCGCCGCCAACGCCTGCAACCGCCCCAACCCCGATGAGCTCGAGCCCAGCTGGACGGTGTGGGCGCCTCCGACGCAGCAGGTGCTCTGGGACTCGATCGCCGACCGCCTCAACAACGTGTACTGGCGCGAGCGCGAGTTCGAGAGCAACGCCGGCCACCTCGTCTCTGTCACCAGCACCGGCTTTCGCCGCTTCCGCGTCCCCATTTCCATCGGCGAACAGATGGCGCTGATGGAAGACGTCCTCATCCTGCGCCTCGGCTCGGCGGTGCAGGCCCGCAGCATCAACGACGGCACCCTCAAGTGGACGAAGGCGTTTCCGCTGGATCCGCTCGCCAGCGTCCTCGCCGTTCGGACGCTCGCGCGCGGGCAGGCGGGCGTCGTCTACGTCGGCGTCGTTCGCATGGACAAGACGGTGCCGAACGCGAAGGTCCTCGACAGCAGCATCTTCGCCCTCTCACTGAACAACGGAGCGACCCTGTGGGAAGCCAGGCTTCCCGGGTTGCGCATCGACGACCAATCGACGCCCGTCGACGAGTCGGGGTACCTCTACACAGGCACCGTCGGCGCGCAGGGCCGCCGCTACTTCGCCATCTCTCCGCAGGGTCAGCTGCGCTGGAGCCTCGACAACGCCCACGCCAACCCGGCCGCGGTGTTCGGCGGCCGCGTCTACCACTGGGACCATTGGCTCTCGGAAACGTCCAACGGCGCATGGGTCAACGCCACGCCTCCCAACCTGGCGGCCGCCGGCTACCCGCGCCTCGCGCTCGGAGCGATCAGCTTCGCCGGCACCAACATCCGTTCGGTGCCGTCGTGCACCGTGCCGCAGATGGCAGAGAACAACAGCGTGATGAACCTGGTGCGCGTCGACCCGGCGACCTCGCAGACGCTGTGGGAGCTCGAGATCGCTGGCCCCGACGCGGGTGGCCGCGAGATCACCAACACCGTCCTCACCTCGCGCGCGACCGTGCTCTTCTCGCAGCCCGAGTCGTACTGCGGCGCGATGCCGCGGACGACTGTGCTCCGTGAGATTTCCGCGCAAGGTCAGCCGAACTTCAGCTGCAAGCTGCCGGGCACCGAGAGCTACGAAGGCGAGGGCCTGCTCAACGACAGCCGCTGGGTGGTGAAGGTGCGCGCCGACGACAGCTCGGAAGGCGTGCGGGCGATTCACCTTCCCGGCTTCGCGCTGCCTGTGCACGGCTGGGCGACCGCGTGGGGCAGCCCGGCCCGCGACAACCACGCGCGCTGATAGTAAGCGCGCGCGATGGGCAGCCCCGACGCGTCGGCTCCGTCTTTCAACCTCACCCAGGCCGAGAAGATTTTCACCCTCACCGGTTGCCTGCTGGCGATGCTGCTCGCGGCCATCGACCAGACCGTCGTCGCCACCGCCGGCCCCGCGATTCAGCAGGCGCTCCACATCGAGCCCGGCCTCTACGTGTGGATCACCACCTCGTACCTGGTCGCGTCGACCGTGCTGGTGCCCATCTTCGGCAAGCTGTCCGACCAGTTCGGCCGCCGCCGCATGTTGCTCGCCGCCGTCTCGGTCTTCCTGCTCGGCTCGGTGCTGTGCGGCCTCGCCCAGACGACGACCCAGTTGATCGCCTTCCGCGCCGTGCAGGGCGCCGGCTCGGCCGGCCTCTTCACCTCGGCCTTCGCCGTCGTCGCCGACATCTTTCCGCCCCGCGAGCGCGGCAAGTACCAGGGCACCTTCGGAGCGGTGTTCGGGCTCGCCAGCGTCGTCGGCCCTCTCGTCGGCGGCTTCATCACCGACCACCTCGGCTGGCACTGGGTCTTCTTCATCAACATGCCCGTCGGCGGCATCGCCGTCGCCTTCATCCTCGCGAAGATGCCGCCGCTGAAGCTCGCCAGCCGCGCCGGCGAAGGCATCGACTTTCTTGGCGCCCTCATGCTCTCGGTCGGTGTCGTGCCCCTGCTGCTCGGCCTCAGCCTCGGCAAGGGCGAGTCAGACTCGCGGCCGAACTTCTACCCGTGGCTGTCGCCGCAGATCCTCGGGCTGTTCGCGATCGCTGCCGTCGGCTGCGTGCTCTTCGTGCTCGTCGAGCGCCGCGCGAAGAACCCGATCGTCGACATCTCGATGTTCGGAAATCGCGCGTTTGCGATCACCGTCCTCAACGCCTTCGTCGTCGGTGGCTCTTTTCTGGCGGGCATCGTCTTCCTCCCGCTGTTCATGGTGAACGTCGTCGGCCTCACCGCGACGCGGTCGGGCCTGACGACGCTGCCGCTGACCTTCGGGCTCATCTTCGCCAACGTCTTCGTCGGTCGGCTCGTCTCGCGCATCGGGAAGTACAAAGGGCTGCTGGTGGGCTCCCTCGTCATCCTCTGCGGGGCCTTCGTGATGATGGCCTTCACGCTGACGGCCGAGAGCACGCAGACAGAGGTGACGCTGAAGATGATCCTCCTCGGCATTGGCCTGGGCCCGGGCATTCCGTTGTTCACCCTCGCGATCCAGAACGCGGTGCCGCCGCAGCGCATCGGCTTCGCCACGTCGATGGCCACCTTCGCGCGCTCGATGGGCGTCACCGTCGGCCTCGCGGTCATCGGCACCATCTTCGCCGCCACGCTGGCGTCGGAAATCACCGCCGAGATGGCGCCCGTGCTCGAGAAGGTTCCGGCCGAGCTCCGAGGTCGCTTCGGAGCGCCCGGTGCCGCCGTTGCTCCCAGCGAAGACGCCGCTCCGACGGGGACCTTCAACGCAGCCGCGATCAAGCAGCGTGTCTCGGCCGGGTTCGCGATGCAGCGCCAGGCGCCTGACGCGAACCTCCCCGCGCTCGCCGCCGCCGAAGCCCAGTCGCTGGCCACTGTCGATGCATTGGGCGCCGCGATGAAGCGCGCATTCACCACGGCGATTCGCCACGTGTATCGGGCCGCGCTGGTGATCGCGATCCTCGGGTTGTTGTTGGCGCTGCTCGCCCCCGAGGTTCCTCTGCGGGGCAGGGTACCGATCGCCGCGCCGCCCGCGGTGGAGTAGCGCACCGTGGCCGACGAGTTTCCCGAGTCGTTGGACGCGGTGACGGTGTGGGCCGACGCGCATGGCGTGGCGCACCTGCTGGCGTTCAGCGCGTTCGAGGTCGCTCCGCAGGCGGGGTGGATCTACAGCGTGCGCGCCGTGTCCGTGGCCGACGTCTTCGACCCAGCCTTCGACTCGTCCAGCGGCCGCAGCCCACACGTCCGGCCCAACACCGTTCGCGCGTTTCTGTGGGCTTGGCTGAAGGAAAAGGCCGCCGAGCTCGACGGCTGGCGCGACGTGCCGCTGCAAATCGCGCCGCCGGTAGAGCCGCAGTTCGCCGGCTTCTTTCAACGCCTCGACGCCTGGCGAACGCCCACGCTCGGCTTCTTTCCACGCACCACGCTTTACGCGCGGGTCGCCGTCGATGACGTCCTCGCGCGGGTCGAGCTGCCGAACTCCGAGGTGCATGCGCAGCGGATCACGCGGCCGTCGGTCGCGCTGCCGTACAACGGCGATGAGGGGCCGCGTTGCTCGTGTGGCCGCACGCTGTGCTGGCACAGCTGTGTGGCGATCGACGCGATGCAAAGGTGGTTGACCACGGGCGATCCGTACTCTCAGCACACGCTGGCGAGGAACCTGCGGCCGGCGTGGGAAAAGGTCTTCGATGCGGTGAAGGCCGCAGCGCCGGTTCCGCCGCCCGCTGCGCTCACGCACCTCGGCTTCCGCATCGACTTCCACATGCTCAACGACTTCGAGCACCAGAAGGCGATCACCGTCGTGGTCGAGTCGGCGAAGGGAAAGCCGAAGTCGATCAACGCGCGAGAGGCGTTGCGGGGCTCGGCGCAGCTGCCGATGCGCGATCGCCGCACCCTCGAACGCATCATCGAGGTGCAGCGCGATCGCCAGACGCAGACCACCCAGGTCGAGCTGCTGCGCGGGCTCGTCGGCCACCCGGGCCTGCTGCTGCGCGAGAACCGCAAAGACACGCCGCTGCAGCTGAAGTCGGCGCCGATTCAGATCGAGGTCGCCGAGAAGGCGAAGGGCGTCGAGGTGCGGCTTCGGCTCGAAGGCGCGCTGCTGCGAAACCCGCGCTGGTTTTCCGGCGACACCGGCGTCGTCGCGGTCGAGCTGAACGAAGACCTGTCGGTGCTCTGGCTCGGCGAGCTGCCCGCCAGCGCGTGGGCCTTCGTGAAAGCGATTCGCTACTACGGTGGCGAGTTCCCCGCCGAGGCCGGGCCGCAGCTGATGAAGACGCTCGAGGGGCTCGGGCCAGTCTCACTCACGCTGCCGCCGTCGCTCGAGGGTTCGGCGCTTCCGGTCGACCCACGGTTGCGGGTGCGCGTCGTCCCCGGGCATGGGCTGTCGTTGACGATGAGCCTTCACGTCGAGCCGCTGCCGGGCGAGCTGCCGCAGAAGCCCGGGCAGGGCGCGGCGGCGATGGCTTCGTGGCGCAACGAGGGCCGCATCTTCACCACGCGCGATCTCGACGCCGAGAGGCAGGCGGCCGCCGATCTCGAACGGAAGCTGGGGTTGCCGCCGCCTGATGAAGATGGCGTCTGGCATCTCGAGCAGCCCGAAGTGGTGCTCACGGTCATCGAGCAGCTGCAGCAGCTGGGCGAACGGGTCGTGGTGCAGACGGTTGGCTCAGCGCTGCGCATGTCGCGGCCCGTGGCGATTTCGGATCTCGCGCTGACGGTGACGAAGAAGACTGACTGGTTCGCGCTCGAGGGCGACGTGAGGGTCGACGCGCGGGTGGTGCCGATCGCGCGCGTCATCGAGGCGATTCGCGGCGGGCAGACCTGGGTCGACCTCGGCGATCACCAGTTCGCGCGACTGTCAGAGAAGCTGTTGTCGAGCCTCGCTCCGATCGCGCTGTCGGGGCGCGCGCGGGGCGACTTGACGGAAGTGACGCTGGCCGATGCGCCGCTGATCGAGGCGCTCACGCCCGAGGTCGAAGCGCTGACGCTGGCCGCGGACTTCGGGCGAATCGTGAAGCGGATGCGCGAGTCGGCCACCCTCGAGGTGCGCTTGCCCAAAGGGTTCAAGGGCACGCTTCGCGACTACCAGCTCGAGGGGTTCGCCTGGCTCTCGCGCCTCGCCGCCTGGGGCGCCGGAGCCGTGCTCGCCGACGACATGGGCCTCGGCAAGACGGTGCAGACGCTGGCGCTGTTGTTGTCGCGCGCGAAGCTGGGGCCGGCGCTGGTGGTCGCTCCGACGTCGGTGGCGCCGAACTGGGCGGTTGAGGCGAAGAAGTTCGCTCCGTCGTTGCGCGTCACCATGCTGCGCGATGTCGATCGCGAGGCCACCATCGCGGCGGCGAAGGCTGGTGACGTGCTGGTGATCAGCTGGGGGTTGTTGGTTCAGGAACAGGACGCGCTGTCGAAGAAGCAGTTCGAGACGGTGGTGCTCGACGAGGCGCAGGCGCTGAAGAACGCGAACACGCAGCGGGCGTACGCGGCGCGGGCGCTGAAGGCGGGCTTCGTGGTCGCGCTGTCGGGCACGCCGATGGAAAACCGCCTCGCCGAGCTGTGGAGCCTCTTTCGCGCCGTGCTTCCGGGGCTGCTCGGCGGGCACGACTCGTTTCGCGAGCGGTTCGTGATGCCGATCGAGCGCGATCACAGCGACGTCGCGCGACAGGCGCTGCGGTCGCTGGTTCAGCCGTTTCTGCTGCGGCGCACCAAGGACTCGGTGGCGAAAGAGCTGCCGCGGCGCAGCGACATCCGGCTCGAGGTGCCGCTGTCCGAGGTCGAGCTCGGCGTCTACGAGGCGGCGCGGCTCGAGGCGGTCGCGCACCTCGATGCGCTGGGGTCGAAGAAGCCCGAGACGCACTTTCATGTGCTCGCAGCGCTCACGCGGCTTCGGCAGCTGGCGTGTCACGTCGGGCTCGTCGACCCGTCGTGGTCTGGGCCGAGCTCGAAGCTCTCGCGGCTGTACGAGCTCATCGCGGAGCTCAAGGCGTCGGGCCACAAGGTGCTCGTGTTCAGCCAGTTCACGTCGCTGCTCGATCGCGTGGAGGCCGGGCTCGATCCCTCGGTGTGCGCGCTGCGGCTCGATGGCAGCACGCCGGATCGTGAACGGCAGGTTCGGGTGGCAGCGTTTCAGCGCGGCGAGGCCGACGTGTTCTTGCTGTCGCTGAAGGCGGGGGGCACGGGCTTGAACCTCACCGCGGCGGACTACGTGGTGCACCTCGACCCGTGGTGGAACCCAGCGGTGGAAGACCAGGCCAGCGATCGCGCGCATCGCCTCGGGCAGACGAAGCCGGTCACCGTCTACCGGCTGGTGGCGAAGGGCACGGTGGAGGAAGGAATTCTCGCGCTGCACGGCACGAAGCGGGCGCTCGTGAACAGCGTGCTCGACGGCAGCCACACCGCGGGCGGGCTGACCACGAAGCAGTTGATGGAGTTGGTCACCGGCGCGCCCTGATTGTATGCGGTGGGCCCATGAGCCAACCGACCCTGATCGACCACATCGAGACGTCCCGCGAGGGCAGCACGCAGATCATCCGCTTCGCGCGGCCCGAGAAGAAGAACGCGCTCACGCTGGCGATGTACGAGCGGTTGATCGCGGCGCTCGCTGAGGCGGCGGCCGACAAGACGGTGCGGGTGGTGGTGTTCGGCAGCACGAGCGCGATCTTCACTGCCGGCAACGACCTCGGCGATTTCATGCAGAACCCGCCGACGGGCCTGGACTCGCCGGTGCTGCGGTTTCTTCAGGCGCTGGTGGACTTCGAGAAGCCGCTGATCGCCGCCGTCGACGGGAAGGGCATCGGCCTCGGCCTCACGATGCTGCTGCACTGCGACTTCGTGTACGCGTCGGAAGCCACGACGCTGCTGGCTCCGTTCGTGAGTCTGGGCCTGGTTCCAGAGGCGGCATCGTCGCTGCTGCTGCCGCGCCTCGCAGGTCACGTCCGCGCGTCCGAGATTTTGATGCTCGGTGAGCCCGTCGACGCGAAGACGGGGCTTCAGCTGGGGCTCTTCAACGCGGTGCTTCCTGCCGCCGAGGTCATGCCGCGCGCGCTCGAGACGGCACGCAAGCTCGCCGAGAAGCCGCCCACCGCACTCAAGCTCACCAAGCAGTTGTTGAAGGCGTCCGACGCGCTCACCGTGCCCGAGCGGTTGATGAAGGAAGGGCTGATGTTCACCTCGCAGCTCCAGTCGCCCGAGGTCGCCGAGGCCATCGGCGCCTTCTTCGAGAAGCGGAAGCCCGATTTCTCGAAGCTCTGAGCCGCGCCCCCGAGGCTCCGTTCATTCCGGAAGAGAAGTCGAGGGATAAGCCTCCTCGGCGGCGCGTCGTTGCCGCGCGCCGTTCATCCGGAAGAGAAGTCGAGGGATGAGCCTCCTCGGAGGCGCGTCGTTGCGGCGCGCCGTTCATCCGGAAGAGAAGCCGATGGATGGGCCTCCTCGGAGGCACGTTGTTGAGGCGCGCCGTTCATCCGGAAGAGAAGCCGAGGGAGGGGCCTCCTCGGAGGCACGTTGTTGAGGCGCGCCGTTCATCCGGAAGAAAGGCCGATGGATGAGCCTCCTCGGAGCCACGTGATCCCGTGACCGCGGCGTTTCGCCGGGCGCGCGGCGGCGCAGCGGAACTGCACGCTCGCGGGAGACCACCTCTGCGCCGAGGCGGAGCCTCATGGCCTTCGGGAGGTCGTTGCTGCGGAACACCTGCGAGAAATCGGAAGCTCCGCGGGTTCTCCTGGCCCTTCCTCGGGCTTTGACGGCGAAGGGGGCCGGGTTCTCTGTAGGGGAGTCGTTCTGGAGCACCCCACCACCGCCGGCGGTGGTCCGGTGCTCCAGACGACTTCCAGCAGGCTCGGCGGCGCAGAGTCTCGGGCTCGCGCATCCGTTTCGAGCTGACGGACTCCGAAAGAAACCCCGGGCGATCGGCATCCCAGCGGTGCTCCTTCGCAAAGTTGCTTCGGGCCGCCGGCCCGAACGTTACGTCCTCAGCGGTACGTCTCCCGCGATCGCGGAGCCCAGGTGATCTTCCGGGTTGACGACAAAACTCCGGGCTTCGGTACCACGCTCCGAGCCGGCGCATCCCTCGACTTCTCTCGGGTCGGGATGAACGGGACGAAGCTGTCGAGGCAAAGCGAGGCGGGGCGCGGAGCCGGCCCATCCCTCGACTTCTCTCGGTCGGGATGAACGGGGCGGAGCTCTCGGGCTGAACGGGGCGGAGCTCTCGGGATGAACGGAGCGGAGTTACGCGAGCCCTAAGATTCCGCCGTGGTTGAGGCCTGCCGCGCCGGTGAAGCCGAAGGTCTCGTTGAACCCGAAGAGCTTGAGGATGCTCGTGTGCAGATCGCCCGTCGTGTACCGCGTCGCCTGCCCTGCGCGAACGGACACATCGAGGAACCGCCCGGTATTGAGCGCCCCCTGCAGTCCACCCGCGAGGACGACAGGCAAATTGTCGGGGCTGTGAGAGCCACCGTCGCCGAACTCGCTGATCCACAGCACGAGGCTGTTATCGAGCAACGTCTTCCCGTTCGGCTCGGTGATGCCGTCCATCCGGTCGAGCAGGTACTTGAACTGCTTCCCGTACATCCGGAACCCATTCACCAGCACTGGGTGATTCGCCGCAGACCCCTGATCGCGGTGCACCCGCGCGTGCCACCCGATTCCTGTAATCGGGAAGAACGAACGTTCGGCCGCTGGAACGTCGGCCTCGTTTGCGAGCCACGTCATCGGCGGCCCGTCGTAGTTGTCGTGCGTCAACGTCCCCACATTCCTCGCGCCACACGCGAGCAGCTGCACCAGATTATCGATCTGCGCGATCGAAATCGCCTTCTCGAACGCCGTGCTTCCGCCGCCCCAGCGCGGCTGGCCCATCGCTGGAAACCCGGGCGGCAACACCTGCGTCAGCCCCGAGCAGGTCAGCGGCGTCACCGTCGTCAACGTCGCCTGAAGCTCCGTGATCCGCTGCGCGTGCTGTTCCAGCCTCAGCCGGTCTTCCTTGCCAACCTTTCCGTACAGGTCGTTGAACGACTCGCGCACCGCGTCGAGCACGTTCTTCCGCTTGTCGCCGTACCGCTGCAGCCGGGTGCGCGTCGTGCCCGTGCCCACCGCGAGGTACTGGTTGAACACCGCGACCGGGTCGACCTGCATGTCGACCTGCGTGTTCGTGCCGTCCGGATCCTTCGTCACTCTGTAGAACGGGTGGTACTCGCCGCCGCTGGGATCCGTCACCGCGAGGTGCAGCGCGTCCGGCCCGCCCAGCTTCGACGCCAGGTAGTGATCGATCGACGGACCCATGCACTTCGTCCCGATCGTCACCGTCGGCTGCGAGCCGCGCGGCAGAAGATTTCCCTGCGCATCCACCGCTGTCCGCGGCAAGTGCGCGTTCAAGAACGTGTGGCCCGGGCCCGTGTGCCCGTTGCCCGGCGCGTAGAAGTCCTGCAGCACGTTGTCGACGCCCTTGATCACCACCATCTTCTTCTCGTGCGGCACCAGCATGTCGAGCATCGGCCGCGTCGACACCGCCAACGCACCGTTCTGAAGCTTCGGAGGCGTCCACAGATCACACTGGCTGTGATTCAGCGTCCCCTCGCCATTGATGAAGATGACGAGCCGCTTCGGCACCGTCACCGTCTGACCAAACGCCTGATTCAGAAACGGCAGCGCCAACGTGACGCCCGCGCCCTTCAAGAACGACCGCCGGCTCGTCATGGCACCACCTCCGCCTTCCGAAGTGAGAACGCATCGAGCCCCGCCAGCGACGAGAACAGCGTCTCGAGGTTCTTGCCCGACGCGACGAACCCATCACCCAGGGTCTTCGCTGCGCACACATCGGCCGCCGTCTCGCGCTTCCCGAACGCGTACCGCAGCCACTGCTTCGCGAAGCACCGCGCCACCTCGTCGCTGCCCGCCAGCCGCGTGCCCAGCTCGCGCGCGCCGTTGAAAGTGCCCGACACCTGCCCGCCCGCGACGATTTCCCCATGCCCGTCCTCCGCCGGCCGCAACGTGCCGGCCCCGTCGAACTGCAGGAAGCCGAAGCCAATCGGATCCATCAACCGGTGACAGGCGCGGCACTGGACGATCGCCGAACGGGCTTCGCTGGATTCGCGAACGGTCGCCGCGACCCCCGCGTCTGGCTGCAGCGCGGTGGCACCCGCGGGAGGATTTGCGAGCTCCTGACACAGCAGCAGGTTCCGCACGAACTTCCCGCGCAGAATGATCGACGGCTCGAGCCCATGCGCGGTGCGCGACATCAACAGCGGGTGCGTCAACACCCCCACGCGCGAATCGGCCGGCAGCTGCACCTCGCGCCAGCCGTCGGGACCCTTCGGCATCACCGGCAATTTGTAGAAGGCCTCGAGCGTCGCGTTCACGAAAGCCTTGTTCGACGTGAGCAGCGCCTCGAAGCCGTCCGGCTGCTTCACCGCGTCTTCGACCAGCCGGTGCAGCTCTTCCAACAGCGCGGCCTGCGTCGCGGGCGGGTACTGATCCGCCTCGAAGCCCTCGAGCATCAGGAACTCGAAGACGAACCGCGCCAGCGCCTGCTTCCCCTTCACCGTCGCCATCATCCGTCTTGCTTGAGCGACCCGCAGCTCAGGAGTTCCCACTCCCGCATCCGAAAGCGTCGCGTCCGGCAAACCGCCCAGGTACAGCAGCGCGAGCCGCGCCACCAGCTGGCGATCGTCCAACGGCAACGTGCCCGTGCCCAGGCTCTGCTCGACCACGTACAGCGTCTGTGGGTGCTGCAGCAGCGCGGCGACTCCCAGCGCCACCGACTCGCGGTACGTGAAGTCCACCCGCATCGCCGTGAACAGCGCGACGATTCGGTCGAGCTCTGCCTGCGTCGCCGCCCGCCGAAACAACTTCGCCGCGAGCTGCGAGAAGTATGAACGCGCACAAGTGGCCTCTGCGGCCGTGCACGCCGGAAGCCCATCGGTCACCGCGTCCGCCAGCGCTTCGGCCGTCTCGGCAATGCCCTTCACCGCCGAATCGCCGCTCGGGTTGGCTTCCGGAAAGGTCGAATACGGGGCCGCTTTCGTCTGCGTCAGCGGAAACGTGCTGCCCAGCTTCAGCGTCGGGCC
The DNA here is from genome assembly GCA_038206395.1 of Myxococcales bacterium. GTDB lineage: Bacteria > Myxococcota > Myxococcia > Myxococcales > Myxococcaceae > JAGSPQ01. The sequence continues at coordinate 2,736 of JBBRAX010000048.1, read as the reverse complement.
CAGCGCGTCGCGCACCACGCGCTCGTACTGCCAGACGCTCAGGCGTTGAATCGGCACCCGCATCGCCTGCTCGCCCGTGCAGTCCGGGCCCTGCACTCCACCTCCGCCCGCACCACCCGCGACACCTCCGCCCGCGCCACCCGCCGACCCGCCCATACCTGCTGCCATTCCTCCGCCCGTTTCCCCGCCCGCAGGTGTGTCGATCAGCCCCGTGCACCCACCGAGGCACAGCAAGAACACGGACCCGGCGAAGCGTCGCATGCCTTGAAGAGCCTCGAGGAAAACCGAACGGCTCAAAGGGTAAGAACCTGAGCCGAATTCCGGGGCTGGAGGCTCAGGAGGATCATGGCGGGCGAAGCACAGCTGAGGTTGGTTGGATCCGTGGCGAGCGCGCCGACGGATGCCGAGCTCGTGCTGGCCGCCCGAAGTGGAGACGACGACGCGCGCCAGGCGCTCTTCAACCGCCACTTCCACCCGCTGACGCAGTTCGTGTCGCGGCTGCTCGCAAACTCGTTCGAGGTCGAGGACGTGGTGCAGGACACCTTCGTCTCGGTGATGGCGCACCTGAAGAGCCTGAAAGACCCGGCGAGCTTCCGCGCGTGGATGCGGATGATCGCGGTCAGCGAAGTGCGGCGCCGGCTGCGCCGCAATCGCCTGCTGAATCGCCTGGGCCTGCGAGAGGCCGAGCCGGTGGATCTGGACTCAATCGTCTCGGACGAGACGCCGCCCGAACTGAAGGTCGAGCTGCGGCAGATTTTTCAGCTGCTGCGCTCGCTGCCCGCCGATGAAGCGGTGGCGCTGGTGTTGCGAAGGGTCGAAGGCCTGCAGCTGACCGAGATCGCCGAGCAGATGGACTTGTCGCTCGCGACGGTGAAACGAAAACTTGGAGCCGCCGAGCTCCATCTGTCTGTGCTGTCCGGAGAATCCCATGGGTGACACCAGGCTCAGTGAATTCATCAAGCCGCCGCCGAGGCCGACGGGGCTCGACGTCGATCGCCAGTGGTGGGAAGTCCGCGCGCGCCTTCGCCGCCGCAGCCAGGTGCGCCGCGCCGCGGTCGCCGCTTCCGTCGTCGTGGCCCTCGGCCTCGCCGGCCTCCTCTTCCGCACGTCGTCGTCTTCGTCCGTCACCGAGGTCGCGCAGGCCGCGACCGTCACCAGCACCGCGTCGCCCGTCGCTGTTGCGCTTCACGATGGCAGCAAGGTCGAGCTCCAGCCCTACACCCGCGTGCAGGTCGCCACCCAGACGAAGGACGAAGTGGTGCTGCTGCTCGACGAAGGCTCGGTGTCCTGTGACGTGGCCAAAAATCCGTCGCGCCGTTTCATCGTCCGCGCCGCCGATGTCGAAGTCCGCGTGGTCGGCACCGCTTTCGAGGTGCGCCGTTCGTCGGAAGGTGACGTGACCGTGGTCGTCCAGCGCGGCATCGTCGAGGTGCGGTCGGCGGGTGAGCTGCACCGGCTGCTCGCGGGTGAGTCGTGGAGTCGCAGCGCGAGAGTCACCACCCTCACCGAGCCAGAGCCCGAGGCCCTCGAAGTCGAAGAGGCCGATGAGGTCGCCGCGCCAACGTCGCGGACGGTGACGAAACGCAAAGTGAAGAAGCTGCGGGCGGTGGCAGCGGTCGCGAAGGCGCCCGAGCCCGCCCCCGGGCCGGTTCAGCCCGCTGGGCCGGTGGTGGCGGCGCCGAAGCCGACGGCGCGCGCGATCTTCGAGGCCGCGGTGCAGTCACGCTCGAAGGGCAAAGTCGCCGACGCGATCGTTGGGTTCGAAGACCTGCTTCGCCAGTACCCCGAGTCCTCTTTCTCTGCGCTCAGCGCCTTCGAGCTCGGCCGCCTGCAGATGGACAGCCGCAAGAATCCGCGCGCCGCTGCGCGGGCCTTCGAGCGGGTGCTCGCGACGGGAAGCGATCTCGGCTTGCGTGAAGACGCGATGGGCCGCCTGGTCGAGGCGTATGCGTCGTTCGACAAGGAAGAATGCCAAAACGTGAGGGCGCGCTATTTGGCGTCCTTCCCGAAGGGCACCCATGCGAAAGATGTCGTTTCCTCGTGTCCTCCCTGATCGTTCTGGCTCTCTGGGCCAACGCTTCACCCGCCGCGGCGCCATGCCAGGGCCTGCCGCTGGAGGTCCCCTTCGCGTTCGAGGGCGCGTGGGCCGGGGAAGACGAAGCGTGGATCTCGCAGGAGCTGCTCACCTGGTTCGAGGCGCACGGCCGCGAAGGCTGCTCACCGTCGGGCGCGCAGGAAAGGCTCGTGCTGTTTCGCGACGAGACGACGGTGGCGGTGCAGCTGCGGAAGAACGCGAAGGTCGTCGGCGAGCGCACGGTGATGCTCGAGGCGGTGCCGCTGGAAGGGCGGAACTACACCATCGCGGCGCTGGCAGAAGAGCTGGCGCGATCGATGTGGGAAAGGCCGGTGCGTCGCGAGGTCGCCGTCGGTGCTGTCGCGACGTCGCGCATCCTCTTTTCGGGAGCGAAGCTCTTCGGCGGCGGGGCCGCGCTCGGCTGGTCTCCGTTGGAAGGGCTGACGTTCGAGCTCGGCGTGACGGCGGCGGCGAACCCAGCGGTGCGCGCGACGAACGGCAACACCGGTGGCGCGGCGGTGTGGGGCGAGCTCGGCGTGCGGTATGGAGTTCCACTGGGGCCGTTCGTGCTCGGCCCGCGGCTGGGGCTCGATCTCGGGCGCCTGTTCTTGTGGGGCGTCGACGACGTGGGGCTGCGGCGCGAAGGCGGCGCGTGGTGGGTC
>JBBRAX010000047.1:0-60208 GCA_038206395.1 Myxococcales bacterium | reverse complement strand
GCCTGCGACGGGCGCGATTGATCAGATGACCGCGCTGAAGATGGAAGAGCTGATGATGACCAACGCTCCGCCCGACGTCGGCGGAATCCTTGGCGCGTCGCTGCCTGTCCCGAACGGCGATCGCATCGCCGACGCGGCGAGGAAGCTGATCGAGACGCATGGCGTCGACTACGGCGTGCCCGGAATCTGGAAGAGCCCGAACCCGAACGCGCCAGGAAATACCAAGCCCGGTGAGACGCCGCTGGGCGTGAAGGACCGCTGGAAGTGCAACCTGTTCGGCATGGACTCGCTGTACGCCGGCGGAGCGCAGACGCCGCACTACCCGGGCGGCAACTACCCGATCGCGATTGAAATCCCCAACTACGCGCGCGGGCCGAACGCGCCGTTGATCAAGCTCGGTGAGGTGTGGCCGGGAAAGACGGGCTCGCCGGAAGAGGCAAAGGCGAAGATTGAAGCGCTGATGAAGATCGCGCGGCCGGGCGATGTGATTATCGTCAACCACCCGGGCGCGGGCACCGCCGACGGCGGCCACACCCGCGTCGTCGTCGGCAACAACTTCGCGGCCGACGGCACCGTCGATTGCGCCCAGGCGAGCAGCGACGCCGCCAAGATTCGCGGCGAGACCATCGGCTCGTTCACTGGCGAAGAGGCGTTCTACCTGCTGCGCCCGGCGCTCTCGCGTTAGGGGAAGGCAGCGCGGAACTGGCGGTAGTGAAGGAACGCGACCGAGATGCTGGCCGCGCAGATGACATGCCAGATCGCGTGACCCTGGAAGATGTGGTTGGTCGGGTCGCACCATTTGCGGGAAGCGTCAGAGGCAGAGAACGCTCCAGCGATGAAGATCAGCGTGAGTGAGCCGAAGAGGTAGCGGTGGGTCAGCGGGGTGGTCGACCGCTTCGTCGCGATGAACTCGGTGATCAAGATTCCGAGCAGCATCAGCGCGATGATTCCCTGCACCGGCAGACCCGCTTTCGCGACGACGACCGTGAGCGCGGTGAGCCCGAAGATGACGGCCCAGAGCACGGGGAACATGCGCTCTTTCGCGATCGAGCCCATGCGGACCAGGTTAAGAATCAGCACGAGGCCGAAGAAGAAATACATGCCCCAGAAGTCGAACACCTGCGTCACGAAGGTGACGGACGCGTGGTAGACGAGCGACGTAATCCCGACCCAGAACGTCGCGGGCGCCCAGAAGCGAATGGTGCGCGACGTGTCTTTCCGGGTCACCCACCACAGCACCGCGGCGGCGACGAGGAACGCGACGTTCGACCAGGTGTTCGTCGGCTCGGCGACCCATTCGCATAGGGTCTCTTCGCACCACTTCACGTTGGGAAGACCGCCCCACTCGCGCAGCGGAACCCACGGGCACTCGGGCTTCAGGAGGTTCGGATAACCGTCGAAGTTGCTCACGGCGGTGGAAGCTACTGCGGCTTGCCGCACCGGACCCAGGTGAAGATGGCTTTTCGTTCTTCGTAGGTAATCGGCACTCCCGAATCGAGCGGAGGCATGCGGCAGTTGAGGACCTCGCTGCGCACCGTGTCTTCCCAGTCGGACAGGTGCGTGTAGCTGGTCAGCGGCCACACGCCATGCGCGCCGTCGTGGCAGACGATGCAACTCGACTTCAAGATCGGCGTCAGCTCGGAGTAGGTCGGCACGGGCTGCGTGCAGTCGGGGGCCGTGAGCAGCGCGCACATGCTGGGCCCCGCGTCCGGTGGGCCCGCGTCCAGGACGGCGTTCGACGGGCCGCACGCGGCGAGGCAGAGCACGAGGACGAGGGCGGGACGCATCGCGGGCACCTTACCGTCACCCAAGTCGGGGATTCCTCAGTGCGACAATTCACCGCATCGCCAGCGGATCCCCGGTCGAAGAGTATCCGCGCCCTCGAACCGCCCCTGGAGGGGATTAAAGAATGTCTCGAAGCCTCGTTGCCCTGTTGCTCGCCATCCCCGCGACTGCGCTCGCGCACGTCTCTGTCGCTTCCGGAGCCGGTACCGCGAACGTCAGCCAGGAAATCGCCTTCGGTGTCGGGCACGGCTGCTCGGGCGCTGACACGTACGCGGTGAAGATCTCTATTCCCCCGGGACTCACCAACGTGCGCACCGAGACGAGCGACTTCGGCAGGGCGACCGTGGAAGTCGACGGGGTCGGCAACGTCACCGCAGCCACCTGGCAGAAGGCCGACGCGGATCTGCTGCCGTCAGACACCGCCTATTACAAGCTCGTCATCCGGGCGAAGCTGCCGAACGCGCCTTTCACCTCGCTGTTCTTCCCGACCAGGCAGACCTGTAAGTCGTCGACGGGTACGCTGACCGTGGTTGATTGGGTGGGCACGACGGTCGTCGTTCAGGACGGTGGCCCGCAGGTCGAGCCGGCGCCTCAGCTGCGCATCGTCCCCGCGCGGAAGCCGGGCTGGAACAAGTACGCGCCCACTGCGGCGATTGCGGACGTCTCGATCTACTTCGCGGACGCGCAGATTCTGTGGCGCGGCACCGAGGCGTACAGCTCGAACCCCGAGACCGTCGCGCAGCTCGAGAAGACCTCGGGCGTGACCAGGCTCACCGGTGGCGTGTCTGCCAACCAGGAAATCTGGGTCAAATACTGATGCGCCGGCTCTTTCTTCTCGGGGCGCTCGCGCTGCTCGCGGGCTGCCCGACTCCATCGCCCGTGGTCGATGGCGGAACGGACGCGGGTCCAGGGGTCGATGGTGGCCCGATGGTCGATGCGGGGACTTTGAGGCCGTGCGTCGAGCGGCCGGGTGAGGTCGCGCGGCCTCCCGGAACAGCGGGCCTGCCGTGCGAGCTGTTGCCTCCGTCTTTCGCGCAGTGAGTTGAAGCTTCCGGCGGTGGGGAGTAGTCCGCGGTCGATGGTCGAGACTCCCGAGCTTTCCAACCTGCGCTGGCTGTTGCGCCTGCGGTGGGGCGCGGTCGGCGTGCAGTTGCTGTTGGTGGCGGCGGTCTCGGTCTTCCTTCACGTCGACGTGCCGTGGGCGCCGGTCGCGGGGCTGTGGGCGGTGCAGCTGGCGTCGAACGCGATCGCGCAGGGTTGGATCCTTCGGCGGCCACACCTCGCGGTCCCTGCGCTGCCGGGGTTGATGTTCCTCGACGTGCTGTTGTTCACGGGGCTGCTGTACCTGACGGGCGGCCCGACGAACCCGTTCAGCTTCCTGTACCTCGTCTACATCGCGCTCTCGGCGGTCGTGCTGCAGCCGCGGTGGTCGTGGGCGCTGGCGGCGGTGGCGCTGCTGTCTTTCGGGGCGCTGTTCTTCGTCTCGCCCGAAGCGGGGCACGCGGACCACATGGGGCTGCACCTGCAGGGCATGTGGGTCGGCTTCGGCGTCGCGGCGGGCTTCATCGTGTACTTCGTGCACCGCGTGACGCGGGCGCTGAACGCGATCGCGCAGCAGGCGGCGCGGCAAGACCAGCTGACGTCGTTGGCGACGCTGGCGGCAGGGGCGGCACATGAGCTCTCGACTCCACTGGCGACGATCGCGGTGATTGCGCGGGAGCTCGAGCTGCGCGCGTTGCCGGCCGACGAGCACGCGGACGTGAAGTTGATTCGCGAGCAGGTGGAACGGTGTCGGCAGATTCTCGACCAGATGGCGACCGACGTCGGCGCCGGCATCGGCGAGAGCCCGGTGGAACGTTCGGCGAAAGAGTGGGTCGCGGCCGCGGCGGAAGGGTTGCCGGGGCTCGAGCGGCTCGAGATTCGCGTCGACGAGAAGCAGCACGTGGTCGGGCCTCCTCGGGCGCTCACGCAGGCCCTGCGGAGCCTGCTGAAGAATGCGCTGCAGGCGTCGAAGGAAAAGGTGCAGGTGAAGCTCGACGCAGGGCGGCTCGAGGTGCGCGACGTGGGCACGGGGATGTCGAACGAGGTGCTGGCGCGCGCGGGTGAGCCGTTCTTCACGACGAAGGCTCCGGGCGAGGGCCTGGGCCTCGGGCTGTATCTGACGCGCGCGGTGATGACGCAGCTGGGCGGCGGACTCGAGCTGAGCTCGCGCAGCGGCGAGGGCACGCTCGCGGTGCTGGTGCTGCCGGCGGCGGCGGTGCGCCATGTCTGAGGCTCCATCGATGTTGGTGGTCGACGACGACGAGGTGCTGCGCGAGCGGCTCGCGAAGGCGCTGCGGACGCGGGGGTACGACGTGCGGACGGCGGCGAACGCGGACGAGGCGATGGCGCAGGCGCGCGAAGAATCACCCGAGCTCGCGGTGGTGGACTTGAAGATGCCCGGCCGCAGCGGGCTCGAGCTGGTGAAGGACTTGAAGGCGCTGGACGAGGGGACGCGCGTCGTCGTGCTCACCGGGTACGGCAGCATCGCGACGGCCCTCGAGGCGGTGCGGATGGGGGCGACGCACTACCTGCAGAAGCCGGCCGACGCAGATGAGGTGCTCGCCGCCTTCACGCATGGGCAGTCGCCCGAGGCCCTGCCGCTCGAGGACATTCGGGCGCCGTCGCTCGCGCGCGCCGAGTGGGAACACATCAATCGCGTGCTCGCCGATTGCGCGGGGAACATCTCTGAGGCGGCGCGGCGGCTGAGGATTCACCGGCGGTCGCTGCAGCGGAAGCTCTCGAAGCACCCGCCGCGAAGCTAAATTTAAGCCCGCGACACCTTGCCACACGCGCTGCGGGCGGGTTTTCCGTTAAGCGTGTGGGCGGTGAGAGTCCCTCTTCTCGTGTTGCTGCTGACTGCGCGTCTCGCGCTGGCGCACGACCACGCGCAGGTGAGCGCGTCGGGAGAATCACTGGAGCCTTCGGTGGGATTCCGCGGCGCAGCGTTCGCGTATTCCGGCTACCGCACTGGCTCGTACTTCACCGTGTCACCGGCGCTGACGATGGCAAACGCCGCAGGCGTGTGGGGCTCATTCGCGGTGCCGATTCACCACCTCACCTTCGTCGGCTCGTCCGAGACAGGCCCGGGCGATGTGATGGCGGGCGTCGGCTGCAGCGCCCTGCGCCGTGGCGCCTGGAGCCTCGAGCCTGCGCTGTGGACGATGTGGCCGACTGGCGATTCGCACGCGAGCCTCGGCTCCGCGCACGTGATGCTCAGCCCAGAGCTCGGACTTGGACTGAAGCTCGGCCGCTGGTCCGGGCGTTTCGTGCTCGCGACCCGCGTCGCGATTCCTGCGGGCGAGCATGGACTGCACGAGCACCAACCGCTGGTGGCTCCGCATGACCTTGTCGATGTGAAGGCGACGATGCAGGCGGGCGTCATGCTCTTCGAACGCCTCGAGCTCGGCGGGCACCTCGACCCCGTCATCGTCGCGGTGCCGCACCCGGTGCAGCCAGTGGGGACGCGCGTCTCGGCGGGCGTCGCGGCGGGCCTCACCCTCGGGGTGTTCCGGCTCGGCGTCAGCGCGTCGGTGCCGCTGACCGCCAACCGCACCTACGACTGGGCGATCGACGCGTCGGTCTCGGCGCGACTTGCCGAACGTCTGTAGCGGCTCGGGCGCTGCTCTCACCGGGTGAACGGGGTCCCGCTGGACTTCGATTCTTACCCGCGCAAAAACCTGCCCCCTCGTGCGTTTCGCCATCGTCCTCACGCTGCTGTTGGGCACCGCGTGCGGGCGGACGCAGTCGTACGGAAAGCCTGCGTGCATTGCAGACGCGGTGGGCACGCCGGACGTGGGGCTGCAGAAGCTGCCCAACGGCACTCCGCGGGTGTGGAACCGCGAACTCTGCATTCCCGTCACCTACGCGCCGTCGCTCGAGAAGTTGCTGCCGGACATCCAGACGGCGCTCGACGCGTGGGACCAGGTGGCCTGCACGGGCCTGTGCTTCGAGGCGCCCGTCGCAAACAAGGAAGTTCCGACCGCTGACCTCGATCGCCGGCTGCACTTCTTCGATGCCGTCAGCCCGACCAACGCGTGGGAGCTCTTGAGCGAGGGCAACACCGGCTACACACTTCACGCCACCATCTTCGTCAGCAACAAGTCGAACCTCGGCGAGCTGCTGCGCCAGGTCGGCTCGGTGCTCGGCTTCGAGGGCCGCAAGCCCAACTTCCGCGACACGGTGATGGAAGAGGTGCTGGTGCCGAACCCGCGCACGATGCTGGGCTCGCTCGACCGCCAGAGCGTCTGCGCCGTCTACCCCGCCTGCCGCTGAGACCACTCGGCCAGCGCCCACAGCGGGAAGTAGTGCCGGTAGTTGTCGTAGTTGATGAGGCAGGTGCGGTTGAAGACGCCGACCAGTGACTCGCGCGCCCAGCTGCCGTCGCGTTCCTGCCGGCCCACCAGAAAGTTCGCCGCCTTCTCCATCGCTTCCGGGTGGTCGCAGCCGCCGCGCACCAGCGCCAGCAACGCCCACGACGTCTGCGCGACCTGGCCCTTCTCGGCCTGAATGTATTTCCGGGCGCGGCAGCTGTCGCCCGCTTCGCCCCAGCCCCCGTCCTCGCGCTGCTTCGAGAGCAGAAACTCGCACGCCGCACGAACCGCCGGGTCCGTCGCCGGCACTCCCGCATCGCGCAGCGCCGTGACGCCGAACCACGTGCCGTAGGTGAAGCACACCGCCCAGGCGCCTTCGAAGCTGCCGTCAGGCCGCTGCGCTGCGCGCAAGAACGCAAGCCCACGCGACACCGCGAGCTCGATGACGTCGTCGAGCTCACCGCGGAAGCGCCGGCGCGCGCGAACGAGGGCCTGCATGCAGGCGCTGGTGCACTCGACGTGGGAGTAGTCGACCATGATGTCGCCGAACACCTGCGACGGGTTCAGCTCTTCGAGCCAGCCGCCCGCGCGCTTCTTCTCGTATGTCGCCCAGCCGCCGTCTTCATTCTGCCAGCTGAGCAGCAGCCGCACCGAGTCACGCAGCAGCGACAGGGGAATCTCTTCGCCTTCGAACTTTCCTTCGAGCAGCAGCGCGCACTTCAGCCCTTCGGCGGTGCAGTCGGTAATCGGCCACCCGTGCGCGCGATTGGAAAACGGCCAGCCGCCCTTCGACGCGTGGCGGTAGTGCGCTTCGGGCTCGGGCACGTCTTCGAGAATCTGGTTGTCGCGCAGGTACCGGTAGGCGCCGTGAACCATCGGCTCGTGTTCAGCGCGAAGCGCCTCGGGCACCGCGAGCACGGCCTGCAACCCGAACGCGAGGTCCCACAGCTCGCTGTTGTTGTAGCCCTGCATCTTCATGCCGTCGTGGCCGTCCCACAGGTAGACCTCGAGCGCGGCGAAGCCCCGGCGAAAATCATCGGCGCCCTTCGCGCCGCGGAAGTGGTGCACCACCGTGTTGAACACCGCATTGACTGGCCCGATGTCGAGGTCGTTCGTGACCGCGTCTTCGTAGCGAAGCTGCTTCAGGCATTCGTCGAGCGCGCGCTTGCGCAGCGGCTTGAAAGGCAGCCGTTCGTACTGACCCTGCGAGAAGTTCACCGCCCGCAGCGCCCGCGTGGTCGGCCGGTAATCGTCGACGCGCGCCACGGTGTCGCGCTGCTTTTCCCACTCGATGCGCTCGTACTTCCCGGTGCCGTAGAGCTCGTCACGAATGGCGAGCATCAGCGCGTCGACGCGGCCGGTGGACCGCGAGCCGTAGAGCCACGACATCGGCAGGTACACCTGGCGGCAGTGGCACCAGAGCTTGCCCGGGTGCATCGGCGCCGACGCAGGCAAGAGCCACAGCTCGGGCAACACCGGGTGAATGCCGCGCCAGTCGTAGAGGCCGAGCAGACAGAGGGTGAACTTTCCCCAGGAGGCCGCGCCCAGCGGGCTGCCGTTCTCGCGAATCCACCGCGCCATCTTCTGCATCCGCGCGTCGTCGGCCGAGAGCCCGAGAATGCGCAGCGCCGCGTAGCCGAGCGCGGTGGTGAACATGCTGCCTTCGCTGGCCTCGGCGTGAAGGCCCAACGAGCCGTCTTCGCGCTGCACGTTGAAGAAGTACGTCGTCATCCGCTGCGTGCGAAACGCGTCGGGCTTGCGGCCCGAGAGCTGGCAGAGCGCGAGGTACATCGGCAGCAGGAACATCGGCCCGCCGTAGTCGCCCGCCCAGCTGCCGCGCGCTTCCTGTCGCCGGGCGAGGTTGCCCAGCGACTTCGACATCGCTGCTTCCACCGTCGTTTTCAAAACGACGCCGAGACCTGAATGAGAAACGATCGGCCGTACTGCGGCACCAGCGAGTCGCCCGCTTCACTGCCGACGGGCAACGCGACGGTGCTGTCGAGCAGGTTCTGCACGCCCGCGAAGTAGCGAAGGAACCCGTATTCCCCCGCGAGGCCGAAGCTCAGCAGCAGCGAGGACTGCGTGCCGGCCTTGCGCGGCGACTGGTAGGTGAGCTGGCCCGACAACCGCACCAGCCCTTCGTACAGCGGCACGAGCGCGCGCATCGAGGCGAGGTGCAGCTGGACGTCGACGGTGGGCGTGGTGCTGTTCGGGTCGTGGAGGTTCACGAATGAGTACGTCGCTTCGACGAGCGTGAAGCGGCCCGGCTGCCAGCGCACCTGCGCCTCGGCGCCGAGCGCGGAAATCTGGTTGGGTGAGTTGCCGTACCTTTCACAGCCGATCGGCGCCGACGACGAGCCGCACTGCGGCGGCCCCGGGTCGGTGTTGGTGACGACGAGGTTGTTGATCAGGTTGTAGAAGCCCGACGCGGTGAGCCGCAGCTCTTGCGTCAGGTCATGGTTGTGCTCGGCCTCGAAGGTGAGAATGGTCTCGGGGCCCAGCGCTCCAGCGGCAATAAGAGATCGCCCGTTGTCTTGAAAGTAGAGCTCGTAGATGTTGGGCGCGCGAAACGCCTGGCCGATGACCAGCTTGCTGACGCCGCTGTTGTACGGCTTGCCGACGATGCCGAGCCGCGGCGAAACCGGCAGCGCGTCGAGGTCGAGGTACTTGTCGATGCGGACGCCGCCCTGCACGAAGAGCCGCGGGTGAAGGCGCCACTCGTCGAGCACGTAGCCCGAGAGCAGCAGCCGCTGCCGCGTGTCGACCGGCGGCGTCGCGGCGTTGTTGTACGAGTTCTGGAACAGCTGGCTGCCCTGGCCTTCGAAGCCCACGGTGAGGAAGTTCTCGCCGAAGAGGCGAATGCGCGCGCGGAGCTCGAGGCCGAGCCAGTCGCCGCCGCCGATGTCCTGGTCGTAGCGAATGGCCTCGGTGCCTTCGGAAACGGCATACACACCACGGAAGCGTGAGGCGTCGTACGAGAGCCGCGCACCGATGGAGACGCGGCTGAAGTCCTTCTCGTAGCGAAGCTCGGCGAAGCCGCGGGCGTCGGCGTATTTGGTGCCGGGGACGCCGAAGGTCGCGCCGAGGGCGGAGTTGGGGATTTCCTTCCGGCGCTGGTTCCACTTCGCCGACAGCGTGAAGCCGCCTGCCTTCGCGCGCATCGAAGCGCCGATGCTGCGTTCGCCGTCGATGCCGTTGACGAGCCCGCCTTCAGGGAAGTCGGTGACCTCGGCGCCCTTCGCAGTGAAGCCGGCGGCCGAGAGAAGGATGCTGGCAGCTTCGCCCTTCATCGACCCGGTCGCGCGGGCCGAGACGCCGCCCTGGCCACCGGCAGCGACAGTGCCTTCGACGTGCTTGTCTCCCAGAGAATCGCGAGGGACGCAGTTGATGGCCGCGAAGAGCGCGCCGGTGCCGTACAGCGCCGAGCCCGGGCCGCGGATGACTTCGATGCGATCGATTTCGTTGAGGTCGACGTCGAGGTCGCGGGCCGCGAAGCCCTGGCCCGCCCAAACGTCGTTCATCACGTGGCCGTCCCACAAAATCGCGATGCGGGTGTTGAGGTCTCCGGCGGGTGAAAAGCCGCGGATGCCGATGTAGGTGTAGACGCGATCATTCGAGAGGAAGACGCCGCGCACCGCTTGAACCGCCTCGGCCAGGGTCTGGTAGCCGAAGCTCTGCAGCTCTTCGCGCGTGATGACGGTGACGCTCGCGGGCGCTTCGTCGACAGAGAGCAGCGACTTCGAGGCGGCGCGCACCGCCGGAGGCAGGTAGCGAAGCTCGGCGGCGACGCGCTCTTCGGTGTCCTTGCCGACGGTGACCTTCGTGCGCGAGGCGGTGAGGTCTTTGGCGCTGACTTCGATCTCGTACTCGCCGACGGGAAGCGAGAGCACGGTGGGGGTGAAGCCACTTTCCTTCCCGTTCACCCTCACCAGCGCGCTGTCTCGGTTCGCGGTCACGGTGACCTTGCCGGTGGGAAGCGGAAGCTCAGCGAGCCGCGCCTTCACCTCGGCCACCGTGTCCGGCTTCACGTCGACCAGCAGCTGCTGCGGGGTGTACCCGTCGGCAGTGACGACCAGCAGGCGCTGGCCCGGAATGAAGTCGAGCGTGCCGGGCAGGGTGGCGAGCACAGGGCCGTCGAGTGACTGACGAACGCTCGCTCCATCAGGAGTTCCAGTGAGCGAGAGGGTGCCGAGAATCTGCTGCAGCTCGACGTTCAGCTTCGTGTCTTTGCCGCGCGAGACGGTGGCGCTGCCGGTGCCGTCGCGGTGGCCGACGCGCTTCAGGATGACGGTGTGTGCGCCGGGAGTGAGGGCGAGGGTGAGTGGAGACCGGCCGCGGCTGCCGAGGTCTTCGCGATCAACGTAGACGTCCACGCCTGCGGGACTGCTGGTGACGGTGAGCAGCGCGACCTTTGGGCTCAGCCGCGCGATGGCCGCCTTCACCTCGCGCGCGTCGTCGTCGGCCAGGGTCGCGCTCGAGAGCTCGAAGTAATAGCGAAAGGCCTCGTCGAACTTGCCCAGCGCTTCGAAGCAGCGGGCGATGTTGAAGAGGACGTTGCGGTTGGGGACGAGGCGGTTGCTGAGGAAGTACCAGCTGAGCGCCTTGTCGTACTCCCGCTTCCCGTAGGCCTGGTTTCCCAGCGAGAAGGCGACGTCGGCCTCGTCGGCAGTGTTGTCGGCCGCAGCCACGGTCGAAAGCAGGCAGAGGACGACAAGCGAGGCGGCCTTCACAGCGCGGGGGTCTAGCAGCAGTCAGGCGCCCGGGCTCAGCTCAAAAGTCCACCACGCTGCTCGGTCAGCACCGGCGTCGTCTCGTCACGAGGAACGCGAACGCGAGGAGTCCGAGCCCGGCGCCGCCGCCGGTGCAGCCGCACCCGCGCGGCGGCGCTGCGGGAATTGGCGGGTCGGGCTCCCAGGTGAAGGGCTCGCGCCCGGTCTCGGGCGTCCAGGCGAAGAAGAGGAACTTCTTGCCGAGCGCGACGGGCGCAGAGGGCGACGAAGAGCCGGGGCCGAACGAGAGATCGTCGAAGGGCACCAGCACGTTCATCGGCTCGAAGTACGCCGATGGCTCGAGGCCCCGGGGCAGCGATGCGGCGTCGACGAAGAGAATGCCGCCAGCGACGCGCAGGTACGTCGAGCCGCGCGCGGGTGCTTTGAGTACCAACGAAGCTCCAACGAGCTCCAACAGCTGGCCGTTGCCGAGCACCATCAGCTTGTCTTTGTAGACGGCGAGCGCGCGGATATCCGGCACCAGGTCGACGACGGTCGAGCCCGTGCCGCTGACGCGAAACAGCGACGAGCCGTCGGTGACGCAGAACAGGTCGTCGCCCAGCGCAGTGAGCATCGCGGGGTTCGCGCGTGGCAACGTGGCGGTGACGACGCTGCTCGAGGTGACGAAGGCGACGCCGTCATTGCCCGAGGTGACCCACGCACCTGTCTTTCCCGCCGTGATGCCGCCGCTGAACGCAGGCACTTCAACCGAGGTCGTGCCCGGCATCGTGCCGTCGGTGAACCAGAGCGTGGTACCCGCAGCGACGACCGCCCGGCCATCGCCCAGCACCACGGGTCCGTAGCGGGCGCCGAACGGAAGCGTTGCCAGCTGGGTGGTGCTGGTGCCGTCGGTGCGAAACAGCCCGGTGTCCGTCGCGTAGATCGCGAGCTCCCCGAGGCGGCCGATGACAGCAAGCCCGCTGGCAGACATCAGCGCAGTCGTACCGCCGTCCGCAGCGATGACCGACACCGTCTTGCCGTCAGTGACCAGCGGCCGGCCGCCCGCGACGCTGACGAGGCTCTGGGCCGAGAGAAGAAACGACCCATCGGGCGTGCCGTCTGTCTGAAACGTGTGGCCGTCGGCGTTGAACCAGGCGGTGCCGCCAGAAGCCATCGGCTCGCCGAACACACCGCCGATCGGATTCCCTGGCTTGAGGAACAGCGCCTCGGGGTCTTCACCGGGACGAATGCGAAACGCTCCGAACTCGTTGAGCACATCTGCGACCAACGCGATGGCGGCCGGATGGCCCTTCGCCTCGCGGTGCCCCGTCTGCAACGCGCGGTGCGTGGGATGAACGCCCTGCAGCACCACGGTGCCCGAAGCCGTGCCGTCGCTCTCGATCAGCGCGGTAGAGGTGACGGTCTGGGTCACGACGTAGACCACGGGGCCAACCGGAAGAATCGCGTGGGTGGTGGTCGCAGTCAGCGGCAGCTCGACCGTGCCGGCGACCGTGCCGTCTGACGAGTAGAGGTGCGGCACCGCGTTGACGAGCGCGCTGAAGACGAGCCGGCCTGCAGCAAAGCCCAGGTTCTTCACGGCTTGCGCGGAAACGGAGCTGAGTGGAATCGTCCCGCCGGGCTCGCCGGTGCTGTGAAACAGCGACAGCGTTCCCATCGACTCGCGGAAGAAGAAGAGGCCCGCGCCGACGCGGGTGAGGTTGGTTCCGGTGGGCTCGAGAAGCGCCGGCGCTCCCGTGGTTTCGAAACGGTAGAGACCGATGGTCAGCGCCACGAACCCGCGCTCGCCCAGGGTGACCAGTGGCTCAGCACAGCCGGAAGTTCCTGCGGGCATCGGCAGCGCCGTGCCGTTGGTGACGTCTTCGCCGGTGACGAACACCTCGCACTTCGCCGGATTCACCGAGAAGAAGCGGTGCAGCGGGGTCGCCTCGGCCGAGACGAGCGTGCGTTGCGCGCCCCACGTCAGCGCCTTCGTGCCGGATGGCGTGCCGTCGCTGACCCAGAGGCCATCGGGGCGCTGGAAGACGAGCTGTGATTGCAGCAGCACCAGGTGCGACGCATCGGCGGCCAGCTTGTGCGTGCCTTCGGCGGTGCCGTCGGAAATCCACAGCTGGTCGGGGGGCCCGGCGGGAACGTCAGTGGCGAGAAAGAAGAAACGCGCACCGAGCCGCGTGAGCGACGTCGGATTCCCGCTGCAGAGGCCCGGGCAGATGTCGGCGACCAGCTGGCGGCGGCCGTCGCGAATCGTAAACAGCTCGGCGCCCCAGAACTCGGTCTGGATGACCAGCAGGTTCGGTTCGTCGCCGGTGTCGACCTCGAGGTAGGTCTCGGAATCGGTGGCCGCCTGGGGGGTGATGTCCTGCAGGAGCACGGGGCTCGCGCCGGACCACAATGCGACGAGCAGCGGGAGCATGGGCCCCCGACCCTACCCCGTGGGCCACCGACGCGGCTCTTTCGACTGCTCAGCCCGCCTGCACCATCAACACATTCGCGACGCCGCGCGAGCCGCCCGGGTCGGTGGACTTCTGCACCATGCCGCGGCCCTTCACGTACAGCTGCGCGCTGCCGCCACTGTCGAGCGCGAGGCCGTCGTCGGCGCCCAGCGACTTGAGCAGCTTGCCGAGGCCCTGCGCGGTCAGCCCGAACACGCCTGAGCGCCCCTCGACTGCGACCATGTACGCGACGCGTCCCGACTTCGACATGCCCAGGCCCGTGCGCGCGCTCTTGTCGTTCTTCGCTGGATCCGACAGCACCGCCTTTCCGTTCGAGAGCACGGTGGGCCGGCCGCTGACCACGTTGGTCGCCCACTCGGGCTTCTTGTGAAACGGCGTGACGAGCTCGGCGTGGTGGCCGTTGAACGCCATGAAGCCCTCGAAGCCCGGCTCGGTGTTGGCCCACTGTTTGTTGCCGGTGACCGCCAGGCCGCTGGGCTTGAAGCTGCCGAACGAGAAGAAGTCTCCGTTGATCGCGACCTCGGCCTTTCCATTCTTGCCGAACGACTCGACGCTGTGGCCGCGCTGCGCTTCGGTGTTCGTCTGCAGCCGCACGCGCGGATCCGCGAGGTCGATCGCCACCGCATGCACCTTCAGGCCGGCGTAGGTGAAGTCCTTCGTCCGCACGCCAGGAAACGGAGCGCGCCAGCCCTTCTTCCCCGCGAACGGGCTGTGCGCCTCGGCGGAAATCGCGCTCTGGACAAGCTTCTTCCGGCCGTCTCGCAGCGTGGCGATCGCGGCTTCCGACTTCGCGCTCAGCGTCCCGCGCTTCGTCATCAGCTCGACCTTCTCGAGCGCCTCGGACGCGATGTCCGACTGCGCCGCGACCAGCGGAGCCGCCTGCTTCTTCGCCGCGTCGATGGATTTCAGCAGCGACTTCCGTTCGGCTCCCGTCACCTTGCCGTCGTCGGTGAACGCGTCGGCCTTCTGCTGCACCGCGAGAAGCTTCGTCGCCCCGGCGCGCGCGGGCGCCAGGAACATTTCCTTCCGGTGCTGCGCCCTGGCGTGCACCAGCGCGGCAACCGTCGACTTCTTCTGGACATGCGCGACAGACGGGTTCGTTCGGAGGGTGGTCATGCCCATCCACCCATCAACCTCTGCGCCAACGCCAAGGCTGCGAAGCTGCTGGAGGTGGCGTGCCCGGCCGGGGTTGCAGTGAAGCCTGGCGTGGACAGGCTTCGGTGCTTCAGTAGGTGATGGCGGCGCCGGGGAGCAGACATTGGCCGTTCGCGCTGCACTGCTGGCCGGCGGGGCAGGGCGGGTTGCAGGCGGACTTGCACTCGCCGCGGTAGCAGAAGTAGCCGCTGCGGCACTTCGGGGCGCAGTCGTCGGTCGCTCCGACTGGTGGCGTGTACTCGGTGCCGGGCACGGGCGGCGGCGCGAGCATCGCAGCGGCAGGAACCTGCGCCAGCTTCCGCAGCCCTTCGTCGGCAATCTCTTCGTACATCTGCGCGAGCGCCTCGGCGGCGGTGGTCTCGCTTCCGCCCCACGTCGTCCACGGGTTGCGCGACAGCGCCTGTCCTTTCAGCCGCATCACGACCTGGCCGTTTCGATCGATCAGCTGCGCAAGGTAGGTGACGCGCGCGCGAACGGCGGCGGCTCCACCTCCCTGGGCGTAGATGGCGACGGGCGAGTACTCGAGGTCGGCCTTGAGGAACTTCAGCGTGAAGTCGGCGTCCTTTCGTTGCGCGAAGAAGGGCGCGATGCCGTTCTGAAAACCGGCGTGCAGCGAGGTGCGCCAGCCTTCGACGGGAACCTCGGTGACGCCGTTCTGTTCGGGAACCGAGAAGGCGTCGGGCACCGTGCCCAGGTCGAGCGCCAGCGCCAGGTTCGAGCGCGGCAGGTCGATGTTGGGGGTGGGCTCGACGACGTTGACCCTCACCGCAGCCCGGAAGCAGGAGGCCAGCACCATCAACGACACGACAGCGGCGAGACGTTTCATCGAAGGCTCCCCTTATACCGAAGACCGCGGGGAGCCCCTTACCTCAAGGTCGGCTTCAGTTCGCCTGCTTCGGCGAAAGCTCGGCGCGGCGGTTCGCGGCGTAGGCGTCTTCCGTGCTGCGCGGGTCCAGCGGCTTCTCTTCGCCATAGCTGACGGTATCGACCCGCGTGCCGGCGACGCCCAGGGTGACAAGGTAGCGGCCGACGGCGTCGGCGCGCTTCTGGCCGAGGGCGAGGTTGTATTCGACGGTGCCGAGCTCATCGCAGTTGCCGGCGATGCGAATCTGCGCCTTCGGGTTGGCGCGAAGCGCGTCGGCGAGCGCATCGAGGCGGGTGCGGCTGTCAGGGGTGAGGTCGGCGGCGTCGAAGCCGAAGCGGACGACGAGGCCCTTGAGCAGCGCGTCGAGGTCGACCTGCTTCTGATCAACTGCGGCAGCGACCAGCGCAGGAGCGGGCTTGGCAGCTGGCGACTTCGGCGACTCCGTCGGCTCGGCAATGACGGCGGCCTTCTGGGTCGCACAACCAACGATTCCCAACATCGAGACGGCGAGAATGAGGCGCTTCATGGGTCGGCTCCTGTCCCTGAAATGATTCGTTTGAGGTCCAACCATCTACTCCTCTGGTGGATTCCTCGCAAACATTGCCTTCCAAACCGAGCGCTGCTTTATGCCCCACATGCCGAGCGTCCCGGTTGAGAAGGTTCTCGAGTTCATGCAGGTGCTCTGGGCGCTGGACCACGCGCTTCAAGAACGCAGCAAGTCGATGTTCTCGCGCATCGGCGTGACGAGCCCCCAGCGGCTCGCGCTGCGCATCATCCACAGCCAGCCGGGGATTTCTTCCGGCGAAGTGGCCGAGAAGCTCTTCCTCGATCCGTCGACGCTCACCGGCGTGCTGCAGCGCCTCGAGACCCGCGGTCTGCTGGTGCGGAAGAAGGACAAGGAAGATGCGCGGCGGGCCTTGCTCAGCGTGACGGCGGCCGGGAAGGCGCTGCTCGGTCAGTCAGCCCACACCGTCGAGGTGGTGGTGCGCGAGGCGCTCGAGTCAGAGAAGGGGCGGTCGATTCGCAAGGTCACCGCGGTGCTCGCCAACCTCACCGAGAAGCTCAAGGCCGCGCCGCATCCGAAGCAGAAGCGTGGACGGCGCGCTTCAGCTTGAGGCCGTGCTTGCGCATCAGCCGGTAGAAGGTGACGCGATTCACGCCGGCCTTCTCGGCCGCGCTGTCGACCTTCCCTTCACTCGCGTCGAGCAGCTCGGACAAGTACTGCCGCTCGAACGGCGCCACCCACCCCTCGCGCATCTGCTGCAGCGTCTTCAGTTTCTCTGCCTTCTTCACCGGCGCCACGCGCGATCCCCGGAACGCAGCCGGCAGGTTCTCGAGCTTCACCTCTTCACTGCTGGCCATGATGACGGCGTGCTCGAGGCCGTTCTTGAGCTCACGCATGTTGCCGGGGAAGTCGTGCGCCTTGATGACAGCCATCGCATCGCGCGCAATCGCGTTCACCCGCCGGTCGTGCTTCTTCGCGGCCTGCTGCAGGAACACCTGCGCCAGGATTTCCAGGTTGTCCTTGTAGCTGCGCAGCGGCGGCAGCTCGATCGTCATCACGCCGACGCGGTAGTAGAGGTCGTCGCGGAACTTCCCTGCGCGCACCATCGTGGCGAGGTCGCGGTTCGTGGCGCAGATCAACCGCGCGTCCACCCGTCGCGGCGCATCGTTGCTTCCCAGCGGTGTCACCTCGCCCTGCTCCAACGCCCGCAGCACCTTCGCCTGCAGCATCAGCGGCAGCTCGCCGAGCTCGTCGAGAAACAGCGTGCCGCCGTCGGCCTTCTGAAACTCGCCGATCTTGTTGAAGCTGGCTCCGGTGAAGGCGCCCTTCACGTGGCCGAAGAGGACGCTCTCGAGCATCGTCTCGGGAATCGCGGCGCAGTTCACCGTGACGTACGGCTTCGCGCTGCGCTTGCTGTTGAAGTGAATCGCGCGCGAGATGAGGTCCTTGCCCGTGCCGCTCTCGCCCTGCACCAGCACCGCGGCGTCCGTCGACGCCACCTGCTCAATGCGCCTCTCGACCTCTAGCCACGCCGGTGAGAGCCCCTTGATGACGAATGGCCTGCCGGTTTCGTCGCGCGTGCTGCGCGCCAGCTGCGCGCGACGCAGAAACTTCGCCGAGGCGTCGGCGACCTTCTCGAGCACCGCGACCTGGTCGTCATCGAAGGCATTCTTCCGGGCCGCGGAAACGGTGAGGACTCCAATTGGCCGGCCTTGCCACGGAATCGGCACCGCGAGCACGGCGCCGACGTCGAGGAAGTAGCGCGCGTAGTTCCGGTCGGTCGACGTGTCGTTGCAGACATACGGCTTGCCCGTCTCGAAGCACGTCAGCGCGATGCCGTTCGGCCGCCCGTCTTTCCGTGCGCGCAACACCGAGCCCGTGCCCGGCAGCGTCACGATCACCCCCGCCACGACGTGGAAGTCGACCGTCAAGCCCTTGAGCTTCGGGTCGAAGAGAAACACCGCACCATCTCGCGTCCCCGTCTGCGCGCAGGCCACCTCGACCAGCCGTCGGGCGACCTGCTCCATGTCCGCGGAGTGAAGGGCTTCGTCAGTGTCGTGAAACATGTGTTGCACCAAATAGAACGAACAGTTGCATGGATGCAACACGTCGGGATGTGGCGCCGAGGAGTTCCGATGGGTTGCGGCGCCGCGGCGCGCGGCATGCGACCTGCAAAAGGTCCCGGCATGAACTCGCTCAAACTGGCCGCCCTCCTCGCTTCCTTCTCGCTGCTCACCGCTTGCGGCATCGACGGGTCGAACGCTTCGCAGGAAGGCGACGACGTGCTCGACCAGGGCCAGGACGAGCTGACGGCGAAGGGCCGCTTCGAGACGTTCACGGGCCGCGACGGGAAGACGTACTTCCACCTGCTGGCCGGCAACGGTGAGAAGGTCCTCGCATCCCAGGGCTACGCCGCGCTGCAGAGCGCCGAAGCGGGCATCGCGTCGATCAAGACCAACGGCGTCGTCGCCGAGCGGTTCGAGCAGCGCACCGCGGTGGATGGCTCGCCCTACTTCGTCCTCAAGGCGGCGAACGGCGCGGTGATCGGCGTCAGCCAGATGTACTCGACGGTCTCGAACAGCACCCGCGCGATTCAGAGCATCGTCGCCCTGCTGAAGAAGAGCTTCACCCAGGCCCCGGTCGTCATCGGCGCCCGCTTCGAGACCTTCAAGGGCCTCGACGCGAAGTACTACTTCCACGCCCGCGCCGCGAACGGCGAGATTGTCCTCCAGTCGCAGGCGTACACCACCAGCACCAGCGCGAAGAACGGCGTTGCCTCGGTGCAGTCCAACGGCAGCGATTCGGCCCGTTACGAGCTGCGCGCGGCGGCCGACGGCCAGTACTACTTCGTCCTCAAGGCGGCGAACGGTGCGGTCATCGCCCGCGGCGAGACCTACGTGTCGAAGTCGAACGCCCAGCGCGGCATCGACACCTGCGTCGAGCTGCTGACGGGCGTCACGGTCAAGTAAGCGACTTTCAAGCTTTCGAAAAAAAGGGGGCCCTCCGAAGAAGCTTCGGGGGGCTTTTCGCTTTCGCGCTTTTAGTCGCCCAGGATCTTCACGACCACGCGCTTGCGCCGCTGGCCATCGAACTCGGCGTAGAAGATCTGCTGCCACGGGCCGAGGTCCAGCCTTCCGGCGGTGATGGGCACGATGACTTCGTGGTGCATCAGCATCGACTTCAGGTGCGCGTGGCCGTTGTCTTCGCCGGTGCGGTGGTGCTGGTAGTCGGGCCCTTCGGGAGCCAGGTGCTCGAGCCACTTCCAGATGTCCTGGTGAAGGCCCGGCTCGTCGTCGTTCACGAAGACGCCCGAGGTGATGTGCATCGCCGAGACGAGCGCGAGGCCTTCTTTCACCTGGGACTTGCGGAGGAGCGCGGCGACGGTGTCAGTGACGCGGATCAGCTCGCGCTTCTCAATCGTCTGAAACCAGAGGTACTCGGTCAGCGACTTCAACGGTTGGCAGACTGCAGCTGTTCCATCGCGCGGCTGAGGAACTGTCTGATCTCGGTGCGGTCGGTGAGAAAGCCGATGCCGACTTCGCGCGCGAGCTTGTCCCAAGCCGACCGCGGCTTGTTGAGCGCGATGGCGAGCTGCAGGTCGGTGCACGCCTGCTTCATCTTCTTCACGTAGCTCGTGATGTTCAGCTGCGTCGCCGGAGCGAGCTCCTTGAACGCGCACCCATACCCGCGCGACGCCGGCAGGTTGCGCTGCCAGCAAACATCACCAAGCACGCGCTGCGCGCCGAAGCCGGGAAGATCGAAAGCCACCACGAGGCGCGCCTTGGGCAGCTCGCGATCCGTCTCGAGCCGCAGGCCACCTTCACTGATTTGACTCACCGTCGCCGGGTACCGATCGAGCCCGACCGCGACCTGCGCCGGCGACGCAATCGGAGCGCGCGGCGATTTTCTCTTCGTGTGGTGGATGGCAGAGAACATGGCGCGCAACCTAGCGATTCATCGTGCCCACCGAAAGGCTCGTTGGCGGCGCGGCTCGCACCAAGACTCACCCAGGTGACACTTCATTTGGGCCAATGGGTGGGGCTCGGCTTGATGCGCGTGCCGGATGCGTCACCGATTGTTGCGGCGCGCGATGCGGGCCAGCAGCTTCGACACCGGAAATCCATTGACTGCCCGCAGCTGCGCGCCGACCTATCTCGAGCGCCCGCCAGTAAGGCCTACCTTTGGTGGCACATCACCATCATCGAGATCCCGTCGACGATGTACGAGAGGTTGTGTCCACGGTGGTTCGCGGCATGCTCGACCTCGGGCTGCGCGAGAAGCCACTTCACCGTGGTGTCCGGCGCCGCGCACGGATCCGGGAACGCCGCCCGCATCCTGACCTCTACGGCCTGGATCCGATCGAGGGTTTTCGAAAACGCGCCGAGCTGCTCTTCGTGTTGCGCCCTCGTCACCACGCGCATCGTCTGCCCGGTGCTGCGGTCAATCGTCCCGTCGGGGAACTTCACCTCGAGCGCAAGCAGGAACGAGCGGGGCTTCACGGTGTCGACCCGCACGATCTGCTCGCCGCCGTGCGAGGGCTTGAGCGTCTGGTGCCGTTTCACCACGGCGCCCTTCTCGTCGAGTTCGAGCAGCGTGACGCTGAGCGGAGTCGGACGCAGCGCCCGCCACAACACCGAACGCGAACGGGCTCTTTGGTGCCCGAGACAATGGTCGTGAGAGAATGAATAATCAGCGCGTTGAGGTGAGTGGGCGGTTCCTTCGCTGCGGGGACACAGTGCAGCGTCAAGGGAAGCGACAGCTCGAGTGTGAGCGCGTCCTTGCCTTCGCAACGCAGCGTCCCGACCAGCTTCACCGAGGGGATTGAGGCCGCGTTCTGGCGGCAGCCCTCGAGGGCGTCCTTCACGCGCCACATCGGGATCTGCGCTTCCACCGAGGCGCGTCGCCGGGGGTTGTCGGTCGAGCTGGCGATCACCTTCGTCACTGGCGCCGGGCTCGCCACTTCGATGCTCTTCATCGGGGACGACGGGCACGAAAACGACATTCTTCCATCGAAGTAAATCCAGTCAGGAGTCGATGCGGTGCGAACCCCAGTGCGAAATCCCTCGGGTCCGATCTCGGCCGTGGACTCCTCGTCGAGGTGGAGGATCGGAGGCGTCGGCTCCGCGTCCTCGACCTGCCGCATCGACGCCTGGTACTCAGCCGCGCGGTATCTGGCCAACTGACTGAATCATCGAGAGCCTCGCTATCTGCTCGGGCGGCAGCGACATATCGGGGAAATCATTCTTCGGCCGCGGGTCGGTGCGGTTCATCGCGAAGAGCCACGTTCCGGCGTCGGTCGCGCCGACCATCAGCAGGGGCTCGCCATGCGGCGGAGTGACGGCGGTGTCGAGATCCTGCTCGGAGAGCGACGCGAGCGGGCCCTGCGCAAACAGGTATTGGGGCGATTGTACGTAAGAGATGACCATGCCCTCGGCCAGGCCTGCCTCTGCCGCCACCGAGCCGGGGACAACGGCAGAGACCACGACCACCTGATCAGCAACCTTGACTGAGAAGCCCAGGGGTTCAATCACCACCGGGGCGGCGAGCAACAACAAGACAAATGGCATAGACGAAACCTACTCTCGCCACTGCGAATCGGTATCAGGCGCTTGTTTGGTGGGGGTGGCTCACCGCGGATCCTTCAAGAGGAGTTCTTGGGGCCAGCGGCGCCCGATACACCCCTGTCCAAAGGGGCCGTGCCCGCAACCGGAACGACGTCCGGCCACGAGAGCGTGAGGTTCTCGTTGGGAATCAGCCAGGAGCCGCGCAGGGTCTTCCCCTTCAATGTGCGGGTCGGCCAATCGAGGTCGATGTTCACCCCGTTCGGGAAAGCGAGGGTGCTCAGAATGAGGCTGCCCGAGGCGTTGCTCTTCGTGAACGCGCCATTGACGTTTGCGACCAGGTTCAGCTGCTTCGTCGTGCCGTTGATGCTCCCACCGCACGAGACGTAATTGTTCGAAGGCGCGGCGCAGTTCTCCAGGAGGCTGCTTCAACGCCACGACGAGAGAGGGACAGTCATCACCGTCGACGGCAAGGCGTACCGGCGCGTCGGGCGGCACGAAGGCACGTACTACACGAAAGCGGGGCCGGTGACTGTGGGTGACCGCTCGATCGTGGGTCCCGAGCAAGCCGGCGTAGAGTCGGTCGCATGGGCCTCCTCGGAATCCGTCGGCTGATCCAGCTCGGGCTCGTCGCGCTCGTCGCGCTCGCGGCGTGGCTCTTCGACGCCCACCCCGTCTGGGCTGTCGTGGTCGTCCTTCCAGCGTTGGCAATCGCGATTTTTCAGCTCGTCGACCAGCGCGGCCGCAGCCGCCTGCTCAAGGCTGGGCTTCGCTGCGATCTCGCCGCACTCGAGAAGTGCGCCACGAAAGGGGTCTTCGTCGTTCGCTTCCAGGCGAGCATCGCGCTCATCCACCACGGCGGCTTCGATCGTGCTCCCGCGCGGATCTTCTGCTCGTGCGGCTTGTGCGAGAAGGATGCGCTCGATCACGAGCTCGAAGCCCTGCGCCAGATCGTCCGCCTCGCGTGGACTGGGCGCGCCAAGGAGGCCCAGGCCCAGGCGTCGAAGCAGGAACTGTTCGACCCGAAGCTCTCGGTCTTCATGCGGGAGATCGTCACTGAGCTCCGGCTGATCACCCGGCTCGTCACGCTCGCGCTCTCGTCGACGCCCGACGACGCCGTCGACGCCCCGATCTTCGGCAACGAGTTCAGCCAGTTGACCGACGCTCGCTGGCCGTCGCTGCGGTGGCCGCTCCGGCTGGCGGCGGCCGCCGAGGCGCGGCTCCGTGGCAACCCCGAGGCGGCGCGCAGCTACCTCGTGGGAATGCCTGCCTGGCCTGAACGATCTCACCTCGAGCGCGCCAGGCAAGAGCTGATCGTCAGCCTCGCGGCCCCGTAGCCCAGGCGGGAGAAACTCGGCTGGGCCAGCCGGGTATTTCGCGCCGGAGTTTGGTAGCTGCCGCGTTATGAAAACGTCGCTCTGGCTGCTGCCTGCTCTCGTGCTGATCGCCTTCTCGGCCTGCCGCAAAGTGCCCGCGCCCAGCTGCGTGAAGGGCTGCGAGGAAGCCGAGCAGTCGTGCAATTACGAAGGCGTCGCCTCCAGCGATCGCGAGCGCCAGTGCGAGAAGCGCAAGGAAGAGTGCATTCAGGGCTGCCCGAAGAAGTAGTGCCCGCGGGGTGCGCGGCGTTTTGTTTGGGCCGATCGACCGGGGTGGTACGGTCTGCGTCCGAATCTCACTTGGCGTAGCAGCGGATGGCGCAGGAAACCGAGAACCCCAAAAAAGAAGCGCGAACGCCGGGGCCCGAGCTGCGCCTCATCGACAGGCGCGCCTTCGTCGGCTTTCCAGAGCTGAAGGTCGCACCGGGGGTGACGGTCACCGACTTCGCGCTGCAGATCCCCGACGTCACCTTCCCGATGAACCTCTCGGGAGGGGCGTCGAAGTACCAGAAGAAGAAGCTCGATTTCGGGTTCCTCGAGCTGAACCTCGACGCGGAAGTCATTCACCGCCACGTCGCGTCGCTGGCCGGAAAGCTGGGCGAGCTCGACGACCTCAAGCTTCACTTCAGGCCTGGCTACCTCGAGGTGCAGGCGCGCCTTCGTTCGGCCGAACGTTCGGCGCTGACTTTCAAGGCGGCCTTCGACGGCGACGGCGACAAGCTCGCCGTCTACTTCTACGACGTCCGCTTCTACGCCTGGGCCTCGGTGCCGGCCGCGCGCATTCCGGCCCTTGTCACCCAGGGCCTCAAAGACAGCGCGAGCGCGGTGCTGCCCGACCTCGAGCGCCGCGGCGCCAACGGCTTCACCACCAGAGTTCTGCCCGTCCTCGTCGAGCTCGCCGCCGTCGCGCGCGGGTTCAAGATGCCGTCGCTTGACCAGGCGCGGCTCGCCGAAGCCTCCATCTCAGGCAAGGGCCTGCGCCTCCGCTTCTCGTCCGGCGGCCTGCCGCCTCCGTCGCCGCCCGATGAAGAGCTGCTGCTCACCCTCGAAGGTGCCCGCGCTTTCGCCGACGCCGAAGAGCTGCTCGCCGAAGGCCGCCTCTCCGAAGCGCGCGACGCGTACCTGAAGCTCGGCGACGCCACCGAGGCGCATCCGTTCGCGGTCGAACGCCTGCTCACGTTGCTCGTCGCCGACCCGCAGTCGCACGAGATGGCGCTCGACATCGCCGCCTCGCTGCACCGCCGCCGCGAGAAATCGGCCACTGCACTCTGGGCCGAAGGCGTGATTCGCGAGCGCCGCGGTGAGTTCGCCCGCGCGTCTGAACGGTACCTCGCGCTCTGCAACCTCGCCCGCCGCCAGCAGGAAGAGGCGGGTGCTTTCTTCGCCGCCGAAGCCGGTGCCCGCGCCGCCCGTGACCACGCGCCGCAGATGGCGGTGAAGGCGCTTCACGAGCTGCTGGGCCTCAAGCCCGACCACCTTCCTTCTCTCAAAGCGCTGGCCCGTGCGTCCGACCAGGCCAAAGACCGCGCCGGAGCGATTCGCGCCTACCGCCGCCTCACCGCCCTCGCGCGCGACCCGGCCGATGCCGCCGACGCGCACGTTCAGCTCGCGCGCCTCTGCGCCCAGACGGACGACGACATTCCCGGTGCCCGCCTTCACTGCGAAGCGGCCCTTCGGCTGCTCCCCGACCACCCCGACGCGCTGCTGCAGTTGGGTGAGCTCTGCTTCAAGAGCGGCGAGTACCTGCGCGCCATCAAGGCGCTCGATCGCCTTCGCGAGGTCGGCCTCTCGCGCCACGAGGTCGATCGCATCGGCCGCGCGAACCTTCTCGCCGGGCAGGTGTGGGAGCTCGGCCTCAAGCAGCTCGAGAACGCGCTGCTGCGTTACCGCGAGTCGGCGTCGCTTCTTCCCGGCGAGCCCGAGCCGCTCTACCTGTCGGCCCGCGTCGCCGACGCGCTGAACCGCACGCAGGAAGCGGTGGCTGGCTACCAGCAGGCGATCGAGCTGGCGGGTCCCGCTCCGGCTTCCGAGGGCGCGCGCAACGCGGCCCACCAGTCGCACCACGCCCTGGCGAAGCTCTACAAGGGCAAGCTGTCCGAGCCCGCGCGCGCGAAGGAACACCTCGAGGCCGCGTTCGCGCTCGTCCCCACCGACCTCTCGGCGCTGGACGAGCTGCTGCCGCACTTCCGCGCCACGGGCCGCGCCGTTGAGCTGTCAGACGCGCTCGAGAAGGCCGCCGCGGTGGTGGAAGACGGCATTCGCCGCGCCGCGCTGTGGGCCGAAGCGGGCGAGCTGTACCGCAACAAGCTCGCGCAGCCCGAGAAGGCCGAACGCCTGCTCAACCAGGCCGTCGAAGCCGACCCGCGCAATCGCGCCGCGCTCGAAGGGTTGCTCGCGCTCGCCGAAGCGCGCCGCGACGGGCCGCAGCTGGGCCGCTGCCTCAAGGCGCTCGCGCTGCTCACCGAAGAACCCAAAGAGCGCGTGCGCCACCTGCGCCGCCTCGCCGTCGCCGCGCGCGATCTCTCTTTCGATCTCGAGCTCGCCGCCTGGGCCTTCACCGAAGTCCTCAAGGTCGAGCCGGAAGACCTGCCCGCGCTGGGCGAGCTCTGTGCCCTGCAGCGCCGCCGCGCCGACATGGCGGGCCTGGCCTGGGCGCTCGAACGTCGCGCCGTCGCGGCAGAGACCCACGGCGACAAGCGTCTCGCCGCTGCGGCGCTGCGCGAGCTCGGCCAGGTGCTCGAAGCGCGCCTGGGTCGGCCGGGCGAGGCGCTGGTCGCTCTCGAGAAAGCGGCGCGCCTCTTCCCCGAGGTCAACGCGCTGCTGGACCTCGCGAACCTCTCGCTGCGCATCGAGCGCCCCACCAACGCCCGCCGCGCGCTCGAAGACGTGCTCGCGCTGCTGCCGAAGCACGCGGCCCCCGACAAGGTGGCCGAGGTTCGCGCGCGGCTCGGCAAGGCGTGCGACGCGCTGGGTGACAAGGACGCCGCCCGCGAAAACTACGCGCTCGCCTTCCCGCTGCGCCGGCTCGACGACGAGCTGTCTGATCGGCTCGAAGCGCTCTACGAAGAAGGCAACCTCCGCCGCGAGCTCACCGACCTCTGGGCCGCGCGCGCGCAGGCCTTGCTGCAGGCGAACCGTCCGTCTGATGCGGCGCCGCTGTTCTTCAAGTCGGCGCAGGCGCTGCTCGACGCGGGAGATCGCGCGGGCGCGCAGTTGCGACTGGCGGCGGTGCTCGACGCGGCGCCGAATGGAGAGAAGGCGGGCGAAGCGCTGGAGGCGATGGGCGACCTCGAGCTCGAGCGCGGCGAACGGCTCGAGGCGGCGAAGCTGTACGGTCGGCGCGCAGGCCTCGAGAAGGTCCCGCGCGCGGCGGCCCGCTGGTTCTTCAAGGCGAGCTCGCTGGCCTCGGCGACCAGCCGCGAAGAGACGTACCTCGCGCAGGCGCTGGAACGCGACGCCGCCTTCGTGCCCGCGCTGCTGCGCCAGGCCGAGCTCCTGTTCGAGTCGGATCCAAAGACCGCCCTGGCCGACCTCGAGGTGGTGCTCGCCACCGACGAGAACGACGCCGACATGGTGCGCATCGACAAGCCCGCGCTGCTGCGAAAGGCAGGCTTTGCGGCGGTGCACGCGCAGAACAGCGACGCCGCGCGAAAGCTGCTGGCGCAGTACGCCGCGTGGCGCCCGGAAGACCTCGAAGTCTCGCTGGAGCTCGCGAAGCTTCACCGCCGCGCCGGAGCCACTGAAGCGCTGGTCGATTTGCTCGGCGAGCTCTGGCCGCGGCTCGAAGGTCAGGGCCGCCGCACGGCCCGCCGCGAGTACGCCGAAGGTGCGCTGGTTCTCAATCGGCCCGAAGAAGCGCGCGAGGCGCTGCGCAGCGCGCTGGCCGACGAGCCGCAGGACACCTGGGCTGCGGGCGAGCTGCTCAAGCTGCTGCCGGACGACGACGCGACGCTCGACGAGAGGTCGACGCTGCTGTCGTCTCTCATCGGCGAAGCCCAGGGCGAAGCGCGCGCGCAGCTGTTGTCTCGCCGCGCCGAGCTGCACCGTGCCCGCGGAGCGCTGGACGCTGCGCGTGCCGACCTCGCCGGCGCCGCCGCGCTCGCCACCCGCCCGGTTCCGCTGCTGCGCGCGCTGGCCGAAGTGGCCCGGCTCTCTGCCGACGATTCCGTCGAGCTCGAGGCGTGGCGTCTGGCGCTCAGCCGCGGCGCTGGTGACGAGGCGCTGGTCGCCGACGCGGCCGAACGCATCCTCTTCCTCGCGCGCGCCCGCACCGAACGTCACGAAGCGGCGAAGGCGGGCGAAGCCTTCGAGCTGCTCACCACGCTGCCGCTGTCGAACGACAATCGCTGCGAGGTGTACCTCGGCATCGCCGACGCGGCGCGCGAGTCGAACGACCTGCGAAAGGCCGAAGTCGCACTGCTCGAGGCGTCGAAGCAGGGGCCGGCCGCCCGCCGCGTCGACGCGCTGCTCGAACGCGCCGCGCTTCTCGAGTCGCGCGACGCCCGCGCCGAAGCCGTGATCGCCTTCGAAGACGCGCTTACCCTCGCGCCGCGCCACCCGCAGGCGACCACCGGCGTCAAGCGCAACCTGCGCTCGCTGAAAGACTGGGCGGGCCTCGCCGACGTCCTCGCCACCGAGGCCGCGCAGACGCCGCGCCCGCAAGCGGCTGCGCTCTTCTCTGAGCTCGCGAACCTCTACCTCGAGCAGCTGCAGCTTCCCGGCCCCGGCGAAGCAGCGCTGAAGCGCGTCGTCACCCTCGACCCCGCCGATGTCGCCGCGCGCCGCCGCCTCGCCTCGCTGCTCGCGCCGCGCGGAGAGGTCGAAGAAGCGACGCGCCTCCTCGAAGAGGCCGCCGCGTCGTCGAAGGTCGAAGAAGGCGCCGCGCTGTTGCGTGAAGCCGCCGCGATCGCCCATGCGGCTGGCGACGATGGCCGCGCGCTTCGCCTGTACCGCAAGGCCCACGCGCAGGTTCCAGCCGAAGGCGCGCAGCTGCAGACCCTCACCGACCTGCTCTACCTGCACGGCGCCGTGCGTGAAGCGTTGCCGCTGCAGCAGCAGCTCACCGCGAACGCGGACTTCGCCGATTCACCCGACGACGCCGAACGCGCGCTGCTGCGCCTGGCCGACCTCGCCGAGCAGACGGGCGATGCCGCGCTGGCCGAGAAGACGCTTCGCCGGGTCACCCAGGAACGCCCGCTGAATGCCATCGCGGTCGAACGTCTCGCCGCGCTCGTTCAGCCGCGCAACCCGCGCGAGGCGATTGGCCTGCTCGCGACCCACGCGCGTGCCCTCTCTGCTTCGCCCCGCACCGTCGAAAGGCTGCTGCAGCTGGCCCGTCGCGCGCGTGTAGAGCTCGCCGATTTCGATCTGCCGGCCGAGCTCTACGCCCGCGCTGCCGAACAGTCGGAAGCCGCGCTGCCGATTCGCCTCGAGCGCGCTTCGCTGCTGCGTGACTCGGGCCGCACCGGCGAGCTGATGGGTGAGCTGCTGCAGATCGCCCAGCTGCAGCTGATGGGCGGCGACGTCGAGGCCGCGCTGGCCGCCTGGCAGGAAGAGGCCGACCTCGCGCTGCAGTCTGGCCGCGTCGACGAAGCGCTGAAGTCGCTGCAGGCGATGGCCGAGCTGTGTGACGAAGAAGGCCAGGCCGAACGCGCCGCGCAGCTGTGGGTTCGCCGCGCCGAACTGCTTCGCGACAGCAAGCTCGACCTCGCCGGCGCCGAACAGTCGCTGCAGCAGGCGTGGGTGCTCGATCGCAAGGTCGAGACGGCGTCGCTGGGCATCGCGCTCGCCCGCCGCCGCGCAGACAGGGACGCCGAGATTGACTGGCTCGAACGCACGCTCGAGTCGTTCGCCGACCACACGAGCAAGGCGCGCGCTTTCACCCAGCTCGCGCGGCTGCACCTCGGCATGGCGGCCGAGTCGACGACGGGCGAAGCGCTGCCTCCCGGCGCACCGATGCTCGCGCCCGACCAGGCCGAGGCGGCGCTGAAGCAGGCGCTGGTGTTCTCTCCACGACTTCCGGAAGCCGAAGCGCTGCTGCTCGCGATGTACGAGCGGCAAGATCGCGTCGGCGACGTCGCCGCGTTCTTCGAAGAGTCCGCCCTGCGCGCCACTTCGCTGCCCGAGCGCGCCCGCCTGTTGTTGCGCGCCGCAGCCCTCTACAAAGAAAAGGCGAACCAGCCGCACGCCGCCGCCGCTGCACTTCTCGCCGCGCGCGCCGCGAATCCCGACGACACTG
Organism: Myxococcales bacterium; assembly: GCA_038206395.1. Taxonomy (GTDB): domain Bacteria; phylum Myxococcota; class Myxococcia; order Myxococcales; family Myxococcaceae; genus JAGSPQ01. Next base: position 31,191 of record JBBRAX010000047.1, on the reverse strand, counting down.
CACTGACCGCGCTCGTCGCCGACCAGCTTCACGAGCTCGGCCGTCACCAGGAAGCGGCCGACTTCGACGCGCTGCTGCTCGAGCAAGACCCCTTCCACTCAGCCTTCGTGCGCCACCTCACGTTCCTCACCGAGTCGGGCGACGTGCAGGGCCGCGCGGTCTTGCTGTCGCGCCGCGCCGAAAGGGAATCGGGCCCCGAGGCCGCGACGCGCTGGCTCGCCGCCGCTCAGGCCTTCACCGAAGTGGGCGCACACGAGCGCGCGCGGGTGTGTGAAGACCAGGCGTTCGAGGCCGCTCCGGAAGACGACGCGGTGTTCCTGACCCTCGAAGAACGCGAGCAGAACGAGCCCCGCGCGCTGGCCGACATCCTCTTCTCCCGCGCGCAGGCCGTGCCTTCCGAAGCGGCCGACCTGCTTACCCGCCGCGCGCGGCTGCTCACCGAGGCGGGCGAAGCACTGGAAGCCGCGGCCGCGTGGGACGATTTGCTCGCCGCGTCTCCGACTGACGTGAAGGCGCTGCAGCAGCGCGCCGAGCTCGCCGCGGCCAGCGGGGGCCCGCGTGCGTCGCAGCCCTTCGACCGCCGCCTGCTGCAGCTGGCCGGTTCCGACCTCGACCCCGCGGTGACGCTGAAGCTGCAAGACCGCCTGGGCCACGCCGCGCTCGAGGCGCAGGCCTTCCACGACGCCGCCGAGTCTTTCGAAGCGGTGCTGAAGCTCGACCCCGAAGGTCCTAAGGGCCGCGAGGCGCTGTCGCTGCTGGTCGAGGCGTACACGCAGACCCGCGATGAAGCCGGGCTCTTTCGCGCGACGCTGAAGCTCGCTGAACGCGCCACGGCCGAGCAGCCGGGAAGCCCCGAAGCGACTGCGCTCTATCGGCGGGCGGCCGACCTCGCCCCCCGCCCGCAGGATGCGATGGCCGCGCTCGGCGTGCTCGTGCGCCAGTCGCCTTCCGACCAGACCTTCTATTCGCGCGCGAAGACGGCGCTGGCCGCGATGGGAAAGAGCGGCGAGCTGCTTTGGCTGCATGAGCAGTACGCCGAGGCGGCGGGTGGCGAGCAGGGGGCGGCCGCCCTTCTCGAGGCCGCAGACCTCGTCGAGCGCGAGTTCCAGGACGAAGGCCGCGCCACCGAGCTGCGCCTCAAGGCGAGCAAGGTCGACCCGGGCAACACCGCGGCGCTCGCGCGGCTGGCGTCCGACCAGCGGAAGAAGGGAGACGAGGCGGGGCTGCTCGACACGCTGAACCGCCTCGCTCCGACGCTGCAGGACGAAGAAGCTGCCGAAGTGTGGCTCGAGCTCGCCGGCCTCAAGCAGCGTGCGGGCGATGTGCCGGGCGCGCGCGAGGCGCTGCAGTCGCTGCGCGCGCGCGGCTCGGCTTTCCCCGGATACCTCGGCGCGCTCGATGCGCTGATTCAGCTGGAACAGACGCAAGACGGCGGCACCCCGCTTGGCGAAGTGCTGGCCGAACGCGCGGAGCTGGAATCGGGTGATGACAAGGCGGCGCGGCTCGTCGCGGCGGCGCGCGCTTTTCAGCAGGGCAACGACCTCGAGCGCGCGCTGACGATGACGCGCGAAGCGCTGTCGCTGCGCCCGTCGGTCGAAGTGCTGATGTTGGTGGTCGAGCTCGCGCGAGGCATGAAGCAGCCGAAGCGCGCGGCGCAGGCGCTGGTGAGCGCGGCAGGCCTGAGCGCAAACAACCCCCGGCAGCAGCGGCAGCTGCTCATCGACGCCGCGGCGGCGTGGGAACAGGCAGACGAGCGCGAGGAAGCCGTCGACGTGCTCGAGCGCGTGGTTCGCGAATACCCGGACGCGCTGTCGCCCACTGAGCTGGCTCACCGCTTCCTCGTGCTCAAGCTTCCGGCCCGCGCGCTGGCGGTGGGCTTCGGGCCGCTGATGGCGGCAAACGACTTCGTCGGAGCGCTGAAGCTCGCCGACGCCGCGAAAGACGAAGCGAAGGGCACCGAGGCGCTGTGGGCGCTGGCAAGGCTCGACGGCACCTCGCTGCACGCCGAACGTCTGGCGACGCAGCTCGAGGAAGATGGCGACACGGAAGACCTCGAGCAGCTCGCGTCCGTATTTCAGCAGTCGGGCGCCGTCGACCGCGCGCAGAAGCTCTGGTCTGAGCTGCTGCTCAAGTTCGGCTCTCCCGTCGCGCTCGAGCAGCTGGCGAAGGCCGGCGAGCTGAACCACGTCATCGCGGAAGCGCTCGACGACCCGAAGCCGCGCCTGCTCGAGCTCTTGCTTCCGCACTCGGGCGCCGTCGACGCCGCGACGCGCGAGAAGCTTTGGAAGGCCGCCGCCGAGAAGCTGCCCGAACAGCGGAAGATGCTGATGCGCCAGCTGGCCGATTTGCGGAAGGACGCGGGGCGCACCGACGAAGCGGTCGCGTCGCTGCTCGAGCTGGCGGGGCTGGAAGAGAACGCCTACGCGCGGGCGGCGCTGAACATCGAGCGCGGCGAGCTGCTGGAAACGCAGGGCCAGCCGACGTCAGCGCGAGATGCGTACGAACGCGCGCTGGTCGACGACCCGAACGCGGTGGCAGCGGTGAGCCGACTGGTCGCGCTTACGCAGAAAGACGACCCGCCGCGCTTCCTCGCGATGACCGAGCGCCTGACGATGCTCGTCGGCCCCGAAGCGGTCGAGGGCTACCGCGATGCGATGGTCGAGGCCTTCGAGTCGCAAGGCCGCCACCGCGAGGCGCTGAAGCTGCTGGCCGACCTGCCCGAGACGCCAGAAAACCTGACCCGCCGCGCGCAGCTCGCGACCACACTGGGGATGACCGGCGAAGCGCTGCAGCTGCGCGAGCGCGTCACCACCAGGGCCGACGAGCTCGAGGGAATTCTCGCGGGCTACCTGCAGGCCGACCTGATTCCGATGGCGGTGCGGCTGGGCGACAAGCTGGTGGGCGAGCAGAAGCTGGGCGCCGCGACGCTGCGCTTCCTCGCCGAGCGCCTCTCACCGACGCAGCAGGGCGCCACGCTCGCCGCCAGGGTTTGGCCGCAGCTGCTGGTGAAGGCGGGCGACGCCGACGGGTGGACGCTGTACGCCGAGGCGCTTCGCCAGCTGGATCGCGCGGATGACGCCGCGCTGGCCGATGGGTTTGGCGCCGCGCTGACCTCGGGCGAAGGCGCTGCTCCGCAGGTGCGCGGTGAGCCGGTCGACGCGCCCGACGCCTACCGCTTCCCGCCGGTGCCCGACGGGTTGCTCGCCGTCACCGACACGACGATGCCACGCTTGAAGGCGGTGCTCGACGACGCGCTGCTCACCCTGGGCGCGCGCGGGGTGACCGTCTCTCTCGACCCGACTGGGGGGCCGGAAGCGTGGCTGGCCGCGACGAACCTGGTCGTCATCGGGGCCGGCGCGCTGGCTGTCTTCGGGCAGACCGAGCTCACGTACCTGCTCGCTCTCGCGCTCGCGCTGGGAGAAGAGGGCCACACGCTTCGCGACCCCGGCGAGGTGAAGCCTTTCACGCGCGCCGCGGTGCTCGCTTTCGATGGCTACCCTTCGTCTCTCGCCGCGGGCCGCGTGTTGTCGCTGCTCGACCCGCGCGTGCGCGGAAGAGATCCATCGCTGGTGCAGATGGGCGAGCTCTTGCCTGACAGCGACGCCTTCATCGCCGTCGCCCGCCGCGCCCTCGAGCGCCTGGCCCGCTGATGCGTCTGTGGCTCGTTCTCTTGGGCGTCGCACTCAGTGGCTGCCCCACCGAAGACCCACTTCCCGGCAACGAGAACATGGGCCAGTACGCCTTCATCGCCGAGCCGCAGAACCTGATGTGCGGCCTGCCCAACCTGCCGGCCAATGCCTTCGGCTTCACCGGCACCTTCTCGCGCAACCGCGATGGCGGCGGCATGTTCCTCACGCTCAACGGCATCTCGCGCGACGCGGGCTTCGACGGGCAGGTGGCTTCCTCGAGCCTCGCTTCGCCGCGCACCTTCTTTCTTCCCGACGGCGGCCAATGTGGCTGCGACATGAAGGTGACCGAGACGATTGCCGTCGCGCTGCTGTCGCAGTCGCAGAGCTCCGCGCTGGGCGACAAGTGCCCCGCCGATGCGCTGGATGGCGGCGTGCCGCAGGAAGACGCGGGCGTGCGGCGGCCCGGCAGCACCGCGACGGGTTTCGACTCGGTGCGCGCCTGCGGGACGCTGTTCGAGGAAATCAGCGGCACCGGCAGCTGCGACCCGCTGTGCTCCTGCGTGCTGCGGTACCGGCTCGTCGGAGAGCGCCAGTGAGCAAGCGTGCGGTGGTGCTGCTGTCGGGCGGGCTCGACTCGACCACGTGTCTCGCGCTGGCGAAGCAGCAGGGCTTCGAGCCGGTCTGTCTGGCCATCTCGTACGGCCAGCGGCACAGCGTCGAGCTGCAGCGCGCGCGTGCGGTGGCGACGGCGATGGGCGTGACGGACTTCCGGGTCGTCTCGCTGTCGCTGCGTGAAATCGGTGGCAGCGCTCTGACGGCAGACATCGACGTGCCGAAGGATCGCGAAGAATCCGCGATGGCCGGGGCCATACCTTCGACCTACGTCCCCGCTCGAAACAGCGTCTTCCTCTCGCTCGCGCTCGGCCTCGCCGAAGTCGTGGGGTCAACCGACCTCTTCATCGGCGTGAACGCGGTCGACTACAGCGGCTACCCCGACTGCCGGCCCGAGTTCATCCGCGCTTTCGAGTCGATGGCGCAGCTGGCGACGAAGGCCGGCGTCGAGGGCGCCCGCTTCACCATTCACGCGCCGCTGTCGGGGATGACGAAGGCTGACATCATTCGCGCAGGCGTCGCGGCGGGCGTCGACTATTCGCTGACCCACAGCTGCTACGACCCGGTGGGCGACCTCTCCTGCGGGCGCTGCGACAGCTGCCGCTTGAGAAAGAAGGGCTTCGCCGACGCGAGCGTGGATGACCCGACCCGCTACGTGCGTTGAACGGTGACGCCATGCTGAGTGCCCTGCTCGCGCTGTCGCTGACCGCCGCCCCTGAGGCGCTGGTCGAAGCCACGGCCGCGGTGCCCGACCTGGTGGTCGACCTGCGCTACGCGACCGCCGATAACTTCATGAAGCAGAAGGTCTACCCGGACAGCGCGCGGTGCCTGCTGCTGAAGTCGGCCGCCGACAAGCTCGCCGCCGCGGCAAAGACGCTCAAAGCGAAGGGCCTCCGCCTGAAGGTCTACGACTGCTACCGGCCGCTGTCGGTGCAGTTCGAGCTGTGGAAGGTGTTCCCGAAGCCCGGCTACGTGGCCGACCCGAACAAGGGTGGAAGCCTTCACAACCGCGGTGCGGCGGTCGACCTCACGCTCGCGACGGCCGACGGCGGCGACGTCGAGATGCCCACGCCGTACGACAACTTCACCAAGGCTGCGCACCACAAGTACGACGGCGGCACCGAGGCGTCGCGCGCAAACCGCGCCGTGCTGCTGGGGGCGATGGAGTCAGCGGGCTTCAAGCGAAACCCGATGGAGTGGTGGCACTACGAGCTGCCCGGCGCGATCAAGCTTCCCGTGCGCAACGACCCGTTCAAGTGAGCCCGGGCAGCGCGCCGTTGCAGTAGGCGGGGTTTCCGAAGGTCGTCGCGGGCACGCCCACCGAGTTGAGCGCGGACACGAGCAGGTCGTTGTGCGCCGCGCCCTTGCAGTCGACGAAGCGGCCCGTGCCGAGCGCGCCACCAGCGACCACGAAGGGCACCTGGGTGTGTGAGTGGCTGTTGCCTTTGCCGAGCTCGTTTCCCCAGACGACCGTCGTGTGGTCGAGCAACCCGAGCGCGTCGAGCCGTTCGACCAGGTAGGCGAACTGCTTTGCGTACCAGTGGTGAATCTTCTGAAGCTGCGTCTGTGCGGCCGCGTCCGAGTCGGGGCGGTGCGAGAGCTCGTGGTGGTCTTCGGTGCAGCCGAGCCAGCCGAACACGACCGCGCTCGTGGCCGACGAGTACTGAAGGCTCGCGACGCGCGTCACGTCGCACGCGACCGCCATCGCGAGCAAATCCATCTGCGCCTGGCCGAGGTCTTCGAAGGTCGTCGGCTCGAACAACACCAGCGGCCGCTGACACGACGGCGCGGGAGTCGGCGACGCTTCGATGCGCCGCTCGAGGTCACGCAGCGCCGTGAAGTGGGCATCGAGGCGCGCACGGTCAGGCCCGCTGACCTTCGGCTGCATCGCCTTCAGCTCGGCCAGCGCGCCGTCGAGCACGGACTTGCGGCGCGCGCGGCGGCGGGCGGAACCGGCGGGGTCGGGGTCGAGGGGGCCGAACAGGCGATCGAACGCGAGGCGGGGGTTCAGCAGGGGCGGCAGCGGCTGGGCCGACGCGCGGTAGCTCATGCGATCCCACACCTTTGACGCCTGTACCTGTACGCCCAGCTCGACGGACTTCAGCGGCGTCGGGAGGCCGATGGCCTCGGCGGCGACCTGGTCGACCGACGGCCCACCCCCCCACCACACGCTGCCCGGCGCGTCGGCGCCCCACATCTCGGTTCCCGTCCACAGGTGCCCGATGCCCTTTCCGTGGCCATCACCGGGCCCATGCTCGGCGCTCTTCACGTCGAGGTTTCCGAGCACCAGCAGCTTCGACTTGTGCGGCTCGAGCGGCGCGAGAATCGGCGACAGCTGCATGCCACTCGCCGTCTGCGTCGGCGCCCACCGCGGGTAGACCGTACCGTTGGGCGAAAACATCAACACGAGGCGTTTCGGAATCGCTGCCTGGCCCATCGCCTCGAGCCAGGGCAGCGCGAAGGCCGCGCCGGTGGTCGCGCGGAGCAGTGAACGGCGTGAGAGCTTCATCGGACGCTCCGGCGGAAGGCGTCGGTCTGGGTGAGGGCTAACAGCAGCTCGCGGGTGTTCCAGCCGCTCTTCTCGAAGGCGGCCTGCGCCTGTTGAACGCTGCAGCCGTCGCCCGCCGTCTCGGCGCGGCCGAAAGCGAAACGGAACCACTGGCGCGCGAGGCAGTTCTTCACGTCGCGGCTGTTGGCGAGGCGGGACGAGAGCTCGAGCGCTCCGTCGAAGTTTCCGTCGAGGTCGCCGCCGAGGATGACCTCACCCTTCGTGTTGACGGTGACGCCGTTCTCCGTCGGGCGGTACTTGCCCGTCGCGTCGTACCTCTCGAGCCCGAAGCCGATCGGGTCCATCAACTGGTGGCAACCGTTGCAGCTCGGATCCGTCACGTGCGCTGCGAACCGTGCGCGCGTCGTCCCCGCATCCACAGTCCCCAGCATCGTCACGATGTTCCCCGGCGGCGGCGGAGGCGTCGTGCAGAGGAACCTTTCCCGCACCAGCTTGCCGCGCAGCACCGGCGACGACTGGTCGTACTTCGACCACGCTGACAACACCGAGCCTTGCGTCAGCACGCCTACCCGCGCGGTGCGTTCGGTGTCGGCCTTCACGAAGTCCTCGCCATCGAAACCAACCAGCCCGTAGTGTGCGGCCAGCGACCCGTTGAGGAAGGTGGTGCGTCCGTCGAACAGGCGCCGCGCGTCGCCGTTGCCGTCGAACACCGTCCACTCGGCCATGCGCGCCGTCTCTTCGACCATCGCCGGCGCGAGCCCCGCGAACGCCGGCTCTTCCTTCGTGCGCGAGGGAAGGTTGGCGACGCCCAGCCACTGCAGGTGAAACCTACGGACGACCTCGCGTGCCTTCGGGTCGCCGAGCATCCGCCGTGCCTGCGCTTCGACATCGAACGGGCCATTCGCGGCCGCGTCGAGCAGCGCGTCGTCGGGCGCCGAGCCCCAAAGGAAATATGACAGCCGCGAGGCGAGCTCATACGGCGTCAGCGGGTCAGACTCGAAGCGGTAGAGGAACTGCGGCGACTGCAGCACGAGCGCGATGACGCCACGAAGAGCGGTGCCCAGGTCGTCTTCGGCGCGAAGCTCGGTGAAGGTCGCGGTGAGCCGAGCGGCCTCGTCAGGAGTCAGCGGCCGGCGAAAGGCGCGGCGGCCGAAGCCTTCGAGCAGCTTGGGCAGGCAGGTCGCTTCAGCCGTCGCGTCACAGCCGGCGAGCTTCAACGCATCGACCTTGTCGGCCAGCGTCTCGGCGGCCGCGAGGTAACCCTCGGCGAGAAGCGGCGAGACAATCTGCGTGTCGGCGAAGTTGTCGAAGCCCTGCGACTCTTCGTCGGGAGGAAAAGCGCGGGCAGGAGCCGAAGGGTCATTCAACAGCTGCGCGGTGGTCGCGTCGTACTCGAAGCGAGTGAGGCGCCGCAGCGGCGAGGGCTGGGTCGCGGCGTTCACACACCCGGCGTCGACGGGCAGAGGCGGTGGCGGCGGCACCACCGGCCGATCACAGCCGGCGAGCCCCAGCACCGCCACGGCGAGCAGACGCTTCAGCACTTATCGCCGATGTGACGCACGACACAGACGTTCTCTTCGCAGAGGACCCTGTTGCGCAACCACAGCAGCTTCTTGCTGGTGCATTCGCCGCGGGGGAACTCTTTGCCTTGCAGCTTCTTCGGCCGGGCGATGGGCTTCGCGTCGGCGTCCATCCAGCAGTCGGCGGCGGTCTGGCAGGCGAGAGTGCTGACGGACAGCCGGGGGTTGACGCCCGCATCGGGCTCGGCGGCCAAAAGGGAGGTGACGAGGAGGAGGAGCATGACGTGCTGGACTCTACGGAAAACCATGGGCAGTAGGGAGCCGTGGCCCTCGCGACTTCCCCGGTCAAACCGAAGCTCCGCGGCGTCTCGCACGCCGTCTTCTTCTTCGTCGCCCTCATCGCGGGCAGCGTGCTCGTCCTGTCGGCGCACGGGCACACCGCAAAAATCGCGTGCGCCATCTACGTGGCCAGCCTCTGCACGTTGCTGGGCGTGTCGTCGATGTACCACCTGGTGAACTGGAAGACGCCCGAGGCGCGGCAGCGGATGCGGCGGCTGGACCACTCGGCAATCTTCGTGCTCATCGCGGGCACTTACACGCCGCTCGCCTTCACGCTGGACCCGGTGTCGACCCGCTGGATGATGGGCGTGGCGTGGACGGGGGCGTTGCTGGGCGTGCTGAAGGCGCTGTTCTGGGTGCAGGGCCCGAAGTGGATTGCTGCCGTGCTCGCGGTGGCGGTGGGCTGGCTGGCGATCTTCTATTTCGGCCGCCTGTCCGACACGATCGGCCTGGTCTCCGTGGTGCTGATGGCGGCGGGCGGCGTGCTGTATTCCCTCGGCGCGCTCGTCTACGCCCTCAAGAAGCCCGACCCGTGGCCAACCGTGTTCGGTTACCACGAGATTTTCCACGCGCTGGTGATTGCCGCGGCCATCTGCCACTTCATCGCGATGGTGCGGTCGCTGAACGTGATGGTCGTCGACTGAAGCGGCGCCTGCCCCTAGCTCAGCACGGACGTGAGCGCGGCCCAGGGGGACATCGTGCCCACGCCCCCGCGCATCGCTGCGAGCTTGTCGCTGAGGGACAGCCGCCCCGCGTAGAAGCGGGCGATGACACCCTCGTCGTGTTTGTAGAACGACGAGAAGATCCGCACGCGTTCGGTGGGCTTCGCGCCGCGGAACATCATCCGGTTGAGCGCGCGGAAGAACTTCTGACTTTCCCAGTGGCGCTTCGCGTGCGCCTGCAGCATCGCCGTCAACGGCACAGCCGACACATCCGGCAGCGCGCAGATCAGCTCGGCCGTCTCGACCGCGAACGTCAGCGAGTACCCCGTCGTCGCGTGAAAGAGCCCGGCCGCGACGCCGACCACCGGCCGATCGAACACCGGCGCGTCACCCGAGATAGGAATCGGCAACGACGCTGCCTCTTCGCGCACCACGCCCTCGACCTTCCACCCGCGCGCCGCGACCCACGACGCAATCCGTTCGCGCCACTGCGGCACGTGAAGCGCAGGGTCGTTCGTGTAGTAGGTGTCTTCGACGAGCACGTGCCGCTCGCTCCACGGCAGCACGTAGATGAAGCGGTACCCCTCGAGCTGCTCGACCGTCGCGTCCATCAACAGCGGCTGCGTCAACCCGTGCGGCCCTTTCAGCATCAAGTCCTGCCCCAAAAACTTCTGGTACCCACACGGCACGTCGGCCCCGACGCCGCGCCCATCGATGACGGCCTTCGCCTCGAGCCGCTCGCCGTTGCTCAAGCCCACGTGCGTCGCGCCTACTTCCTTCACCGGCGTCTTCACCCGCACGCGGTCTTTCAGCTCGTCCCGCAGCTGCGCGTCGAAGTCGCTCGACCGGATGGCGTGGTACCCGCCCCCAATCGTGCGCGTGACTCCCGGCAGCCTCACCTCGTGCGAGTGCCAGTTCGCGCTGCACATCGGCTCGAGCCACTTCCGCTGTTCCGGCGTGACGTCCGTGCCGTGAAAGCTCCAGGTGTGGTTGCCACCGAGGGTCGGCCCCGCCTCGAGCAGCACGAATGACAGCTCGGGCCGGGTCGCCCGCAGCCGCGACGCCAGCAGCCCGTTGGCGAGCCCGCCGCCGACCAGCACCAGGTCGAGCAGCGGCTCGCTCACGAGAGGCCCAGCAGCTTCTTGCGCGCCGAGCTCTCGGGAAGTCCTGCCATCAGGCCGCGCAACGGCACCGAATCCACCGGGTCTTCCTGCAACCCATCGCTGCTCAGAATCTTGTTCGCCGCCACCATGCCGCTGGCGAAGGCCGCTTCCATCAACATCGCGGGGAAGGGCAGCTTCACCCAGTCGCCTGCGCAGTAGAGGCCGTCCACGCCCGTCTCGGTCGTCGGCCGGTCAGCATGCATGTTGATGTGGAACGCGGTGAAGTCGCGCTGAACGCGGAAGCTCTCATGCACGATTTTCGCGTCCTTCAGCTCGGGCAGGAACTTTCGCATCTCGTCAACCAGCAGCCGCTTCACGGTCGCCTCGTCCATGCCTTCGGGCACCGCGTAGCAGTGCAGCTCGATGATGCTGCCGCCGTTCTTCTTCACCCACGCCGCCGACTCGTCTTCGGTGCGGTCGTAGACGGTGAGCGAATCGAGGACCTTGATCTTCTCGGTGACGACAAAGACCGGCAGCCCGACCCGCGGCGCCGTGTCGAGCCACAGCCGCATCACCGAGTACCGCTGGCCGGGGGTCAGCTTGCTGAACTTCGCGTGAAGCGGCTCGAGCCCTTCTGCCGCGCCGAGGATGCTCTTCGCCCCGACCACATCGGTGGCGACGACCACCTTCTCGAACACCTCGCCATTCACCTCGAAGCCACCCGCGACCTTCTTGAGTTGCGTCACCGGCGCGTTCAGCCGCAGGTCGACGTTCATCGACGCGAAGTGGGTGCGAATCGGCTTCAGCAGCGACTCTTCGTAGTCGCCCGTCGGGTGGTCGTAGAGCAGCCCGCCGTCGTGCCCCAGGTAATAGGCGTGGAAGCTCTTCAGCATCTCGGCCATCGACAGCTTCTCTTCGTCGGCGAAGAACGCGCGCGAGAAGGTGTTGAACGCGATCATCAACTGCGGCGGCACCTGGGCGCGCCTGGCGAACTCGGCGAACGACATGTGGTCGAGCCGCGCGTTCGTCTCGGGCTGGTACTCGAGGAAGATCGTCATCAGGTGCCGCGTCGGCGCCCGCGCCACGTCCGCGTACTGGTACATGCCGACGTCGCGCAGGGCCATCAGGTTCAACATCGGCGTGCTCTCGAGCTCACCGAAAGACACCGTTCCGCCGTTCTGCCGCAGCACGCGGTAGTCGGAAATCCGCTTGAAGGCTTTGCGCAGGCCCAGCGAGTCCATGAACGCGTTGAAGTTGTAATAGTGCCGGAAGAAGGCGTGGAAGCCGTGGCTCACCCATTCCTTCTTTCCCGGAGCGAGCTCCACTTCCCACGACCCCAGCTTCCCGCCCAGGTACGACTTGCTCTCGATGAGGCTGACTGCGTAGCCGCGCGCGGCCAGCGAGTTCGTCGCCGCGATGCCCGCGAGTCCGCCGCCCAGCACCGCCACCTTCTTCGAGGCGGAAAGCTTCTTCGGCTTCGACGCATCGACGCTGTTCACCGTTACCCGGTACGGGCCCAGCTTCCAGCCAATCAGCGCCCTGGCGATCGGCCGCCAGCTGAAGAAGCCCACCGCGGCCACACATACGAGAGAGAACCACACCATGGGCGGCGCCTTACCACTCTACGGCGTGCAGCTGGGCAGACACTTGCCCTTCACGCACGGGCTGAACAGGCAGGGAGCCACTCAACGTTCTCATCGGTCTGCGGCAGCTCTGCAGCTGGAAGCTCGGCCAATGACCACTTATAGTGGTCATTATGAAATCGATGAACGCGACCCAGTTCAAGGCCCGGTGTTTGGCCGTGCTGGACCACGTCGAGAAGACGGGCGAGTCGGTCTTGATCCTCAAGAGAGGACGGGTCGTCGCACGCCTGGCGAGTGCCTACGTCACCAAGGCGTCGACGCCAAGAGACAGGCTCAAAGGCACGCTTGAGTTCGTCGGCGACATCATCGGCCCGGTGCTGCCACCAACCGACTGGCATGCGGTTTCGGGCAAAGGGGGATGAGCCTCCTCCTCGACACCCATGTCTTGCTGTGGTGGCTCGCCGATTCGCGCCGGCTATCGCGGGCCCAGTTGCGCGCGCTGAAAGAGGTCAGCGCCGACTCGCCCGCTCACGTCTGCGACATCAGCCTTTGGGAGATTGCGACGCTGGCTCAGTTGGGTCGGATTCGGCTGACGATGCCGCTGCGCGAATGGCTCGACAACGCAATCGAGCCGCCGTGGGTCGAACTACAAGCCATCAGCCCCGCGGTGGCGACCGAGGTTGCCGCTTTGCCAGACAGCTTTCACCGCGACCCGGCCGATCGAATCATCGTCGCGACAGCTCGAGTGCTGGGGGCGCGGCTGCTGACGCGCGACGAATCGATCATCGCCTCAGGGCTGGTGCCGGTCATCGCCTGAACCGGAGGATGTTCTCGAAGAGTGCTTCGACGACGAGGATCCGGTCACCACTCTACGGCGTGCAGCTGGGCAGGCACTTGCCCGTCACGCACCGGCTCGAGCTGCAGTCGGAATCGCGCGCGCAGACGACGCCCGGCCCGAAAGGCTCGGTGCAGATAGAGCCTCCGTCGCGCGGCACGCACGGCCCGAACAGACAGCTCTGGGCGAGGGTGCACGAGTCGCTGGTGGTCGGCAGCCGCACGCACGTCTGCTGCTTGCAGATGGAAAGCAGCTGGCAGTCGCGGTTCTCGCTGCAGCGCATCCCGTCGCCCTGGCGTGGGCCACAGGCGAGCGCGAGCCCGCCATCGAGCCCGACGCAGGCGAGGTGGGTCTGGCAGTCGTTGCTCGAGACGCAGGTGCCGGCGTCCAGCGGTGGCTGACATTCGCCCAGCGCCGTCGCGGTCGCATTGAGGCAGACGGTGCCGGTGGGGCAGGTCTGGCGAAGGCCGCAGCTCGCTGCCACCGCGTTCAACGCGCGCGGCACGCACAGGCCGGTGAGCGCTTCGCAAAGAAGCGGAGCCAGACACTGGCTGTCGTCGGTGCACAGCGCGTTCAAGCCCAGCCGCGCCTTGCACGTGCCGCCGTCGGGTCCGTTCAAGCACCACGCGCCGTCGTCACACGAGGCGCCCACGCACGCGAAGGTCGCAGTGGGCAGCTGCGCGCACTTACCCGCGTTGCAGATGAAGCCCCCCGCGCACGGCTGGTCGGCGTCACAGGCGCTGTCTTTCAGGCCGTACGCGGTGCAGGCGCCGATGCCGCTGACGAGGTTCGGCAATTTGCAGAAGAGGCCCGTCGTGCAGTCGGCGGTCTCGCGGCAGTCGGGGTCGGCGATGGTGCCCGGCACCTGGCAGCGGCGGGGGCACGTCTTCCCGCGGCACGCGCCGTCGAGGCATTCCTTGTAGCCGTCGTAGCAAGCCTGCCCGGGGAACGCGTTCGGCGCGATGTACCGGTTCCCGCACACGTTCGGCTCGGTGCCGTAGTCGCTGCACTTTCGCGTTTCCCAGACGTCGGCGCACTGCTGGGCCAGCAGCGCGTCGTACCGCAGCGTCGACACTTCGACCCGCGCCTGCCACTTCGTCGGGCCGCACAGCGTCGACTGCTGCAGCGCCAGGCAGTCGCGCACCGCCGCGTTGGTGTCGGCGATCAACTTGCATCGCACGAAGTACTCGCAGCGCCGGGCATTGAGCACGGTGCAGGCTGACTTGAGGGGAAGCCCTCCACCGTCGAGGTTGCCGCCGCCGCCCCCACCGCCGCCGCCGCCCGAGCCTGAGTCGGCTCCGCTGTCGGCGGGCCCGCCATCGGTCGGACTCGGCCCCGCGCCGCAAATGCAGCCGGCCGACAGCACCGTCAGAAGCAGCCAGAGCTTTCCCACGCGCATCAAATTCCTAGAACCCGCCGGCATCGGCCTTCTGCGAGCACCGAAGGCCGCAGGCCCCGCCGTAACCACCGTCGGGCTGCAGTCCGTAGTCGCACTCATTCGACAGGCACACGCCATCATACGTGCAGCTGCCACCGACCGCATTGCGTGGGCGGCAGGTGTAGACGCCGTCAGGTGAGTTGAAGTCGCAGAAGTGCCCCGACGCACACTCGAAGTAGCTGCCTTGCGAGGTGCAGTCGCCGCCGTCGCCAGGAATCAGCGTGCAGCGCGAGGTGCGCGGCGGGCAGTAGAGGCCCTGCTGGCACTCGCCATAGGCGCTGCACTTCTCGCCCTCGGCAGACCTTGGAATGCAGGTCGAGGTGGTGAACGAGGAGCCGCAGCGCAGCGACGGAAGACACGAGCCGTAGCCTACGCACACTGCTCCCAACCCACCGCGGCGCTCGCACGTGCCGGGCGGCGGAGAAGTCCGGCAGAAATACTCGTCCGAGCAGTACGGAAAACCAGAGGTCTCTGCACACGGCTCGCCTGGGCCAGCGCGGCGCTTCACGCACTTGCCGCTGCTGCAGGTGAGGTCCAGCCGACAGCTGTCGTACTCGACGCACGCTTCGCCCAGGCCCTTCAGCGTCTGGCAGCGCGAGCCAGTGCCTCCGTCGAAGGAGCCGCAGTACGCGTCGTCGGGTCGGCAGCGGGTGGTGAAGCCGTCGCACGTCTGGCCCAGCGGAATCCACGGACGGCAGCGGTGCGGGCAGGTGTTGTCGTACTGGTAGCAGAAGCCGGCGCTGTTGCACTCCTCGGGAAGAATGCACCCCGCGTCCGGAGCCACCTTCCCCGCGAACACCACCGCGCACGCCGCTGGAACTTCTTCGCAGCTGCCCGACGCGTAGCCGTTCAAGCACTCGACTGCCTTCGGCTCGAGGTACTGCAGCCGGCCTTCTTCAACTGCGCGCGTGTAGGCCTGCTGGTCGCACGCTTCCTTCTTCTTGTTCATGCACTCAGGGCGGTTCGTCAGGGCGAGCTCGAAGCAGCGCACGTCGCGGTCACACGCGGCGAACGCCGACAGTTCGCACCAGCGCGCGATCGCCGCCGACGTGAAGCCCGCATCAGGAAGTCCTGCGTCTGGCTTGCCTGCATCGGGCTTCGACCCGGCATCCGGCTTCCCGGCATCGGCCCTTCCTGCATCAGGCACGCCCGCGTCACCCGGCGACGGGGAAGGGGAGCACGCCAACGCCACCACGCCAAGAGTGAGAACAAGGGGCCGCAAACCGCGGGCACCCTACCTCAGAACCGGTTATGCCCCGCCCCCATGAGTGCCGACAAAGCCGCCTTCCTCACGCGCTGGACCACCTCGTACGCAGGCGTCATCGTTCGCAACCCCGGAAAGGTGTTGTTGCTGTTGCTCGGCCTGACCGCCGTCAGCACGTACCTGGCCTTCCAGCTGCGCATCGAATCGGATCAGCTGTCGTTGATTTCGCAAGACCTGCCGGAAGTGAAAGAGGTCAAGCGGGTCATCGACATGGTCGGTGGCGCTGGCTACCTGATGCTCGGCCTTCGCGGCACAGACCCCGACACGCTGAAGAAGGTGTCAGACGCGATCAACGCAAAGCTGCTGGCCGAGAAGCAGAAGGACGGCACGGCCTACGTCCGCTTCATCACCTACAAAGTCCCGGTCGAGTTCATTCAAGAGAATATGGTCCTCTTCATCAAGACCGAGGACCTGGTCGAGGGAAAGAAGCGGATCAACGCGTACGTGAAAGATCAGCTGCGCCGGAACAACCCCTTCTTCATCGAGATCCGCAAGACCGAGCCCGTGAAGCTCGAGCTCGAAGACCTGATCGCCAAGTACTCGGCAGTCGGCAAGAAGAGCATTCGCGACGAGTACTACATCTCGGACGACAAGCAGATGGTGCTGATGCTGATCAAGCCGATGTGGAACTCGACCCAGCTGGCCCAGACCAAGGGCTTCATCGACCACATGACGGGCGAAGCGGCGCTGGGTGAAAAGACAAAGGGCATGTTCGCCGACATCGCGCGCCAGACGGGCGTGGACCTCGTCGAGGACTACAGGAAGTCGGGCGACAAGAAGACCGTGTATTTCGGCTTCACCGGCTCGTATAAAACGAATGTCGACGACAGCTACGCGATTCAGGACTCGGTTGACGACGTCGCGATCGCGGCCTTCGTCTTCATCTGTCTCATCACCATCGTCTTCTTCCGCAAGCTCGCGCCGACCGTCATCGTCATCACCGGCATGATCATGGGCACCATCCTCACGATGGGCTTCGCGTACCTGACGCTCGGCGAGCTCAACATGGTGACCAGCATCATCGGCGCCATCTTGATGGGCTTCGGCATCGACTACGGCATTCACTTCATCTACCGCACCCGCATCGAGCTCGGCCTCGGCAAGAGGTACGACGAGGCGATTACGGCGGCGCTGGTGAACGCCGGCCGCCCGGCGCTGATCGCGGCGATCGTCACCGGCGGCAGCTTCATGGTGCTGCTCGTCTCGCAGTTCCGCGGCTTCTCGCAGTTCGGCTTCCTCGCTGCGTTCGGCACGTTGATCATCGGCTTCACCCTGTTCTCGTGGAGCCCCGCGGTGCTGGCGTTGATCGGCAACCGGAACCCCGGGTGGGTCCCGAAGGCGATCGGCACGATGACGCCTCCTTCGAACGCGGGCGGTGAGCTTCGCATCCCGCATCCGCGCCTGCTGCTCACGGGCATGGTCGTCATCGTCGCCGCGGTCTGTTCGTTTGCGATTCCGTGGACGGGGGAAGAGCTGCCCAAAGACCGCCCGCCGACCATCCTCGAGCGCCTCAAGGCCGGCGTCGTCTTCAACTACAACACCCGCGCGCTGGTGCCCGAAGACATGGCCAGCATCAAGCTGCAGGACGAGATCAACGACCGCTTCAAGATCTCGTCCGACCCGATCGCTTTCACCGCCAAGACCCTCGAAGAGACGAAGGCCATCTGGGACGAGCTGACCCTTCACAAAGAGAAGTACCCGTCGGTCGACCAGGTCGTCTCGGTCTACAGCTTCGTGCCGCCCCCTGACATTGCCGCCGCCAACGCGAAGGTGCTCGCCGAGTGGGAAGAAGAGCTCAAAGACATCGACGTCGCCTCGCTGCCGCCCGAGATGCAGGAAAAGGCCGGCCTCTTCAAGCGCATCCTCGCCAAGCGCCCGTACGGCGTCGAAGACGTGCCCGCGGTGTACGCCGACAACTTCAAGAACCTGCCGACCACCGCGCCCGAGAACCACGGCTACCTGACCTTCGTCTACCCGAGCGTCGACCTGTGGGACGGCAAGAAGATGATGACGTTCGCCGACGAGATGCGCGTCATCAAGACGGGCGACGGCCGCGAGTACCGCAGCGCAGGCCTTGCGATCCTCTACGCCACGCTGGCCCGCATCGTTCTCTACGACGGCAAGCTGACCGTGGTGCTCGCGACCATCTGGATTCTGCTGATGCACTTCCTCGACTTCCGCAGCGTCAAGCTCGCGCTCGCCAGCGTCATCCCGCTGGGGGTCGGGCTGTGGATGATGCTCGGCCTGATGAGCATCACGGTGCACACGCTGAACTTCATGAACCTCGTCATTCTCCCGATTCTCCTGGGGTTCGGGGTCAGCCACGGCTTGTATCTGCTTCATCGATTCCTCGAAGGCACCTCGCCCATCGTCGCGCTCCGCAGCGTCGGAGCGGCCGTCGCCAGCTCGACCCTCACCGCCATCGCCGGCTTCGGCGCGCTCTTCTTTGCGCAGCACAACGGCCTCAAGTCGATTGGCTACGTCGCCTGCCTGGGCCTTGCCACCACGCTCGTGGTCAGCTTCACCGTGCTCGCCGCGGTGCTGCAGTTGATCCACGACAAGCGGGTGAAGCTCGCCGGGGCTGAGGCAGGTCTGGCTCCCTCTCCCGCGGCCGGGAAGTAAGCGAAGGCGGAAGAGCTGATCTACGCTTCGGGGCCTTCAGGCCGGCTTCGGAGCAGTGATGCGTTCCCCCCAGACCTTCTTCGCGTTTTGGCTGCTCGCCTTCCTGGCGCTGTCGGGGTGCAACTGCTTTCAGCCCGTCACCGAGAAGCAGTGTGACTCCGTCACCGAATGTGGCTCGGGCTGGGTCTGTCGCAGCGGCGTCTGCTTCCCTCCCGACGGCGGTGGCGTCGGAACCGGCGGCGGAGCAGGGGTCGGCGGTGGCATCGGAGCCGGCGGCGGGGCAGGTGGAAGCGGCGGTGGCGGCGGTACGGCGTGCAGCGGTTGTCGCGATGCCGCGGGTGCGTGCCAGTCGGGCGTGACTTCTCAGCGCTGTGGAATCAACGGCAACGTCTGCCGCGCGTGCAGCCCGAACCAGGTCTGTGCAATGGGCCAGTGCGTCACCACCGGCTGCAGCCCGGCCAGCTGCCCCACCGGCTGCTGCCGCAACGGGGTCTGCGTGCCCCCACCGCAGCAGAGCACCGCCGCGTGCGGCCAGCAGGGCGCCACGTGCCAGGCGTGCGGCGACGGCTTCGGCTGCGTGATGGGCAAGTGCGTGACGAAGCCCTGCAACATCATGTCGTGCGGTGGCTGCTGCGCGAACGGCGTCTGTATTCCTCCCGGCAGCCAGAGCGCGGCGAACTGCGGTGTCAGTGGAGCGCAGTGCAAGTCATGCCCGGCGGGGCAGGCCTGCCAGAACGGTGCTTGCGCGACGGCGCCGTGCGGCCCGGCCACGTGCGGTGGCTGCTGCGTCGGCAATGTCTGCAACGCGGGAACGCTGCCCAACGCATGCGGAAAGAGCGGCTCGGTCTGCACCCAGTGCCCCGCTGGCCAGGCCTGCACCAACGGCGCGTGCGGCGCGCCGACGTACGGCGGGCCCTGCACCAGCAACGCGAACTGTTCGGCCCTCGGCGCCGGCGCCATCTGCAAGCTGAAGACGTCGTCGGGCAACAGCCTCTACACCGGCGGCTTCTGTACCCGGCCCTGCACAGCGGTCGCCCCGTGCGGCTCCAACGGCATCTGCCTCGACAACTTTTCTCCTTACGGCGAGGCCGACCCCATCTGCGCGCCCACGTGCGCGAGCACCGCGAGCTGCCGGACGCCCGGGTACGACTGCTACCCGGTGCAAGGCAACAAGGCGTGCTGGATTGCGCCTATCCCCGCGTTGCTCGACGGGGGCTTCCCCGATGCGGGCGTGCCCAGCAACGACGGCGGCACCGTCGGAGCGGCGTGCGTCAGCTCGGCCCAATGCAACCTCTACCCGAACGGGTTCTGCGTCACCGAGCAGGTGCCCGGCCTCGGACCCAGCGGCTTCACCAACGGCTACTGCACCAGCCTCTGCAGCGGGATGATGTGCAGCGCCGGCTCGACCTGCACGAACGTCAACGGCTTCGGAACCATCAACCAGCAGCTGTGTCTGCGCAATTGCCCGGCGGCCATGGGTGGCCAGTCGACCTGTCGTGTCGGCTACCTCTGCGCAGGCTCCGGTGCCGCGGGAACCGGCGTCTGCACGCCGAACTGCACCGTCACCGGCTTCTCTTGCTCCAGCGGCCAGACCTGCAACACAGTCTCGGGATACTGCAACTAAGGGAGCACGGGCCGATGGGTGACGGGCAATACAGCTTCGATCGCAAGGTGACGAAGGCGCCGGCCGTCGAGCGCGTCTCGCTGTTCGATAACACCGCGAAGGCCGACCTGGGCCGGCAGAAGAGGTTCGAAGCGGCGCTGACGAAAGCCGCTGACAGCGTAAGGCTCGAGACCCAGCGCCGCGAGCACCGGACTTTCGCGGACGCCGAGGCGAAGAAGAAATAGGCGCGGTGGCCCAGCTGCTCCATTTCCGTTCATCCCGAGAGAAGTCGAGGGATGAGGCGGCTGGAGGCTCGGTACTGCTTTAGCCGGGCTTGACGACTTCCTTCGCCTTCTTGCCCGGCTTCGCCGCGACGCCTTCGAAGATGGCCTTCATGTCGACGGCCGGCTGCTTCTTGGTGGCGAGGACCGCGTTGACCGCGCGAAGAACCTTGGCGCGCACCTTCTTCGGCAGCGGCTTGTCGTTCACGGCGCCGTCGACCTGGCTCTGCGAGAGCGCGCGGTCAGACTTCGGCTTGGCGAGGTTGAGCTCGGTGTACGACTTTTCCTTCGTCAGGCGGCGCTTCTTCGTCCGCGCAGACTGGGCCGAACGGGCCTCGTTGCCGCCCGCTTCGACGCGGCGGCTGGCGACCGCGATCGCCTTGGAAGTGATGCCCTTCGAGTCGATGAACGTTTTCAGAGTGCCCATATTTGGGGGTCTCCTCTCACAGCCCGCTGCCTTTTTCAACCGTCGTGGCCGATCAACTTGATCCGGGCGGGAAGGTGCGTGTATGAGGCGCATCCCTTTTCGAAGTCCCTTCTGAAGGATCAGGATTCCAGGCCATGGCGAAGACGAGCATGATCAACAAGAACGAGTTGCGGAAGAAGATCGTCGCGAAGTTTGCGAAGAAGCGCGGTGAGCTGAAGACCGCGATCCGCAACATCCACACCTCGGCAGAAGACCGGATCGCCGCCCAGGAAGTGCTGGCGAAGCTGCCCCGCGATGCGAACCCCATCCGCGTCACCAACCGCTGCCTCGTCACCGGCCGTCCGCGCGGGACGCTGCGCTACTTCCAGATGTCGCGCATCACGTTCCGTGAAATGGCGCTCGCTGGACAGATCACCGGCGTCGTCAAGTCGAGCTGGTAAGGAAAGCCACCATGTCCAAAGTCTGCCAGGTCACCGGAAAGCGTCCGCTCGTTGGTAACAACGTCAGCCACGCGAACAACAAGTCGAAGACCCGTTCGCTCCCGAACATCCAGACCCACCGCTTCTTCGTCCCGACGATGAAGAAGTGGATCAAGATCAAGGTCTCGGCGCACGGCCTCCGCATCATCAACAAGCGCGGCATCGACGCCGTGTTCCACGAGATGGTCAAAGCGGGCGAGCGCTTCTAAAGCGCGCCGTTGAGCCGAACCGCAAGGGCCGGCCGGTAAAGAACCAGAAGGTAGAAGCGTCCCGGGTCGCCCTCAACGGCAGCCCGGGATGTTTTCGTTCTGGAACCAGGAATTCCTGCCGGTGTCCGTTGCTGCATGGGCAAGTCGACGCGCAGTCCGGGTGTGTCGTTGTCGGTGCGGTGGGGCAACCAGGCGCTGGCGAGGGAGTTCTTGCCCTTGCACACCCCGCGCAGCTTCACCATCGGCGCTGAGCCGGGCTGCGACTTCGCCTGCGGCGGCGCCAAAGCCTTCCGTCTGATCCACATCGACGCTGAAGGAGCGACCCTTCGGCAGAAAGACGGCACCCGCATGCCGCTCAAGCGTGGGTCGACCCACTCCCTCTCAATCGGCGCGCTCTCCTTCGACGCCCAGCTGCTCGACGCGCCGCCACGCCTTGCGCCTGCTGCGGTCAGCGACCTCACCACCATCAACCTGGGCCTCGCGCTCATCGCCGCCTTCGGCTTCTTCGCCGTCACCGCCGCCAACGCCGACGCCGCGGGTGAAGACTTCGACGAGAACAGCGGCGTGTCGGCGAAGGCGATCAAGGTCCTCTACCGACAAGAGACGGCAAAGCAGGCGAGTGCCGCTCCCGCTGCGAAGCAACGCAAAGACAACAGCTCTCCGCCCAGCTCGCCTTCCCGCGTCGCGCGCACCGTGCCCGTGCCCCGCCCGTCGGGGAAGAACGTGCCCTCGACGAAGCCCGACGTCGGCGCCCTGTTCCACGGCCCGGGCGCCGGCAGCGTCTTCACCAGCAGCGGCCTCGGCGACGACCTGCGCGCTGCCTCCAACGGCATTCGCACCGCCCAGGTGGGCCTCGGCCTCGGCCTCGGCGGCGGGCGCGACGGCAACGGCCTGGGAGGCATGGGCCTTTCCGGCATCGGAGCGCTGGGCACCCACGGCGGCCGCGGCCCCAACAACCCCTACGGCACCGGCGTGATGTTGAAGAAGGGTGACAAGCCCGACCTGCCCGACCCCACCGACGTCGTCATCCGCGGCTGTACGGAAGACGGCACCGGCTGTCTCGACAAAGAGCTGATTCGCCGCGTCATCCGCGCGAACCTCGCGGGCTTCAAGTACTGCTACGAGTCGATGCTCAACCGCTTCCCGTCGCTCGAAGGAAAGGTGTCGGTGCGCTTCATGATTGCCCAGTCGGGCAAGGTCTCGCTGGCCACCGTGGCGCAGTCGACCGCCGGAAACGCCGAGCTCGAGCGCTGCGTCGAAGGCCGCACGAAGCTGCTCCAGTTCCCCTCGCGAAAGGGCACCGAGCTCATCGCCGTCACCTACCCCTTCATCTTCCGGCAATCCGGGAAGTAGGCCGAAAAGTTTACAAAGGGTGGGCAATCGCTCACAGAGTAGGGGCAATGGCCGCCGCTCAGCCCAGCAAGAAAGCCAAAGCCCCTGCCAAGCCCAGGCGGCCGGTTAAGGTCAGCCACTACCTCAGCGGCTGGGCCGAGGACGTCGAGCAGACGAAGCTTCACCTCGCGCAGGTGCTGGTCGATGCGCTCTGCGCGCTGAAGCGGCTGCAGCTTCACGGCGCGCTCGACGACTACCCCGAGTGGAAAGGCGAAGGCTCGGCGGTGGTGCAGCTGGGAATCCCCGATGGGCCCGACGCGCGCTACCTCGACAAGCACCCGTTTCTTCCGCAGGGCACTCCGCTGGTGCTGGTCACCGGCAGCAAAGAGCTCACGCGGTTGATGATTGGTTTTTCGCGCGGTGTCTCGACGCGGTGGCGCAAGCGCATCGTCACCGGGCCAGCGAAGGGCCCGGGAAAACTGCCGCCGGTGATGATGATCGACGGTGGCAGCCTGGTGATTGCCGAGAAGAGCATCTTCACTGGCTTCCGCGCTGCGTTCGAAGAAGCCGGGTGGACGGTGCGCGAGCTCGGCGGGCGCACCACCACCTC
Source organism: Myxococcales bacterium (assembly GCA_038206395.1). GTDB lineage: Bacteria > Myxococcota > Myxococcia > Myxococcales > Myxococcaceae > JAGSPQ01. Next base: position 8,134 of record JBBRAX010000047.1, on the reverse strand, counting down.
CGACGAACCGAAAGACCGCTTCTAGAAGCCGGACAACACCCGCAGCCCCAGCTCGCCGTTCACCCGGTAGAGGATGCGCTTCTTGTCGGGGTGCACGTCGCAGCCCGTCGCCGCCGAGGCCGCGAAGAGCTTCGTCCGCGTGCCGCCCAGGTCGACGCTCTCGATGCCGTTGGTGCCCGTCACCGCAAGCTTCGCGTCATCGAACCAGCAGATGCTCGCGAGGTACGTGCCGGCGAGGCCCAGGTCGGTCACCGCCTTGTCCGAGAATTGGTAGAGCTTGAACCGCTCGTCCATGCCGCCGTCGGGGCCCGCCTCGCGCGCCACGTACGCGAGCTTCGTCCCATCCGGTGAAAACCGCGCCGCCTCGCCCTTGCCGAGCGTCGTGGTGCCGCCATCGGCGAGCTCGAGCAGCGTGACGCTCGAGCTGCCGTTGAGGGTGTAGGTCAGCCGCTTGCCGTCGCGCGAGAGGTCGATGTTCAGCGAGGCGAAAGCGCGCTTCACCAGCGTGACGGCGCCGCCCGCCGCGGGGACAGAGAGGATTCCGTCGTCGCCCGAGAAGTACAGCGACGCTCCGTCGGGCGCCCACGCCACTGAAGCAAGGTAGCTGCCCGCGTCGGCGAGCACGGTCAGGTTCGAGCCCGTCTCGCCCATCACCGCGATGTTGTCGGCGCCATTGAGACCCGGCGTCGCGTGGTGAAGGCCAATCTTCGTACCGTCCGGAGACCAGCGCCCTTCCCAGAACTGCTGCCCCGACGGAGGCGCGATCGCCGTCGACACCACGCCGCCGCTGTCGGGATTCCCGCCCGAGCTGCTGCCACAGGCCGTCAACGTCAGCGCCGCCACTGCGAAAAGCCTCTTCATCGCGTCTCCTTGCACTTGCCGTCCGTCGATTCCCACACGTCCACGTCGTCCACGAGCAGGGTTTCTCCTGCGGCCGGCGTCCGCATCAAGAAGCGGACGTAGAGCTTCGAGCCCGCTGCCGCGCGGACCTCGAGGTTCGTCGACGGCGGCGCACGCAACCAACCGTTCTCGCTCTTCACCGGCGTGCTGAACGTGTGGTCGACCACCGTGCCGCCCTTGTCTTCGAGCACCGACAGCTGCGCGTCGGCGACGGTGCCCCTCAAGTACGCGACCGCGCAGTACACGCTGCCGGTGGTCGACGCGACGATGGGAGCCGTGCTCGCGAACTTCCCGCCCGCCGCCGTCGCGGTCAGCTTCAAGGACTTCGTGCCGCTGTGTGCGTCGGCGTCGGCGACGACATCTCCCGACTGCGGAGACCAGCCAGTGTCGCCGCACTCGAAGCCGTTGTTGCCCACCAGGTTCGGGGGCGTCTTCGCGGCGCCGTTGCAGTTGCCGCTGCCGCCTGCGCCGCCTGCGCCTCCACCCGTGCCCGTCGTGCTGCTGCTGGAGCCGCAGCCCAACGCAATCACTGCCAGCATCGCCACCCCGAAGAGCTTCATGCCCTGCTGACTATCAGGGCTTCGGCGCGTTGCGAATCTGCTGAATCGTCTCGAACCTCTTCTTGTGAAGCAGCTTCACCCGCTCGCCGTCGAGCAGCGTCTTCATGCTCGAGCCAACCTTGTTGTCGAGCAGGTCGGGGTCATCGTCGCGGCGCAGCGTGAACTGCAGGTCGCCGACCTCGGTGGCGAGGGCGACGATGGCCGCCTCTTCGGGGAGCAGCAGCACCGAGACGTCGATGTATTCCTTGTCGCCGTCCTTGTGCGCCTGGCTCGGGGTGCTGGTGGTGAACTTGCCGGTCGAGAGCACGGGGATGTTCTGCAGCAGCGTGACGGCGACGCGTTCGCCCTTCTGCTTGCCGTGAAGGCTGGTGAGGATGTCGATGTGATCGCCGGGCTTCACCCAGCCGCCGACGGCGATCGCCTTGCTGGTGGTGATGTCGTACGCGCGGGCGCGCTTCATCACTTTCTTCGAGAGCCGTTCGTTGGTGCGGGTGGCCTCGAACTGCGTCCACAGCAGCGGGTCGCCGGCCTGCACGTCGACGAGGATCTTCTGGTTCACCACGTACGCCGTGTTGTCGGGCTTCACGACGGACGAGGTGATGAAGGCCTCGGGCACGAAGCGGGTGCTGATCATCTCAGAGGTAATCAGCGTGTTGATCGTGAGGTCGCTGGCGGCGACGGCGACGGGCACCAGGTTCCAGCCAGACTTGACGCGGCGGTTCGTGCCGTCGAGCAGCAGGGCGGCGACGCCACTGGCAACCAGCGCGAGCGCGGCGGCGATGCCGAAGGGGCGCCAGCTGCGGGTGACGCTTCCCGCGGGCACGGTGATCGCCGGCAGCCCCATGATGGTCTTCGCCGGGTCGGGAGCGCCGAGCACGTTGGCCGACCGCCAATTGCCACCGGGGAGGCTTGGGCGGAGCTTTGTCTCGTGCTCCTCCAGCGGCGCGACGCTCTTCGCGCGCGTCTTCACTGCCACCAGCCCGACCTGCGTCTTCATCTCGACGGTGGGGCGGGGGCCGTTGCTCGCTTCGCGTGGCTCGACGGCTTCGGGGCGGGTGACGTCCTCCATCTCGGCGAAGTCGGCGGCGGCGGGAAGGTCAGAGACGTGAATCGTCTTCACCGCGGTGCCGAAGGGATTGGCGGGGGGTGGCGCCCGGCGGGGCGGCAACGGGTTGGCGGCCGTCTGCTCTTCGGAAGCGTCGTCCCACGGCAGGGGCAGCAGGTCGCCGGAAGGGTCGGTGATCTCGGCCCTCAGCGGCTCGAGGGCAGCGCCGGTGGGGCGGCGTCCTTCGGTGGCGCTCTGAAGCGGAGGCGGCAGCGCAGGCGTCTGGGCGGGGGTGCTCTCGGGGTCCGAGGTGGGGTCGTAGCGAAGCGAGGTGAGCTGGTTCTCGAGGGGGATGATCGCTGCGTGCGGGGTGCCGATCAGTGACCAGAGGTAGCTGTCGCCGGCGAAGGACACGGGTTCGCCGGTGAGCTGTTGAACGAGGGTGGCGGCGGCGCGCTCGAGCTCGAGGCGGACGTCGGCCTCTCTGCTGCCGATGGTCTGGGCGATCTCGAAGCCGGCGATGCCTTCGAGCAGGCGCATCACGAGCCGTTCGCGAGAGACTTCGGCGAGGCCGCGGAGCTTCGAGAGGACGAGGTGGCCATTGTTGATCAGCGGATCATCACCGGCGAAGTCGGTGGTGGCGCCGGGCGAGCGTGCGGCGTCAGCGGCCCTTTCGCGAGCGGCCGAGAGGAGCCAGGTGGCGAAGCCTGCGTCGGAAGAAAGGCCAGAGAGGCGGAAGACGCTCTGGGAGATGACGGGTTTGACGAGGCCGGCGGCAGTGCGGTGCGAGAGGCGCGAGACGAGAACGGCGTGAACGAAGGGCGAGAAGTACTGGGTGAGCTGATCGATGGCGTCGAGGTCTCCCTTTCGTGCGGGGCCGACCCAGCTGACCCATTCGCTGCGCTCGCTCATCTGGGCGCGGACGATACCCAAACTGGACGCTCGTGGTTTTCCATACGAGGGTAGGCGGCACATGGCAGAGATCATCGACCTCGCCCTCGCCCTGGTTGCCGCCGCACGGCGGCCGTTTCAGCTCGAACCCACCCGGGTCGAGCTCGTCCTCCGCACCGCCGCGCGAAGCCGCGAACGCACCCGGCGCCCCCACCTGCGCGCCGTCGAGCACGCGGGGAAAGAGGTCCGGAGGGAGCTCATCCGCCGCGTCGTCGCCGAGATGCTTCAGGTCGGGCTGTAGGCGGACCCCGGAGCCGCGTCCCTTCCATCGCGAGAGCAGTCGAGAGACGAGTCGCCTCCGAGCTTCGTTCGCACCTCGCGCACGCGGTCCGTTCATCCGGAGACGTGCTCTCTGGCGCACAGCTGGCCGCTGTTCTGGCCGGCGCCTACTTCGTGAAAGTTCGGGTGAAGAGCACGTTGCCGCTGGTGCCGACGAAGGTGCCGGTGAAGGTGTTGTTGACGATCTCGACGTAGAGGAAGCCCAGGTCGAGGGTCTGGAAGTAGTTGGGGTTGAAGTCACCGCCCGAGGTGATGAGCGTCGTGGCGGACGCGCCGGCGCCGGCGACGATCAGCTCGGTGCCGACGCTGTTGAGGTTCACTCCGCAGCGCGCGGTGAGCCACTGGTTGCTGTGGTCGTGGCCCGACAAATAGACGTCGGCCTTTCCGCAGACGCGGCTGTCGAGAAAGGACTTCACTCCCGCGCCGTTCGCGATCGGGATGAACGCCACCCCGTCGTAGCTGCCGGCGTTTCCGTGTGGTCCGTTCGAGCGGTATGGGTGGTGCCCCAACGCGATCTTCCATTTCGCGTTCGACTGCGGCAGCCAGCTCGAGAAGTCCGACTTCACTGCGGTGTCGAGGCCGTACATCGAGAGGTTCGTGTTCGCGACGAACATGTCCACGCCAGGGCGGTTCAGCTTGTAGTGCGTGTCGGGCATGCGCCACTTCGTCGAGATCGCCGAGTAGTCGACCTCGTACTGGCCCTTGTTGAACTCGTTGCCCGAGCCCTGCCCGCCGTAGTCGTGGTTTCCGAGCACCGCGTAGAACGGCATGTTCACCGCCGCGTACGGCAGCTCGAAGTGCGTCTGCCAGATCGGATCATTCGGACCCGACACGCCCGTGTCGTAGATGTTGTCGCCCAAAAGCACCGCGAACTCGCACGCGTGCGTCGAGCACCACGTCGCGATTCCCGCCGCCACCTGGTACTGCCCCTGATCTCCGCGGCCCACATCGCCCAGCGCCACGAACCGCAGCGCGAAGCCACCGTCGCTCGGAGGAGGAACCACTCCGGCGTCCGGCCCGACGACTCCGCCCTGGCCCGCGTCGATCGCCCCCGCGTCGATCGCCCCCGCGTCGATCGGCCCCGCGTTCATGCTGCCGCCGCCACCGCCGCCACCGCCGACACCGCCGCCCGAGCCGACACCGCCGCCCGAGCCGACGCCGCCGCCCGAGCCGACGCCCGGCCCGATGCCGCCCGCGTCCTCGGCCCGCATCGCCGCGTTGCTATCGCCGCCGCCGCCGCCGCCCGGCGCATCGCTGAGGCGGGGGCTGTTGCTGCAGCCGATCACAGACAAAGCGATGGCGAAGGCTCCGGCCTGGAGCATGACGGGTGCGCGCATGGGCGTGCCACGTACTCAACACGCAAGACGGGGTCAAATCGGCTATCTCTGATGGCTCGGAGGAACAAACGCATGGAACACCGGCGATTGGGAAAGAGCGGGCTCAAGGTCTCGAGCCTCTGTCTCGGAACGATGACCTTCGGTGACTCGCCTGGCTTCATGAAGGGCGTGACGTCGACGGACGCGGAAGCACGCAAGGTGCTCGACCGCTCGATCGAGGCGGGCATCGACTTCATCGACACCGCGAACGTCTACAGCGAGGGAAACAGCGAACGCCTGCTCGGCGAATGGCTCGGCGTCAGGCGCAAAGACCTGATCCTCGCCACCAAGTGCCGCTTCACGATGGGCTCGACGGTGCACGACCTCGGCCTCTCGCGCCGCCACATCATCAAGGCGTGCGAAGACTCGCTGAAGCGGCTGAACACCGACTGGATCGACCTGTACCAGGTGCACATGCAGGACGGAGAGGTCGAGATCGAAGAGACGCTGCGCGCGCTCGACGACCTCACCCGCGCGGGAAAAATTCGCTACTCGGGCTGCTCGAACTTCACCGGCTACCGCCTCACCGAGTCGCTGTGGGTCGCCGACAAACGCAACCTGCACCGCTTCGAGTCCGTGCAGCTCCAGTGGAACCTGATCGAGCGCGGCGCCGAGCGCGAGATGATTCCCGCCTGCCGTGCCTTCGGCCTGGGAGTGATGGTCTGGAGCCCGCTCGCCCGCGGGATGTTGAGCGGCAAGTACAAGCAGGACATGCAGCCGCCCGCGGGCAGTCGGCTCGCCGAGTGGAAGGACACGTTCAAGAAGATCAACAACGACAAGTCGTGGGCGATGCTCGAGACCCTCGCAGCGGTCGCGAGCGAGGTCGAAGCGACTCCGCCCGCGGTCGCGCTCGCGTGGCTGCTTCACAAGCCCGAGGTCAGCTCGGTCATCCTGGGCGCGCGCGACCTCACCCAGCTCGAAGACAACCTCAAGGCCGCGAGCCTGAAGCTTCAGCCCGCGCAGATCCAGAAGCTCGATAAAGCGAGCGCTCCAGACTGGGCGTACCCGTACGACTTCATTGGAGGGAGGGAACGATGGTGAAGACTCTTCGCGCCGCTGCGTTGCTGCTGCTGGCCTCGTGTGTTGTGGAACCCGTGCCGACGGGCTTCGACGGACGCGACGTGCGCGGCAACTACGCGCTCACGTATGACAACAAGCTGAAGGTTCAGCTGAACCTCGCTGGCGCGACGCGCGCAGCGACCGCGAACGGCTACGGCGAGGTCGTCGACTTCGGCACCTATCAGGGCATGCCGCTGAAGCTCGACCTCGCGCAGTGGTGCGCGCGTGAAGACGTCCAGTGCCCCGACGAAGTGTTCTGGCCGAAGGTCGCGATTGATCAGCCCGACCTCAAGGCGAACGGCGTGAAGCTGCAGAAGCTCGTCGTCGTCAACGACACCGTTCACACGCTCGACGCCGGAGTCAGGGCCGCAGTCGTCGCCGGCCTCGTCAACAACGACGACTTCGATCGCTTCCTCATCGGTCTCGGCGCGGGCGGCGGTTCGAATCCCAACTGCGTCCTGCTCGGCGTCTCTCTCGCGGGCGGCCGCTTCTCGCGCAAGGGCGAGTCGCTCGAGGACGTCACCGAGTTCCGGAACTCGGCGAACATGCCGTGCGACCCCGACGCGGGCACCACAGACGCAGGCACCACGGACGCAGGCCCCACGGACGCAGGCACCACGGACGCAGGCACCACGGACGCGGGCAAGCCAGAGACGTGCGCCGCGGTGACCTTCAAGCGCCTGAAGATTCCAAAGAACGCTCCGGCAGACGGCATCGTCGACGGCCGGCTGGGCGTGGCGTGGGCGGGCGGGTGCGCGTTCGGGCCGATCGTGGCGGGCGCCACGCTGACGCTGGAAACGGGCTTCACCGGAAAAAAGACTGGCGATTACGACCCGCCGCCGTTTACGCCGGTCGAGGTCACGCTTCCCGACGCCGGGTTTGATGGCGGTTCAGTGGACGGCGGCTGATCCTGCGTTACTTGAAGAGGCATGTACCGATGCCTCGATTGCGGAGCTTTTAGTTCGATGCCGCAGGCCAGGAAGCCGGTCTGCTCGCAGTGTCACGAGGCGCTCGATGTTTCGGGCGCTCCCATCGAAGTCAGCACCGAGCGGTATCAGCAAATCGTGGCGAGCTCGCCGATGCCGGTCGTCGTCGATTTCACCGCACCCTGGGCCGCGCCATGCCGGGCAGCCGACGAAGTGGTCGAGCAGTTCGCCCGTCGCCAGGCTGGCAAGGTGCTGGTGCTCAAGGTGAACTTCGACAAGTCGAAGGCGCTGATCGACGAGCTCGGCATCAAGGCGATTCCCACCTTTCAGGCCGTGAAGGGGGGCGAGGAGTTCGCGCGGCACGCAGGCCTCCTGCACCGCGCCGCGTTCGACCGTTGGGCCGAGCGGGCGTTCACTCGGGCCGCGGCGTGAGCTAAGCGGACTTCATGAGCTCATCAGCAGGTACGCGGTTCCACGAGGCCGTACACGGCATCTACTTCGACGACCTCGACGCGTTTCAGATTCTCCACAACGCGCGCTACCTGCTGCTCTTCGAGCGCACCATCGGTGCCTTCTGGCGCCGCCTCGGTTGGGGCGGCACGCTCGACATGCAGAAGAACCCCGACCAGTTCCACCTCGTACGGGCAAACCACCTCGAGTACCACCGCGCGGTCGTCGGGGTGTCCGAGGTCCGCGTGCGGGTGTGGGTCGAGCACCTCGGCACCACCAGCCTCACCTTCGGGTTCTGCGTGATGCCGATGGATGAGGACGTCGACTTCGCGACCGGCAGCCGCGTCATCGTGCGCGTCGATGGTGAAAAGCGCACGCCGTCGCCGTGGACCCCGCACTTCCGCGAGACGATTGCCCCGTTTCTTCGCAAGGCCGCGCCAGCAGTCTGACAGGGAAGTCGGCCTGAAGGGGGAAAGCGGGCTGGTGCCGAGCTGGCGAAGAGATCCGCGCTGCTGGAGTTGATCCGCTCGCCAGAGTGGTCTTGCAAGCGGGCGGGCCGGATGATCTACGCGAGGCATGTACGAGCCC
>JBBRAX010000046.1:0-60823 GCA_038206395.1 Myxococcales bacterium | reverse complement strand
TCCAGCCGAGCAAATACACGCTGAGACTTCGAATGCAGCCCTTGAGGGACTGCCCGTAGTTTCTCGGCGTCAGCTCGCGGATCTTCTCGTTGACGCGCTCCTTCGAGCGCTTCGACAACAGCACCTCCACGCTTCCATCTGTCGGCTCACGCCGGAGACGAAAACCCAGAAAGTGCCGCTCTTCTGGTCTGGCGACTGCGCTTTTCGCCGCGTTCACCTTGAGCCGTAATCTGCTCTCGATGAAACGGACGATGCTGGCCATCACGCGTTTGCCTGCCCGCTCACTACTTACGTAGATGTTGCAGTCGTCGGCGTAACGCACGAAGTGGTGGCCGCGTCGGGCAAGCTCTTTGTCGAGCTCGTCCAATACGATGTTGCTCAGCAGAGGGGAGAGAGGACCTCCTTGCGGCGTCCCCTCCTCCGTGCTCACCACTACTCCGTCCGGCATCACCACCTTCGCCTTGAGCATCTTTCGGATAAGGCCGATGAGCTGGTTGTCTTTCACCCGCTCTTCCAACCTCGACAACAACCGCTGGTGATGAACTCGGTCGAAGAATTTCTCTAAGTCGAGATCCACCACCCAGTCGTTGCCCTCTTCCAGATGACCCTTGGCTTCAGCGATGGCCGTGTGACAGCTCCTCCCCGGTCGAAAACCGTGGCTGCTCCCATGAAATCTCGTCTCGTAGTGCGGGCTGAGCACTTGATGCACCGCCTGTTGCACTACTCGGTCGATCACATTGGGAATGCCAAGGCCCCTCTGTCCGCCTCCCGACTTGGGTATCCACACGCGGCGGATGTCCCCCGGTTGGTAGCTGCCATTTCGCAGCGCGCGGCTCAGTGCCGGCAGCATCTCGACGAAGTGTTCTGCCACCTCTTCGATGCTCTGCCGGTCGGGTCCAGGTGCGCCGTCGTTCGACGCCACTTTCTCGAATGCCCGCATCAGGTTTCCATGCGAAGCAACCTCTTCCATCGTCATTGCCAACGAGACGTTTCTCTTTGTGTTCCCCGACTTCGGCACCGCGTACGTCGCAGGCGCGGGTAGGCCCGCGTCCGCTCCGCCGTCGTCCCCTTTCGGGCTGTCGGCTGTCTCGGTGAACAGTCCAAGCTGTCTCGTCTGTTTGCTGGCCGTGATCGCCTTCCCTCCCCGCATCAACTTCTTCAACGCGGTTAAGACCGTCTTTCGGCGGCTTTTCGGTACCTCGCGATCATCCGACTCCTCTCGTCCCTTCGCCATCTCGTTCTCTCGTTCTCGATGACTACCGCCCGTGGGGCGGAGGCCGAGAGGTCTCCTCGGGTAAGTAACGCAAAACTTCGCACCGACTCCGTCGCCACTACGCGCGCCCGCCCGGCGGAAATCGGGCTTCGCTGCCAAGGGACAGCTCACCCGCGGACGCACGCCTTACGGCGCTTCGCTTTCGCTCGGTTCGGTACTGCACCAATAGACTTCCACCAGACACACCCTCGCGGGACTCCTCAACTTGCAAGCAGCCGGTGCTCCGGCTTGCGCCCTTGTCTTGTAGGTGTGGGATTCCCTCCGTCAGGGCTCCCCAGAGGACTTAGCTCATCGCTTCACCTCCTGTTCTGCGCTCATGCCGAGCGCACCCCACTTCCGCCGCAGTGCGTCGCAAGTGATCGATCGAATTCGATCGAATCCACCGCGGTGCGTCAGAAGCAGAGAGGGCGGATGACCCGCCGCGTCAGGAGATTCGATCGAATTCGATCGAAGACCGAAATCGTAGAGACGGCGAGGAGTTGGGTGTTCGAAAACCCGCACCGAATGCCGCGGTGCGTCAGCGAATGAGGCCGCCGTCGCTGGGCACGGGCGCGGTGGGCCCGTCGACGGACTTCGGCAGATCTTCTTCCTTCGTCGCGGCGCGCTGGTCGGGCTTGAGCCCCAGCGACTGGTGGTCCGACACCAGGTTCCACACGCCCTTCTCTTCCGCGAAGATCCACAGCGCGCGAAACGGCACCAGCGTGCGCGCCTTCTTGCCGGCGCCGACGGTGAGCCTGACGGTGGCCGCGACCCAGCCCGACTTGCCGCGGGGAGCGAGCTTCGATCGCGGCCCGCCGTCGATCTTGTAGACGAAGGTGTTCGACTTCTTGATCTGCGCCAGCTGCGGCTTGACGAGATCCTTGAACGCCTTGCCGCCCTCGAAGACGTCGGCCTGGTCGGTGCCGAGCAGCGCGACCGCGTCGAGGTCGCTGACGCGATCGACCTTCACCGCGATGTCTTCGAGCATCCGCTTGGTGAGGCCGATGAGCTGCTCGGAATCGGGGCCGACCTTCGGCGCGACCTCAGCAGGAGGAATCAGCTTCTTCTCGGACCCGGCGGCGTAGAGGTCGGTGTCGGGGAAGCCGAGCGAGACGTGGACCATGTCGACGGCCCAGGTCTCCTTCCCTGAGCGGACGAGGTGGGCGGTGATGCGGGGGCTCCAGTACTGGCTGGGGCGGCCCTGGCGGACGCGCTCGAAGCGCGGCAGATCATGAAGCCAGGCCGAACGATCGCCGTCGGCGAGCCCGATGCGGGGCTTCGAGTAGATGACCTTGAGCTTGTCGCCGCGCAGTCCGTACGGCAGCAGCTCGGTGCGCAGGTGCTCGAGCACAGCGCCGGGGGTCGTGAAGTAGTCGTTGGGGCCGAGGCCGAAGACGGTGACGTCGTCGTTCATCAGCTTGTCGAGCTTCTCGGGCTCGAGCGCTTCGATGGCGTCGTACGCGTCCTTCAACATCTTCTTCGCCTGCCCCGTCGGATCCGGCGGAGCGTCCTCGATCACCACCTTCTTCGGTGGCGGAGGCTTCGCGCACGTGACGAGCGCGAGCAGGCAAATCAGCAGGAAGCGAGAGGTCTTCAAGGGACGGGGCCGAGGTGATCCAGCGGGTCGACGGGGTTGCCATCCTGCCGGACTTCGAAGTGCAGGTGGGGGCCGCTGGTCGCTCCGCTGTCACCGACGGTGGCGAGCACCTGTCCTTCGCGCACCTTCTGGCCCGTCTTCACGCGGATGTCGCGGTTGTGGGCGTAGAGGGTGACCAGGCCTTTGGTGTGCTCGACGATCACGATCAAGCCGTAGCCCTTCTGATCTCCCGCGAAGAGCACCGTGCCCTCGCCTGCCGTCTTCACCGGCGTGCCCGCGGGCGCGGCCAGGTCGATGCCGTCGTGGGGCTCTTTTCCTTTTCGTCCGAACCGCGCGTAGAGCACGCCGCGCAAAGGCCACTGCAGGGTGCCGTCTTTTCTTCCGACGATCAGAGGCTTCCCGCGCAGAGGTGGCGGAGGCAGCGTGCGCTTCGGAGCGACGGGCTCGGGCGAATCGGCGCTGGCGACTTCGGTAGGCGACGCGGCGCCGGGCACCCACAGCTGCTGGCCGACCTTCAGTTCCTTCGGGTCTTCGATGCCGTTGGCGGCCATCAGCTCTTCGACGGTGAGGCCGTAGGCTTTCGAGATGCGGTACAGCGTCTGGCCGGCCTCGACCGTGTGCTTCGTGGTGACGAGGTCGGGCTCGTGGTGCGGGTCGAGATTTCCCGCGATCGCAGGAGCGGTGGTCGCACACCGGGTCAGCGCGAGCCCGAGCACGAGCCAGCGGCGCATCAGACCTGCGGGAACCCTTCGAGCTTCCACTGCTGCAGGGGCCCGAGAAACGTCGCGTCGGTGAGGTTCAGCATCAACGGGGTCACCGAGATCTGTTTCTGCTCGTGCACCACGGTGCAGTCGGTGCCAGGCGCGCTGACGTGCTCGTAGCCGGTGCCGCCAATCCAGTAGTACTTGCGGCCGCGCGGATCTTCTTTCTCGATCACGCCGCCCATGTACGTGTGACGCCCGAGGCGGGTGACTGCGTAGCCCGGCAGTGGCGCGGGCGGAATGTTCACGTTGAGAAGCATCTGCTTCGGCAGCGGGTGCGCCAGGGCAGCCTTGACCAGTGCGTGCGCGAAGACGGCCGAGTGGGCGTAGTCGAAGACGCGGCGGGTCGCGAGGCTGAAGGCGATCGAAGGGATGCCGAGCAGCGAGCCTTCCATCGCGGCAGCGACGGTGCCTGAGTAGATGACGTCTTCGGCGAGGTTCGCTCCCCTGTTGATGCCCGAGAGCACCAGCGTGGGGCCTGCGTCCTTCATCAGATGGTGAAAGGCGAGGTAGACGCAGTCGGCCGGGGTGCCGTCGATGCCGAACCAGCGTTCGGCGTGCTGGCGGATGCGCAGCGGGCGGTGCAGCGAGAGCGAGTGCGACGAGGCGCTCTGTTCGGTTTCAGGCGCGACGACCCAGACTTCGCCCAGCGGCGTGACCGCCTCGACCAGCGCCTTGAGCCCCGTGGCGTAGATGCCGTCGTCGTTGCTGACGAGGATGCGCGTGGTCACTTCCTGCTCGCCGACTTGATGGCCGACTTGCCAGCGTAGCGCGCGCTGTCGCCCAGCTCTTCTTCGATGCGCAGCAACTGGTTGTACTTGGCGACGCGATCGCTGCGGGAAGCCGAGCCGGTTTTGATCAGGCCGCAGTCGAGCCCGACCGCGAGGTCGGCGATGGTGGTGTCTTCCGTCTCGCCCGAACGGTGGCTCATCACCGAGGTGTAGCCAGCCTTGTGGGCCATGCGCACCGCGTCCATCGTCTCGGACAGTGAGCCGATCTGATTCACCTTCACCAGAATCGAGTTGGCGACGCCTTCTTCGATGCCGCGGGCGAGGCGTTCGACGTTGGTGACGAAGAGATCGTCGCCGACCAGCTGCATGCGCTTGCCCATCGAGTCCGTCTGCGCCTTCCACCCGGCCCAATCGTCTTCGGCGAAGCCGTCTTCGATCGAGACGATCGGGTACTTCTTGCACCACGCCTCGTAGTACCCGAGCAGCGCGGCCGAATCGAACTGCTTGCCCTCGCCTTTGAGCGTGTACTTCTTCGTCCTCTTGTCGAAGAACTCGCTGGCGGCGACGTCGAGGCACAGCGCGATCTCGTTGCCCGCTTCGAAGCCCGCGTCCGAGATGGCTTCCATGATCAGCTTCAGCGCGTCTTCGTTCGCCGGCAGGTCGGGCGCGTAGCCGCCTTCGTCGCCGACGCCGGTCGCGAGCTTCTTGCCCTTGAGGATCTTCTTGAGCGCGTGAAAGACCTCGGCGCCCCAGCGCACGCCTTCCGCGAAGGTCTCGGCGCCCCAGGGGAGGACCATGAACTCCTGCACGTCAACGCGGGTGTCGGCGTGGGAACCGCCGTTCAAGATGTTCATCATCGGCACGGGAAGCGTGCGGGCCGAGATGCCGCCGACCCACCGGTACAGGGGCAGCTTCTTCGCGTTGGCGGCGGCGCGGGCGTTGGCCATCGAGACGGCGAGAATCGCGTTGGCGCCGAGCTTCGACTTCATCGGCGTGCCGTCGAGCTCGAGCATGCGCGCGTCGACGGCGGCCTGGTCGAGAGGGTTCATGCCCTTCACGACGGCGCCCAGCATCTCTTTGACGTTCTTGACGGCCTTCTTCACGCCCTTGCCGCCGTAGCGCTTCTTGTCGCCGTCGCGCAGCTCGAGGGCTTCGTGCTCGCCGGTAGAGGCCCCGCTGGGCACGGCGGCGCGGCCGATGGTGCCGTCGTTGAGGGTGATTTCGGCTTCGACCGTGGGGTTGCCCCGGGAGTCGAGGACTTCGCGGGCGGTCACCTGCGTGATCGAGAGAGCAGTCATGCGGACTTTGTAGCGCTACAGTCCGTACGCGTGAAGCTGGGAATCGTGCTGTCCGATCTGCACCTCGGTACAGGTCACCGGAAGGGGCAGGTAAACATCTATGACGACTTTCGCGAGGACGAGCGCTTCGCACAGCTGCTCGCGCGCTTCTCGACGGGCAAGCACGCCGACGACGAAGTGCACCTCGTCTTCAACGGCGACATCTTCGACCTGCTGAAGGTGCCCGTGAACGGCCAGTTTCCGGAAGAGATCACCGAACGCCTGTCACTGATGAAGCTCGAGCAGTGCATCAAGGGCCACCCGGTTTTCATCAAGGCGATGTCGAACTTCCTGAAGTCGGACAAGAACCGCATCACGTACCAGCCGGGCAACCACGACATGGAGATGTTCTTCCCCGGCGTGCAGCGCCTGTTCTGCCGCGCGGTGACGGGGCACGACTCGCACCCGCGGATGCAGTTCGTGCCCGAAGAGCCTTTTCTGCAGCTCGAAGACGGCGTGCAGATTCACCACGGGCACCAGTTCGAGGCGATTCACGCTTTCGACTTCAAGAAGCTGCTGCTGACGCGCGGCAAGCGCGAGCCGATTCTGAACCTGCCGTGGGGCAGCCTCTTCATCCTTCACGTGGTGAACAAGCTGGTGGCCGAACGCCCGTACCTCGACAAGGTGATGCCGTTCTGGCCGCTGTTCGCGGGGGGGATGATCTTCGACACGCGCTTCACGGTGAAGATGGTGGCCGAGTGCGCGGTGGCGTTCGGGCGCGCGCGGCTGAACCCGAAGTGGTGGTCGAAGCGCCCGTTCGAGAAGGTGACGAAGTTCTTGAACAACGACGTCGGCTTCTTCGAGCACCTCGATCGCTTCGCCCACAAGTTGATCGTGAAGCACGACCTCAACTCAGTGTTCATGGGGCACACCCACCTCGAGATGGTGCGCACCTGGCCGCGAGACAAGGTCTACGTGAACACGGGCACCTGGATGCCGATGGTGAGCCTGAGCCTGTCGAACCTCGGGCAGAGCACTGCGCTGCACTACGGCTTCATCGAGTGGCGCGACGACGGCCCGCCGCGGTCTGGCCTGATGCGGTGGAACGGGCAGCGCCCCGAGACGGAAGAAGTGATCGCGTAAGCGGCTGCACACGTGTGCAGCACCGTGCACGTCGCCGGGCGGGTTTGCACTGACGGCCGGGGATGAGAACGACCGCGCTGCTACTCGCTGTGCTGCTCGCTTCCCCCTCGGTACGGGCCGAGCCAAAACCGGGCTCGCTGGAAAGGCTGTCGCGGCCCGAGAAGCGCGGCAAGGGGGTGCTGATCGGCGGCGGGATTTCGATGGGCGTAGGAACGGTGGGTTTTCTGATCGGTGTCTTCGCCGCTGGCTCACCTGCGCCCCAGGGATTCGCAAGCCTCGGCTCTGAAGGCATTGCGCGAGGTGGCGTGATCCTCGGATGGCTGGCCGGCGGCGGCTCCTTTCTGCTGATGGGGGCGATCATGCTGTTCGTCGAAAGGATGCGTTTCGGCCGAACACCTTCCCGCGATTCGCTCGAGCCAGCTCGCGAGGACACCGAGCTGACGGCGCTGCCAACCTTCACGCCGAAGCCGCTGCCCCTGCCGGTGTTTGGTGATGCTCGACCTGGCGAAGCTGTGAGCTACTGAATCGACTTCTCGTAGAGCTCCTTGACGAGCGCGGGGTCGACGAAGGGGTTGCGCGCGTTGCGGCCGGCGAAGGCGGCTTCGGTCTGCGGGCGCCAAAGGAAGTCGGGGCTCGAGCTGCCTTCCGCAAAGCCGCTGTTCACGACCTTGCCGTTCTTCTCTTCCATCCAGTAGCGGTAGTTCTCGCTGCCGCCGCCGCCACCCAGGTCCACTTTGCGCTCGACGTAGGTGAGGTTGCCGTCGCCCGCGGGGCCGTTGAAGCCGCCGTTCAGGTTCGCGCTGTCCGCCCAGCTCGGCTTGAGGCCGTTTTTGTACGAGACGTCTTCGGCTTTGTAGAAGTTGTAGTTCCAGACGTGCTCGCCGCTGTCTTTGTCCATCACCGCAGGCCGGCCCGACTTGAGCCACTCGGCGATCGTGGTGTGGAAGAGCGCCGCGTCGTCCCTCTTGTCTTCCCGCCCGATGCTGCTGAGCTCGGACGCCTTGTAGGTCTTCTCGGTGCCGTCCAGCAGGGTGACCTTCACTTCGTCCGGAATCTTGCCCGCGATCTGCAGGTCGCCCTGGTGCCGGCTGCCGGCGCCCGCGAACTCGACCTCGCCCTGAATCGTCCCGCGCACCTGCTGGCCGTTGCGCAGCGTCAGCGTGTCCGGCTGCGCGTCGTAGCGGTTGCCGATGAAGTCGCTGCCGCCGCCCTGGCTGTCGGCGAGCACGGTGAGCAGGCCCTTGATGTCCTGCGCGGTGAAGGTGACGCCATTGAGCGTGACGTCTTTCTTCGGCTCGGCGAAGAGGATGCCTGCGCGCGCGACCTTGTCGCAGCTGCCCCACCAGCCGACCGACAGGCTGCCATCGGTCTTCCCGTCTTTACCGAACTGGCCGCGCGAATCGATGAAGTCCCACTTCACGTCTTTGTCGATGGTGCCGTTGTTGTTGAAGTCGACGCCCGTGGTGGTCTCGGCGTCCGTTTCACTGAGGTAGCTGTTGGGGATGTAGTGGCCGGCTTCCTTGCCGACGAGCCAGTTCAAGTTCGGCTTCAGCTCGAAGCCGCGCGCGCCAGTGGTCTTGCCCTGCGCCTTCAACAACGAGTCGAGCTTGTCGAGCGCGCCGTCTTTCGCCCAGAGGTTGCTGGAGGCGCTGCCGACGTCGCTGCCGCTGCCGGCCATCGGCCAGTACGTCGTCGTCCACGGCTGGCGGGTCGCTTCGTAGGTCGCCTTCTCGGGGCCAGCGGCCACGACCGGCGGAGGTGGAGGCGGCAGCGGCTGGGTGCCAAACAGCCGGCTGAACTCGGCCTTCGCAGCGACGGTGAACTTGCTGCCGTGCGTGTTGAGAATGGCCTGGAGCTCGGCCTTTTCGGTGGCGTCGATGCTGCCGCCGTCGCGCGCCGCAGTGAAGAGCTTGCGCACTTCGTCGCGGTTGATCGAGTTGTTCGAAGTGGCGGTCGTCAGTGCACGGCGAATCGAGTCGATGCTCATGGTCGGCAGGTCCGGAAGAGGGGTTGGTACGCTTTTGCCCACATTGTCGCACTGGGGCGTCGAATAGTTTCGCCTGAAGGGCGGTATTTGTTCAAACCTTTGAAACCATGGCACCTCCTCCACGCCCGAAAGGACCTCCGCCGAAGAGGAAGAAGGGGCCGCCGGAGGCTTCGGAGGACGCGCTGGCGTCGAGGTCTCGCGGCGCGCTGCTGGGCTTCGCGGTGGGCGACGCGCTGGGGACGACGTGGGAAGGCCGGAAGTTCAGCGCGGAGCTCTTCCCGAAGCTGAACGACGGGCCGCAGACGGAAATGAAGGGCGGCGGGCCGTGGCAGGTGAAGCGCGGGCAGGTGACGGAAGACACGCAGCAGGCGACGTGCGTGGCGATCGCGCTGAAGAACCTGCGGCAGTACGACGTGCTCGAGACAGCGAAGGAATACAACCGGTGGCTCGAGCACGCGTTCGACTGCCCTCCGTCGCTGCGCGCGGCGCTGGCGCTCGTGAAAGACGGCCGGCACCCTGAGTTCACGGGCAAGCGGGTGTGGCTCGAGGGTGGCCAGAAGCTGCGGGACAACGGCGCGATGATGCGGTGCGTGCCACTGGCGGTGTTCTTCCGGTGGGATCAGGCGGCCCGGCTTAGCGCGACGATGCAGGACGCGCAGATCTCTCACTTCACGCCGGTGTGCCAGCTGGCGAATGTGATCGTGAACGCGATCATCGCGGCGGCGATCACCACCCCGGCCGAGAAGCTCGACAAGGTGAACGCGATGAAGGCGATCGAGGCCGACCTGTCGATCGGCGCGTCACAGCTTGGGCGAATGATTCCCGACTGGGTGCTGCAGGTGAAAGACGCGTCCGACTGGCTGCGCGAAGACATCAAGGCGTCGCAGGCCGACGACCCGCTGCTCTACGGGCCCGAGCTTCACCTTCTCAACTATGACAACTGGGTGCGGGTGACGCTGCGCCTCGCGCTGTGGGAGCTCTGGCACGCGCCGACGTTCGAAGCGGCGCTGCTCGATGTGATCAACCGGGGCGGCGACGCCGACACGAACGCGGCGGTGACGGGCGCGATCTTCGGAGCGATTCACGGCGCCTCTGCCATTCCCGAGCGCTGGTCGCAAGACGTGCTCGAGGTGAATGGCCAGGGCCCGCTGTTCAGCAAGTACCACCCGCGCGAGCTGCTCACGCTGCTACAGAATCTGCCCGAGAAGCCACCGAAGCCGCCGCCTCCGGGCGCGCCGAAGAAATGAAGGGAGCGTTGAAGAGAAAATGATGACCCGCGCCGAGCTGCTGAAGTTCATTCAACCGATCGAGCACGTCGTGCTGTCGACGGTGACAGCGGACGAGAAGCCGCAGGCCGCGGTGGTGGGCATCGTGGTGACGGATGGGCTCGAGCTGTTCTTCGACACCTCGAACGCGTCGCGCAAGTGCGCGAACCTGCGCGCCAACCCGAACATTGCCTTCGTGATCGGCTGGGACGACCGCCAGACGGTGCAGTACGAGGGCGTGGCCGACGAGCCGACGGGCGATGAGCTGAAGCGCTTGAAGCAGCTGTACTTCGCGCGCTTCAAAGACGGGCCGGTGCGCGAGCGCTGGCCGGACATCACCTACTTCCGGGTGCGGCCGCGGTGGGCGCGGTACAGCGACTTCCGCGGGGAAGCTGCGAAAATTTTCGAGCTGGCGCTAGGACACGTGGGCCGTCTCGAAGAGGGCGCGGGCGGGCGCTGACAGGCCCTGGCCCGGTGCGAAGACCTCGGGAGCAGCGGCGTACACATCGAAGTCTGGACGCTCACCGGCCGTGAGCAAGGCGACGACGACGGCAGCCAGCATGTGGAAGAACCCCCTGAGGGCTGCCACCTTAGGTGCTTCAGGGACGAAAGGCCTGCACCTCGTCACCCAGCGAGATGCGGCCCGGACTTTCGACCCACGCGACGAGCCCGCGGCGATTGAGCGCGGCCTTCACGAAGCGGGAAGCGAAGCCTTTGGGCGCGGCGGGGAAGTGGGTGTGGATGATCTTCCCCGGCCCGGTGCACGGCAGGTTCTCGCTGTCGACGGCGAGGCACGCGCCAGAAGGGAAGCGCAGCCGCGTCGAGGGCGCGAGCCGGGTGAGCGACTCGAGGCCGCGCAGGCAGAGGTTGCCGCCGAGCCACTCGAAGCTGACGCGGGGTACGTCGAGGTCGCTGGCGATCAGCGCGAGCTCCTCGTCGGAAAGAATCGAGAGCTGCCGCGAGTTGCGAAGCTCCGTGCCGCGCGGGTGGTGCTTCTGGCGGACGTTCGATTTCATCGTCAGGCCAAAGTGGCGATCGCCCTCGAGGCCGCCCCAGGTGAGCGCGACCTGGTTCAGCGGGCGGGTGACGAAGGAGCCGGGCGTGTCGGCGAGCCCCAGCCCGGTGACGGTGATCGGCGACGACATTGCGCGAGTGTAAGGTCCGCCCCACGATGGCCGAAGACATCTCTGACGCGCAGTACTGGAACTCGCTGTACGTCGCCGGCGAAACAGGCTGGGACAAGGGCGTGTGCTCGCCGCCGATCGCGCGGATGCTGAGAGAAGGCATCGCGGGCAAGGGCGCGCGGCTGCTGGTGATCGGCGCAGGGCGCGGACACGAGGCGATCGAAGCGGCGCGGCTGGGCTACCGGGTGAGCGCGATCGATTTCGCGGCCGAGGCGGCAAAGGCAGCGGCCGACGGAGCCACCGCCGCGAAGGTCCCGGTCGAAGTCCTGCAGGAAGATTTGTTCAACCTCTGGAAGCGGCGGCCCGCGCACTACGACGCGGTGGTCGAGCAGACCTGCTTCTGTGCGATCGAGGTCGCGCGCCGTCCCGAATACGTGGACGCTGTGCATGCGCTGCTGAAGCCGGGCGGCGTGTTGTTCGGGCTCTTCTACGCACACGGCCGGCCAGGCGGGCCGCCGTTCGACACCACAGAAGAAGAGGTACGCCGGGTGTTCTCGCCGAAGTTTCAGATCGAGCGGCTGGTGATCGCGAAGGACAGCTTCGAGAACCGCGCCGGGAAAGAGCTCGAGGCCGTGCTCCGCTTCAAGCCGTGAGCTGATCGCCCGCAGCCAGCACGTCGCGCGAGCCGAGCATGCGCGCGCGCTCGGCCGAGATGAGCCGACGAACGTGCTCGCGCAGGCCTTCGAGGTCTTCGCCGAAGGCCGTCGGGTCGACGGGGTCGAGCACGCGCACGATGCAGCTGCTGCTCTCGTTCAAGACGATGCCGTGCTTCGGCAGTGTGTCGCGCGTGCCGGTGAGCACGATTGGGTAGATGGGAACCTGCTTGTTGATCGCGAGGCGGAAGGCGCCGTCTTTGAAAGGCAGAAGGTTGCCGTCGGGTGAGCGCGTGCCTTCGGGGAACATCATCACGGGCACTCCGCGATCGAGCCACTGCTCACACTGCGCCATCATGTTGCTGATGCTCGCCTTGTCACCGCGGCGCAGCGGTACATAGCGGTTGAGGCGCATGTTCCAGCCGAGGAAAGGCGTGTTGAACACCGACTCTTTCGAGATCCACTTGAAGGGCCGGTAGAGGCCGAACAGCACGAGGATGTCGCCAATCGATTCGTGGTTCGAGACGAACACCGCCCCACCCTTCCACGGCAGCTTCTCGCGGCCTTCGACCCGCACCGACCACAGCGGGTTCACGTAGAAATAGAGCATCGCCCACGCGCTCGAATACAGGTGCTGCACGCGCCCGTTCGGGTCGAAGGGCAGCGTGACCAGCCAGACGAGGCAGCCCACGAGAAAGAGCACGGCGCTGCTGCTGACGAAGAAGAACCAGAACAGCACCGAGTAGATGGCCCGCATGCGCTGGGTTCGTAGCGCGATGCCCCCGCGCAAACCAAGCGGCGAACCACGGGCAGGTTACAAGGCGGCGACTAAGTTCTTAGCCAATGAGAAATGCACAGTTGGATTGTACGGGGTGTCGATTGACCGAACGCAGCAGTTGCATCGACTATCTGCCGCCTTTTTCGACTCACGGGGAAACTCCAAATGCCGACGAAAATTACCGACCGCGGAATCGCGAATCTCTACAAGCCGCTCGAGGCCGCTGCCGGGTCGAAGATCGATCAGAGCCAGGCGCTGAAGATCCTCGCGCAGGTCGGTGACAAGGCCGGCAGCTCGGCCGCGAAGGTGCTCGAGCAGCTGTCGAAGCCGGGCATCACGCCCCAGGCGCAGATCGACATCGCGAAGAAGGGCATGAGCGCGGGCGAGAAGAAGGACCTCGAGAAGATTCTCGACTCGGGCACGGTGGCGCTCGAGCCTTCGGCAAAGGCGTTTCTCGAAGCGGTCGTTGGCCGTGGCGCGACGCCAGCCGGGTGGACGCCTGGCACGGCGCCAGTTCGGCCGCCAGTGACGCCGACGGTTCCGACGACGCCGACGACTCCCACGACCCCGACCATTCCGACGGGCCCCGCTGCCCCGGCGGCGATCGTGAACCCCATTCACTTCAACGGCCCGGCGACCTTCGAGGGCGCGACCCTGAAGGCCGATGCGCTCACCGGGGCGTACCGTGGCGTCGACCCGAAGAAGTTCGGCACCACCGAAGTGAAGCTGCCGCAGATGGACGGGTCGACGAAGACGGTGACGGTGCGCGACATGCACTACGACCTCGGCAACGGAAAGGTCGGCATGAACCTCATCCCCGTGAAGGACAACGACCCGGCCGGTAACAAGAAGATGGACGACTTCCTGCGCGCGAAGATGGGGCTTGCGCCGGGTGAGCCGATCTACGCGCTGATCGCGTACATCCACCCGGAAGAGCACACGGGCGACTTGAAGCAGCTGGGCACCGAGATGGTGAAGACCGAGATGGGCAGCACCCACCTCGGCGCGTACGTGGGCGCCGGCCGCACCACCAACTCGCCCGAGAACTACCACCAGAGCACCTGGGCGGTGAAAGGCTACCCGGCCAACGTGCAGGTGGTCTCGATGCAGGGCGTGCCGCAAGGCGAGCTGAACAAGAACCTGCTCGCCGCGGACACGGTGCTGAACAAGGGCGTGAAGTTCCCGCCCGACTACAAGAACGACGTGATGAAGACGGTCGACCTCAACACCACGCTGCAGTTCTACCGTGACTGGATCAAGGACGAGCCGTACCTGAAGGACGACCCGCAGTGGGCGACGTACTGCGCCGAGCACAAGACGATCGCGACCAACATCGGGCTCAACGTTCCGCACAACGTCGAGAGCTTCAAAGAGATCTTCGGTGCCGCCGAAGGCCCGGCCTTGTTCGACAAGTTCAAGGAGAAGTTCAAGGCCGCGAACCTGCGCGAGTTCACCCCGGCTGACGAGACCCACTTCGAGCCGCTGTGGAAGAAGGAAGGCCTGACCGCGAAACAGATCAAGCCGATGAGCCTGGCCGAGCACGAGGCCTTCACGAAGGCGCGCTTCGACGGCTCAGTGGCGAACGGCACGTACACCGGGCCGGTGCCGCTGCCTCCGGGCAAGGGCATGGCGTGGCGCCCTGAGTCGACCTCGGACCTGGTGAAGAACTTCATGGAGACGTACGCCTCGTTCAAGGACGTGGGCGGCTACGCGAGCGCGGCGACGATCCTCGGGTTCAAGGACGTCATCTCGCCCCGCATGGGCATCGACGACAAGACGTACATCGCCAACGCAATGCCGATTCTGAACAAGATCATGGTCGCCGAAGCGATGGCGCGCGCGCCCGGTGATGCGGCCGGCCTCGCGGTGTGGACGGAGAAGGCCGCGGCAGGTCTTTACATGGCGTTCGGTGGGAAGCCGGCCGACCTCGCGCCTGGCGGCAATATCGACCCCGCGAAGATGGGCCTCGCCAAGATGTGCCTGCAGGGCGTGGGCTCGGCGGGTCAGCAGATCACGCAGATGGCGAGCCAGCCGGCCGAGAAGCGCAACGACCTCGCCTACGGGTGGATGCGCGGCGCCGTCGAAGCCGACCTCGAGAAGGTGCGCATGCTCTCGGTCTCCGACCCATCGAAGACCGAGATGTACTCGCCGCCGGCGATCACCAACCGCGTCGCCACGGGCATTCAGCCGGGCAACTCGTTCGTCACCATCAAGGTGATCGCGACCGCGGTTGACGCCAGCGAAGTTCAGTAGCCACTGTTAAGGCTGTCCGGTGAGCAAAGCGTTCACCAGCGAAGAGACGGAAGAGGCGCCGGTGCTGGTGCGGCCGCGCGCCCCTCTTCCTCCTGAAGCGACCAACTACGTCACCCCCGCTGGCCTTACCGCGCTGAACGGCGAGCTGCAGGGCCTGCTCGAGCAGCGCAAGGGGCTCGAGTCGAAGGGCGATGAACGCAAGCGCGACCTGCAGCTGCTCAACGGGCGGATCACCGAGCTCGATGGGCGCCTCTCGACGGCGCGGGTGGTGAACCCCAAAGAACAGCCGCAGGACGAGATCCGCTTCGGAGCGACCGTCGTCGTCGAGAACGACGCCGGCCTTCAGCGCACCTACCAACTGGTGGGCGTCGACGAGGCCGACGCGAAGGCGGGGAAGATTGCTTTCATGGCGCCGCTGGCGGGCGCGCTGCTGGGGCGGAAGGTGGGCGACGCGGTGACGGTGGTGACGCCGAGAATCGACGAAGAGCTGACCGTGATCTCGATCGCCTATTGGTAGTCGAAGCCTTTGCGTGTACAGCCGCGAGGCCATGTTCACGATCATCGACGTTTCCAAAGCGTACGGCCCCAAGAAGCTCTTCGAGAACGTCAACGTCAGCTTCTCGCCGGGCCGCCGCTACGGGCTCACGGGCCCCAACGGCTCGGGCAAGACGACCTTCATGAAGATCCTCGCCGGCGACGAGGAACAGGACTTCGGCACCATCAGCCGCCCGAAGAAGTTCGGCATCCTTCGCCAGGACCAGTTCAAGTACGAAGAGATGCGCGTCCTCGACGTGGTCATCATGGGCAACAAGCCCCTGTGGGCCGCCCTGAGCGAGAAGAACAAGCTGCTCGAGAAGACGGACCTGACCGAGGAAGACGGCAACCGCCTGGGCGACCTCGAGTCCGTCATCGCGGAAGAAGATGGCTACGTCGCCGAGTCTGATGCGGCCGCGCTGCTGCAGGGGCTTGGGGTCGAGAACGAAGGCCACGAGAAGCCGCTGAAGGAACTGCAGGGTGGCTACAAGCTGCGCGTGCTGCTGGCGCAGGCGCTGTTCGGAAAACCGCAGGGCCTGCTGCTGGACGAGCCGACGAACAACCTCGACCTCGACTCGATTCGCTGGCTCGAGCTCTTCCTTCACGAGTACGAGGGCGCGCTGGTCACCATCAGCCACGACCGCCACTTCCTCAACTCGATCTGCACCCACATCGCAGACATCGACTACGAGACGATCATCACCTACCCCGGTGGGTACGACGACATGATCCGCCAGAAGTCGTCGATGCGGTACCAGGTCGAAGCGGACAACGCCGAGAAGCAGAAGAAGATCGCCCAGCTGCAGGACTTCATCGCCCGCTTTTCGGCCGGGACGCGCGCCAGCCAGGTGCAGAGCCGCTCGAAGCAGATCGACAAGCTGAAGTCGGAAGACCTGAAGCGCAGCAACATCGCCCGCCCGTTCATCAAGTTCGAACAGAAGAACGTCAGCGGAAAGCAGACGCTGGTGCTCGAAGGCATCTGCAAGTCGTACGACGGCGTGACGGTGATTCCGCCGTTCTCGGCGATCGTGACCAAGGGCGAGAAGATCTGCGTCATCGGCAAGAACGGCGTCGGCAAGTCGACGCTGGTGAAGATGCTGGCCGGCGTGGTGCCGCCCGACGCAGGGAAGATGACGTGGGGCCACCAGGCGTCGGTTGGCTACATGCCGCAAGACCACCACGGCATCATCAAGAAGGGCACCACCGCGTATAACTACCTGCGCGACCTCGACTCGAAGCTCTACAACGAAGAGATCAGCGGCCTGATGGGACGCATGCTGTTCTCGGGCGAAGAGCGAATGAAGCCCACCGACACGCTGTCGGGCGGCGAGACGGTGCGCGTGCTGCTGTGCCAGTTGATGATGCGGAAGGACAACGTGCTGGTGCTAGACGAGCCGACGAACCACCTCGACCTCGAGTCGATCGTCGCGCTCGCCGAAGGCCTGCAGCGCTTCGAAGGCACGGTGATCGTCGTCACCCACGACCAGGAATTGATTCGCGAAGTGGCGACGCGCATCTGGGCGCCGCGCAAGGGCAAGGAAGTGATCGACTTCGGCGGCTCGTTCGACGACTTCATCATCAAGCACCCTGACGCAGCAGCGCAGCGCCGCTAGATGTCGGCGCGCATCCTCCAGGGCGACGCAACGAAAGGCGTCGATTGGGAACGCGCGCTGGCCGGCGAGAAGGCCGACGCGCTGATCACGGATCCGCCGTACTGCATCCTCACCCGCCGCCGGAAGACAGGAGAGCTTCGCGATAAGAAGGACAAGAAGATCGAGCGAGGCCCGCTGCGCCGGTTCGAGAACGTGAAGGAGTACCGCACCTTCACCGCCGCCTGGCTGATGGTCGCCTCGAAGTTCTTGAAGCCGTCGGCGCCGATGGTGATCTGGACGAACCACCTGGGCAAAGAGCCGCTGGTCAGCGTGGCGGGCGAGCTCGGCTGGGGCTGCTTCCGCGGCGAGTACGTGTGGGGCAAGCGCACGCGCGAAGGGAACTCGGGCGAAGAGATTCTGCGCGTGGTCGAGGTGGCGGTGGTGCTGACGCAAGAGCCGGCCTCGCTGCGGCAGGTGGAAGAGCCGGCGGTGCCGTGGGCCGTCGTCGCGGGCTACGACGACGACGCCGAAGGGTCGAAGTGGGGTTCGCATCCGAGCCACAAGCCTTTCGGCGTGCTCGAGCCGCTCATTCGCGCGTGGTCGCGGCCTGACAGGCTGGTGATGGATCCGTTCGCGGGCAGCGGCTCGATTCCCCTCGCGGCGGCGCGGCTGGGACGGCGGGCGGTGGGGCTCGAGCTCGAAGCCGAGTGGGCCGAACGTGGGCAAAAGCGCATCTCTGAGGCGACCACGTGACGACGGTGCTGCTGTTCGACATCGACGGAACCCTCATCTCCACCGGCGGAGCAGGCCGCAAGTCGATGGAGCTCGCCTTCCACGCCGTTCATGGCCGCCCCGACGCCTTTGAAGGGGTGCGCTTCGGCGGCATGACAGATCGCGCCATCGTCCGGCAGGGGCTCGCCCGCATCGGAGCGGTGGTGAACGAAGACACGATCACCCAGTTGATCGCGAAGTACCTCGAGTTCCTTAGCGAGGAAGTGCCGAAGATTGAAGACGGCAAGTACGTCGTCCACGCCGGCATGCGCGAGGCGATCGAAGCCAGCCGGAAGCGTGGCGCCGCGATTGGCCTCGGCACCGGCAACGTTCGCGACGGCGCGCGCATCAAGCTCCAGCGGGTCGGCCTGTTCGACGCGTTTCTGTTCGGCGGCTTCGGCGACGATCACGAGCTGCGGCCCGAGCTCATTCGCCGCGGCGCAGAACGGGGCAGCGAGCAGCTGAAGATCGCCTTCGGCGATGCGCGGGTGATCGTGATTGGTGACACGCCGCACGACATCACCGCGGCGCATGCGATTGGGGCCCGGTGCCTGGCGGTGACGACCGGCGGGTTCACCGTCGA
This sequence comes from Myxococcales bacterium, assembly GCA_038206395.1. Classification (GTDB taxonomy): domain Bacteria; phylum Myxococcota; class Myxococcia; order Myxococcales; family Myxococcaceae; genus JAGSPQ01. The sequence continues at coordinate 42,522 of JBBRAX010000046.1, read as the reverse complement.
AGCGCTGAAGGCGGTCGGGGCAGATTGGGTCTTTGCCGACCTTGCTTCGCCCGGTGCGCTCGAGACGTTGCTCGACGGCTAAGCGTCAAGAACCCGTTCGCGGCGGAAGCGGCAGGGCGAACGCCTCGAGGAACACCTCGGGCAGAAAGAGATCGCCTTCGGGCCGGCGCAGATAGCCGCGGGACTCGTACAGTCGGCGAACGCCCACCGCGCCGCGGCGCACGTGCAGGCAGACGGCGGTGGCCTTCACTTCGCGCGCGTGGGTCTCGGCGGCGTCGAGAAGCGCGCGAGAGATGTCTCCACCGCGGTGGCGCTCTTCGACCGCCAGGTGCCGCAAGTCCAGGGCGCCTTCGATCCACGCCTCGGAGCCTTTTGCTTCTGGCGGCCACACCGCGACCGTGCCCGCGATCTCGCCTGACTTCTCGTAGACCCAGACCCGCGCCACCGCGCGCTTGCCCTTCACGTCGCGCAGCTCGGCCTTGCGCAGCTCGCCCATCACCACCTCGGGCATCTTGCGGGCGTAGGTGCGTTCAAAGGCCAGGACCAGCAGCTCGCCGATGGCGGCGTCGTCGGGTGGAAGCGCGGGGCGGACTCCGTTCACGCCGTGCCTGATACCGCAAAAGTGCTACGCACGCGCCAAAGTGACGCCGCTGCCAATCGACCCGCTGTTGCCCGAGGTGGTGGCGGCACTGAAGTCGAACCCCGCGCTGGTGCTCGAGGCGCCTCCCGGGGCTGGAAAGACGACCCGGGTGCCGCCTGCCCTGCTCGACGCGGGCCTCGCCGGCCGGGGCGAGATTCTCGTGCTCCAGCCGCGCCGCCTCGCCGCCCGGCTCGCCGCGGCCCGCGTCGCGGAAGAGCGCGGCGAGAAGCTGGGCGAGACGATCGGCTACCAGATTCGCTTCGAAGACGTGTCGGGGCCCAGGACTCGCGTCCGCTTCCTCACCGAGGGCCTGCTGACGCGCCGGCTGTTGTCGGATCCGTGCTTGAGCCACGTGGGCGCGGTGCTGCTCGACGAGTTCCACGAACGCCACCTCGCCGGCGATCTGGGCCTGGCGATGTTGCGGCGGCTGCAGCTGGGGCCGCGCCCAGACCTCAAGTTGGTGGTGATGTCGGCGACGCTCGACGCCGAGCCGATTGCGACCTGGCTCGGCAACTGCCCGCGGCTACGGTCTGAAGGCCGGCGCTTCGAGGTGGCGATCGAGCACCTGCCTGCCGAAGACGATCGGTACCTCGAGCAGCAGGTGCTCGCGGCGCTGAAGCGGCTGGTGACCGACGGACTCGACGGCGACGTGCTCGTGTTCCTGCCGGGCGCGGGTGAGATCCGCCGCACGCGCGAGACGTGTGAGGAGTTCTGCGGCCGGCACCAGCTCGAGCTTCACGCGCTTCACGGCGATCTGCCGGGGCCCGAGCAGGATCGCGCGATTCGCCCGGGCAAGACGCGAAAGGTGATTCTCTCGACCAACGTCGCCGAGACGTCCGTCACGATCGAAGGCATCGCGGCGGTGATCGACAGCGGGCTCGCCCGGGTGGCGTCGCACTCACCGTGGTCCGGGCTGCCGACCCTGAAGGTACAGAAGGTCTCGCGGTCGTCGGCGATTCAGCGGGCGGGCCGAGCGGGTCGAACGCGGGCGGGCCGGTGTCTGCGGCTGTACACGAAGGGCGACTTCGACGGGCGGCCACTGGCGGACGCTCCGGAGATTCGCCGAATGGATCTGACCGAAGCGGTGCTGGCGTTGCGGGCCAGCGGCGTGGCGCAGGTCGGCGCGTTTCCGTTCTTCGAGGCGCCGCCGCCGGCCGCGCTCGAGGCGGCCGACAGCCTGCTGAAGAAGCTGGGAGCGGTCTCGCCCGAAGGCGGGCTTTCGGACCTGGGCAAGCGGCTGCTGAAGTTCCCGGTTCACCCGCGGCAAGCCCGGCTGATCATCGAGGCCGAGAAGCGCGGCATGGCCGAGCGCGGAGCGACCCTCGCTGCCCTGCTCGGTGAGCGCGACATCCGCATTGAGACGCGCGGCCGCGTGCACGGAGATCGCAAGGGCAATGCGAACGCGCTCGCCGGACCTTCCGACCTGCTCGAGCTGCTCGAACGCTTCGAGGAAGGCCAGGCCACGGGCGCGCGATCGGCGGGGCTCGAGCAGGGCGCGTTTGCGTCGGTGGATCGCGTGCGGAAGCAGCTGGCCCGGCAGACGAAGTCGGAAGGTCCGCGCCCCCAGGACGAGGTGGCCGAACGCGCGCTGCTGCTCGCGGTGCTGGCAGGGTATCCGGATCGCGTGGCGAAGCGGCGCCGGCCCAAGGCGCCCGAGCTGATCTTGTCGGGCGGCGGGCAGGCGACGCTGGATCCAAACAGCGTGGTCCAGGAAGCCGAGCTGATGGTAACCGTCGACGCGGAAGAAAGGCGCGGGGCGGTGGTGGTGCGCCTCGCGTCGCAGATCGAGCCCGAATGGTTGCTCGAGCTCTTTCCCGACGACATCACCGACGTCGATGTCCTCGAGTGGAACGCGACGAACAACCGGGTCGAACGGATCACCCGGCTCGCGTACGGCAACGTGGTGCTGGAAGAGACGCGCAAGCCGGCGCTGGCTTCGGAAGCGGCGGCCAGGGTGCTCGCGAAGGCGGCGGTGACCGCGGGCATCGATCAGTTCGTCGACGCCGAGGCGCTGTCGAAGCTGCGGATCCGGCTGACGCTCGCGCGCGAGGCGTTTGCGAAGGCGAGCTTCCCGGTGTTCGACGATGCGTTTCTGATTCAGGGCCTCACGGCGGCGTGTCTGGGCGTCACGACCTTCAACGGGCTTCGCGAGAGCTTCAGCCTTGAAGGGCTCACCGCCCAGCTGTCGCCCGAGCAGGCGAAGGTGCTGCGCGATCATTTTCCGGAACGCGTGATGCTGCCCGGCGGGCGCGGCGTGAACGTGAATTACGAGGCGGGAAAACCGCCGTGGATCGAGTCACGCCTGCAGGATTTCTTCGGCATGGCGACCGGGCCCAGCGTCGGCGGCGGGCGGATCTCGCTCGTGATTCACCTGCTGGCCCCGAACATGCGCGCGGTGCAGGTGACGACGGATCTCGCCGGCTTCTGGGAAAGGCACTACCCGGGCATTCGGAAGGAGCTGATGCGGAAGTACCCCCGGCACCTCTGGCCGGAAGACGGGCGTCACGCCGCGCCGCCCCCGCCCCGGCCTCCGCGGCGGTGATGCGGGTCGACGCCGACGCAGGCTAGAGCCTGCAGGCCCGACCCGACAGGTGTCGGCCCGCCCCTGCGAGGAAGCCTCGGGAGTGGTTGATTTCAGGTCGGAAGGAAGAGGCGCGCGCCTTGCTCAATGGGCCTGCATGGCTCCTCTGAACGCGGTCAAGCAGTCGACTCCCAAGAAGCTCCCAGCCCCCACCGCTCCGGTCGGCTCCGGGGTCCAGCAGCTGGGCCACGCCGCCGTCGCCCAGCAGGCTGCTGGCACCGAGCTGAAGACCCTCATCGCCTCGCTCGAGTTGGCGAAGGCCGCGCTCGCGAAGGCGCCCAACGACCCGAAGCTGAAGGCCGGGGTGGAGGCCCTCGAGAAGCAGCTGCCCGCCGCGAAGAAGAAGGCCAAGGACGCGGACGCCGGGTACGTGGCGGAGTTCAAGAAGACCATCAAGGACGGCTCGCCCAGGGCCGAGAACCAGCGAATCGACGCCGCCCGCCCCCTGGTCGAGAGGGAACTGACCCAGGCCCGGGAAGCGCTGGGCAGCGCGACGAAGGCGGTCGAGGTCCTGGAAGCGAAGGCCAAGGCGGTTCGCCCGGTGAGCAACAAGCTGAAGGCCGAGCTGACGGCAGCGAAGGCGACCCAGGCGTCGGCGCGCACGAAGGTCAGCGAGCTCGAAGCGTCGGCGTCGAGCCTCGACGCGCGGCTGACGAAGAACCAGATCACCCTGCTCGGCCGCGGCGACGGCTTCGACAACCGCGTTGACGCCGCGAGCAAGACCGAGGCGGCGCAGCGGGCGAAGCTGGGCGCGCCGGTGAAGGGCGTGAGCGCGCGGGAGGCGCTCGCCTACGATCTCGATGCGGTCCAGAAGGCGTTGGCCGACAATCCGAAGAACGGGGCGGAAACGCTGGCGGCCAAGCTCAAGGACGCCACCGCTGAGCACGCCGCGAACCTGGTCAATGCGCTCGCCCCCCAGATCGACAAGATGGTCGAGGCCGCGGGCCGCCCGGGCAACCAGGGTTCTCCGCAGGCGCTGATGCAGATCCTCGACGGGCTCCCGCCGGCCTTGCAGAAGACCTTCGCCCAGAAGCTGGTGCCGCTGGCGAAGGACGCCGAGAGCGGGATCCTGGGCGACCTGAAGAGCCGAATGAACCGCGGCGAAGGCTTCTCGTCGGCTGCGGCGCTGATCGGCGCAATGCCGAAGGGCAACGCCCGCATCGACCTCATCAACAACACCGACCGCGCCGTCGCGTCGGTGGCGGCGGACTACAAGAACGCGAAGGCGAAGAGCGATGAGACACTGGCCGACTTCTCGCGCGCCACTTTCGGTTTCGCGCAGTCTTTCCCGACCGAGAAGGTCGGCGCTTACCGCGACCAGTTCGTCGCCAGCAACAAAGCGACCTTCGACAAGACGGAAGCGGCGGCGGCGAAGTACCTGGAAGTGGCGAAGCTCGCGACCACCGGGGCCTTCGATGCGCTGGGCACCGCGGACACCAACACCTTAGAGAACGGCCTGCGTCAGCGCCTGCGCGAGTCAGGGGAGAACCTGCCGGCGCTGCTCGAGTCGGAGTCCGGCAAGCAGCTGGTGCAGACGTCGCTGCAGGCCCAGCAGAACAAGCAGCCCAACTTCCTCGACACGCTCTCCGTTCAGGCGACGAAGGCCGCCAAGGTCGTCTCGATCTCCACGAAGACGGCAGATGTGCTCGCCAAGGGAATGGTGAAGTTCGCGACGCTCAGGGGCACCGACCCGCAGCTCATCTCGTCGATGATCGAGAAGAACGCAAACGCGCTGGGAATCCCCGACAAGGTGAAGTCGGCGTACGCGAACGCGATCGCGATCGCCAACGACCCCAGGCTGCCGGTGGCCGAACGGCTCAAGGTGCAGCAGACGGCGGCGAACGAGATCAAGGGCGGCAAGTACGGAAACGCCGTGACCGCGATGGGCCTCCTCCTCACGGGGCCGGCGATCGTCAACGGCTGGTACAACTTCAAGGACAGCTCGTCGATCGCGCAGGCGACGACGATCATCAACACCGTCAACGCAGGCAAGGACCTCGTCTCGCTGGTCAGCGACGCGGCGGTGCTGGGGAAGATCACCCGGGTGACGGGCGGGCTGGCAGCGGCGGTGTCGGTGATCCAGGGCATCGACGAGCTGCGGCAGGGCAAGTACGTCGACGGGGGCACGTCGATCGCGGCGGGGGTCGGCGGCGCGCTGATGCTGGTGCCCGGCGGCCAGCTCGTCGGCGCGGCGGTGATGCTCGGCGCCGCGGTCGTTCGCTTCGGCTGGGGCAGCGACCCGGCGGCGGATGCTGAGGACAAGGCGGAGGCGCTGACGAAGGGCTTCCTCGAGCAGATGAACATTCGCCCCGAGATCGCCGAGCAGCTGAAGGACGTGCTGCAGAAGGGCCTGCGCGGAGTCGGCGCGGCGATGCCGCAGCTGGCCGAGGCGCTCAACGTCAGCCCGGCGGACCTGATGACCCACCTCAACGGAATGGACGTCGACCGGGTGCGCGCCTTCGTGAAGATGGTGAAGGAGCTGCCTTCCGACGGCCAGCTGCGCTTCGCCGATCGCCCGGGCACGCCGGTTCCAGGCCGGGCCAACCAGGTGGAGATCAAACCGCCCAGCCGCGAGGACCCGACCTACCGCGGGCCGGACAACATCCAGACCGCGGTGGACTGGATGCGCCGCCACGGCTTCCAGCACGTCGTGAAGGACGCGACCGCGCGCGAGCCCGGGCAGGCCGGCTTCGGCAACAACCCCCACCCGATCGCGATCAAGGGCTGAGCAGCAAAGCAGGCGCTCGCCCTCTGCGGCGGTAGCCCGTGACGAGCAGCAGGGCGAGCAGCGCGAACCCAGGCTCCACCGTCGAACAGCCGCAGCCGGTGACGGGCATCATCGGGTTGGTGCCGCCATCGGGGATCCCCGCATCGACCTTCCGGATCCCCGCGTCTGGAGCTCCCGCGTCCACCACCACCGGCGCGGCCGTCGCCGTGGCCGTGAACAGCACGGGCGCGAGCCCCGGGAAATCGACCGCCGACGCGCGAAGCTGCTGCGGCCCGGCCACACCGAGGATCCACGACCCGACGAGCCCGATTCCGAGGTTCGAGGTGCGCACGTCGCCGTCGGTGACGGAGCCAGGCGTCGCGGTAAACAACACGCGCTGAGAGACGTACCGCGAGCCGAACGCATCCCTCAGCGTCACCGACGGAGCCAGCTCCACCGCGGTTCCTTCGACCGCCGTCTGCCCCGAGCCTGCGATCGCCGCGAGCGTGGGCGGCAGCTTTCGGAACCACATCAGCCCGGGGTTGCCGACGCTGTTCCCGTCGTCGTCCGCCCAGAAGCACCACCGTTCGTCTGGCGCTCCGCCATCGGCCGCGTACTGCGGCGTGATCGCAAAGCCTTCGAGGTTCGAAGTCGAGGGCGAGTCCACCTCGACCTGCCGCTGCAGCGTCAGCCCCGCCGCGAGCGTCGCGACCTCGAGAAAATTGCCGCCCGTGTTGTGCGAGATGAAGAGCCGCCCGCTGCTGCGATCGAACGCCAGGCCTGAGCTCTCGCTGCGCGAGGTCTGCAGGGTGGCGATCAACGTCCGCCCCGCGTTGTTCGCCTGGTCGAGATCCACTGCGTAGACCTGGCCACCATTCTGGTGCGCGATCAGAAACAGCCCGCCTGAACCGAACGCGCTCACCGGCCAGCCCGCATCGACCAGCGACTCATCCGGAACAAAGGTCAGCCCCTCGGGCCCCAGGTTCGCGACCTGCGGAGGGATGACTCCCGCCAGCGCCCAGGTTCGAACCAGCGTCGCGTTGCCTGCGACCGAGTACTTCCGCACCGCCCCACCCGTCTCGTCGAGCACGAACACCGACGGCTCGTCGAGCTTGCCCTGGGTGATGCCCTCGAAGTCCGAGTTGATCGACGGGTAGCTCGCCGCGATCTTGAAGCCACCATCGGCCGCCTCGTTCAACGCCCAGACGCCGCCGGGCGCGCGCGCGACCCACAGCGTGCGCGTGAGCGGATTCCAGAAGAGGTCTGACACCTGCTGCTCGAAGCCCGCCGCCAGCGGGGTCAGATCCACCGCCTGTGAGCCGATCTCGCCCGGCCACGGAGCCGCCGACGCGACGCCCGCCATCAAGACCACCGCCCAACCCAGCCGCCTCATTCGGCGCATCCTAGCGCTAGGTTCTCGTTTCCAAATGATCGTCACCTGGTTCGGCCACGCCCAGCTCTTCCTCAACGCCGCGAACCGATCGCTGTTGCTCGACCCGTGGTTCGCCGAGCCGGTGTTCGGAGGCGCCTGGTTCCGCTACCCGCCTCCGCCCTACCCGAACGCGTCGATGGTGCAGCGACCCGACTTCCTGCTGTTGAGCCACATTCACCCGGATCACTCGGGCCCGGGCACCCTCGACCAGCTGCCGCGAAACCTCGCCACCTACGCGATGCCGTTTCCTTCGAATGCGCTGAAGCGCCGGCTCACGCGCGCGGGCTTCACCAACGTCCACTGGGTAGACCCGTGGCAGACGATCGAGCTCAGCCACGACTTGAAGCTCACCTTCGTGCCCCACGATCGCGGCTGGGAGGTGTCGTCGATGGTGATCGAAGCCGACGGCGTGCGGCTGTACCACGGCAACGACAACACGCTTTCCATCGAGGCCTACGAGCAGATCGTCAACCGCCTCGGCGACATCGACCTCGCGTTCCTGCCCTTCGCCGGAGCTTCCTCCTACCCCACCGGCTTCGACGGCGACCGCGCCACGCTCGAGAAGCGCTGCGCCCAGAAGAAGGCCGAAGGCCTCAAGCGCTTCACCGACGGCATCGTGGGGCTGAAGCCGAAAGAGGCCGCGCCGTTCGCGTCGAGCTGGGCGCTGCTTGAGCCGTCTGAGCTGTGGAAGAACTTCCTCGATCGCCCCACGCCTGACGAAGCGCTGAAGGCCGCGATGCCAATCGCCGCCGAGCACGACACGCACCTGCTGCACCTCGAGCCCGGCGACGAGTGGAGCCCCGAGACCGGCGTCGTCGCCAAGCACCTCACCGAAGGCTGGAGCTACGACGCGAAGTCGGTCGAACGGTATGCAAAGCAGGAAGAGGCACGCGTGGCGGCGGCGCTGGCGAAGGTGCGCGTTCCTTCCCACGCGGTTCCGCCCGCAACGCTCGACGCCGCGATGCGCGACTACTTCGCGGTGATGCTCGAGAAGACGGCGGCGGCGACGCGCGGGCTGAAGATGATCGCCGGCATTGAGGCGAAGGGTGGCGCCGGCTGGCGTCTCGCCTTCCAGCCCGGCCAGGCGCCTGTCTTCGCGTCAGGCCTCACCGGCGACGAGGACGAAGTGCTGACGCTTCCCGCCGGTGAGCTGTGGGGCCTGCTCACCACTTCCGCGAACTGGGAAGATGTCTGGTACGGCTACCGGCTGCAGGTGCACAAGCGCGAGGGCGCCAGCTACTACCGCGCGTTCTGGGAAATGCTGCTGAACTTCGACGCCGAGGCCTTGAGTGAATCGCTGGCGAAGAAGTACGCCGCTCAGAGGCCGAGCACCGCGAGGGTGTCGATCGTGAAGCGGTAGAGGATGTTCCACGACGGCCCGTCGGCGCCTTCGAGCACCGCCATCGACGTACCGAAGCAGATCGCCGCGAGCACGAGCGCGTAGGGGCCACGAAGCGTCATCGCGCCGATGTCCTTCCAGCTCCACGCGCCGCCGTCACGAATGTTGGCCCGCTCCTGATAACGGAACATCACCCACGCGAAGGGCCAGAGCGCGCACATCCACGCGACGAAGTTTACGAGTGGAACGCCGTGAAAAAACGGGGGCAGCGTGTGATCCCACACCCAGCATTTAGCGGCGGTGGCAAGTGGGTCGATCTGCAGGTCGAGCAGCGTCGCCGCCACCGCCACCAGCATCGCCGACAGCGCGTTCGACTCACGCAGCACCGGCACCCACGTGCGCAGGCGCCAGACCACGAAGGTCGCCATGTACAGCACCACGCACCAGCCGATCATCGTCGCGAACGGAGCGAGCAGCGGCTTCACCATCGTCAGCGTCAGGTGCGTCTCGTGGAAGTAGCCGAGGATGATGCCGCCGTTCTCGAGCATCGCGCCGTAGAAGAAGGCGGCGCCGAAGAAGAGGCCGACGTGGCCGGCCTTCGCGCGGGCGGCGTGCCAGATCATCAGGCCCGCCCAGAAGAAGTTCGACAGCTCGTACCAGTACAACAGCTGATGACCCTGCAGCGGCGACGGCCGGTGCCAGGCGAGCGTCATCATCGGCAGCAACAGCGCCGGGCCCAGCGAACCCAGCAACAGCAACGTGCGGCTCTCGACGTCGGGCGCGCGCCACGCACGAACAACGGTGAAGATCGCGAACACGCTCAACGGGAAGATCGCCGTCCACGCCGTCTGCGTCAGGGGCGGCGAGAAGTTCGTCAGCGCGGTGTTGAGCAGCAGACAGCCGTAGAAAAAATAGAACCAGGCCGGCAGGTTCGCGGCGACTTCCTGACGCGCGCGCGACCACAGGCGCGTGTTGGTGAATGCCTCAGCGGGGAGCTCGATTTCACCAGTGCGCGGTGTCATTGCGGCACGCACCCTGCCACGAGGCCAGAGGGGCGCGTCAAGGCGGGCTAGGGTCCCTGCCCCAATTGACTCTGCGCCTGATCCTCGTTCTCAGTGCCGTGCTCGCCGGCTGCCGGATCGAGGCCGTCTCTCCCCAGGCACAGGGGCCGGTTTCGCAAAGCCCCAGCGGCGACGTCTGGATCTACACCTCGATGTACCGGCCGGTGGTCGACGCGCTCGAGCCGCTGCTGGCGAAGCAGCTGCCTGAGGTGAAGGTGCGCTGGTACCAGGCGGGCAGCGAGAAGGTGCTCGCGCGCCTCGAGGCCGAACTCGCCGCCGGGGGGAGCCAGGCCGACGTGATCGCCACCTCGGATCCGTTTCTCTACGCGCGCTTCAAAGAAGAAGGACGTTGGCTCAAGTACGTCTCGCCGAACAGCCAGCGCATCCCGCGATCGTTGGTGGATCTCGACGGTGAGTACGCGGCGCTTCGCGTCTCGACGATGGTGCTGGTGACACGCGAGGGCATCGAAGGGCCTGCATCGTTCGAGGCGCTCGAGGATCCGAAGTGGAAGGGCAACGTGGCGCTGGGCGACCCGCTCACCTCGGGCACTGCCTTCACCTGGGCCGTGTTCATGGAAGAGGCGTACGGCGCGGCGTGGTTCCAGAAGCTTCGCGACAACGGCGCCCGCATCGCCGGCGGCAACGCGGCAGTGCTGCAGAAGCTCGAAGGCAAAGAGGCAGACGTCGGCGTGCTGCTGCTCGAGAACGCGCTGATCGCCCGAGGGAAAGGCAGCCCGATCGCGATCCACTGGCCCACCGACGGCGCCGTCACCATTCCCGGGTTCGCCGGCATTCTGAAGTCGACCCGCCACGCGCGCGCCGCTCAAGCGGTGATCGACGTGCTGCTGTCGGAAGCCGGGCAGGCGGCGATCGTCGCTGGCGACATGCACGCCGCAGATCCGCGCCTCGCGGGCCCCCGCGGGCAAGAAGGCCTCGAGGCGCTGATCGCGAAGGCGCGCCCGTGGGACGAGGCGATGCAGCTGCGCGGCAACACCGATGGCGCCCGGGTGAAGCAGGTCTTCAGCGGGGCCTTCTCGAAGTGAAGCGTGCGCTCGCCCTCGCGGTGCCGCTGCTCGTCTTCGCGCTGCTGCCGCTGGGCCGGCTCGTCTTCACTGGACTGGGTCACCTCGACGCGATCGTTACCCCCGACGCGATGCGCGCGCTGCGGGGAACCTTGCTCACCTCTACCGGCGCGGCCGCCTTCGCTTTCTTCCTCGGCCTGCCGCTGGCCGTGCTGCTGGTGCGAACGGATCTGCCGGGCCGCCGCGCGCTTCGCGCCGTGTTCACCCTGCCCTCGGCGGTGCCGCCCTTCATCTTCGGCATGGGCTGGGTCGCGCTCGCGAACCCCAAAGCCGGCCTGCTGAACCTCGCGCTCGGCGCAGGCACGTTCGACATCTACGGCACGGTCGGCATCGCCTTTGTGCTTGGCGCGTGTGGCCTTCCCCTCGTCGTGCTCGCCGCGAGCGCCGCGCTGGAAAGGGTCGACGCCTCGCTGGAAGAGGCGGCCCGCATCTGCGGCGCTGGGCCACTGCGAACGCTGGCCCAGGTCTCCGTGCCGCTGGCCCTGCCCGCCGCGTTGTCGGGCGCCGCGCTCGTCTTCCTCTTCTCGGCCTCGGCCTTCGGCGTCCCCTACCTGCTCGGCGTCACCGCTTCACCGCCCACGTCGACGCTCACCACCCACGTCTACGCGCTCGTGCTGATGGGCAGCGGCGGCATCGCCTCCGCCGGAGCGATCTCTGTGCTCCTCCTCGCCCTCGCCTCCGCCGTCTTGCTCGCGAGCCGCCTCGTGAAGTCCGCGCCGCTGGCCAGCGGTAAAGGAATCCGCCTGCGGCCGCTCGCGCTCGGAGCGCTGCGCTGGCCCCTGGGCGTGTTCGCGTTCTGGCTGGCCCTCGCGCTCGTCGCATTGCCGCTGGCCGCGGTCTTCCTCACCTCGCTCGAGCCCAGCTTCGGGCGACTCGAGCAGCTGTCACTGCAGCACTGGCAGCGCCTCTTCCAGACGCCTCGCGTCGGCTGGGCGGCGCTGCGCAGCCTCGGGCTCTCGCTCGCGGCCGCAGCGCTCGTGACCGCCATCGGCCTCGCCTACGCCCTGGGCCGCATGCGCCTGGGCCGCGCCGGCCGCGCGCTCGAGCTGGTCGCGTCGCTGCCGTACGCGGTGCCGGGAACCGTGCTCGGCATGGCGCTGCTGCTTTCCTTCTCGGTTGATTGGCGGGTCGTCGTCGGCGAGCGAATCGCCTTCGTCCTCGCGCTCGCGAACACGCTCTGGCTGGTGCTCATCGCCTACGTCGCGCGGCACCTGGCGTTCGGCACGCGCGCGGCGACCGACGGGCTCACCCAGGCGGATCCCTCGTTGACCGAGGCCGCACGGGTCAGCGGCGCCGGCCCCTGGCGCGCCTTGCTCGACGCCACGCTGCCGCAGCTCAAGGCCCCGCTGACCGCCGCTTTCACCCTCACGTTCCTGACCTGCGCCACCGAGCTCACGCTGTCCGTGTTGCTCGTCCCCGCGGGCTCCGACCTGCTCGGCACCGTGCTCTTCGAGCTGATGAGCTACGCAGACCCCGCCGCCGCCTCCGTGCTCGCGGGCGCCTTCGTGCTCGTGGTGCTCGCGGTGCAGGGTGGCCGATCGCTGATCAGGACAGCGTGATGGGCGGCGTCACGCTCACGTCGCTTCGCAAGTCGTACGGCACCACGCCGGTGGTGAAGGACTTGAGCCTCACCATCGCGAGTGGCGAGTTCGTCGCGCTGCTCGGGCCCTCGGGCTGCGGCAAGACGACGACGCTGCGCATGGTCGCCGGCCTCGAGACGCCCGACGCAGGGCAGATCTCAATCGACGGCCGCGACGTCACCACCCTGCCGCCAGAAGCGCGGGGCCTCGGCATGGTCTTCCAGAGCTACGCCGTCTGGCCGCACCGCACCGTCGCCGAGAACGTCGAGTACCCGCTGAAGCTCAAGGGCCTCGGCCGCGCGGACCGCGAAGCCAAAGTGAAAGAAGCGCTGGGCTGGGTGCGGCTCGAGGCCCTGGCCGCCCGCCGCCCCGACGCCTTGTCTGGGGGTCAACTTCAGCGCGTCGCCCTCGCCCGCGCGCTGGTCGCGAATCCGAAAGTGCTGCTGCTCGACGAGCCCCTGTCGAACCTCGACGTCCAGCTCCGCGAAGAGCTGCGCGCCGAGATCGCCGCCCTGCGCGCCCGCCTCAGGCCCACGATGATCTACGTCACCCATGATCAAGGCGAAGCACTGGCGCTGGCCGATCGCGTCGCAGTGATGAACGGCGGAGTCCTCGAGCAGGTCGCGGCGCCGCAGGTGCTCTACGGCGAGCCCGCCACGCCCTTCGTCGCGCGCTTCGTCGGCGGCGCCAACGTCGTCGACGCAATCAGCGAAGGCTCGTCTGTTCGCATCGGCGACGCGGCCATTTCCTGCGACGTCCCGCTGCCGATGGGCCGCGGCCAGCTCGTCGTCCGCCCCGAAGACGTCGCGCTCGAGCCTGGCGCCGGCCCGCTGGTGACGGCCCGCCTGTTCCTCGGCGGCGCCACCGAGTACCACCTCGCGATCGGGCTCAAGGCCGTCGGGTCCGCCCACGCAGGCCTCGCCGTCGGCCAGCCCGTGCGGGTAACGCTGCGCCGGGCGCGGTGGTTTCCGCTATAGGAAGTCGCCATGTCCGAGCCCGTCACGTACCGCGTCTCGATGTCCCGGCCGCACTCGCACCTGTTCGAAGTGCAGGCCCGCTTTCCCGCCACGGGCGCCGAGCCGACCATCGCCCTGCCCGTGTGGACCCCCGGCAGCTACCTGGTGCGCGAGTACGCCCGCCACGTTCAAGAGCTGCAGGTCGTCGACGCCGCCGGCAGGCCGCTGCCCTTCGAGCGCCTCGACAAGCGCAGCCTCAAGGTCAAAGCCAACCACCAGCCCTTCACCCTTCAGTACAAGGTCTACGCGAACGAGCTGACGGTGCGCACCAGCCACCTCGACGGCTCGCACGCGTACTTCAACGGCGCGACGCTCTTTTATTACTGCGAGCAGCTGCGCGGCAGCGAGCACCGGGTCGAGCTCCAGGCCCCCGAGGGCTGGAAGGTCACCGTCGCGCTGCCGCAGCAGGGCAACGCCTACGTCGCCGAGGACTACGACGAGCTGGTCGACTCGCCCTTCGAGGCCGGCCCGCATTCCCCGATTCACTTCACCGCTGCCGGCGTCCCGCACGAAGTCGTCCTCTGGGGCGAGCCGCAGCTCGACGAGAAGAAGCTGACGACGGACCTCGCGAAGATCGTCGAGGCCGAGGCCGCGCTCTTCGGTGGGCTGCCGATGAAGCGCTACGTCTTCTTCATCTACGGCACCGACAAGGGTCGCGGCGGCCTTGAGCACAAGGCGTCGACCGCGCTGCTCTTCCCGCGCGCGGGCTTCTCGAATAGCAAGGGCTGGGAAGATTTCCTCACCCTCGCCGCGCACGAGTACTTCCACCTCTGGAACGTGAAGCGCGTGAAGCCAAAGGCCCTGGTGCCTTTCGACTACTCGCAAGAGAACTACACCCAGCTGCTGTGGGTGTTCGAGGGTGGCACTGCGTACTACGACAACCTGATCGTCCGCCGCGCTGGCCTGATGGGGGCCGCGCGTTACCTGACCCGCTTCGGCGAGACGCTGACGGCGCTTCAGTCGATTCCTGGCCGCAAGGTCCAGCCGCTGGTCGACGCCTCTTTCCTTTCGTGGATCAAGCACTACCGGCCTGACGAGAACTCGCCCAACACCACGATCAGCTACTACCTGAAGGGCGAGATCGTCTGCTGTCTGCTGGACCTCACGATTCGCCGCGCGACGAAGGACGCGAAGAGCTTCGATGACGTGATGCGGGCGATGTGGCAGCGGTGGGGCGACGGCTCGGGCGTGCCGGAAGATGGCGTCGAGAAGACGGCCTCTGAAATCGCGGGCGTGGATCTGACGCCCTTCTTCGATCGCGCGCTGCGCAGCACCGAAGAGCTCGACTACTCGCCCTTCGCCCACGTCGGCCTCGAGGCCAGGCTTCGGGTGCGTGAGTCGTCGAACGACAAGGGCGGCAGCGCTCCGCGGCTTAAGGCGGGTGAAGAGAAGGTGCGCGGCTGGCTCGGCATCGCCACCCGCGCGCCGTCCTTCATCGCCGCCGTGATGGACGGCTCGCCCGCAATGGATGCGGGGCTCTACGCCGAAGACGAGATCATCGCCCTCGACGCAGCGAAGGTCGACGGTGCCGGCCTGCTCTCGCGCTTCGACGATCGCAAGCCCGGCGACAAGGTGAAGGTGACTGTGTTCCGCCGTGAACGGCTGACCGAGGTCGAGGTCACCGTCGGCACCCGCCCGATCGACGCGGTGTACCTGGCGCGGGTCGACCGCCCCACCGACGAGCAGAAGGCCGCCTACAAGAGCTGGCTCGGCGCCGCGTGGGACGAAGCCGCGTCAGTCTGACAACCCGCCGCCACGCGCGGCTGACAGTTTGGCGGTCACTGGGCCGCGTCAGCCAGCGGCGCTCACTGCGAGACGGCCGCTGGCCCGCGTCCTGCTTTGTTCGCGACGCATGCGCCCACTCGTCCTCGGCAGCTGCCTCGCGGTGTCCGTCACTTTCACCCTCGTCGCCAACCACATCGTCGAGCAGACGCTTCACGGCCCGTACGAGCTCGCGCTTCGCCCGCCGCGGCTGCCCCAGCCCTTCTCCCCGCCGCTGGATGCCGAACGCCTCGCCCGCACCTTCGGCACGCCGCTGAGGCCGAAGCGGGTCTCCGCTCCGACGCGGCCGCTGCCGCTGAAGCTTCTGGGCACGCTCGACGATCACGCCGCCGCGCTGCTCGAGTCGACCACGGGCCAGTGCCGCACCCTTCGCATCGGCGACCGGTGGAATGACGTCGAGCTGCTGGGCGTCGGCCACGGGCGCGTCACGCTGCGGCGCGATGGGCGGATGGAAGAGCTCGGCGTCGGCACCACCTTCTCGGTGTCGGCTGCCAGGGCTTTGCCCATCGTCCTCACTGCCAGCGGCGGCTCGCTGTCGATGCTGCGCGCCGAGCTCGACCGCCAGCTGCCCGAGCTGCTGACGAAGCTGATGACTGGCGGCCGCGTCGTCCCCGCCTTCGAGAACGGGGCAATGGCCGGCTTCCGCCTCGTCGCGGTGCGCCCCGGGTCCCTCTATGAGCTGCTGGGCCTCAGGTCGGGCGACCTGCTCGAGACCATCAACGGCCAGAGCCTCAGCAACCCCGAAGCCGTGATGGGAATGATGGGCAGGCTGCGCGAACAACGCACCATCGCGGTCGCCGTGAAGCGCGACGACCAGCATCTAACCTGGAACCTGACCCTCGATTGACGGCGATCCATCGACGGCGCTACACGACTTCCGCATGCCGCGACGCACCCTGGCCGAGCTCCGCGAGCGCTACGTCGAGAAGGGCAAGAGCCTCCCGGCCGGCCTTCGCGCCGAGCTCGAGAACGACACCCGCCAGGGCGCACAGTCGCTGCTCAAGGCAATCAAGGGCCGCGCGGCCGCCAATCGATCTGAAGGGCAGCGCCTCAAGCACCTGCTCAAGTTCGAGCTCGAGCTCTACGCGCAGGGCTTCATGGCGATCGCCGGCGTCGACGAGGCAGGCATGGCCCCCTTGTGCGGCCCGGTGGTCGCGGGCGCCGTCATCCTTCCCCGCGGTTACAAGCTTCGCGGGCTCGACGACTCGAAGAAGATCCTCGACGAGGAAAAGCGCGAGGCCCTGGCCGTCGACATCCAGCGCGACGCCGTCGCCTGGGCCAGCGGCTGGGCCACGGTCGAAGAGATCGACACCATCAACATCTACCACGCAGGTCTCCTCGCGATGCGCCGCGCCGTCGAAGCCCTGAAGGTCGTGCCCGACTTCTGCCTCGTCGACGCCCGGAGGATTCCGCACATCCCCCAGCCGCAGCGCGGAATCATCAAGGGCGACGCGCTGTCGATGTCGATCGCCGCCGGCTCGATCATCGCCAAGACGACGCGCGATCGACACATGGCCGAGCTCGACGCACTGCATCCGGGCTTCGGCCTCGCGTCGCACAAGGGCTACCCGACGCCGGAACACTTCCGGGCGATCGAAAGGCTCGGCGTGTTGCCGCACCATCGACGCAGCTTCGCCCCGGTGAAAAAGGCGCTGGGCCTGTTGCCCGAGCAGGCGGAGCTCTTCCCGGCGTGAGCAGCGACGTCGCGATCGACACCTGGCTTGGCCAGCAAGGCTACGGGCTGCCCGCCGCGCGCGCCCGGGCCCACGCTGCGATGGAAGAGGCGCAGCTGACCCGCGCCGGCAAGCTGCGCATCAGCGCCGAGAAGCTGCCCCGCGTCGAACAGCTGCTGCGTGAGAAGTTCTGCCTTCACTGCGTCACCCCTGCCTGTCAGGGCTTCGCGAAGGAAAGTGGCCGCGCGCCGCTGCTGTGCGACCCACGTTCGGCGTGCGAGCGGTGCGGTGGCTCGAACAACCGGCGCGCCGAGACCGACTTGCTCGAAGCCTGCGCCCGCGCCTCGGTGAAGAAGCTCGTCATCGTCGGCGGCTCACCCGCCGTGCGCGACGAGCTCGAAGGCGCGCTTGGCAGCGCGCTCGCGCTGCGCCTGGTCGACGGCACCGAGCGCCGCACCAACGACAACGCGAAGGCCGACATGCAGTGGGGCGACCTGGTGTTGCTCTGGGGCGCCAGCGAGCTGCACCACAAGGTGTCGATGCACTACACGAACATCACCGTGCCCGAGCTGAAGCGGAAGCTGGTGCGGGTTCAGCAGCGCGGAATCGCGGCCCTCCTAAAGGCCGCGATCGATCACCTCGCCCGCTAGAGGCAGCGCGTCCCGTTGCAGCAGTAGCCCGCCTCGCCCACGCCCGCGTCGTCCAGCCCGCAGGTGTAGCCGGTGGGGCACGCGAAGCCCAGGTTGTTGCAGTTGCCCTGGCACTTGCCGCCGCCATCCACCTGGCCAGCGTCCGCACCGAAGGTAGGCCCGCACACCCAGCCTGCGCGGCAGCTGCCCTGGCCCGCGAGGGGACCTGGACACGCCGCTTCACACTGGTAGTCGACGCACACGCCGCCATCGCCGCAGTGCTTCTTGTCGATGCGGCAGTTCGACGAGCAAGCGCCCCCGGGGAGCCCCGTCGGCCCACCGTCGGCGAGGAACTCTGGCCGGCAGAAGCCGTCGTCGGGCGGGTTGGTGCAGTCGGCCTTGGCGACACAGGCGTTGCCGGTCTTGTCCGCCGGGCGGCCTGCGTCCAGCGTGGGAAGTGGAGCGAGCCAGCACGCCGACGTGCCGCCGCCCAGATTGTAGCAGCTGTAGCCAGGCGTCCGGCACGGCCGGGTCGGCGAGCAGCGGTTCCAGCAAATCGCGTCGGCTTCGCCGTACTGGGGCTGCACCGTGATGCAGGCCGACAGCGTGTTCGAGCAGTCGCCTGGGCTGCCGCACTTCTCGGTGCAGTAGCCGCCCGGGTAGGGCGCGTTGTCCGACGACGTCGCCAGCTTGCAGGTGAACTTGCCGCCCAGCGCCCCGCAGTCGGCGTCCTTCGTACACGGGCTGCCGTAGAGGTCGGCCCCCGCGTCGTACGGAGGGTTCGTGCCCGAACACACGCGATCCATGCACTTCTGACCGGACGCGACGTTGCACGCCACGCAAGCGCCCGCATCGAGGCCGCAGGACGACAGCGAAGTGCCCGACAAACAAATTGCCGAGATGCCCGTGCCGTTGCAGCAGCCATCGTTGCAGGCAGACGCCGTGCCGGGACCGCAGCCGTACGGAAGACCCGCGTCCATCTTTACCCCGCCCCCGCCCCCGCCCGCGCCACCGCCCATGCCGCCACCCGCCGAGCCGCCCGTGCCGCCACCCGCACCACCGCCGACCCCGGCGGGGTTGGGATTCACACAGGCGCCGTCGGTGCACTTCTCGCCCGACCCGCAGCTCTGGCAGACCAGGCCCTTCGCGCCACAGCTTCCCGTCGTGTTGCCCGGGTCGCGGCAGCGGCCGATTTCAGGGTCACAGCACCCCTTGCAGTTCGAGGGGCCACACGGCGCAGGAGAGCACGACGAGAAGGCGAGCAGCCAGCCGAGCGCGGCTGCCGTCGCCAGAGCTTTGAAGATCAACTTCACTCCCCGGGCAGAACCGGCTTGCCGGCAATCACGTCTTCAAACAGCTGCCAGAAGGCCGCGTTCGAGATGCCCGCTTCCCACTTGATGATTTTCATGTCTTTCGTGCGGACGATGATGTGGCCCGGGTACGCGTCGATGCCCACGACCGCCGACAACGTCGCCGCCGGGTTGAGAATCGCCGGGTAGTTCACCGCGTACTTGGTCACCCAGCCGTCGAGCTCCGCCGTCGTCGCCGGCTTACCCACCACCGCGCCGTCGTCGAGGCACTCGATGAAGTCGCCGTCGGGGAAGTACTTCACGTGCCGCATCGGGAACTCGTTCTTCGCTTCGAAGTTGCAGGGCCCGCACCAAACGGCAGAACGGATCAGCAGCAGCGCCTTCGGCTTCTTCGTGCCCGCGCCGTACGGCGAGCCCACGCCGAACACTTCGGTGCCCGTCGGGTTGTGGAAGTCGTTGAGCGCGATCGTCTTCAGCACCTTCGAGACGTTCGCGCGTGGGAAGCCGAGGAACTGGTAGTTCGGAATCACCGAGCCGATGCCCACGCCGTAGGGGCCAGGGTAGATGACGCCGCCGTCCGCGCTGACCTGGCCGGTGCCGGTCGGGAACTCGGGAATCGCTTCCCCGCCGCCCGCGCCACCTTCGCCGCCCGCTCCTCCGCCTGCCCCCGAACCTCCACCCGTGTTCTCAGGCTTCGGCGGCAACGACGACGGGTTGTCGCAACCCACCAGCAGGGCGGTCGCAACGATTGACAGCAGCAAAGAAGTCTTCATGGGGCTCTCCTTTTCTTTCAGCGCGGCTTGTAGCAACTGTAGGAACTGTTCTCTTCGTCGTAGGGCGCGTAGCAGCGGTGGTACACGCTGTCGGTGCTGTCGAGGCCCTGACGTTCGTCGAGGCACGTACCGAACAACCCGCTGGGCGCCTGCGGGCAGTCCTGGTCGACGAGGCAGCTCTTCGAGAACCGCAGATCGATGCACGACTTCTCGGTGCCGTGCAGCGAGACGCAGCTGAAGGCCGGCTCACACTCGAGGTCATAGCGACATGGCGAGCAGAAGGTCGAGCCGCTGCACTTGCCCACCAGCGGCTGGCAGTGGCCCTGGTCGCAGTACTTCGAGGCTTCGCAGTCGGTGTCCTTCGAGCACGCCACCGCGCAGCGCTTCTCGTTGCCCAGCGGCACGCAGCTGTGGCCGGGCAGCAGCGAGCAGTCGACGTCGTTGCTGCAGCTCGCGCAGATGTCGCGCTTGAGGCACACCTTCCGCAGCAGACAGAGGTCGCCTTCGATGTAGCCGGAGGTCGGGGTGATCGCCGACTTCTCGATGCACGGGTCGCTGCTGAGGCCGCACGCGTTGTTGTTGCCCTTGTTGGTGCCGCAGATCTTGTGCGGGTCGCGCTTGGTGCCGCACTCGAACCCGCCCGGACAATCGGAGTGGGCGTTGCAGCCCGCCGCGCAGTACGCCTTCGAATCTTGCGGGCCGCTGGTCATGCACTCGTAGCCAGCCGGGCATTCGTTGCCGGCGGGGCAAGGGTTGCCGATGCCTTTGAACTCGATGTCGGTGCACACGAAAATCCCGGCGCCCGTGTCGTCTTCCTGCGACGGCAAACACCGCTGCGAGAACGTGCAGTCGAGGTGCGAGGTGCACTTGAGCGTGCAGGCGTTGAGGACGCACGTGTTGCCGGGCAGACACTTGTCGGGCGTGCACTTCCCGACGCAGCCGCCGTCGGGGGTGACGTAGCCGCCGATGCACTGCTTCGGGGGCACGCCGGCGTCCTTCACCCCCGCGTCGATATACCCGGAGTCCTTCGGGCCGCTGTCGGGCACCCCGGAGTCCGGAGAAGACGTCGGAGAGCAGCCCCAGAGGGCCACCGCGGCAATGACAAGGCTTACCCGTAGAAATGACACGCACCGCCGACCTATCACGGCAAACCCTCAAGAAAACAGTGCCCTCGACAGCTATTTCAGCCGGCGCTAAGTGCCGCGTCAATGCGCCTCGCCCTGCCCCTGCTCGCCTCCGTGCTCGTCACTTCCTGCGTCACCGGCCCGGCCACCACCGGCGCGTCCACGCCATCGAGCTCGGCCCGCGCTTCCGACTTCACGCTGCGGTCACTGGAAGGCAACACCGTTCGGCTGTCGACCTACCTCGGCAAGGACGTCGTGCTGTTGAGCTTCTGGGCGACCTGGTGCGCGCCGTGCCTGGGCGAGATGCCCGCGCTCGAGGCGATTCATCAGGAGTACAAAGGCCAGGGCTTCACGCTGCTGTCGATCTCGATGGACGGCCCCGAGAGCCTCGCCAACGTCGAGACCATCGTTCGCCGCTACAACCTCACCTACCCGGTGCTGCTCGACGAGGACACTCGGGTCGTCGCCGTGTTCAACCCCGCCCGCGACGCGCCTTTTGCCGTGCTCATCGATCGCGAGGGCCGCATCGTCCAGTCGCGCGTCGGCTACTCGGTGGGTGACGAGAAGGAGCTCGCAGCCCGCATCAAAGAGCTGGTGGCCGCGAAGTGATTCGCGCACTCGCGCTGGCCGCTGCCGCCTGGGCTGCGGCCGCGTGGGGGCAGGAAGAAGACGCCGGCGAAATCGCTGACCTCGAAGTCGCGGTCGAAGTCGACGCAGGAATTCCCGATGCGGGTCTGCCCGAGGCGCCACGCCCGCACCTCATCGAGCCCTCGCCCGTCGAGATCGCCACCCGCGTCGACGCGACCACCACCACCATCGGCGCCTGGCACACCGGAAACAACAACCGCACCTCGTGTGATGACAACTACGGCGAGCTGCTCGAGCGCCTGAACGTCAATGGCTCTCACGGCAACTGGGTCGCCGGCGCTCGCCTCGACGCCTCGGCGTATGCCAATCGCCCGCGCAACTCGATGGTCAGCGGCCTGCCGCGCCCCTGCCTCGAGGTCGAGCTCAACCACCGGTTCGAGAACACGCTGCTGCCCGAGAAGCTCTGGCTCTCGTGGAGCAACGGCCTCTTCGAGTTCACCGCCGGCGACAGCTACGTGAGCTTCGGCCGCGGGCTCGCGCTGTCGCTGCGAAAGACCGACGAGCTCGGGCTCGACAACACCCAGCGCGGCCTGCGCGCCAAGATCAACACCGACCGGTTCACGGGCACCCTCGTCGCGGGCTTCACCAACATCGGCAACCTCGACGAGTCGTCTGGCCGCACCGAAAACGACCCCAACGATCTGCTCGTCGCCGGGCAAGCCGACGTGCGGCTCTTCAACGGCGTTCGTCTCGGTGGCCACGTGGTCAGCTTCATGTTTCGGCAGCCCGTGAGCAGCAGCGTCACGCCGGGAATCGACCGCGCCTTTCAAGAACGCTGGCTCAACGTGGGCCCCACCTTCGACGCGCCCCGCCTCACCCGCTGGCTCGGCCTCTACCTCGAGGGCATCGGCCAGTTCCGCCGCAACATCGACGGCACGCTTCACTCGGGCTTCGGCTTCTACGGCAACAGCACCATTCACCTCGCGCCCTTCACCATCCTCCTCGAGGGCAAGGCCTACGGAGACCTCGCCGTGGTGCAGCCCCGCTTCGAGAGCCCCGAGTTCCAGCCCGTGCAGTACACCGCGCCGCCCACGGTCGAACGCCTGCTGCAGGAAATCGAGCACCCTCAAGCCAACGTCTTCGGCGGGCGGGTGAAGGTCGACTACTCGATCAACAACAACCTCGCCGTCTTCGTGAACGGCGGCGTGTTCAAAGACGACGAAGGCTTCCTCGACCCCGACACCGTCGACATCAAGCCGGGCACCATCATCGACCCGTACCTGGGGCTCGATGCGCGCTTCGGCCTCGTCCGCGTGCAGGCCACCGGCGGCTGGCGCACCGTCTACATCCCCCAGTACGCCAGCCCGATTCGCAGCGACGGTCACCTCGACATCAGCGCGGTGGTGGGCTTCGGCCGCGGCCACTCGATCGAGTTCCACTGGCTGCACCTCGAGCGCAAGAAGGTGCTTCCTTTCACCCAGGATGCCTGGCGCGAAGGCACGCTGCAGCTGGGCTATCGCCTGCGCCCGTGGTTCGGCGTCAGCGGCATTCTCGACTACACCACCGAGGCCGGCATGCCAAACGAGTGGTACCCGGGCGGCACCGCGGAAGTGAACCTCACCGAGGCCTCGAGCATTCGCCTCTTCGTCGGCAGCTCGCGCGGCGGCCTCAAGTGCGTGTCGGGCGTTTGCCGCATCTTCCCGCCGTTCTCGGGCGCAAAGGCGACGGTCGCGCTGCGCTTCTAACCGCCCACTACTTCCCGCTGATGACCCGGGCCTGGTGCGCGTTCAGCTGGGCGATCGCCGCCACGCCCGCGTCGAGCATCAGGTTGAACTGCTCGCGGCTGAAGGCGCCCTTCTCGGCGGTGCCCTGCACTTCGACCAGCCGCCCGCCTTCCAGGGCGACGACGTTCAGGTCGACTTCCCCGCCCGAGTCCTCGTCGTAGTCGAGGTCGGTGAACACCTCGCCCTTCACGATGCCAATCGACACCGCTGCCACCGGCGTCACCTTCGGCATGCCTGCCGACTTGCGCTCGGAGATCTTCTTCATCGCCAGCACCATCGCGACGTAGGCGCCGGTGATCGACGCGGTGCGGGTGCCCCCGTCGGCCTGCAGCACGTCGCAGTCGAGGGTGTACGTGCGAACGCCCAGCGACTTGAGGTCGACCGACGCGCGAAGCGATCTGCCGATGAGCCGCTGGATTTCCTGGGTGCGGCCCGTCTGCTTTCCCTTCGCGGCTTCACGCGCGTTTCGATCGTGCGTCGCGCGCGGCAACATTCCGTACTCGGCGGTGACCCAGCCCGAGCCCTGCCCCATCAGGTGCGGCGGCACGCGCTCTTCCACGCTGCAGGTGACGAGCACCTTCGTGTGGCCGAACTCGACCTGGCAGCTGCCTTCGGCGTGACGGTTGACGTTCGGGGTGAGGACGATCGGCCGGAGCTCGCCGGCCCCTCGGTTGGATGAGCGCATGCGCCCGGGCTTAGCCCGTTTTACCTGCCGTCGCGCGCGTTGATCTGCACGAGGAAGGCCTGCACCCCGTCGGCGATCGCCTGCGCGAGCTTCAGCTGGTACTCGGTTTGGGCGAGGCGCTGCCCTTCTTCCGGGTGCGAGATGAAGCCCACTTCGATCAACACCGCCGGCGCTTCGAGCCCCATCAGCACGAAGAAGGGCGCCTGCTGCACCCCGCGGTCGGTGGCCTGGCTCGCGGCGATCAGCTTCTCGTGCACCAGGTACGCCAGCCGCGACGAGTCGGCGTGGGTCTCGCTGCGCTGCAGATCAGCGAGGATGAAGGACAGCGTGTCGCCTCCTGGGCCCTTCGCGACCTGCGGCAGCTCGGCGTTCTCACGGGCCGCCACCTTCTTCGCGTCTTCACCCGACGCCGCGGCCGACAGGAAATACGTCTCGATGCCTTCCGTCTTCAGCCGCAGCTTCTTCGTCGGCATCGAGTTGGCGTGAATCGAGACGAAGACGTCGGGCTTCTGCTCGTTCGCCCACTTCACGCGTTCGTTCAGGTGCACCAGCGCGTCCTTCTCGCGCGTCAGCCGCACCTTCGCCTTTACCGTCTTCTCCAGAGCGGCCTTCACCTTCACCGCCAGCTCCAGCGCCACCGATTTTTCCTTGAGCCCCGTTGGAGACAGCGCGCCTTCCTGGCTGCCACCATGCCCCGGGTCGACCACGATCAGCGGGCCGGCCAGCGCAGGCAACGCAACGAACGACAGCAGGAAGACCAGGCGCATCAAAGGTGCGCCGAAGCCTATCAGGCGAGCGCGGGCATCACCCGGCGCAGGGCCGACAGCGCCCATACCCGATCGATCTCGACCTGCGCGGCCGACGGCGCCGCGCCCGACCACTGCTCGAGCCCCTTGTCGTACGCGGCCAGCGGGCTGCTCAGGAACTGCGCAGCGCCCGGCGCCTCGCGGAACAAGACCCACGACAGCGTGCCCTTCTCGCGATCGAGGCCGTCGAAGAGCAGCACCTCGTTCAGCGACGGGTTCTCGAGCGTCGTCAGCAGAAGAATCTTCACCATCTCGACAGCCCAGTCCTTCAGGCCCGCGTCCAAGAGCTTCACCTTTTCGATCAGCGCGTTCATCGAGGGGACGATGCGGCGGTCTCCTGAGACGCCCGACTCCTGGAAGGCGAGCTTCACCTTCGTCATCGCCTCGGCGTCGCCCACGCACACCTGGCAGAAGTACGCCGCCACCGGGTCGTGGAACAGCAGGTCGGCCGCCAGCGGGGTCTTCTTCCCGCAGCTGCAGACGAGCAGGTTGAGCTCACCGCGAAGCAGCGCCGCCTTCTGCGAAGGGTCCTTCTGGGTGTTCACGCTGCGCACGAGCGCGACCGGGCTCTTCTTCCCGCACGAAGGACACGCGACCTCGGTGTTCGAGACGAGGCTCAAACCACGTCGATCCCCGGCTTGCCGCGCCGCAGCTCACCGATGACCGCCGCAAACACGCCCGCCTTCAGCAGCGCGGCCACCGCCCGGTGCTCGTCTTTCGCCGGCACCGCCGCCAACAGCCCGCCGTTCGTCTGCGCGTCGGCCAGCACGTACCGCACGTCTTCCGGAAGCCCTTCGGGGAAGTCGACCCACTTCGCGACGTGCTCGAGGTTCGTCTTCGTCCCGCCGGGAATCACGCCTTCTTTCGCGAGCTGGGGAATGCCTTCCAGCAGCGGCACCTGTTCCAGCGACAGCAGCGCCCGCACCCGCGAGCCGCGCGCGATCTCGAGCAGGTGGCCCAGCAGCCCGAAGCCCGTCACGTCGGTCAGCGCGTTCACCTTGAACTTGCCCGACACGAAGACCTCGCCCGCGCGCTTGTTCAGCTGCGACATCTGCGCGGTCACCCGCTTCACCAGGTCTCTCGAGGCGAGCCCGCGCTTCAGCGCCGTGGTCGCGATGCCCGTGCCGATTGGCTTGGTCAGAATCAGCCGGTCGCCCACCTTGCCGCCCGAGTTCCGTAAGACCTTCTTCGGGTGAACGAGGCCCGTCACCGCCATGCCGTACTTCGGCTCAGGAGACTGAATCGAGTGGCCGCCGAGCACGGGAATTCCCGCTTCACGCGCCTTTGACGCGCCACCGGCCAGGATCTCTTTGAGGATCTTCACCGGCAGATCTTTCGGGAAGGCGACCACGTTCAGCGCAAACAGCGCCTTCGCGCCCATCGCCCAGATGTCGCTCATCGCATTCGCGGCGGCGATCTGCCCGTACGCGTAAGGGTCGTCGACCACGGGTGGAAAGAAGTCGACCGTCTCGACCACCGCCATCGACGGGGAAAGCCGGTACACCGCAGCGTCGTCACTGGTGTCGTAGCCAACCAGCGCGTCCTTCGCGCGAAGGTTGGGAAGCCCGGCCAGCAGCTCGGCGAGCACGTCGGGCCGCAGCTTGGCCGCGCACCCAGCACAGTTCGAGAGCGAGGTGAGCTTGACGCTCCCGCCCCTGTCAGCCGCCACGGACGTAGTCCTTCTTGATCAGCACGACCATCACCTCGGCGACCTTCAAGTCGTCCTGGGGCGAGTGATCCAACACGCCGTTGAAGCTGCCGTAGTTGTGAACCAGCTGCAGCACGTCGAGCTGGTCGGGCGTGAGCTCGCGCAGCGGCGCCGCCATCGGCATCGTCAGCGTCAGGCTCGAAGTAATTGCCGGCAGCTGCGACTGGATCCGCTTCATCTCGTCGAGCTGGCGCAGCGCGTCCATCAGCAGCGCTTCCGTCGACGTGTCGAGTTCGACCATGAACTCTTGCGGATCCGGCGGGCGCAGCTCGAAGTCGCCCTGTTCCCACGTGATGATCCGGTTGAAGCTCTTCTGCGGCCCCAGCTCGTGGTTGTCGTCGATGCAGCAGTAATAGACCTTGCCCTGCCTCAAATAGATGTTGCCCGTGTGCTCATTCGTCACCGCGAGCACGCCGTTCTTCTTCGACGTATGGAACAGCTGCAGCAGGTCGGGCAGCGGCACCTCTTCCAGCTTGCCGGTCATCGCCGTCTTGGTCTGCTTCGCCGACTGGATGATCGCGACCTCTTCCAGCTTCTGCTTTACCGCCGCGTCGTCCATCTCGGGCACGTTCGCGCCCTGGCGCACCAGCTTCAGAATCGAGGTGCCGATGAGGATGCGGTCGCCTTCCTTGATGCGCGACGTCTTCACCTTCTCGCCGTTCACGAAGGTGCCGTTGGTGCTGCCGAGGTCTTCGATCGTGATCTTCCCGGCCTGGAGCGTGATCTTCGCGTGCTTGCGCGAGACCATGTCTTCCACCAGCACCATGTCGAGCTCACTCGACCGGCCGATGACGATCTGCTTCTCGGCGCGCAGGGGGAACTCACCGCCCTGGTACTTGCCCGAGATGAACTTGAGAGCGAACCCGACGTTCACGGTTGGTCGACCTTCGTGTTGTCCTTCACGTTGTCTTTCACGAGGTTCAGGTACATCTCAGCGCTGCGGTTGCCTGGGTTGCGTTCGAGGACGTCTTCCCAGCATTTGACCGCATCTTCGCGGCGTCCGGCGGAATAGAGCGCGATTCCGTAGTGCACGCGCCCGGGAAGATAGTTCGGGTTGATCTTCAGGATCTCATCGAACTGCGCCAGCGATTCCGCATGGTCACCCTTGTCGCGGCAGGCGTCGGCCAGCTTCAGGCGGATGTCGACGAACGTCGGGCACAGGCCCAGGGCGCGGCGGTACTCGCCGATCGCCTCGTCCAGCATGCCGCTGCTCGAGAACACGTCGGCAATCTCAGAATACATGTTGGCGATCTTGCCTTTCACGTAGGGGTCGATGCGATTGGGGCTCGACCGCTGGCGCGTCAGCGCCGACTGGTAGACCTGCTTCGCTTCCTGGTACTTGCCCAGGTCGTTGTAGATGACCGCCAGGTTCAGCGCCGCGTCCGTGTACGCCGGGTTGATGCGCAGCGCGGCTTCGAACGCCCGCTGAGCCCGGGCGAACTGACCCGCGTCGTGGTAGACGATTCCGAGCATGTTGTAGACGTCGGCAAATGACTGATTCTGCTCGACGACCTGCGTCAGATACTTCTCGGCTTGCGAGTACTGTTTCTTCTCGAAGTACCCCCGCCCGAGGGTCAACAGCTGCTTGAGCGCCTCATCCATTTGGGGGTTTCCGCCTCGCACAAGTTGCCCGCTCGCGAAGGGCCGTGGCGTAGCCTACATGAACCCATTCGGGAAGAAGAATTGGCCCCCGGCGGCGCGAAGATCCAGGCGGCGGGGCCCGGCTGAACGGAAGGGGCGATCGCGACCGAAGCCGTCGAGCCGGTACTGCTCGCTGACCTGAACCTCGTCGCGCTCCAGGCGAATGAACCAGGCGTCGACCTTCAGCTTGCGCTCGAGCAGCGCCAGCCACTGCTCGGCCTCGTCGCCCAGGCCCGCGTCCGCCTGAAGGCTCAGCGCCCCGAGTGCCGCCCGGTTCCCCGCCTCCAGCGCCCGCCGCCGCGCCTCAAGCGCCGTCACCACCGCCACCAGCCGCGGAGCGACCGTGCCTTCCGGCTTCCAATCGACCCCCTGCAGCACGAAGGCAATCTTTTCCACGCCCAGCGAGCTGACTTCCGTCATCCCCAGCTTGCCGGTGAAATCGAGGGTGCCGAGCACCACGGCCCGCCGGCCAGAGGCATCGACGGTGACCGTCAGCCGCTGGAAGTGGACCTTCGTGCTTTCCAGGGTGCCGCCGAGCACCGGCAGCTCCATGCCGTCGCGCTCCAGCACCTTCAGGTAGGTGATGAGCTCGGTGTCGGGCCCCGCCGCTTTGCCGAGCAGCCTGGGAGCCCAGACCCAGACCAGGCCCGCGAAGATCGCGACGGCGATGGCCAGCCCGCCTGCCTTCTGCAGCTCGCGCAACGGGAACCGCCTAGCCCTGCGGGCCGAGCATCCTGGCGGCCTTTCGCGCGCCGTCGGTGTCCGGGTTCATGCGCACGAGCGTGCGAAGCGCTTCCTTCGCCTTCGGCTCGTCCTTCATTTCCATGAACGCGTCGTAGAGGCCGAACTGCACCTTGTCGTCCAGGCCGATGCCGGGAAAGTCGCGAGCGATGATCTGCAGGCGGTTCACGACTGCGGGCCACTTGTCGCGCTTGGCGTAGAACCCGGCCGCGTACCACTCGTGCTCGGCGAGGCGCTTCTTCACGTCGTCGAGCACCGTCTTCGCCTCGGCCTGGTGCGGCGAGTCGGGGTACGTGCGAATGAAGTCCTTCATCGACGTCAGCGCCAACCGAAGGTTTACCTGATCCTTCTCGGCCGACGGCGGCAGCAGGAAGAAGTCAGACGGAATGTCGCGGTAGTAGCTGAGCGCCGCGCGAAACGCCGCGTAGTCGACCTGCGGGTGGGTCGGGTGAATCTTGATGAAGGTCAGGTACCGGTCGCGGGCCCCGAGGAACTGGTCGCGCGCGAAGTCGGTGTCGGCCAGCCGCATCTCGGCGACCTTGGCCGCCTCGAGGTACGGGTACTTGCTCTTCACGTAGTCGAAGTACTTCTGCGCTTCGGCGAAGTTCTTCGACTCCAGCGCCTCGTTGCCTTTGACGATGTTCGCTTCGGCGTCGTCGGCGTACGTGACGTTCGGGTTGTCGTCGCTGCTGAAGAACTTGGTCAACGACGCGCAGCCCGAGAGGGTCAGCACCGCGGCGGCACACGCGAGTCGAGAAGCGGTCTTGAGGTTCCTGCTCATGTCGGCGCGCACCCTATTCGCCACCCTCTGTCACATCAACCAACGATGTCAGAAGCCCTTCGTCGAAGCCGCGCGACATCAGGAGCCGCGCTGCCTTTACGCCGTCGAGCCCGCGCGATTTCAAGAGCCGCTGCGCCGCGGCGAGATCGTCGTGGGGAATTGCCTCGGCCACGGCAGGGTCGAACCCTCTGGCCTCGAGCCGGCGCGCGACATCGTGGGACGATCGATCTTCCGCGTAGAGCTTTCGCGCCAGGTCGAGGGCGGCGCGAGCGTCATCGAGGTAGCGCAGGCAGAGACAGCGCTCGATCGCCTCGCGAATGTCTTCGGCGGTGTGGCCCTTGCGCACCAGGGCCGCTTCGAGCTGCGCGCGGCTCTTGTCGCGGCCGCTCAGCAGCTTGACCGCGGCGTCGAGTGCGCTCACCGGTTTCTTCGGCACGGTTGCTGCCCATAGCACTGAAGCTGTGCTACCCGCCCTTCGCATGCATCCGGTCATCGCCCATTTCCTCGACCCGAAGTCCGTGCGCAGCGCGCTCGACAAGTCCACCAGGGGCGAGCCCCTGTCCGACGTGGAAAGGCTCTTCGTCAACGCCGCCACCGCGCATCCCGACCGCCGCGAGAAGGCGCTGAAGGCGACCCCAACGGGAGACATGGACGATCAGCAGGCGGCATTGGCGTTGGCGGTCTTCGCCGCGCTGGCCCAGGTCGAGCAAGATCCCACCCTGTCACCCATCATCCAGGCGGCCCGCCGGGCGCTGCTGGACGCCGGCGCCACCGAAGACGACGTGCAGCAGTTCCTCTCGCTGGTCTTGCTCGAAGAGGCGTTCGCCTTCGACGACGACGCCGATACCTTCGACACCGACCTCGTCGCCGAGACCTTTCGCACCCTGCCGAAGCTCGCCGCGCTCGACGAAGAGAAGGTCTCGAAGCTCGAAGAGTCTTTCATTCACGACGCGCCCGCCGCGAAACGGCCGATGCTGCTCGCCACCGTCGAGGCCCTCTTCTCGACCGCGTGGAGCGACGGCCCAGTTCCGATCAGCCCCGAGCACGTCGAAGGCGCGCTCGAACAGCTGCGCGGGCAGACGTCCGACGCCGACTTCGATCTCGCGGTGAGCTCGCTGCAGGCGCTGATGCAGCTGCTTGCCCGCGAAGGGCTGATCGGGCTTCAGCGGCTCAAGCGGTTGATCGACGCCTTGCGGCCCATGGCGGTGGCGCTGAGCCAGCCACCGCAGGAAGACGAGGGGGCTGCTGAAGCAGCGGACGACGACGAGGAAGACGACGACGAACCGCCCGAAGATCCGGACAAGACGGACGCGGGCGGCACGCCGCTGGCGAACTAAGTTCGGCAGGGCAGAAGGTCGTTCGCCCCTGGGCCGCCGCCCCATCGCCATTGGCTGCGTTGAGCTCCGTTCGCCCTGGCACTGGCGCGGCTCGACGTCGGGGCACGGACTTCTGAGCTGTCGTGCTGGCTAGAAACGTTCGATCTGGAAGTCGTCGTCCTTCGGGGCTGCAGGCGACGCTGCAGGCGCGGCAGCCGGACGCGGCGCCGCCACCGGAGGCGCCGAAGGCCGATGCTGCGCCACCGGAGCCGCCTGCTGCCCCGTCGGAGCGCCGCTCTGCGCAAACGCCGCGCTCCCCGGCACCGGCTGCTCTTCGCCGGGCTTTTGATCGAACCCATCCCAGCTGCTGTCCGAGGTCGAGCTGATGCCCTGGAAGCGAAGCGCGAAGTCGTCTGGGTTCGTCGTCTGGCGCAGCGCCTCCTGGTAGGTGACCAGGTTGTTCTTCACCAGCGACATCAGCGACTGGTCGAAGGTCTGCATTCCGTACGTGACGTGGCCTTGCGAAATCGCGTCGGGGATTTCCTTCGTGCGGTCCTTGTCCTCGATCATCTCCTTCACGCGGGTCGTCACTTTGAGAATCTCGACCGCGGCGACGCGGCCCTTGCCGTCGGCCCGCGGGACCAGGCGCTGAGAGACGACCGCCTTCAGCACGGCGCCCAGCTGCAAGCGAACCTGCTTCTGCTGGTGCGGAGGAAACGCTGAGATGATGCGGTTGATCGTCTCAGTGGCGTCCAGGGTGTGAAGGGTCGACATCACCAGGTGGCCCGTCTCGGCCGCAGTGAGCGCGGTTTCAATGGTCTCCTGATCTCGCATTTCGCCGACCAGGATCACGTCGGGGTCCTGCCGCAGCGCGCTCTTCAGCGCCTGGCTGAAGCTCATCGTGTCGACGCCGACCTCGCGCTGGTTCACGATCGAGCGCTTGTCGCGAATCAGGAACTCGATTGGATCCTCGATCGTCATGATGTGGTTCGTGTCGTTGGCGTTGATGTGGTCGATCATCGCGGCGAGCGTCGTCGACTTGCCCGAGCCCGTGGTGCCCGTGACCAGAATCAGGCCGCGTTCTTCCATCGAGATCTTCTCGAGGGTCACCGGCAGCAGCAGCTCTTTGATCGACATGACCTTGAACGGAATCACGCGAAGCACGGCGCCGATGGTGCCGCGCTGCTGAAACACGTTCACGCGGAAGCGGCCCAGGCCGGGGACGCCGTACGCGAGGTCCACTTCGTTGGTCGTCTTGAACTTGTCCTTCTGGAACTCGTTCATGATCCCGAACGCCATCCGGGCGACTTCTTCGGGAGGCAGCCGCTTGCCGTCCTTCAACGGCACCAGGCTTCCGTCGACCCGGAACATCGGGGGCAGGCCGGCCTTCAGATGGATGTCCGAGGCGCCG
This sequence comes from Myxococcales bacterium, assembly GCA_038206395.1. Lineage (GTDB taxonomy): Bacteria > Myxococcota > Myxococcia > Myxococcales > Myxococcaceae > JAGSPQ01. Next base: position 10,332 of record JBBRAX010000046.1, on the reverse strand, counting down.
CCGCGCAGCGCGACCTGCAGAATTTCGTTGAGCTCCATGGTGGCGAAATCTTAGTACGACAGTTCAGAAGTCCGTGCCCCGATCGGACGCCGGGTCCCCCCAGCGGCAAGGCGAACTTCGTGCAGCGCACTTTCTGCGCGCCGCAGGAAGTCAACCCAGCCAATGGGGATGGGGCAGCGCCACAGATCGTCTCCAAAAAGCGAACGGGAGCCCACATCGACTGTGGACTCCCGAACGAAAATCGAAGCTGCCGACGATGCGCCTTTAGCGCTTGCTGAACTGGAAGCGGCGGCGAGCACCCGGCTGGCCGTACTTCTTGCGCTCGACCGAGCGGGCATCGCGGGTCAGGAAGCCGGCCTTCTTCAGGGCCGGGCGGAACTCCGCGTTCAGGCGGCAGAGCGCCCGCGAGAGACCGTGGCGAATCGCGCCGGCCTGGCCCGAGAGGCCACCGCCACGCACGTTCACCGTCATGTCGATCTTGCCGGCCTGCTCGAGCACCTGCAGGGGTTGGTTGATGACCATCTTCGACGTCTCACGCCCGAAGTACTCTTCCATCGGGCGGCCGTTGATGATCATCTTTCCCGCGCCGGGCTTGATCCAAACGCGGGCGGTGGACTCCTTGCGGCGTCCGGTGGCGTAAAAACCGTCTGAGGCTGACTTGGTTGCCATGTGATGTGGTCCCTTATGCCTTGTTCGCGAGCAGCTTCTTCGCAACGGGCTTCTGCGCCGTGTGCGGGTGCTTGTCGTCCGCGTAAACCTTGAGCTTCGTCATCATCTGCCGGCCCAGCGCATTGCGGGGCAGCATCTTCTTCACCGCGTTGGTGATCACGTCTTCCGGATGACGCACGATCAGCTTCTCGAACGTGGTCACTTTCAGAGCGCCCGGGAAGCCGGCGTTCGGATGCCGGTAGTACTTCTTGTCGGTCGCCTTGTTGCCGGTGACCCGGACCTTCGCGGCGTTGATCACGATCACGTGATCGCCCGTGTCGATCGAAGGCGTGTACATCGCCTTGTGCTTGCCCTTGAGCAAGGTCGCGATCTGGCTCGCGGCGCGGCCGAGAATCTGCTCCGACACATCGATCAGGTGCCAGGCGCGAACAATGTCCTTCGCCTTGGCGCTGTACGTCTTATGCGGCATTGCTGAAAACTCCGTCTGGCGCCCGGTGAGGCGCGGAAAAGGCGAACCCCTTATGGGTCTGAACGCTTCAAGTCAAGCGCCCCCGCCAGAGCGACCAAAACAGCCGCCGTACAGTGGGCCGCTTCCCGGGCCGTCGACTTCGCTTCCGCCCAGCTTCCGTCGGGGAGTTGCGCCTCTTTCAGCGCCTTTACCGCCGCAGGGGCCGGCCGGCCGGCCCGCGCCAGACACATCACGCATTCGCCCAGCAAATCCCACTGACCTTCAAGCTCTGGGAGCGCGCCCTCGAGCTCTTCGAGCACCGGGCCCAGGTGTTCCGGGACGGGCAGCCGCAGGTACTCGGTCGCGATCAGGATCTCGTGGGTCAGGTGGTACCGGTGCAGCCGCGCATTCGCGCTGAACGGCCACCGCGGGTCGAGCCCCGACGCCGTCTGCACGCCCAGCCGCGCGGCCAGCTGCCCCATCAACCACCGCCACAGCGGGTCCTCGGCCCGCATCACCGCTTCGGCGAGGCCCTTCGGCGCTTCCACCGCTTCTCCGCGGACGACCCGCAGGTAGAGCATGTCCAGCCGGGCCATCGCTTCTTCGTCGCTCAAGGTCCCATCGAAGTGGGTTGGAACCACGGGAAGCGAAACGCGCAGCTGGTGCTCAGCAAATGTCCGCGGCGCGACGTGGGCGATCATGTGCAGCGTCAGCGCGAGCTCCGCCCGCTGCCACGACGCGTCTCCACCCATCGCAGCGAAGAGCGCCTGCAGGCCCCGCGCGAAGCTCACGTCTGCCGCGCCTTCAGCTTCTCTTTGAGGTTCGCGAAGAAGTTCTGTTCCTTCTCGTCGGGGGGGCCTTCGGGAATCCCCGCCAGGTCCGTCAGCTCGTAGAGGCTCTCGGGCAGATCGTCGAGGAAGCGCGACTGCGTGCGTGGCACCTCGCGCCCCCGCTTGATCCGCTGAGACGCGCGGGTCATCACCAGCCGTTCTCTGGCGCGCGTCATCCCCACGTAGCAAAGGCGCCTCTCTTCCTCGGGGTTCGGCGGCTCGCCCTGCATGCCCGAGTGCGGCAGCAGGTCTTCTTCGAGCCCGACCAGGAACACCAGCCGCCACTCGAGGCCCTTCGCCCCGTGCAGCGTCATCAGCGTCACCCGGCCGCGGCTCGCCCCGCCGTGCTCGTCTTCTTCCTCGCGCGTGTCGAGCGTCAGCCGGTTCAGGTACGTCAGCAGGCTCGCCTTCGGTGACTCGCGCTTTTCGTACGCCTCCAGCGACTGCAGCAGCTGGCCCACCGCCTTCACCTTGCGATCGCCCGCCGCCAGCGACGTCGTGTTGCCGCGCGTGTTCCCGTCGAAGTCGATCTCGGCCAGCAGCTTCTGGGTGACCTGCGCCAGGTTGCCCTTGTCGAACAGCTTCCGGTACCGCTCGATCAGCGCGCAGAACTCGACCACCTTTTCCGGAGCGCCCTTCGGCAACTCGGGCACCTCGGCCGCCCCGGCCAGCGTGTCCCACAGGGGCAGCTCGTTCGCGACCGCGTGGGCCGTGATCCGCTCGAGCGTCACGTCACCGATGCCGCGCGCAGGCACATTCACGATGCGCAGCAGTGACACTTCGTCGCGCTTGTTCGCGATCACCTTGAAGTAGGCGATCACGTCCTTGATCTCGCGGCGGTCGAAGAACTCCTGACCGCCGACCACCTCGTAGTAGACCTGCTTCTCGCGCAGCGATTCCTCGATCGGCCGCGACTGCCCGTTGGTGCGGTAGAGAATCGCGATCTCGTCGGCCGACAAGCCTTCGGCCATCGCCTTCTTCACCTCGTGGGCGACGTACCGCGCTTCCTCTTCTTCCGACGGAGCGACCACCACCTGCACCAGCGGCCCGCCCTTCTCTTCCGTCCACATCCGCTTGGCGCGGCGCTCGGGGTTCTTCTCGATCACCGCGTTCGCCGCGTCGAGGATGATCGGCGTGCTGCGATAGTTCTGCTCGAGCCGCACTGTCTTCGCGCCCGGGAAGTATGTCTCGAACTCGAGGATGTTCTTCACCTCGGCGCCCCGCCAGCTGTAGATGCACTGGTCGTCGTCGCCCACCACGCACACGTTGTGCTTCTTGCCGGCGAGGTGCCGCAGCAGCTGCAGCTGGGCGCGGTTCGTGTCCTGGTACTCGTCCACCATCAGGTACTTGAACCGCGTCACGTACTTCTCTTTCACCTCGGGATACTTGTCGAAGATGATCGAGGGGAAGACGAGCAGGTCGTCGAAGTCGACTGCGCCCTGCGCCTTCAACGCCAGCTGGTACAGCGGGTACACGAGGTGGGCGACGAGGTCGTAGTCGTCGCCCTGGCCTTCAGGCTTTGGCTGCGGCTCGATACCCGAGTTCTTCGCCCGGCTGATCAGCGTCAGCACCTTGCGCGCATCGAAGGCCTTGTCGTCGACGTTCCGCTCACGCATCGCCCGGCGAACGATCGCCACCTGGTCGCCCGTGTCGGCGATGGCGAACTTCTTCGGCCAGCCCAGCTTGTTCAGGTTCTCGCGCAGCACCTCGGCGCCGAACGCGTGAAAGGTCGACAGCGTCACCCCGGCCGCCTTCTGGCCCGCCATCTTCAGCACGCGTTCCTTCATCTCGTGCGCTGACTTGTTGGTGAAGGTGACCGCCAGGATCGCCCGCGGCAGCACCTTCTTCTCGAGCAAATGGACGATGCGGTGGGTAATCACCCGCGTCTTCCCCGAGCCCGCACCGGCCAGCACCAGCAGGGGCCCTTCGGTGGTCTTCACGGCCTCGCGCTGCGGGGCGTTGAGGTGCGACAGGTCGATCACGGCGCGTTGCTCTTAGCGCGCCCCGCCGCAATTCTCGCGAGCCTTCCGTGCGTGGGCTACAAAGTCAGACCCATGGCGAAGGACACGAAGCCCCGCGCAGCAGTGGAGCCGAAGGAAGCAAGGGCGCTGGTCGCCGGGCTCGATCGGCGCGGGTTCACCGAAGAGCTGAGCAAGCTCACCCAGAGCTTCTCTTCCGACCCCGGCAACCCGGGCAGCTACGCCTGCACTGGCTGTCAGCGCTGTGCCAACTGCATGTTCTGCGACACCTGCGACAGCTGCTACCAGTGCACGCACTGCGAAGGTTGCCAGCTGTGCAACAACTCGACGCACTGCGTGGACAGCAAGTCGCTTCACGCCTGTGCGTACTGCGTGCAGAGCGAGAACTGCACCAACTCGGCCTACCTCACCCTCAGCCGCAACCTGTCTGACTGCACCTACTGTTTTGGCTGCGTCGGCCTGACCAAGAAGGACTTCTACATTCTGAACGTCGCGTTCGGCCGACAGGAATTCTTCGAGCTGACGAAGCGGATCAAGAAAGAGCTCGGCATCAAGTAGTCAGTTCTTCCTGTTCGATTCCTGCTGCTTTTCGCGACGGATGACCTCGATCAGCCTGCTCCGCTTCTGCTCGAGCCGCTTCAGCCGTTCGCCGCTGAGCAGCGTCTCGAGGGTCGTCTCACCGCGGACGATCGTCTCGGGATCCTTTCCATTCCGCAGCGTCGCCGTCAGGGCGCCCGAGCGCAGCGCCAGCGACACCACCTCGATCTCTTCCGGCACCAGCAGCAGCGTCAGGTCGGTGAAGCGCTTCTGCACGCGGCCGATGTTCAGCGTCGTCACCCCGCCCACCGCCAACACCCGGATCTTCTCGAATAAGGTGATCGCGCGGGGCTTCGACACCTCGCCCGAGCCCGTCGTGCCGAGCTCGAGCATCAGCACCAGGTCGATCTCTTCGTTCGGAATGAGGTTGCCGCCGAGGCTTCGCAGCTCGGTGACGGGAATCGTGTAGGCGCGACCCCTCTTCACGATGTCGAACCGCTTGTTCTTCTTGCTCGGGTCGAACTGCGACCACAGCAGCGGGTCGCCCGCCTGCACTGGGAACTCGAGCTTCTGGCCGATCGCGTACGCAATCGACCCGGGACTCACCACCGACGCCGTGACGGTGAAGTCGGGCACCGCGCGGGTCGACAGCATCTCGAGGGTGAGCTTCGTGCCCTCGGGAAGATCAGTGGCCGCCGCGACCACGCGCACCAGCTTCCACGACCGATCGATCTTCGTCTGCGTCGTGCGCACCATGCCCACGTACAAGCTCGTGCCGAGCAACGCGCACAGCCCTGCCGCTGCCAACCAATACCGGCCGGGCACCCGCTGGGTGGTGCGCGGGGCCGACTTCTCAGCGACGGCAGTGAGGTCGACCGAGGTCTGATCGGTGCCAGCCGAAGAGTTGAAGACGTTCGCCGCCTTCAGCGGCACTCCCCGGCTCTGGGTGATGTCTGAATCCACCGGAGGTGGGGGCAACGCCAGTGCCTGGCCCGAGCTTTCCGTCTGCTCGACCGCGTTCCACGGCACCAGCGCTTTGCCTTCGCTGACCGTCGACTCGACCTGCGGCGCGGGCAGTGCTTTGGCGTCGCTGTTTGTCACCTCGATCGGCTGGGGCGCCGAGCTGATCGGCCCCCCCTGCGGCTCGGTGTTGTCGTCGCGCTCGAGCAGTGGCCGCGCGCGCAGCGGCGTCGGCATCGACGGGGTGTGCTCGGGGTCCAGCTGCTGCCGCTTCAGCCCGGACGAGCTGGGCCGCGGGGGCTTCGGCGCGCTGGGCCGCGGGCCTGGCTTCGGCGCGCTGGGCCGCGGAGCAGCCGGCGCCAGCTCGATCTTCGAAACGTCTGACGGCAGGTCGACGAACCCTTGCGTCTCGACCCGCGACGGGTAGTGCTCTTGCGGCACCGACGGCTCGAAGCCCGGCTTCAGCACTGGCACCGCCGCCACCATCACCGGCTGGAGCTCGAGCGCGGTGACGTCGATGGCGAGGCAGGTGAGCACGTTCTCGAGCTCGACGAACACCGGCGCCGGGGCCGCGTTCGGGTCGAGCAGCGAAGGCTCGGCCGACCAGTCAGGCCCGGCGGGGCTCGGCCCGCCCAGCAGCACGGCGCCGCGCGAAAGAATGTCGGTGAGCGCCGGCGTCTCGAGGCCGAACTGGCGGCAGATGAGGTCGGCCGGCAGGCGCTCGACGAAGCGGGTCAGCACCACCTCGCGCTCGTTCACCTGCAATGGCTCGAGCTTCCGAACCCGGGCCAGCGCCTCTGTCTGTGACGTGTCGGGTGCCGAGACGGGAAGCGACGACAGCTTCGCCCGCACCTGCGTCAGCACGGCTCGCGCGAAGGTCGCCGCTTCGGCGGTGCGCTTCACCAGCGCCACTTCCTCGCGGAACACCTGCAGCACGGCGCTCGGCTCGCGCAGCTCGAAGCCGTTGGCTATCACCGCGGCCTGCACGAAGGGCAGCAGATCATGCCCGAGCTCTTCGAGCGCCGAAGGGTCGTCGCGCCGCAGTCTTTCGAGCAGTTCGTTCATCGGGCGTTGGGGAATCGCCTCTTAAGGCTACCTGAAGCCGGGGCGGCCTCCATCGTGCGGGAGGCGAGCCCGCAGGGTGACACTGTCCTACCCGTTCACCACTGAAGGTTGAACTCGACGCGCTCAGGCATCGTCTTTTCCCAGCCCATGTCGATCGCACCGCCCTCGAAGCGCGCGAAGGCCGACCGGAAGATGGCGGAATAGAGCTGCAGCGGCAGCACCTCGCCCTTGAACACCACCTGCCCACCGGCTTCGGTGCAAGACGTGACGATGCGCGCGCCCGGCTGAATCATGGGCTGGATCAGCTGAATGAGGGGCTTGAGGATGGTCGAAGGCCTCGACCGCGATGGCAGCGCCAGCAGGGGGGCCGCCAGCGGCGAGTTCAGCATCGTCAAGAACGCCTCGTCGCCAATCAGCGCAAAGGCCGGGTCGAGGCCTCCACACCGCGGCGCGAGAATCTCGACCCCGCGCCACAGCAGCCGCAGAAAGTCGCGCGTCGGGTACTTCAGCGAGTCGACCCACTCCTTCGGATCTTCGGTGGCCTTGCGCGCCTGCGCCTTCGCCACCGCGCCGGCCTTCTTGAGCACCGCGCCTTCGACGGCATTCAAGAAAGTGCCGTAGATCTGATCTGTCTCCGCGCAGCCCGCGATGCGCGCGATCAGCTGATCGGGATCGAGGGTCGCTTCGCCCTTGTTGCGCGGCACGGCCACCGCGGGCCCTGCGGCGGGCGACAGGAAGCTGTTGCTGACCTGCGGCGTGCTCTCGTTTTCCGAGGCTTCCTGGCTCAGGCGCAGCATCGCATCGGGCGCCGACTGTTCGGGGAACAGGCCCTTCATGAACGCGGCGAGGTGCGACGCGGTGGCGGGCAGCCGCTGGCGGGCAATCACGCCTTCGAGATCCGCCTGAAACTGGCCGCACGTCTCGTAGCGATCTTCCCGATTCTTCGACAACGCCTTCATCACGATCAAATCAAGCGCCTTCGGAATTCCCTTCACCAGCTCGCTGGGCGGCTGCACCGACCCTTCGGCGACGGCGCGCAACGTGTCCATGTCGGCCTCGCGCTTGAACAGCCGCTGCCCAGTGAGCAGCTCGTGGAAGACGGTACCCAGCGCGAAGACGTCGCTGCGGCGATCCAGCGTCTGGCCGTACGCCTGCTCGGGCGACATGTACGCGTACTTGCCCTTGATGACGCCGGTGGCGGTGCGCGCGAGCTTGTTGTTCGCCTTCGCGATCCCGAAGTCGAGGAGCTTCACCACGCCCGAGAACGCGATCATGATGTTGTGCGGGCTGACGTCCCGGTGAATCAAATCCAACGGCTGACCCGCCGAGTTCCGCGCATCGTGGGCGCAGTCGAGGGCCAGGGCGGCCCCGGCGATGATCCGGCACTTGAGGCCCAGCGTGATGCCGCCCCGCACCGACTCGGCGGCCCGTTCGGTCGCGCGCAGCGTCTCGCCGTGCACGTACTCCATCGCGATGTAGTACCGGCCCTGCGCCTCGCCGAGGTCGTAGATCTGAACGATGTTCGGGTGGCTCAGCATCGCGGCGATGCGCGCCTCGTCGAAGAACATGTTCACGAAGTCCTGGTCTTCCGTCAGGTGCGGAAGCAGCGTCTTGATCACCAGGAACTTCTCGAAACCGACGGGGCCCTGCTGGCGCGCGAGAAACACCTCGCCCATGCCGCCGGCGGCGATCTTGTTCAGCAGCTCATACCGCCCGAGGAATTCGCCCATTCGCCGTGCCTACTCGAGCCCGCGTGCGGCCAGCTCGAAGTCGTCTTCGCCCCGCAGGTGCCCGACCTCGTGCAGCAGGGTGACGCGAATCTGCTCGATCAGCTCGACCTTCGACTTCACCGCCCGCGCCAGGTTCTTCCGGTAGACGACCACCGAACGGCACGGCATCGCCTTGCCCTTCACCACTTCCGGCTCGTCACACGGCTCGTCCAGCGGCGGCCCGCGAAACAGCCCGAGAATCGTGGGCGACAGCGGCGGCGCGCCCGAGGTGAGGTCTTCCGCCTTCGGCAGGTCTTCGGCTTCGACAGGGACACCGGTGAGATCCTTGCGCATGTCGGCGGGCAGCCCGGCCAACGCCTTCTTGAGCTCGCCCTGAAACTCTTCGGCGGTCAGCAAAACGGGCGCGGGGAAGTCTTCCGGCGCCGCGGCCTGCGCTTGCTGGAAGTGGGCCTCGGCCTCGGCCTGCTTGCCTTCGCGCTCGAGCAGCAGCCCCAGGTGGTGGTGCGCGTGCGCTTTGCGATCGGGGTCATCGAGCTGCGCGGTGAAGGCGGACTTCGCTTCGCCGAACCGGCAGAGCTCGAACAACGCAACGGCGCGCTCGTAGCCGGCCTCGGGATCCTTCGGGCGCTTCTTCATCACCCAGTCGGCGCGATCGAGCGCGTCGGAGGCCTGGCCGAGATCGTTGAAGGCCATCGCCGACAGCCGGCCGAACTGCACCGCCGTCTCGATGTCATTGGCCGCCCGCGCGACCTCGAGGCCGCGTTCGGCATACAGCGAGCCGAGCTCGTCGTTCTCGCGGCTCGAGGCCAGCTTCACGGCGTAGAAGTGGGCCGCCCCCAGCAGCGCGTCCAGCGAATCAGGATCCAGCGCGAGCGCGCGGGCGTACCCTTGCCGGGCTTCGTCGTCCCGTCCGAGGGCGGCCAGCGCATTGGCGCGTTCGGTGTGCGCGAGCACGTCGTTGGGAAAGAGCGCGCTCGCCTGCGCGGCGCACGACAGGGCCTGCTCGAACTGCAGGTCGTCGGCGTACTCGCGCGCGGCCTCCAGCGGCAGCCGGCCCTTCGCATCACAGACCGACAGGGGCTGAACGTGGGGCTCAGAGACCGTCGGCTCGGGCCGCACCGCAGGCTTCGGAGCGATCGGCGCCACCGCCACTTCCGCCGTCGACGCATCCGGGGCCGGCTTGCACTCGGCGACAGGCGGACACACGGGCTCCGGCGGCTTCTTGCAGGCGGCGAGCGCGACGCAGGCGCCCACCGCGAACCACAGGGGTCTCACGCCGTTTTCTTCTCTTTCTCGAAGACCAGCGCAGGCGGCTCGCGCCGCATGATCACGCCGTCTGAGATCCGGCACTCCTTGATCCCTTCGCGGTAGGGCACGTCGTACATGATGTCCAACATCGCATCTTCCATGATGGCCCGAAGGCCGCGCGCGCCCGAGTGACGCCGCATCGCCTCTTTCGCGATCGCCCTCAGCGATTCCTTGCTGAAGGTCAGCTTCACTTTCTCCATCTCGAACATCTTCTGGTACTGCTTCACCAGCGCGTTCTTCGGGATGCTGAGGATGGTCACCAGATCGTCTTCGCTCAGGTCGTTGAGCGTGGCGATGACGGGCAGCCGGCCGATGAACTCGGGAATCATGCCGAACTTCATCAAGTCTTCGGGCTCGACCAGCTTCAAGAGCTCACCGACGCTGCGATCTTCCCGCTGCGCGAGCTTGGCGCCGAAGCCCAGGCCCTTCTCACCGACGCGGCGCTTGATGACGCCGTCGATGCCGTGAAAGGCACCGCCGCAGATGAAGAGGATGTTGGTCGTATCGACCTGAATGTATTCCTGCTGGTTGTACTTCTTGCCGCCGCGCGGAGTGACGTTGGCGCGGGTGCCTTCGACGATCTTCAGCAGCGCCTGCTGCACGCCTTCGCCGCCGACGTCACGGGTGACGGAAGGCGAGTCGCCCTTGCGCGCGATCTTGTCGATCTCGTCGATGTAGACGATGCCCCGGCCCGCCTTCTCGACGTCGTAGTCGGCGTTGTGGAGCAGGTTCTGGATGATGTTCTCGACGTCCTCTCCGACGTACCCGGCCTCGGTCAGGCTGGTGGCGTCGGCGATCGTGAACGG